>NZ_NGJU01000030.1 GCF_003987495.1 Vagococcus salmoninarum
CTGTCACCTCTTGCGGTGTAAACTTATTAATTCCCATTTGTGTCACTTCCTTTTCTATTTATCATACAAAAATACCCTACAGAAGGCACGCTTTTTATTTCGTGTCCATTCTATAGGGTACAGTTTAGAATACGTTTTCCACTTTTTTTGACTCTTTTGATGTTTTACCGAGTGTCATGATTTGTCATTATGACCGGCTCACTTTTGCTTATTATTGACTAACTCATACTGCTCTTGGGTCTTACGGTATAGCTCTTTAAGTTCTGTTTGATTTTCTGCTAAAAACTCTTTTACTTTTGCCAAATCTTCTGGATGTGCGCTATTTTGTAATAACTCAGTCGTGTATTTATGATCAAGATATGTCATGTTTTTATCGACATAAATAGAGCCACCTGTGCCACTATTGCCAACCTCAACTAACATGGAAAGCTCATCTCCATTTGCTATCGTTAGATTTAAGCCATAACCTGTCGGGTCTTCTCGGTTATCAACCCATGACATGACCCAAATGTCGGCTTTTTTTAAATAATGATTGCGAAATAATGACTTAATATCTTTTTTATGGGCCCGATATGTGACATCACCTTCCTTAAGCTCATAAGCATCCTTTTGGACTTGCCACTGTTTATCTAAGTATTGATAACTTTGCTGGTTAATACTCAACCAAACAATGTTAATTAAGATAAACAGGCTAACTATCCCGACTATCCCGATGACAATTCTTTGATAAACCTGCTTTTGTTTGACATCTTTACTGACTTTTTCGACCATTTTTACGTCCCCCTTTAGTAGTGTGTCGAGGGACAAATCATATAAATTACTAAGGGCAACTAATAAATCCAAACTTGGATACGTCCGACCGACTTCCCAACTAGAAATCGTCGCTCTTGTCACATGTAAAACTTCTGCCACTTCTTGCTGGGTAAATGCTCTTGCTTTTCTAGCTAACTTCAGTTGCTCGGCAATATTCATTTGTTTCGCCTCCTCTAACATTAGTATAGGTGGCTATGAGGACTAGTCATAGCTGAGACTTGTTGCTTTTTCGAGAAATAACTAAGGCAACACTTTGTTGCTTTCTTGATTTATCAAGCTTTTAACTGATTATTCAATGAATTCCTCTGGGGACTCGGTGACATCAAAGACGACTTCTGAATAATCTTTAACTTTTGAGCCGCCACTTAACACGTATTCTTTCCGCAGTTTTTCTGTTGTCGCTAGTTCTGAATCTTTGACTTCCCGGTAAGTAAGTTGGTTAAAAGTCACCTTAACAATACCTCTTTCTTCGCCACCGTACTGATCTTCCCGATTGTCTTCTATGTAATAAATTTTTTCTTGATCGTAAGTGATTTGCTGACTAATCGGGTCGCCTTCGATCGTAAACGTAATTACCTTTAGCTCGAAAGGTTGCTTTTTTTCCGCTAAATCGTAAATCTTTTTCATGACGGTGTGATAATCACTGACTTCTTCCTCATCAAAAAAGTTAACTTCTAAGGTTTCTTGATAAACTGGCAGTAACTCAATTGGTGCTAAATCGCCACCAACGCCCCCTTTAGTTATTTTAAAGGAGGGGAGCACGACTAAGCCATTTTCGACTAGCCTAAACTCATAAATCCATGACTGTTCTTCCAGTGTTTTAGTAAATACACTATTGTCGTTCTCCCCTGTCACAACTAATTTTTTTTGACCAAAGTATAAAAAATCTTGATCATAGCTGATTTGATACGTTTGATTACCATCATAAGTCCCTAAGCGCCCTTGCCATTTTCCATTTAAGGCAGGCACCTTGGCACTTTGAGAAATAGCCATCTCAGATACTGACTCTGCCGCTGATTGACTAATCTCTTTTGACGGTTTACGACAACCGACCAGTAGTACAGCGATTAAAATTAAGAGGCTAATTTTAAGACGTTTCATTTGGAACGCTCCTTCCCTTTTTCATTAGCTTCGATAACTGCGACTAAGTCATTTTTAACGTCCATTAATTTAACTTCACGACTGGCTAATCCTTTAATTTCTTCTTCTAGATTAACTATTTCTTGCGTCACAATTGCTAAATTTTCTTGCCACTGTTCAATTGTGCCACATTTTTCTAAATGGCTACGATAAATTTTCTGAATGCCTTTAATGGAAAAGCCTAACTCCTTTAATTCAATAATACTTTCATATACTTGTTGATCCTTGTCTTCAAAGCAATACCATTGATTTTTTTTAATTGGTGTTAATAAACCAAGTTCAATGTAATATCTAATTCGATCCTTCGTTGTGTGATTCTTTTTTACGAATTCGCCCATAAACATCTTGCAAGTCTCCCTTGACGAGGGGTTAACCCCTTATGTTTTAATTATATCATATCCATAGGGGGCTTTTATGACACTTTTTTTACTATTATCATTTTTTTGTATGCTATGACCATGGCTATTTCAGCATTATTAACCTACCGTGAACTGCCAATCATTACCTTATTAATTAATTTGCTAGGTAGTTTGTGCCTTTTATTCAGCTATCAGAACATCTCCATGCTTTTTTGGGGATTGTCATGGCTACTTGTTGCAGCATTATTAAATGGGCTAGCTTTAAATCAAAAAGTTAATTGGCGACATTTCACTATTCGTTTACTCTTTTCTATCACGTTACTTTTTTTACTCATCTAACTGTACTCTGATTCATTTAAGGAGTATTATTAAATCATCAATAACAAATGGAGTGATGTTTAGATGTGCACAGGTATTAGTTATAAAACAATTAGTCAGCATGAATTTTTTGGCCGAACCCAAGAATACGATGTTGATTATGATTATGCAGTCATTCAGTTTCCTAGAAACTATGCTGTCCCGGCGGAAATCTATCCTTGGCAAACAACACATTCAGTTTTAGGTGTTGGTACCTTAGCTGATGGTCAAGTCATGCCGATGGTATTAGACGGTATTAATGAGCATGGCTTAGCTGCTTCTACCCAATACTTTGCTGATGATTTTCGCTACGCCTCAGTTGAAGACATCAAAGCCGCTGGCAAAGAGCCAGTTTATGCTGAACTGCTCATCTTTTACTTGTTAAGTCAGTGCGAAACCATTGACCAAGTTATCGACTGTTTAGACACCATCGGGATTCCTAATGTGTCAATCGTTAAAGAAAGTGGCTTGCCACAACATTTCTTTCTCAAAGATTTAAGTGGTCGCAGTATTGTGATTGAGCCTTCCATTCCTTTAGGGTTTAAAGTCTTTGAAAATCCGATTGGTGTTATGACTAACGGCCCCACCTTCGATTGGCATTTAACAAACTTACGGAACTATTCCGGCTTAACTAAGACAAACCGACCAAATATGTCTTTAGATAAATTAGAAATTCCTTCTTTTGGTAAAGGGACTGGTTTAATTAGCCTACCAGGCGACTTTACTTCGCCTGCTCGTTTTATTCGAAGTGCTATGTTGTTAAATCTGAGCCAGCCCGTTACGGAAGAACAAGGACCTAACTTTGGTTTTCATATTTTAGCTACTGTTGATATTCCTAAAGGGGTGATTGCTGACGGCGTTTCAGTTCAATATACTCAGTACACCTCCCTTTACAATCAAACGGATTTGAGTTTATACATTAAGCTTTATGATAACTTAGCCATCCAAAGAGTCACTTTAGATCCAGATTTTCTGACTTGTGATCAGCCTAAAGTTTATCAGCTCCAAAAAACACCTCACTATTATGACCTCACATAAAAAAACTGGTGGTGATCGATTAATTTTCGATCACCACCAGTTTTTTGTTACATGTAACTAATTAGATGATTCCCATGCCGACTAACATTCCTAAAATGAATGAAATCACCCAGAGACCCCAGACTCCTAAGCTAAATTTATTAAATTGAGCTTTCGCCTTATCTGAGCCTTTTTTATAAACCCAGATGGCCCATAGTAAATGAAAGCCCATTAAAAAGAGGGCTAAACCGCCCGTCAATTGGTGTAAGCCAAATTGGGAGCTGTTGTTCTCACTAGCAATCTTATTCATTAATGTCGTCCCTGTTGTATCAAAAATTAAGCCGCCGACAAAGAAAAATAAATGTTTTAATTGAATTGTGCCAGTGCGACGTTCGCCAAAAACCCCAATACTGTAAGAAATTAACGCAATTACCATGGCGGCACTAGCCAAGATTAAATCTAAACTCATAATCATCCACCTTTCTAAGAAAGTGACACCTTGTCACTTTGTCAACTAAACTTCAGGTTTTCACTGTAATAAAAAAGAACCCTTTAAAAAAGGGTTCTCTTAACAATGTGACGTCAATGGAAATAAATGATTCCCTTGTAATAGTTCGACCTTCCCCCTAACAAATAAACAATCATCCTCGTTGATTATTTCGCTAAATTGTAAATTAGGGATTGTTTCTAGAGGTGTAAAATATAAAATAAGCTCTTCTATCTCCTCAGTTATCAGCTCTTCTAAAAGATCGCTGACTGCTTGTTCTCCTTGATAAATTAAATCAAAGACATGTAAAGTCTTGTCAACTTGTTCCATCATAACAACTGTCTCTAATTCTGCTAAGTAATAAGTGTTTTCTGGAAACCCTAATAAGAAGTAGAACATTAACAAATTATGATTGTCTTTGACACCAATATTTTGAGAAATCATCTGGCGATTTTTAGCTAATTTAAAGACACACTCAACATCCTCAATTTTATTTGGGTCAAGCTGAATTAACTTTGACTGTGTTCTTTTTAACTGGTTTTTCGCCAGGACTAACTTCCCTTGAAATTCCGATACTCGTTGAAAACCTAGTTTCGGGTAAAAATCTAAGACTGTTTCATTGGCAAATAAATAAATCAAATCCACTGACCCTTGATAATCTGTCATAATTTCCTGAATTAATTGTTTAGCCAAGCCTTGGTTTCGGTGACTTGCCTTCGTCATAACTGTGCCGATCTGAATGGCTTGATATTCTTGACCTGCGATAACTAAAGTCATTTTCTGGACAGAGGCGTTAGCAACGACTTCATTTTCTGTAATAAATCCATAAGGAAGATACTCACTTTGCCAAAAGTCTCCTTCAGACCAGGTCGTAAAATCTAGTTCGAAGGTCTCTTTGGCTAATCCCATAAAACTAGCTTTTAAAGTCGGATCCTTCTGATAATTTTTAATTAATTGATAGTCGGTCATCTTAAACTCCTTTAAATACTTAAAATTAATTGTAAACAAGGATTGGCCTGCCCCCACAAATCCGGAAAAAGATCTAAAGGCACAAAGCCCATCTCTTGATAAAATCGGCGCGTTTTAGCATAACCCAAATCTGGATGATCTGCCGACAACGTTTTGACTTGTAAAAAGGCAACATTCCTCGCCCGGCACTGTTTTTTAGCTTCAGTCATTAGCTTTCGACCAAGACCTTGACGATGATAGGCCGGCAAGACTCCCATGGCGTCAATTTCAGCACTGTGAGTAAATTTTTGATTCACGGTAATAAAGGCCACCGGCTCCTCCTCGAAAAAACAAGCCAACATCTGACAATTCTTGGCTTGCTCAACATAGGCTTCCCTGGCTGCTGGAATGCCAAACCATTCTGGTAACTGCTGTAAAATATGACGAGTAATTTTAACTTTTTCAAACTCACTCGTAATGACTTGAACGTCCATCAGTTATCAGTCCTTTCCCTCTATCTGCTTTTCAAAAACAATTCCTTGACTGCCTTGATAATCGCGAATTGCCACTGTATGAAAGCCGCAACTCTCTTCATAAAAGCGTTGATTATCAATACTGTAAGCAGGTGTTTCGACTAACCAGCGCTTATACGGGAGACGCTCTTCAAGCTCTTGCCAGATTTGTTGGCCAAAACCTTGATTTTGATGAGTGACAGCCACACACAATAAACGTAGTTCGGCTTTTTCCCTCCCTAGCAACGGTTGGACACAATAACAGCCAATTAGTTGTTCTTGGTAGTAGACACTTTCCAACAGTCCCTCTTCGACTTGTAGTTTTGCTAATAATTGCCCGTTGTCATAACCAGGTGGTCCCCCAGCTGGTCCTTGACCATGCTTAAGAGTATCTTCATTGAAGGCGGCGATTATCAGTTCATTAACCGCTGTTTGGTTCGCTAAAGTCACTTCTTGATAATTTATTTTTCTAGCCATATTTTCTCACCACGCTCTCTTTAAAGTTAGCTTTTTCACTCGTTCATCTAATTATACCCTTTAATAATCTTTTACTTCAATTATATTCCGTTCTAGCCAAAGTTATTTTAGTGTCTACTACTTACTTAAGGACTACTCCTTCAGTTATAATAGATGAAACTATTAAAAATTGGAGGTAAAACAATGACTTATTTCTCAGAAATTGTAGCTTTTGGCAGTAGCGAATCAGAACAAACACATTTAGCCCAATTAGTTTTACAAGGAGACAAAATCGCCACTTCCTCTTTAGCCGAACTTTATCCCCTTAGGCAACTGCCTCTTTCTAAAATTGGAGACATTTGGCAAATTCAAGATGGTCAGCAACACGTCATTTGTTACGTTCAAGTCACCAACGTCCTAGAGCAACCTTTTGGCAAGATTGATTCTACCTTTGCCATAGCAGAAGGGGATGGGTCTTATGCCAACTGGTATCAGATTCACGAAACTTACTATACTAAGCTACTCAAAAAACACGGTGTCACCTTAACTAATCAAACCCCTCTGATCTGTACTTGGTTCACTTTAATTCCTGACCCGTCCCTTAGCCTATAAAAACTAAAGGAGAATTCATTATGAGTATCAATTATCGCCCCGGCCAGTCCAGTGATACCAAACAGCTGGCCACTCTTCATCACACTGCTTGGCACACGACTTACAGTCACTTGATCGACCCGACTTTCAGCGCCACCCAAACGCCGGAACACTTTCATACTCTCTGGCAACGGATCTTTAAAACGCCGACTAATCATGTTTGGATTGCTGTGACAGCAAAGGAAGAAGTCATAGGTTTCTTACTTTTTAATCAAAACCCTAATAATTCCGACCCCTTACCGAAAAACGAAGTCTTCGCCCTCTATCTTTTACAAGCATACCGCCGTCAAGGGATTGGTGAAGGACTATTTAAATTAGCCATTGCGCATTACCAAAAACGTCAAGAAGACTTCTGTCTATGGGTCTTAGCTGAGAATCTGCCAGCCTATCAGTTTTACCAGAAACAAGGTGGCCAGTTAATTAGTCACAAGTCCCAGACTTTCGGCCAAAAGCGTCATGTGGCTCTGTGTTTTAACTGGTCTTTTACTCCAGGCTCACAAGGAAGTTAAGGGTAATTTTTCTACTTAGAACTATATTCCTCAAGCTTGTTTTATGATATACTAGATTTTGGTTTTTTATTCATTAAAATTCATTGAAATTTAGCATTTATTCATAAAACGAGAGGATTGATCAACTGTGTCATTATTTAAAAAGAAACCAAACCAACGGGATTTAACACAAATAAAAACACCTCATACTTATGCGATTATTTTTGGTGTTGTACTATTTTGTTGGTTCATTACTTTTTTAGTCCCTGCTGGAAAATTTAGCACTAACGAAATTGAAATCGAAAACCCTGATGGCGGTGTGACTACCCGGACTGTCTTAGATAAAGATTCCTTCCGTTATAGTTACCCTCTTAATCAACAGTTTGTCTTTGAAGAGTTATCTGACTTAGCCAAAGATCAGACAGCTTTAGCTGAGCTAGAAGTCGACCAAGAAGCTTTAACAACGGTCTTAGCTGAAGGCGAAAAAGACTTAACCCAAGAAAAGCTGGATGAGTTAGCTTTATCAGATGACGTGCTGTACGAATTGTACGGCAAAGAAATGTATAATACTGATAAAAAACTGCATAAAACTGCTAAAATTTGGGGAACTGATGATTTCGGTGGTTTTGGATTCTTAAATTATATTTTCGAGGGCTTAGCTTCTGGAGATAAATACGGTTCTGCTGTAGGAATTGTTGCTTTAATCTTAGTTGTTGGTGGGTCATTTGGAATTATTATGGCAACTGGCGCAATTGATGCTGGTATTTTTGCCTTTATTAGCAAAACTAAAGGCCTAGAACGTCTCGCCTTACCGATTATCTTCTTTGTCTTCTCACTGGGTGGGGCAACTTTTGGAATGGCGGAAGAAGTCATTCCCTTTGCGATGATCATGGTACCTTTCGTAATCGCCCTAGGTTACGACTCGATTGTCGCCATTACCGTAACATATGTCGCCTCGCAAATCGGTAACGCCGCTTCATGGATGAGTCCTTTTAGCGTAGCAGTTGCCCAAGGAATTGCTGGTGTACCAGTCTTATCTGGTGCCACTTTCCGCTTAATTATGTGGGTGACGATTACTAGTCTCTCAGCTATTTACATGATGGTCTACGCAGAAAAAATCCGCAAAAAACCGGAATTATCAACAACTCATCAATCCGATGATTATTTTCGTGAACGAATTGCTACGACTGAAGAAGAGCAAAAACCTTTCTTATTAGGTCACAAATTAATTTTACTAGAAATGTTAGCTGTCTTACTCTGGATTATTTGGGGTGTCACGTCAAAAGGGTATTACATTCCTGAGATTGCTTCCCAATTCTTCGTCATGGGCTTAGTTGCCGGAATTATTGCTGTGATCTTTAAATTAAACAATATGGGAATCAATGAGATTGCTTCCTCATTCCAAAGTGGGGTGGCTGATCTAGCTGGTACCGCAATTGTCGTTGGGATGGCGAAAGGGATTCTCCTTGTATTAGGTGGTGCTGACGCAAATGTGGCTTCAACCTTAAATACCATTCTCTACAGTATCGGAAATCTCTTAACTGGGGTTCCTAGTGTCATTGGGGCTTTATTTATGTACATTTTCCAAAGCTTATTCAATCTAGTTGTGACATCAAACTCCGGTCAAGCAGCGTTAACGATGCCAATTATGGCGCCTTTAGCTGATATCTTAGGAGTCTCTCGTCAAGTCGCTGTTTTAGCTTATCAATTAGGCGCTGGCTTCGTCGATGCCTTTACACCCGTTTCTGCTAGTTTAATTGGTGTTCTAGGTGTGGCTCGGATTGATTGGACGAAATGGGCTAAGTTCCAAATTAAAATGCAAGGTTTCCTCTTTTTATTAGGTTCTGCCTTTATCATTATTGCGATTTTAATCGGTTTACAATAACAAACAAACCAGTCTGCTAAACAGGCTGGTTTTTTCTCTTTAAATTACGATTGGTGTTATCACGACTGGTTGCCGCCAATTAAATTAATTTTTTAAAGCAAAAAAAGCAAAAACATGACGTCAGCTCCTTTTTTCGATACAATGGTAGGAGAGTTACTTAACGGAGGCGATGAGGAATGAAATTAATTTCATGGAATGTTAACGGACTGAGAGCCGTTGTCAAAAAAGGTTTTATTGAGATTTTTAATGAACTTGATGCCGATTTTTTCTGTCTACAAGAAACAAAACTGCAGGCCGGACAAATCGACTTAGACTTACCTGGCTATCATCAATATTGGAATTATGCTGTAAAAAAAGGCTATTCTGGAACAGCCATTTTTGCGAAAGAAGCTGCTTTAGCTGTCACTTACGGTTTAGGAATTGAAGAGCACGACCAAGAAGGACGACTCATTACTTTAGAGTATCCTGAATATTTTTTAATCACTTGCTATACTCCTAACTCCCAAAATGAGTTAAAACGTCTTGATTACCGCATGGCGTGGGAACGTGATTTTTCCGCTTATTTACAAGAGCTTGAAACCCAAAAACCGGTGATTGTTTGTGGGGACTTAAATGTTGCTCATGAAAACATTGATTTAAAAAACTGGAAAACCAATCGTAAAAACCCTGGTTTTTCTGACCAAGAAAGAGCCAAATTTACAGACTTACTAGAGACAGGCTTCGTTGATACTTTTCGACATTTTTACCCAACTTTAGAAGGGGCCTACTCTTGGTGGAGCTACCGCTTTAACGCCCGGCAAAACAATGCTGGCTGGCGGATTGATTATTTTTTAACTTCAACAAAATTAACTGACCGGTTAGTCGATGCTACGATCCACAAGGACATTGTCGGTAGCGACCATTGTCCAGTTGAACTAGAAATCATGAACTTTGATAACTAATTATCTTAAAGGAAAGAAGGTTACTTTATGAAAAAAATTCAAAAGTTAGTCGTCATCGGACTCATTAGTTGTCTGTGGCTCCTTAGCTCTCCCTTAACGACTTATGGTGAAGAAGCTAAAGAACCACTTGTAACTGATTTAAGCTTTGACAAAGAGAGCCGGATTTTATCTGGAAAAACCTTACCTGATGTTAATATTTCTTTAGCGGATATTGTTGGCTCGATTCCAGTGGCTGCTGATGGTTCTTTTGAAATCGAAGTTCCTGAAGGCATAGATAAAACTACCATTGCCTTTGCTGATTTTATTAATGACCAATCAACTGACATTGACTATGACTTTGTGATTGGAGATTCTTATGATCCTACAGCAGCTAGTTCTGTTAAAGATACCTCTGAAAATAATTTAACAACGAGTTCCTCAAATGCCAATCAAAAAGAAACTGGCGTGAGTGGTAGTCCGGAACAACCTGCATCTTCTAAGGCAGAATCAAATAGCCCAGCTAAAAAATTAACAACACCGATGTTACTAGCGATTATCGCTTTGATCATTCTAATTATTTTGACAATTTTAACTTTAGTTTTGTTTGCGCGAAAGAAAGAAAAAGCCGCCAAAGAATTGGCTGAAAGAGAAGCCAGTCGTTCTGGTCGCCGGAAGAAAAGACGTCGTAAGAAAAAAAGTAATTAATAAAAAGACTAGCTGAGAGATCTGATTTCAAATAGAAATCCTTGTCAGACTAGTCTTTTTTCTTTCTTGGAAGTGGGTTATAATACTTACAAGATCAATTAAAGGAGTTGTTACAATGAATTTTATTGCTTTTGACTTTGAAACAGCTAACGCCCAAAAGCACAGTGCCTGTTCAGTCGCTTTAATTATGGTCCAAGACGATAAAATCGTTGGCCGTTATTATTCACTGATCAAACCGGAAACTGATTTTCACTGGCGAAACATTCAAGTTCACGGCATTCAACCAGAAGACGTTGTTGATGCCCCGACTTTTCCTGAAGTCTGGGAAGAAATTAAAGGCTTCTTTCAAGAGAACCGCTTAATCGTTGCCCATAATGCTGCCTTTGACTGTAACGTTCTAAAAGGCTGCCTTGAGTACTACAACCTTGAGCAACCTCACTACTTGTCCTTGTGCACTGTCAAAACTAGCCGGAAACTTTTTCCTGATTTTGAAAATCACCGTCTCAATACAGTCTGTGATTACCTTAATATCTCTTTAGATAATCACCACAATGCCTTGGAAGATAGTATCGCTTGTGCCAATATTTTATTGTATCAAGCGGAACAGTTTGGGATTGAACCTCTGAAAGAACTCGTTAAATACATGTAAAAAAGCGGAAAATCTAAGGATTTTCCGCTTTTTTTATCGCTTTTTCAATTCGTGAAACTAAATCAGCCGCCCTTTGACCAACTGGTTTGAGCACTAATTTTCGGCTGTCTTCCGCTACTTGATAGCTCAAAATAATTTCTAAATAAGAACTAGGTAGCTCTTCAGCAATCATTTGTCCCCATTCAACGACTGAAACACCCTCAGCTTCAAAATATTCTTCTAAACCTAAATCACCGGCACCTTCTTCTAAACGGTAAACATCCATATGAAATAGTGGCAACCGACCTTTGCGGTACTCTCTAACAATCGTATAGGTCGGACTTTTAATCATCTGTTCAATCCCTAAGCCAATCCCTAGACCTTTCGTAAAGGTGGTTTTGCCAGCTCCTAATTCCCCGGTTAAGACGAGACAGTCCCCACTCAACAAGACTTTTCCGATACTTTCGGCTAACCCTTGGGTTTCATCGACATTATTCAATTGATATTCTAACATTTACATTTCCTCGCTTACTTTTCTTCTGCTCTTAGTATACCTATTTATGAAAAAAAAAACTACCCAACAGAGTTGAGTAGTTTGTCTTAGAGATTAACCTAATAACGTTTGTCCAGCCGTAATGATTGATAATTTGTAAACATCTTCTTCATTACAACCACGAGATAAATCAGAAACAGGTTTGTTTAACCCTTGTAAGATTGGTCCGATTGCTTCAAAGTTACCGAAACGTTGAGCAATTTTGTAACCAATGTTACCTGATTGGATTTCAGGGAAGATAAAGACTGTTGCATTACCAGCAACTTTTGAATCTGGCGCTTTTTGTTGACCAACTGAAGCCACATAAGCAGCATCAAATTGTAATTCGCCATCAATTTCATATTGAGGAGCTAATTCTTGAGCAATTTTAGTTGCTTCAGCAACTTTTGTTACTTCTTCAGATTTAGCAGAACCTTTAGTTGAGAAGCTTAACATCGCAACTTTCGGGTCAATCCCAAACATTTCAGCTGTTTTAGCACTTTCGACAGCGATTTCAGCTAATTCTTGAGCGTTTGGATTTACGTTGATCGCACAGTCAGAGAATAAGTATTTCTCTTCGTCACGGCCACGAACCATTAGGAAAGCACCACTTGTTCGGCTAACTCCTGGTTTTGTTTTGATAATTTGTAGAGCTGGACGTACAGTATCACCAGTTGAGTGAATCGCACCACTGACCATACCAGCAGCTTCGTCCATGTAAGTTAACATTGTACCAAAGTAGTTAGGATCTTTTAAGATTGTCCGAGCTTGGTCTTCTGTTACTTTGCCTTTACGACGTTCAACAAAAGATGCTACCATGTTGTCAAAGTTAGCATAAGTTTCTGGATCAATGATCGTGAAACCAGTTGTTATGAAACCACGGCTAGTTGCAATTTCTTCAACTTCTGCTTGATTACCAATAACGATTGGTGAAATTAAACCTTCTGCACCAAGACGAGTTGCTGCTCCTAGTACTCTTACATCTGTTCCTTCTGGGAAAACGAGTTTAATATCTTTACCTTTAATTTGTTCCTTTAATCCTTCAAACATGTCCAATGTCTTACCTCCAAGATTTGATTTATGACTTCATAATCTATCATACACCTAAAAAGCTAAAAAGAACAGTTAAAAAGCTCTGTATTATCCAACAAATTTGTTGATAGATTCATTAATAGTTGGTTATTACACAAATCGCTAGTACAGTTTTTAGCAAAAACTTATACAGTTATTGGTAATTGCCATATTATCTCTTTTTGACCATTTTCTCTCAACAAACGATTGGCTTCTGAAAAGGGCTTCGTTCCAAAGAATCCTCGGTAAGCAGATAAGGGACTGGGGTGAGGGCCTTGGATAATGTGATGCCGTTCTTGATCAATCATCTTAATTTTACTTTGAGCCGGCTTCCCCCATAAAATAAAGACAATTGGCTCCCTGCGTTGATTTAATTCGTGAATCACTTGATCTGTAAAGATTTCCCAGCCTTGATTTCGATGGGAATGGGCTTGGCCTTCAGCTACTGTTAGAACTGTATTTAGCAATAAGACCCCTTCTTTCGCCCAGCTTTCTAAATAACCATGAGTCACCGGCTCAGTCCCTAAATCACTGGCTAACTCTTGATAAATATTTCTTAAGGAGGGGGGGATTTTATTCCCTGGTAGGACAGAGAAACTTAACCCGTGGGCTTGATTTGCTCCATGATAAGGATCTTGGCCTAAAATAACGACTTTGACTTTTTCGTAAGAGGTCCACTCAAAGGCTTTGAAGATATTTTCTTGTTCCGGGTAAATACTTTTCTCTTGGTATTCTTTTTCAACAAATTTTTGTAACTGGCTAAAATACGGTTTTTGACTTTCTGTTAAAAACAACTTTTGCCATTGATTACCGATAGTCACTCTCATTAACGTCACATCCTTTCCTCTAGAATACTAAAAACTAGGAAATTCAACAAGGTAAATTAGTAAACATGCCTAATTGTTAAAAAGATGGTAAAATGAAAGTGACCACACTTTAGGAGGAAAATGAATGATTAAATTAATTGCTTCAGATATGGATGGTACATTATTAGGTTCTAAGATGGATATTTCACCTGAGAACATCGCAGCGATTCGTTATGCTGAAAGTCACGGCGCACAATTCGTCGTCGCGACAGGGCGAGGCTATACGGAAGCTGTACCGGCCTTACAAGAAGCTGGGATTAAATGCCCACTCATTGCTGTCAACGGGGCACAAGCCTTCGATAAGGACGGCAAGGAGCTATTTACGATTCAATTTACTAAAGAAACAGCACTTGCCATTATGACTGAGTTAAAAAATGCTCATGTTTATTTTGAAATTGCCACAAATCATGGGATTTACTCTGATAGCAAACATCACCGCATCGAAAATATGGCGACGATGTTAGCTAATCACTTGCCTCATTTAACTTTTAAAATGGCTGTGGCCATGGCGGCGGCTCAACTAGATTTATTAGAAATCAATCATGTGGATGACTATGAGTCGTTGCTTGATAATCCCGACTTAAAGATTTTAAAATTTATCGCTTTTTCGCAAAGTGGTAAAACGGTCTTAGGTCCGTTACAAGCGCAATTAGAGACCTTGCCTGACTTGATCGTGACGTCATCTTTTCCAAATAATATTGAAATCAATCATGTGAATGCCCAAAAAGGCATTGCCGTGAAACAAATTGCTGAATCTTTAAACATTCCTCTAAGGGAGGTTATGACGATTGGTGATAACTTTAACGATGTCAGTATGTTAGAAATCGCTGGCGTCAGTTTCGCCATGGAAAATGCTGAACCAGGAGTTAAAGCGATTGCCCGTTACGAAGCGCCCCATCACACAGATAGTGGTGTTGGTAAAGCGATTCGCCGAGCTATCGACGAGAATTTATAAGAGCCACTACAAAATGGGGTGATTGAATGTCTGACTTTTTTATTCGCCAAAATTTGTTGTCTAGTAACGCCCGCACGATTATTAAAAATGAAGCTGGGGAACCAGTTTTCTTAATGGTTGGCCGTTGGGGCACCCGGGGAGACGTCCTCTCACTTTATCAAATGAATGGTGAGATTGTGGCAAGCATTAAACAAGCTACCTTCGCCATGCCGATCGGTGCTCGTTTTGATCTCTATCAAGAGTTTGAAAAAGTTGGTTCCTTACAACGGATTCTGTCTATTCATCGCGACTTTTATTATGTCCACCAGTTAGGCTGGGTAGTAATTGGTGACATCAAAAATCAAGACTATCATATTTATCAGCTAAATCGAAAAGTGATGACCTTAAAGAAAAAGACTTTAACAGATGGAGAGTTCCACCATTTTGTCGTTTTTGATGATGCTGATGCCCCACTTTGTATTTGTATTGCCGCTGTCCTTGATTACTGGCTCCTTAATCGCCATAAACAAGGACTAGAATTCAAAAAACTCTTTCCTGAATTAGACTATTAAAAAAGACTAATCTTTTGTCACTCTCATGAGTGGTTCAAGATTAGTCTTTTATTAATTAGACTGACCGTTGCATATGGTCATAGTCATGGCCACTGATTACCGTCCGACCGACGTCTTCAAAACCTTGTCTCAAGTAAAGCTGTTTCGCTCGCGGATTGCCATCATCCACACTTAAACCAAGCTTGCTAGCCCCTTGTTCTTTAGCAAAGTCTGGCAGTGCTTTTAACAAGCGAGCGCCGACTCCTTGACCACGCTGATCTGCTCTAACAGCGATACTGTCTAAGTACCATTCATCAGCAAAAGCTTCTTTATCTGTGAACATCTTTTCCTCTGCTGGAATCTCAAACAACGGCAAGATATCAACTAAAGGTTGGTCTATCAGATCTTCCTCGGAGTCTTTATAGCCAAAAGCCACACCTAAAATTTGCTCCCCTTCAACATCAACAATGGCTCGTTGATAACTGTAACGAAATGTTTCCGTGACATAACCGGCTCTTAAAACATCACTAACTTTCTTGATGCCGTATTTTGCTAAAAATTCTAGCTCCATATCTTTTAAGATAATCAAAATTAACGGAATAATTTGTTCTACATCTTCTTTTTTTGCTTGTCTAATCACTTACTAATGCCTCCTAATTCTATCTATCTCTCAAAATTGTACGAATTAAGACAAAAAAAGTCAACTAATGGCATTAAAAAAGAAATATTCAGCCTAAATTTCCTTAAGCTGAATATTTCTTTTTATCTTAGGAGATCATTTAATATTTACTATTTTTTAGTGTCACTACAGTCAATTTTAATTGTGGGCTCTACGTGACCTTATTTCTCTTCTAAACTATTTGCTACTATCTCAGTAATTTGGTAAAAGGATAAGGGCTTTGTCGAATCAAGCTCATCTTGAATGCTAATTAAGCGAATAGATTTTTCTTTCAATTCCACCATCAAAGCGATTAATTCTGAAGCACTTTTACCAAAAATTTTCATGCTGAGTATGACTAAACAATCGTCACTACTAATTTCATTTAATAATTGTCTCAATTCTAACTCGCCAGCAGCTTTCTCATTTTCTACAAAAATTTTAGTGCAAGTATACTTATCAAGTTTTTTCATTTGTTCGTCCGCACTAGCTAAGTAACTTTTTCGAACATAACCGTATGTCTTCATTTGTTTTGCCACCTCCCGTAAATTAAAAAACATCAATTATCTTTTTATCTTTTTTTTATGCTTCATCAAGTGTTTTTATGCACAAACTAACCTTTGTATAATATATCTTATGTGAACCTGAATGGAAAAACACTAAAAAAAATCAGATACATTTATTAATGAAACATTGGTCTAACACTGCTTACGTCAATTTAAAGGACCATTTATCAATTTTAATATATTTACTGTTTTGGCGAAATATGCTACTATTGAATTGAGAACTTTAGAAGACTGTTAGTAAAGGTTTCCTTATTCACATAAGATATATTATACAAAGTAAAAAAAGTTTGAAAACTATTTTGATTTTTTTTCTGTCTAATATTGTTCCTTTTTTTGCATGTATAAGTCTTCTTACGATGTTCAACATGCTGTACTGTTCGTTAACGTTCCCGAACTATTAGACACTTTCTTCCAATCAGTTACAATATAACACATAGATCAAGATTAAACTCTCTTTTTTTTTTTACTTTTTTTCATAATTTTTTTTTTTAGATTTTAATTTTTATAAACAAATTCAAAAGTCCCATTAGTGACTTCTAATCTCAGTTTAATGATATTTAAACGATATTTTAACCATTTATATACATTAGTTTAGTTGCTTAACATTCTGGGTCTTTTTTCTTTAATGTAAAATTTGTCGCTGAATAAATGCCTTCACACTTAATTAAATTAACCTAAGAACTTTTGAAACCTCAAATTTATAACCAAACCGACTAATTTCTTTCAAAAAAACCAAGTGATACTCTTTTTAACTTAACCAAAAAACAGCCTTATCATCTCTGACAAGGCTGTCTAATCTTTTTGAATAAATCCTGCAATTTTAACCTTGCATATGATTTAATCAAACTTAGTCTCCCTTTAGTAAAACGCTTTTGCATCACATTATAGGAATCCCTAAAAATTGGTCAAATAAATAGGTAATTAGCCATTTACGTTAGATCAAGATAAGTAAAAAAGCCTAAGATTCCTAGCTAATGCCTGGAATCTTAAACTTTAATTGTTATAATACAGTAATAATAATACTACGACGACCGAAGTTAACGGCTTCTGTTTGACTACCAACAAAGATGTCGATAATCGCACCGTGGACGACGCCACCAGTATCCTCAGCAGTATAAATACCTGAATATCTAGGGTTACTTGGGACTTCAATTTGAACTCTTGAACCTAATGGAATTAAACTAGGATCAACGGCAATTGTCCGACCTGGCGTTGGGACTGTTCCCGTTGCCGTGTTGTTACCTGTGGCAATATACGCTGTGGCTTGACCAGAGATACCACCAGTTGCTGGCGGATTTGGTGTCGTCGGCGGAGTAATTGGCGGGGTAACTGGTGGCACGATTGGTGTGCCGCCACCATTATTAGTGTTATTATTTGACGAGCTGTTACTGTTTGAGTCTGAGCTTGAACCAGATTGGTTGCTTGAGCTTGAAGAATCATTAGCTGGTGCTTCAGGTTTTTCTTTTTCCGCAGCTAGTAATTCAGCGGCTGCCTGAGCTTCGGCGGCTGCTTTAGCAGCTGCTTCTCTTTCAGCATTTTCTTTCGCGATTCGTTCACTCGTTAAAGCTGATAAGGCAGAAGCATTTGCAGCTAACTTATCTTGCAAAGCAGCGACTTCATTATCTAAGGTCGCTTTCTCTGTTTGCGCAACTGTTTGTTGGCCGGTTAATTCACTCTGAGTTTCTTCAAGTTTAGCTTCTAATTCATCTAATTTTTCTTTATCACTAAATAATGAATCAATCTTTGATTTTTCAGCATTTTGTAACACTGTTACCGCATAAGCGCGATTTAAAAAATCAGTTAAACTTTCTGAATCTAATAAGGCTTGAATTGAATTTTGACCTGCCCCACGAATTTGAGCATCTTTCATTCGTTCGGCTACTAGTTCTGAACGTTTTTCAATGCTTTCTTGGGTTGTAACAATATCAGCTTTTGTTTGCGTAATTTCTTTTTTAGAAGCTGACATTTCTTTATCTAGTTTAGCTAGTTCTTGATATTTTTTATTAATTGACTCAACAACAGTATCTATTTCAGAGGTAATTGACGCGCTTTCTTGCTTAACTTTATTTTCTTCTTTTTTAATATCTTCAACAGAAGTTGCTAAAGTTAGAGTCGGCGTAGCTACTGAGAATAAGACAGTTAGTAGCATTACATAGATGATCTTTCGAGATTTCAATACTGACAACACCTTTCAAATTTCTCTTCTTCTTCGGAGTTTCAACTTCTCTATTATACTAAATATTCTTAAGAGAAATATAACATTTACTTTACAATTTATTACAGTTTGGGATAAGCTATAGTTAAGATGTAATAATAAACGCAAAGAAGGAGATTTTATACCATGAATAAACAAATATACTATGCTTCACCACTTTTTTCAAGTATGGAATTAAAATACAATGCTTATTTAGTCGCAAAACTCCGTCAACTTTACCCCTCTGAAACTTTTTACGTGCCTCAAGAACAAGGGGATATTAATGACAAAAGCAATTACGCTGATGCAAAAACCATTGCTAAATACGATACTGATGCATTGTTAGCTAGTAAGTTAATGATCGCTGTCCTTGACGGGCCTGTGATTGATGTTGGGGTTGCTTCGGAAATTGGCGTCGCTTATCAAGCAGGCATTCCCGTTCTTGGTTTATTTTCTGATAGCCGCCAACAAGGAGCAGATTCACCAGAAAAACTAGCAGCTTTGCAAGAAGTTGCAGAATCTCAATTCCCTTACGCTAACCTTTATACGATTGGTCTCGTTAAACTAAACGGCCAAGTCATAAGTACCGAAGAACAATGGTTAACTACGATTAAAGACTATTTATAAGCTATATTAGACCATACCTTCGTGAAATTATTCAAATAAAAAAGCAGCAGTGACCTTAGTCACTGCTGCTTTTTTATTTAATTAAACAGTTTTTTTCGACAATTCTTCCATTACTTTTGCAACAATTTCACTGACTGGCGCCATAGCACCAATTCCCACATCACCACAAGCTAGCAGTTCGCTAATTGGTTTAATTTCTTCGTAACCATAACGAGTCATTTTCGCCATATTATCTTGAGTAACTGGTTGCTCATACATTTTCGTATTCATGGCTGGGGCGAATAGGCGAGGAATCGTTGTTGGTGTCGCCATACAGACAGTTGACAACATATCATCGGCAATGCCGTTAGCAATTTTACCAATCATATTAGCCGTTGTTGGAGCAATTAATAGTAAATCACTATTTTGAGCTAAGAAAATATGATTAATTCTTTCAACAGAAGGCTCTGTCATAATATCAATATGCACTGGATTTCCTGATAAAATTTGCATTGTTAAAGGCGTGATGAATTCCGTGCTATGTTTGGTCATAATCACATGAACATCGACTCCCTCTTTAACTAAATCACTTACTAATTGAGCTGCTTTATAAGCAGCGATACTGGCACTAACACCTAATACGACTCGTTTCATTTTGACTTTCTTCCTCTCACTGTTTGCTCAACTATTCCCTGAGCAATGGCTTGTTTTGTCTTATATGTTTCATAATTTCCGGTAGTATCTACTAAATGACCAATATGTTGATCACCACTAATTTGTTGTTTGTCATTTGCTAAGACGTAATCACATTGATTTTTAACCATCAGTTTTTTCGCTACTGTTAATAAATCAGCGGTTTCCACCCCTACTAATAACTTAAAGCCCACTAAGATTGTTTCAGGTTGTAACTCTTTGATATGATTAATGACTTTCGGCGTTTTTTGCAATTGAAAATACATCGTTTCTATATCCGAACTAATTTTTTGATTGCCCTGATCGATTGGTGTAAAACTTCCTTGTAAGTTAGTTTTTAGCGTAGCTGTTGTTCCGTCGCTCCTAAGCAACTCATTAATCACGGCTTCTTCACTTGCTGTCCCAGTTAAATAATAATCGCTGACTGCCATACTATGGACGACTACGTCATACGTTTCTTTTGTTAAGCAGTCCGTTACCGCTTCTAATAAATCTCCTACCGAAGCTATTTCGATTAACTTGATAGCTGGGTTGGCAGGTTTTAAACTCGTCTTCCCGTGAATAAAGGTCACCGAAACTGCCGGATTTCCCGCATATTCTTCTGCAATCAAACTGCCTAACCGTCCCGTTGAAAAATTAGTAATGCCACGAACGTCATCGATTCTTTCAACTGTTCCACCAGCCGTTATAAGTATGCGCATATCGTCATTCCTATCTCTTTTCATTTAGAATTTTCAATTCACTCATCCAAGGTTAATTTTAGTCCAGTTTTAGTTAAATTAACAGTACTTTGCTTAAAGCTAGTAAAAAGTTAAGGTTTTAAAAAAACTTCTACTTAAAGCCAGCTTGAGAATTGGCTTTAAATAGAAGTAAAAGATCTTAATTAATGACTTTTTTTAGGGCCTCTAAATTTTTCCGCATAATCGAGAGGTAGGTTTCGCCAGCTTCTCGGTCAGACTGAGACACATTTTCCAATGGTGATAATACCGCTAGTTCAGCACCGGTACTATCAGCCACCGTTTTAGCAATTTTTTCCGAGGCTTGATCTTCTGTAAAGATAACTTTGACATCATTTTCTTTAACGAAAGTTTCCATGTCAGCTAATTCTTTAGCAGTTGGTTCTAATTCAGTTGACACCCCAGAAATCCCCCGTTGTTCTAAATCATAGCGATTAGCCAGATAAGCAAAGGCTGTGTGTTGGGTAATAAACAAACGATTTTCAGCCTCTTTAAAGGCTGTTGCAAATTCTTCATCTAATGCCTTCAATTCACTGTTGTAAGCTGCTTGATTTTTCTCAAACTGATCTTTGTTCGCTGGATAGGCATCACTTAACTTTTCTGTAATCGTGGCAACTTTTTGTTGCGCTAAGACAGGATCTAACCAAGTATGGGGATCAAATTCATGACTGTGTGTGTGGCCATGATGAGCTTCTTCCTCATGATCATCAACTACCAATTGCACTGGCGTGATTTCGCCAGTGACCTGCCCTTGACTATCGACTACTTGCAAGCCAATTTCTAAGGTTTTCGTAATCGTTAGTTCTAACGTTTCTGAAGTTTCACCTTCAATTGGTACAAACTGATCGTCTGCTTCTTTAATTAACCATTGGATTTTTTCAAACTCAAGGTCTGCTAAGCCATGAGCTTCAAGAAGGACTTTGTCCCCAGAATGATAGTGGTCTTTAATCCCATGGAGGTGTAACCCCGAATGGTCATGATCATGATGATGGTCGTGATCGTCATGATCGTGCTCACTTTCCTCGCCCTCATGGTCATGGTCATGAGCGTGGTCATCTTCTGCACCTGCTAGTAGGGTTAGCCCTTCACTAGCTTCAATCACCGTTACTTGACTTGTATCAATCGCTTCTAACACACTAGGCACCCAGGCTTCCATATCATCTCCATGGTAGACAAACACATCCGCTTCTTGAATTCTAGCAATGTCTTGGGCGCTAGGTTCAAAATCATGAGGATCGATATTGCCATCTACTAATAAACTAACCTCACCTTCACTGCCAACGACTTGGCGGGTAAATTCATAGACTGGGAAAAAGGTTGTAATGACTTTTAACCCTTCTTGACTCTCTTCAGTCGTTGTTTTCCGACCACAACTGGCTAAAACCATAACTAAACCAAAGACCACTAACAACTTTATTACCATTTTTTTATTTTTCATTTTTTCGCTCCATTTTTTTAGTTATTTATGTTACCAACTGGCTTTTTTGACCCCCGGTAATTGACCTTTGTGGGCTAATTCGCGAAATCTAATACGTGACATTTTAAACTTACTTAAATATCCCCTTGGCCGGCCATCAATTAGGTCCCGACTCTTATGGTGACTTGGTCGTGAGTCTTTCGGTAACTTTCGCAAGCCTTCAACATCACCTTTTATTTTTAATGCAACTCGTTGTTCACGATATTTTTCAATCATTATCCGTTGCTTTTCAGCTTTCGCTATTTTTGCTTTCCTTGCCATCTTCTGCTCCTTTACGACTTGACATCACTAACAGTAATCGTTAATATAAAACAACAAAGCGTAATCGTTCCGTTTTGTCTTTTTAGTATAAACTGAATCTTTCAGTTTAGCAACAGTTATTTTATTTAATTTGAAGGAGGTCCAACAATGGTTGAAAAAATCGATTTAGCTAGTGCTCATCGCCGGTTAAAAAGTCCCAATATCAAAACTCGCAAACGGGCATTAAAAATTATTAAAGAGTATCAAGCCAAAAAAAGAAGTCTGCATTTCTTAAAAATGGCAAAGTAATTTCTAATTAATACGGCTCTTGCTTGAGTCGGAGCCTTTTTACATCTCTTCAAAAATAAAAATCCCGCTACTTAAGTTGGCTTCTGGGCCTAGCTAAGTAGCGGGGTTTAAGTTTTATTTTGACTCTTTCGGGCGGCTTGTTAACTTAACAGCCATTAGCCAGCCAGTCATGGGAATAATCAAGGTGACTCCCATGCCGCTGAATAAAATACTAGCAAGTTCCCCTGCCATAACTTTTGAATTTAAAATCATCGTTACACTATAATTCAAGTCTTTCACCCAAATGAGTAAGGCTAAGCTACTGCCTAAAAAAGCAAAAAAGAGCGTATTCGTGGTCGTTCCTAAAATATCCCGACCGACTCGCATACCTGATAAGAACAATTCTTTTTGACTGATCTTGGGGTCATAATGATAGACTTCGTTCATTCCCGATGCAATCGACATGGCTGTGTCATTAATCGCACCAATCGTGCTCATGACAATCATACAACTACTAATTGTCACAAAATCAATTCCGACTTTTAGTGAGTACATATCCATTTCAAACAGCTCATCTTCGCCAAGGCCTTGAACTTTTAATTTATTTACGACATAAAAAATTAACAATAAAACTATGACTAAAGTCAAGATTGTCGCGATAAAGGCGACGATAGTTTTACTATTCATTTGATTAATGAAGAACAAATTAACAGAACTAATTGCTAGAGAAGCGATTAAAGTAATGACTAAGGGGGGAAAACCATTAGTAATAAATAAAACAGTGATAAACATCAAGCCTAAGTTCAAAAAGAGGGAGACAAAGGAAATCGTCCCACGCTCTTCGCCTACCCAACGCATGGCTAGAAATAAAATGACTGTTAAGACGACTAACACGCTCATGCTGGTTTCCTCCTAAACTTCAGTAAGGCAACTACCGTATAAATGGTTAGGGGAATCGTTAAAACAATTCCTAAACTACCAACTAAGGCACGACCAAACTCTAAAGATAAAACCATGGAAAAGGTATAATTAAAAGACATTCTATTCTTTAGTAACACAATAATTAAAGGCAAAGCGCCACTAATATATGAAAAGAGCAGGACATTTGCCATTAGCCCCATCAAGTCTTTACCAATGATTTTCCCTGAATGAATTAATTCTTGACTAGTAATATCTGGTTTTTTCAACGTCAGTTCATGTAACGATGAGGCAATCGTCATCGCTACGTCCATAACAGCTCCTAAACAACCGACTAATAAGCTGGCTAAAAAAATATCAACCGGTGAACGGGTAATAAAGCCCATCTCTTCATAGCGAAGGCCCCGATGATTTAAAAGGGTAATCACTAACCATCCCACGCTAAATGACAGATACGTCCCTAACAAGGTAGCAATGATTGCTCCCCCAGTTTTTTGATTAAAGCCACTGACTAAGACTAGGGAGACAATGACAAATAAGGGGATTCCCAATATAAAAAACAGCAATAATTTGGTGCTATTACTTTTAATAAAGAGATCGATTAAACTAGACAAGAAGAGCCCGTTGACGACTAAACTAATCAGTGAAAAGAAGCCACTTTTTTGACCAACAATGAGTAATAATAAGATAAAAAGACAGGCTAAGAAAGCCAAGGACTCATCTCGTTTCACCCCATTAATCCCACCAGTTAGCTGGCCCTCTTCCATCTTAACATCAAGAAAGACCTTATCTTTAAACTGATAGCGTTGATCATTAACTCCTGAATACGTATAACTATTCGGCAAAGTCAAAGTTTCGCCTTGAAATTCGCCATTTTTAAGTTCAAATGTCACTTGTTGCTGATACTCACGGTCGCGATTTTGCCATTCGTCTTCGCTGTCCCGACTATCCCCTTGACTAACTTGTGTAACAACGCCGATTGTTTCTTGATAACTTTCGTAATTTTTAGTCCTAAAATAAATTGGCGACAGCACGAGGATAACGAGACACCAACACCCAAGTATTTTAAGTCCCTGCCACTGTTTGTTTTGTTGCAATTTCTGACCACCTATTTCCATTTTTTGTCCTGTGGTCATTATATAATCAAATTTTTTTCTAAGTCAATCAATAGCCCCAAGAAAGCCTTTTTATGATATAATTAAGCCACGTATATTGTCACTAAAATTACTTTGAAAGGTGGAGACATCAATGACTTTATTAAGTGAATTCAAACATTTTAGACAACGTAAACTAACCATGCGAACAGAAAAACTGCGGCGGAAAAACGACCAACTTCGGCAAAAAGGCAAAGACCCTCTTAAAGGTTGGAGTACAATGGTCAACACCGGTTTAGGCGGTTTAAACAATGTGACAGGTCCAGGTAAAGGGGCCATCGATATCACAGGTAACAATAATGAAAATTACAATATTTATTCTGAAACCCAAAAAGAGTTAGGGGCAGCTTTAAGCCAAAAAAAGACAAATGATTAATGCCACAAAAAAGGAAGCAACCAAATGACTGGCTGCTTCCTTTTTTATTTATATTTCGACTTCTGTTAAACTACCATCATTAATCCGCACAACTCGATCACAATAAGTTAAGAGGCGTTCATCATGGGTTACCATGACGATACCTTTGTTTTTGTCTTTTGCTTCTCGGGCCAATAATTCAACAACTTCAAAGGCCCGCTCAGTATCAAGGCTAGCCGTTGGTTCATCAGCTAAAATAATCGCCGGCTCATGGTACAAGGCACAGGCAATTGCCACTCGTTGCTTTTCTCCACCTGATAAATCGCGAGGGTACTTATGTTGTAACTCAGCAATGTCTAATGTTTCTAACAAGCCTTGACGTTTTTCCACGTCTTTTTTGCTTTTATCGACTTTTTCAATTAATTTAAATTGATCTAAGACCGTTAAAAAGGGGACTAAGTTAGCACTTTGTAAAATGAAGCCAACGTCTTTAAAACGCATAGCTAAACGCTCTTTTTTATTTAAGTTAGCAATATTTTTATTGCCGATTTTAACTTCCCCAGTAGTCGGATCTTGTAAGCCAGCTGCGATTGTTAGGAAGGTACTTTTCCCTGAACCAGAAGGCCCAATAACAGCGACTAATTCACCGGCACTCACTGTAAAAGATAAGTCATGCAAAACAACGACTTGGTTATCATCTGTACCAAAACTTTTATTAATATGATTTAATTCTAAGACTTTTGACATGTTCTATCCTCCTATGGCAATTAATGGGTCAACTTTGGCAATCGTTTTAATTGAGAAAGCCCCGCCGATCATCGCTGATGCAATTAGCGCCAAACTAAAACTAACTAATCGGGTGTAATTTGTGGCATAAGGCATTGAATCTGGTAAAAACAAGACTGTCAGACCAGTTAAAGCTAACCCTAAACCAACACCAATTACCGCTAAGACGGCTGTTTGTAATAAGACTGCTTTACCTAAATAAGCAGTTGGGACCCCTTGAACTTTCAAGACACCGAACATGGCAGTTTTTTGTAATGTCATCACGAAAATGAAAATCCCGATAATAAAGGCTGCAATAACAATCAAGAAATAAATCATGCCATCTAAAGTTAGATTTTGAGCACTGTAACCTGGTAATTTTTCAATAAAATCAGGTATTGCAATGGCTTGGGCACTATCATTTTTGACCGTCACCTTTTGATCCCCTTTAGTTTTAAGAATAAAACCATTCACCATCTCTGGCATACCAGGAGTATCACCGTACTTCATTGCTCGCCATGTCTCCATTGAGGTGTAAACAACCGGGACGATATTAAAACTATTTTCTTTAATCCAACCAACGATTTCTAAATCTTCTTCGTATTTACCAGCTGCTAAGCGGTCTCCTAGTTTAAAGCCTTGATTTTTCAGACTTTCGGAGGCGACAATTTGATTTTTGCCATTGAATGACTTGCCTTCAATGACTTCTGGCATAATAAAATCCGTTTTCTCAACACCAAACATACTAATATTAACTAATTCTTCTGTTTCTTGGGATTTTTCACGAATTGCTAAGGATAATTGACCAATCGGTGCCACATCTGCTCCTTCAATCTCCTCACCAACGCCAATTTCTAATACTGAGGCATTTAAATTACTATTAGCTTCTTCGGCTAAAACAATTTGATCGGCTTGCCATTGATCAACTGCTAGACGATTTCCTTGAGCTAGTCCATTAGCCAAGCCTGATAAAATAAAAATCAGCCAAGCTACCAGAATCATCACTAAAATCACGAGGACATAGCGACTTTTCGAATATTTAATTTCATTAAATCCTAAAAACACGGGTCATCAACTCTTTCTTTATCAATATTCAACAATATACCACTTATCAGTTGATAAGTGAAGGATAATGCTTATCGACTGATAAGTGGCATTTAAGAAAAAAAATAACCTTCTCAGGTTATTTTTAGACTTTATTGATTTGAAATACCGTAAAGCATCATTTGAATAAAACTATCAATATCTTTTTGTTTCGTCGTCTTTTGATAAGTATTTTGAATACTTAAAATAGCACTAACATTGTACAATACAAACCGAGCCCCATCAGCGACACTAACTCCTGGACGAAGTTTAGCTGCATTAGCTGGCTCTTGAAAGACTGCCATAAAACTATCGACATAGGTTTTTTTAAACATCACGTATAAGTTGGCATGGGTTTGATCAGCCATTTCAACAAACATATCATTTAACATTAAAAATAAGTTTGTTGGGTGTTTTTCCAATAAAACGTTAACCATTTTTGTTAATTTAACTTCAATATCTAGTGGTTCATTAATAATTTCAAATAGATCGATTTGAACTTTATTCGTCAATTCTTCGATGACGGCAATATAAAGTTCTTTTTTATTTTTAAAATGATGGTAAAGATTTGGTTGGGTGATGTGGCATTTTTCAGCAATTTCACGTGTTGACGTGTTTTTAAAGCCTTTTTCCATAAATAAGTCTGATGCTACTTCTAAAATCCCACTTCTGGTTTTTTCTAATTCAATTTTTCGTGAATTTGGCTTACTCATTTACCCCTCCCCTTTCTTCCATCTTATTCTAGCACAAGTTGTCATAATTTGGGATAGTTTATAACTATGGTATTATTTTAACAAGGCTCTTGCTAAAAACTAGGCACGGCAGCTAAAGTTCTATCGTATGATAAGTCAGTTTTAACTGATAATCATTATCAAGCATGTTATACTTTAAAATGGCGTTTCTTTCACACAAAGTTAACTCATTAATAGTTTTTAGCTGTCTTCATTTGTGAAAAATCACGCAATTTAAATGTTAAGGAGTGTCATCTATGGGTAAAACATTAAAGATTCAAGATATGATTACAACTGGCGTTTACACAGCCATTTATTTTTTATTAGTCGGCGTAGCAACTTTCATTAGTGCCTTCCTTTTACCAGGCTTTTCCGTTATTCTTTTACCTGGTTTTTCAGCTCTAATTACTGGTGCTGTCTACTTATTATTAATCAAAAAAACTAAAAAATTTGGGGCAATTACGAGTATGGGAATTGTCATGGGACTCTTCTTCTTGTTAGTCGGCCATTTCGCCTTAACTTTTATTCCTCATTTAGTCAGTGCCATTCTCGCTGATTTAGTCGCTAAAAAAGGCAACTACCTTAGCCAGAAATGGAATCGATTGAGCTTTATTGTCTTTTCTTACGGTGTCACCGGTCCAATTCTACCTCTGTGGTTTTTTAAAAACAGCTATACTGCTAGTCTTGTCAATCGAGGCAAAGATGCCGCTTATATTGCGAAAACTTTCGCTAATATTACTTGGAGTACCTTTTTCATCTGTATCATCTTTGTCACAATCTGTGGTTGGATTGGCGGAATAATTGGCCAAAAAACCCTTGAAAAACATTTCTAAATTTCAGAAAGGCGGGCTCAAATGTCCTTCCCATTTCACTTAAATACCCAAACAAAACTCGGCTTATTAGCCTTTGCCAACGTCATGGTCTTTTTTCACTTGCCCTTTAAAGGAGAAGTTATTAGTGTCAGCTTTTTATTATTAACTATTTTCCTGAATGGCTCTTACAAGCGTGGTTTGGCTTATACTTTGATTTATTTAAGTTGTTTGGCCTTAGATTATTTACTCGCCCACCAAGACATTGGCTTTTTATTCCAAATGGTTTCTTTTTACGCTATTACCTTTCGTCGTCTATTGCCGATCTTTATGATGGGCGGCTTTTTTATGGCAACAACGAAAGTCTCGACTTTAATTTACACTTTAAGAAAATGGCATCTACCTGAGTTTGTAGTCATTCCTTTAAGTGTCCTCTTTCGCTTTTTTCCAACTTTAAAAAGTGACTACCGTCATATTCGTGAAGCGATGAAACTGCGGGGGATTGCAGTTAACAGTTTTGACATGTTAAAGCACCCTCTCCAAACCTTAGAATATATTTTAGTTCCCTTATTAATGTCGGCTTCAATCACAGCTGTGGATCTTAGTGCCGCCTCTTTAACTCGGGGGATCACAAATCCAGGGAAACACACAACTTTAGCGAATGATCATTTACAGCTCTTTGACTACTTAATTTTACTAGCGGCTGTCTTAATCACTGTTGGAAGGAGCATGATTTAAAATGGTACTTTCATTAACAAATACCCAAGTGACTTTTGATACTATTACTGGCTTAACTGATATTAACTTAAAGGTGGCTCCTGGTGAATGCCTCGTCTTATGTGGCAAAAGTGGCTGTGGTAAAACGACTTTGACCCGCTTAATTAACGGCTTGATTCCAGAACTCTTTGAAGGGGAATTAGCTGGTGATATTACAGTGGCTAACATGGACACGCAAACAACACCGATTCATGAACTATCGGCTATCGTCGGCTCGGTCTTTCAAAACCCTAAAACCCAATTTTTCACCATGGATGTTGAAAGTGAATTAGCTTTTGCCTGTGAAAATCTTGGTTTACCTCGAGAAGAAATGTTAAGCCGACTTCAGGAAGTGGCTGCTCTTTTTGAAATCGAGCACTTATTACAACGACAAATGTTTGATTTATCTGGGGGTGAAAAACAACTAGTTGCCTTTGCTTCGGCTTATATGATTCAACCGAAACTGTTAGTCCTTGATGAACCTTCCAGCAATCTTGACTTTACAGCGATTGAAAAAATCAAACGCATTTTATTAAAAGTTAAGACACTTGGTTGTACGATCATTATTGCTGAACACCGTTTGTATTACTTACAAGAACTAGCTGATCGCTTCCTTCTTTTAGTAGCTGGCGAAATAGTCCACGCTTATGAAACTTCAGAATTTCTAGCTTTAAGTGTCAGTCAAAGAGAAGCCTTTGGTTTACGGAGTTTAGATTTAGCTCAGCTCCCCCAAAAGGAACTTACTACTGAAGAACTAGGGAAATTACCTACCTTGAACATTTCTGACTTAGCTGTTCGTTACCCTAAAGCTAAAACAGACACTTTAACAATTCCTTCCGCGACTTTTCTAGGGGGGCAAGTCATTGGCATTGTCGGTCATAACGGTGCCGGTAAAACGACTTTCGCTAAAGCTTTAACTGGGTTGTTAAAACATCGCCAAGGTCAAATTAGCCGAAACGGTCGGCCTTTAACGGTTAAGGAACAAATTAATTTGAGCTACTTAGTCATGCAAGATGTTAACTATCAGTTGTTTTGCGAAACAGTTCGCAAAGAATTACTTTTAAAAGCTGGCAAACCAGAACTGTTTGAAGAAGTCATTGAGGTTTTTCAACTTCGAGATTTACTCGACCGGCACCCGATGTCATTATCTGGTGGCCAAAAACAACGGGTAGCGATTGCGACAGCTCTACTCTCTGGTAAAGAACTCATTATCCTCGATGAACCGACAAGTGGCTTAGATCACTATCATATGACTCAAGTCAGTCAGATGATCGCTTATCTCCAAAGTCTCAAAGTCTTCGTCTTAATTATTAGTCACGATGTTGAATTTATTCAACAAACTTGTAGTCATCTCTTTCAGTTAGACCATGGTGTCAGTGGTGAATTACAACGACTAAAGACTGACGAACGCGACGTTTACACTTACTTCAAAGATAATTTTAAATAAAAAACAGGGACTGCGACATTAAACTGTAAACTGTACCCTATAGAATGGACACGAAATAAAAAGCGTGCCTTCTGTAGGGTATTTTTGTATGATAAATAGAAAAGGAAGTGACACAAATGGGAATTAATAAGTTTACACCGCAAGAGGTGACAG
>NZ_NGJU01000031.1 GCF_003987495.1 Vagococcus salmoninarum
TGCCTTACAAGCAGAGGGTCAGCGGTTCGATCCCGTTAACCTCCATTTGATTCGTTAGCTCAGTTGGTAGAGCATCTGACTTTTAATCAGAGGGTCACTGGTTCGAACCCAGTACGAGTCATTAGTAGATCTTGCGGGTGTGGCGGAATTGGCAGACGCACTAGATTTAGGATCTAGCGCTTAACGGCGTGGGGGTTCAAGTCCCTTCACCCGCACTTTCAGAATTTTTAAATTAGCCGGCTTAGCTCAGTTGGTAGAGCATCTGATTTGTAATCAGAGGGTCGAGGGTTCAACTCCTTTAGCCGGCATCTAGAGAGTTTAGGCTCTTTTTTTGATTGTTAGCTCATTGTGAGATGCGAAAGTAGTTCAGTGGTAGAACACCACCTTGCCAAGGTGGGGGTCGCGAGTTCGAACCTCGTCTTTCGCTTTTTATGAAAAGTATTAAGAAGTCCAGTTATATTCAGCCGGGGTGGCGGAACTGGCAGACGCACAGGACTTAAAATCCTGCGGTAAGTAATTATCGTGCCGGTTCGATTCCGGCCCTCGGCATAGTACAAGTCGCACCCATAGCTCAATTGGATAGAGTACCTGACTACGAATCAGGCGGTTAGAGGTTCGACTCCTCTTGGGTGCATGACCGTAAGGTTATTTACGGGAAGTAGCTCAGCTTGGTAGAGCACTTGGTTTGGGACCAAGGGGTCGCAGGTTCGAATCCTGTCTTCCCGATCAAATCACAAAAAAATTTTGGGACCGTAAGGTCTTTTTTTTATGTTCTTTTTTAAGTAAAGCGTATGATTGAAACCAAACTTCTTTCCCTTTAGTCTGAAGTTTAGTATAATTATGGTCAGAGATAGTCAAAAGACAGATAAGAGGTGTCATTAAAATGGATAATCAAAACATTTCTGATCTCATAGAAGAATACTTAAAAGAAATTTTACTAGAACAAGAAAGAATTGAAATAAGACGAGGGGAAATGGCCAACCAGTTTAGTTGTGTACCTTCGCAAATTAATTATGTCATCAATACCCGCTTTACTGTTGCTCAAGGTTACAGCGTTGAGAGTAAACGTGGTGGTGGTGGCTATATCAGAATTCAAAAAGTGAATTTAAACAACCATGGTGAACTAATTTCGGCTCTCTCAGAAGTCGTTGGGACATCATTGTCTCAAAAGGACGGCGTTGCAATTTTACAGCAACTATATGATTATGATATTATCAGCCAAAGAGAGGCTAGTTTAATCGTTGATTTATTAAGTAACGATGTCTTACAAAACGAATTGAATTGTGAAAAAGAAACTCGAGCTCGTATGCTGAAAAGGCTGTTAGAACGTCTACGCTACGAAGAAAAGGAGTAAATTAAATGGATGAATTATTTACAGGAAAAGCCAAAGCAGCCTTAGTGATTGCTCAAGAAGAAGCCAAAAGTTTTCGTCATCAGTCAGTAGGTTCAGAACATTTATTGTTAGCCTTAGTGATTGAAGAAGGGGGCATTGCTGGCAAACTATTACGCCAAGCCGGTGTCAATGAAAAAGATGTTAAAGAAGAAATTGAAAAATTAACTGGTTACGGTAAAGGGAAAAAAATTCCTTTAGAAATTTATTTGCCTTATTCACCACGAGCCAAAAAAATTCTCGCCTTTGCTGGGGATGAATCAAAACGGCTTGGGGCACCAAATGTCGGAACAGAGCACCTCTTACTAGGATTATTAAGAGAAGATGATATTTTAGCGGCCCGAATTTTAGAAAGTTTTGGTTTAGATTTGCCAAAAACCCGCCAATTAGTCTTGAAAAAAATCGGTGTGACCGATGTTAAAGGGAATAAACAAAACATGAAAAAAATGGCGAATCAACCTCGTCCAACGGAGGAAGGGACGCCAACCTTAGATTCACTGGCTCGTGATTTAACGCAGCTAGCTCGTGAAGGCAAGATGGACCCAGTCGTTGGACGTCAAAAAGAAGTTCAACGTTTAATTCAAATTTTAAGTCGGCGAACAAAAAACAATCCGGTTTTAGTTGGTGAACCTGGTGTTGGTAAAACAGCTATTGCCGAAGGTTTGGCTCAAAAAATCATCGCAGGTGAAGTTCCTGAAGAAATGACTCATAAACGTTTAATGATGTTAGATATGGGCTCAATGGTTGCGGGAACGAAATACCGTGGAGAATTTGAAGACCGCATGAAAAAAGTGATTGATGAAATATACCATGATGGTAATATTATTTTATTTATCGATGAACTTCATACCTTAATTGGAGCCGGTGGTGCAGAAGGGGCAATTGATGCTTCGAATATTTTGAAACCAGCCTTAGCCCGTGGAGAATTGCAAACAATCGGTGCCACAACCCTTGATGAATACCAAAAATATATTGAAAAAGATTCGGCCTTAGAACGTCGCTTTGCCCGAGTAGTTGTTGATGAACCTTCGGCGGAAGAAGCAGTTGAAATTTTGACTGGTTTAAAACAGCGTTATGAAGAACATCATAAAGTTGAAATTACTGAAGAAGCGATCCAAGAGGCAGTTAATTTATCGATTCGTTATATTAACTCACGTCAATTACCAGATAAGGCAATTGATCTAATTGATGAATCGGCGGCTAAAGTTCGTCTTAGTCATGCTGACAAAGCTTCACCACGAACAGTCCTAGCTCAAAAGTTAGCAGAAATTGTTAAAGAAAAAGAAGCGGCAATATTTGCTCAAGATTTTGAAAAAGCCGCAGTTATTCGTAAAAAAGAAAAGAAACAAGAACAAAAATTAGTGACGTATGATGAAAAATTGCAAAGCCAAGGTGAGACTTATGCTCATCAAGTAACTGGGGAAGACATTGCTGGCGTAGTTTCTCAATGGACGAGTATTCCTTTACAGCAGCTTGAGAAAAAAGAAAGTGATCGCCTGTTAAAACTTGAGGAAGAATTGCATCAGCGAGTAGTTGGTCAAGATGAAGCCGTGGGCGCTGTCTCTCGGGCAATCAGACGCGCTCGTAGTGGCTTGAAAGATCCTAATCGACCAATTGGCTCATTTATGTTCTTAGGGCCAACTGGTGTCGGTAAAACGGAATTAGCGAAAGCTTTAGCCGAAGCGGTTTTTGGTGAAGAGGATGCGTTAGTCCGTGTTGACATGTCAGAGTTTATGGAAAAGTACAGTACCTCACGTTTAATTGGTTCGCCTCCGGGTTATGTTGGTTATGATGAAGGTGGTCAATTAACGGAAAAGATTCGTCAAAAGCCTTATTCCGTTATTTTATTAGATGAAGTGGAAAAAGCCCATCCAGATGTCTTTAACATTTTGTTACAAGTCTTAGATGATGGTCATTTAACTGATTCAAAAGGCCGTAAAGTTGATTTCCGTAATACTATTTTGATAATGACGTCAAATGTTGGCGCAACAGCTTTAAAAGATGAAAAATCAGTTGGTTTTAACGTGTTAGACATTAGTCAAGACCATAAAGCTATGCAGTCGAAAATTATTGAAGAACTTAAAAAAGCTTTCCGACCTGAATTCATTAACCGGATTGACGAAACAATTGTCTTCCGTTCACTAGTTAAAGATGAATTAAGAGAAATTGTTAAGATTATGAGTCGTTCAATTGTCAAACGTCTCAAAGAGCAAGAGATTGACTTGAAATTAACGGCTGCTGCCTTAGATGTAGTTGGTAAAGCAGGCTTCGATCCTGAGTATGGGGCACGACCGATTAAGCGGGCGTTACAAAAAGAAGTTGAAGATAAGTTAAGTGAGGCGTTACTTGCTGGACAAATTAGTCCTGGTGATAAAGTGACTATCGGGGCTTCAAAAGGTAAGATTTCTTTAAATGTTGCTGAAAAAGCCCTTGATAAAAAAGCACAAAAGGTTTAGACTAGAGATAAGAAATAAATACACATTCATAAGTTGGTAGGTGCAAAACCAAGGCGCCTACCAGCTTTTTCTGTATTTTATTTGTGAAAACAAGTTCAAACTTATGGTTTGTTCTTGTGAAATATTATTTAATTACTGTAAAGGGAGGATTTAATTGTGGAAATAGAAATTACCGCCACTGTCGAATCACTGAAACAAGCACGAGAACTAGTTGAGACAGGTATTGATTATTTGTATTTTGGAGACGAAGAATTTTCTTTAAGGTTACCTAAATACTTTTCACGAGATGAACAAAAAGAATTGGTGAAACTTGCACATGAACACGATAAAAAAGTCACTGTTGCTGTCAACGGCATCATGCATCAAGAAAAGATGAATGCTGTACCAGAGTACTTGGATTTTTTAGCCGACTTAAAAGTCGATCGAATTACTGTTGGAGACACTGGGGTCATCTTTGTCCTGCAACGAGATAACTATCAGTTACCGTATATTTACGATGCTCAGACCTTAGTTACCAGTGCTCGCCAAATTAACTTCTGGGCCAAGCGTGGAGCCATTGGGGCAGTCATTGCTCGAGAAGTTCCTTATTTGGAATTAGCAGAAATGATTAAAACTTTAGAAATTCCAGGAGAAATCTTAGTCTACGGCGCAACGTGTATTCATCAATCGAAGCGACCGTTAGTTGAAAACTTCTTCTCTTTCGTGAAAGCCAAAGACGATGTTAGTAAAGAGCGGGGCTTGTTTTTATCAGAACCTAAAAAACCAGATACCCATTATTCTGTCTATGAAGACACTCACGGTACCCATATTTTTGCTGATAATGATGTTAATTTAATGTCAGAGCTGACAAAACTAGTGGAGCTTGGTTATGGCCAGTGGAAATTAGATGGTATTTATACTCCAGGAACTGATTTCGTAGAAATTGTTAAGTTATTTGTAGTAGCTAAGGAAGCTTGCCAATCAGGTACTTGGACGTCAGAGCTTGCCGAAAGTTTATCAAAAAAAGTCATCGCGTGTCATCCTCAAGAACGGGCCTTAGATACTGGCTTTTTCTTAATGGACCCCGCTGACGTGAAATAGGAGAAAAAAATGACTAAAACTAAAACAGCGTTAAAACGACCTGAAGTTCTAGCCCCAGCTGGCACTTTAGAAAAATTAAAAACTGCCATTCATTATGGTGCTGATGCCGTTTATATTGGTGGGGATGCTTACGGCTTAAGAAGTCGGGCAGGTAACTTCACCTTTGAAGAAATGGCGGAAGGTGTTGCTTTTGCTCGTCAACATGGGGCAAAAGTTTATGTCGCAGCTAATATGGTTACCCATGAAGGGGATGCCGATGGTGCTGGTGAGTTTTTCCGAACACTGAGAGACATTGGCATTGATGCAGTAATCGTCTCAGATCCAGCTTTAATCGAGATCTGTGCTACTGATGCGCCGGGGCTAGCGATTCATTTATCAACCCAAGCCTCAGCGACAAATTTTGAAACTCTTGAATTTTGGAAAAAAGAAGGCTTAGAACGGGTGGTTTTAGCTCGGGAAGTTTCTATGGCCGAAATTGCTGAAATTAGAAAAAATACCGATGTGGAGATTGAAGCCTTTATTCATGGGGCAATGTGTATTTCTTACTCAGGGAGATGTACTTTATCCAACCATATGTCGAAAAGAGATGCTAATCGTGGGGGCTGTTCCCAATCATGTCGCTGGAAGTATGATTTATTTGATATGCCAGTAGCAGGGGAACACCGTAGTTTATTAACGACTGGTGAAATTGAAGACGAGGCCTTTTCAATGAGTGCTGTTGATATGTCGATGATTGAGCACATTCCAGATTTAATCAAAAATGGTGTAGATAGTTTTAAAATTGAAGGGCGCATGAAATCCATTCATTACGTTTCAACGATTGCGAATGTTTATAAGAAAGCCGTTGATAGTTACATGGAAGATCCGGAAAATTATGAATGTCAGCAAGAATGGGTTGACGAGCTTTGGAAAGTTGCTCAACGAGAATTAGCGACCGGTTTTTATTATCAAACCCCAACGGAAGAGGAACAACTTTTTGGTGAACGCCGCAAAATTCCTGTTTACAAATTTATTGGTGAAGTCCTTGCTTATAATGAAGAAACTAAGATTGCAACGATTCGCCAACGGAATCATTTCCGCCTAGGGGATGAAATTGAATTTTACGGACCTGGCTTCCATCATTTCGAACAGAGTGTTGAGAAAATGTGGAATGAAGAGGGGGAGCCAATTGAAAAAGCTCCTAATGCTATGATGATTTTACAAATGCCAGTGAAAGAACCGGTTCAAACTGGAGACATGATCCGGAAGAAAAAATAATTTAAATAAAGAAATAGCTAAGAGCAGTGAGGCAGCTTGCCAAGTTCTTAGCTATTTATTATTTGGACATAATAGTTAAGAAAGGCGGAAGCCGATGTCAATGTCAGAAAAGCAAAAGTTACAGAAAGAGAATCGGCAAGAGTTGTGGATTGCTTGTCGATTTGGGTTAGGAGGGGGCGCCTTTCTGTGTCTCGCCATCTTATTTAGCCAAGATTTCAATGAACTAGTAGGTAGTAAAGGACTGATTGGTTTAATTTATTGGTTGTTTGGTGCCAAAGGGACAATTATTATTTGCAGTTTTTTAGGAATGAGTTGTCTATTTTTGTTTGTTAAAGGCGGGATTGTTTATTTGAGGGGACGTGATGAACTTAGAAATAATTAAGAGCCAGCTGATAGGTTGTTAAGGATTAATAAGTTTGAACTAAAATTAAGAAAAAATCTGTGATTTTATAAACAAAATAATTGCCTTTTAGGCTAGTTTTTTCGTATACTGCTATAAGGAATGACGAGGGAAGGAAGGAAATAATGGAAAAATTTGATTATATTGTCTTAGGTGGCGGCAGTGGTGGCATTGCCTCAGCTAATCGGGCCGCCATGCATGGTGCCAAAGTCTTACTAATTGAAGGCCATGAACTTGGGGGAACTTGTGTTAATGTGGGTTGTGTCCCTAAGAAAGTTATGTGGTCGGCTTCCCAGCTACGAGAAAGTTTATTAGCAGATGCTTCGAGCTATGGCTTAGATGTGACGCTAAATAGTTTTGATTTCAGTCAATTAGTAGCTAACCGTGAAGCTTACATTCAACGTTTACATGGCATTTACGCCCAAGGCTTAGCTGGAAATGGTGTGACAGTTGTTAAAGGCTATGGTCACTTTGTGAGTGAAGATGTTATTGAAGTCAATGAGCAGCAGTACACTGCGCCTCATATTTTAATTGCAACAGGTGGTCAGACTAAGTATCCAGAAATTCCTGGCGCTGAATTGGGAATTGATTCTGACGGTTTCTTTGCTTTAGAAGCATTGCCTAAGCGGGTAGCAGTTGTTGGGGCAGGTTATATTGCAGTAGAACTGGCAGGCGTATTAAATGGCTTAGGTAGTGAGACGTATTTAACTTACCGCCGAGAGACACCACTGCGAGAGTTTGATCATGACATTGTGGCAGCTCTTTTAGATATTTACGCTCAAGAAGGAATTAATCTGCGAAGTCAATCAATCCCGGAATCAGTTATAAAAAATCAAGATGGTTCTTTGACCTTAACCTTTGAAAATAAGGAAGAACTAATCGTTGATCAAGTGATTTGGGCGATTGGGCGTCAACCAAACTTAGCTAAGATTGGTTTAGAACAGACATCAGTTAAGTTGACTGCTAGCGGTCATATTCAAGTGGATAACTATCAAGAGACGACTCAACTAGGGATTTATGCAGTGGGAGATATTATCGGTAAGATTGATTTAACGCCAGTGGCGATAGCTGCTGGGCGGAGATTATCAGAACGGCTATTTAATGGTAAAACCGATGAACACTTGAATTATGAAACAATCCCAACTGTTGTTTTTAGTCACCCGCCAATCGGCACAATCGGTTTGACGGAAGCTGAAGTTCGGGAAAAACACCCTGAATCAGAGATCAAGATATATCGTTCACAATTCAATCCGATGCAATACGCCTTACAAAAACGTAAAATTAAAGCAACGATGAAGCTGGTTTGTGTTGGTCCAGATGAAAAAATTGTCGGCTTACACGGCATCGGTATGGACGAGATGCTTCAAGGCTTCGCTGTGGCAATTAAAATGGGAGCGACTAAGGCAGATTTTGATAACACTGTCGCTATTCATCCAACAGGTGCTGAGGAATTTGTAACCATGCGTTAAAGCATGAAAGTTTGTGAATATCCTTATTTGCATAATTATGGTTAATTTCCATGGATATTTTCTTTTTCCATGGTTATAGACTATAATAGTTGTGTAATGATAATAATTCTATTAACGAAAAATACCAAAAGGAGGATCTTTACATGGATATATTAACATTAGCTAGAATCCAGTTCGGAATGACCACTGTGTTTCATTTTCTTTTCGTGCCATTATCAATTGGTCTAGGACTAGCAGTAGCTATCATGGAAACAATGTATGTTATCAAAAAAGAAGAAATATACAAAGACATGACGAAATTTTGGGGGAAAATCTTCTTACTTAGTTTCGCTGTGGGAGTCGTCACCGGGATTATTCAAGAATTCCAATTCGGAATGAACTGGTCTGAATACTCACGCTTTATGGGGGACATCTTTGGTGCGCCTTTAGCAATCGAAGCGTTACTTGCGTTCTTTATGGAGTCAACGTTTATCGGTCTATGGGCATTTACTTGGGATAAAGTCAGCCCGAAAGTTCATTTAACATTTATGTGGTTAGTTGCCTTTGGGTCAACAATGTCAGCATTGTGGATTTTAACAGCTAACGCCTTTATGCAAAATCCTGTTGGTTACGAAATTAACACTGCCACAGGTCGAGCTGAATTAAACAGTTTTGGCGCATTATTAAAAAATCACCAATTATGGTTAGAATTGCCCCACGTAATTTTTGGTGCTTTTGTGACCGGTGCGTTCGTAATTATTGGTTTATCAGCTTGGAAAATCATGCGTAAAGAAGACATCGAGTTCTTTACTAAATCAATGAAAGTTGGTTTAGTCTTAGGCTTTATCTTCTCAATTTTAACAATGGCAATGGGTCACGCTCAAACACAAGCCGTGATTGAAGATCACCCAATGAAATTTGCCGCTATGGAAGGTATCTACGAAGATGTGGAACAGCCAGCTCCGTGGAAAGTTGTCGGTATTATGGATAACAAAAACAAAAAAGAAGGCCCAATGATTGAAATTCCTTATATGTTATCAATGTTAGGTAGCTCACATGAAGGTGATTTCAAAGGGATGAATACGTTGAATAAAGAGATGAAAGAAAAATATGGTGATCTTTATGGCGCTGAGTTTAGCGAAATGGATTACTATGTACCAGTTAATCTTTTATTCTGGAGCTTCCGTGTCATGGCTGGATTTGGAACATTAATGGCGTTACTATCAGCTGTTGTGTACTTCTTCTTGCGTAAAGGCAAATTCTTAGAGATGAAATGGCTACAAGTCATCTTAGTTGCTTGTACTTTTGCACCATTTGTTGCCAATACATCAGGTTGGTTAATTACTGAAATGGGTCGTTTCCCGTGGACAGTTTACGGTTTATTTACAATCGCAGACAGTGTCTCACCAAACGTCACAGCGAATCAATTACTCTTCACTAACATTATTTACTTTATGTTATTTGCCTTACTAGGTGGCGTCTTAGTCTTCTTAGTTCAAAGAACAACTAAATACGGCCCTTATGCTGAAGACAAAAACGCAACAACAACAATCGATCCATTAGCAAAGGAGGCATTCTAATATGAGTATGCTACAGTTACTTTGGTTTATCGTGATTGCTGTGCTCTTTATCGGTTTCTTCTTCTTAGAAGGCTTTGACTTTGGTGTCGGTATGGCAACTAAAATCTTAGCTAAAAACCGTCAAGAACGGGAAGTCGTTATGGCATCAATCGGTCCTGTCTGGGATGGGAATGAAGTGTGGTTAATTACAGCTGGGGGAGCGTTATTCGCATCTTTCCCAGAGTGGTATGCCTCGTTATTTAGTGGTTACTACATTTTACTCTTCTTAATTTTATTCGGTTTAATTCTACGTGGGGTGTCATTTGAATTCCGTCACCACATGGAAACAGACCGTGGGCGTAACATTTGGGAGTGGGCCTTATTTATCGGAAGTACTTTAGCGCCATTCTTATTCGGAATGATGTTTACAAGTATGGTTCGTGGAATGCCAATTGCCGCGGATAAGAATATCTATGCTAGCTTTGGGGATTACGTTAACTTATTCTCAATCGTTGGTGGGGTAGCTGTTACTTTAATTTGTTTCATTCACGGTTTGAACTACATCCGTCTGAAAACTGATGGACCAATTCGTCACCGTGCCGCCCTTTATGCAAAACGTTTATACCCAGTATTATTTGCTGGCCTAGTTGTTTTTGCATTATTAGTATGGCGTGAGACAGATTTCTTTGACAAACGTCCCGTTTCAACTTTAATTATTTTAATTGCAATTGTATTAGCAGCAGTCGTTGCAACATATGGTTCATTAAAAGACAAAGAACTACTGTCATTCTTAGCGACAGGTGCTGTTTTAGCCGGCGTCGTCATCTTATTATTCAACGGATTGTTCCCTCGAGTAATGGTAGGTAATGCCGATGCAGTAAGAGATTTATTAATAGTCGATGCTTCAAGTTCTCCTTACACCTTAAAATTGATGACAATTGTAACGGCGATCTTACTGCCATTTGTTTTGGCATACCAAGCATGGTCATACTATATTTTTGGCAAGAGATTGAAAGCAGGAAAAATAGAGGGATAATTCTAATGATAGATAAAAAGATTTTTAGAATCGATAAAATTAAACCTGTATTTATCGGGCTTGCAGGACTAGCTGTCCTGCAAGCTCTTTTAATTATAGGGCAAGCGTATTTCTTATCAAAAGGTATTAGTAGTTTGTGGAATGGGGCCACTTTAGCGTCACAACTGCCTCATATTGGTTTATTTTTCACTTGTTTTATGTTCCGCCAAGTCAGCAACTTTATTAAAGATAAGTGGCTAGACGGTTATGCTTATGAACAATCTAAAATTATTCGTCAACAATTACTAGCAAAAGTTTTTTCTTTAGGACCGAACTTTGTCCAAAAAGAAGGGACAGGTAATATGGTAACGATGGCGATTGAAGGAATTAGTCAAATCGAAAATTACATCACGATTATTTTACCAAAAATAACTAACATGATGATTATGCCCTGGGTAATCGCAGCTTTCGTCTTTACCCAAGATATCCGTTCAGCAGTAATTTTACTCTTAGTGTTCCCAATCATTATTATTTTTATGATTGTCCTAGGCTATGCTGCACGGGCTAAGGCTGATAAACAGTACGAAGGCTTTCAAATTTTAAGTAATCACTTTATTGATTCGCTACGAGGGTTAGAAACCCTGAACTTATTAGGTTTAAGCAAACGTTATGGTAAGAACGTCTATAATGTCAGTGAGAATTACCGTAAAGCGACGATGAGCACCTTAAAAATTGCGATTCTTTCAACCTTTGCCTTAGATTTCTTTACGACTCTGTCAGTGGCAATCATTGCCCTGTTCTTAGGGTTGAACTTAATTAATGGTCACATGTTGCTCTTCCCAGCTTTAACAGTCTTGATTTTAGCGCCAGACTTCTTTTTACCCATTCGTGATTTTTCGAATGATTATCATGCCACATTAAATGGTGGCAATACCTTAAAAAGTATTTTTGCTGTCTTAGATGCAGAAGAAGCCGGTGTTAAAGAAGAGTTAACGATGAGAGAAGCTTGGTCAGCAACAAGTCAAATGACTTTAACTAATTTAGGCGCAAGCTACTCGAAAGAGATTGCTAAAAATGCCATTGATCAAATTGATTTCAAGTGGCAAGGCTTTGGTAAAATCGGTGTAGTAGGTTTGTCTGGTTCAGGGAAGTCAACCTTTGTAAAAACGATTGGTGGCTTTTTAAATCCGACACCTAGCAGTCAAATTGAGATCAATCACCAAAATCTCTCAAGTTTACGCCAAAAAGATTGGCAAAACCATTTGTTCTACGTTCCCCAAGACCCGTATATTTTCCACGGTAGTTTTAGAGAAAACGTGGCTTTCTATGTGCCAACGGCAACGGAAGCTGATATTTTAGAAGCTGTTGAACAAGCTGGCTTAAATCAGCTCCTAGACGAGCTAAAAGACGGTTTAGAGACGATTATCGGTGAAGGTGGACAAATGCTAAGTGGTGGTCAGATGCAACGTGTGGCCCTTGCTAGAGCCTTTTTAGACAGTACCCGTAAAGTCTTACTGTTTGATGAACCGACTGCTCACTTAGACATTGAAACGGAAGCCGAGTTAAAAGGAACTATGTTGCCCCTGTTAGATAATAAACTCGTCTTCTTTGCAACTCATCGCCTTCACTGGATGAAAGAGATGGATTATATCTTAGTCTTTGAAGATGGCAAAATTGTTGAACAAGGGACTTATGCTGAGTTAACGAGCCAAAATGGCTATTATCACAGTTTTGCTGAAAAAATTGTTGGAGGAGGGTTAAGTAATGAATAAAATAGATGAACAAAAACCTCTCTTACTAACAAAAGAAGACACTTGGGTCCGTCCCTATTTTAGTAAATACCGCAAACTCTTAGTTTTAGTTTTATTTTTAGGTTTGATGACCTTTTTTGCTGGTAGTGCCTTAATGTTTACCTCAGGCTTCTTAATCAGTAAGTCAGCGTCACGACCGTGGAACATCTTAGCCGTTTACGTGCCGATTGTCTTAACTCGTGGTTTCGGAATTACCCGGCCATTATTCCGCTATGCGGAACGCTTAGGCAGTCATAACTGGGTTTTAAAAATGACGTCGGATATTCGTTTAAAACTGTATCAAGCTTTGGAATCACGTTCTAGTCGTTCGAAAGAAGAATTTCAAACCGGCAGTATTTTAGGGATCCTAGCGGAAGACATTGAGCACATTCAAAACTTGTATTTAAAAACAATTTTTCCAACCTTGATTGGCTTATTATTGTACGCCTTGATTATTATTGCTTTTGGCTTTTTCTCAATTCCTTTTGCCTTACTATTGTTATTGTTGATGGGCATTATTATTGTTGTCCTGCCGTTAACTTCAGTGGCAGTGAATCGGGCTAAAGTGTATCGACGGAAACATCAACGCCATATTTTATATAATCAATTAACTGATTCGGTTTTAGGCGTTGGTGATTGGCAATACAGTGGTCGTTACGAGGAGTTTTTATCTCGTTACAACGAAGCGGAAACCTCAGTTAGAAAAGAAGACATTAAGCTTAATAAATACAGTCGCTTCCAAGACAGTTTGATTCAATTAGTCTTCGGCGTGATCGTGGTGGCGATATTCTTGTGGGCAGGGACTTATTTTAATAATGGTGACCCAGCGCGCTTGAACTGGATTGCAGCCTTTGTCTTAGCAGTCTTTCCTTTAATGGATGCTTTTGCGCCAATTAGCCAAGGGGTGACGGAGTTTCCGATGTATGAAGACTCTGCTCGTCGCTTAGATAGTTTGCCACAAGTCGAACCTGAGTTGGCAGCTGATCAGGAGGCCGTTACGACCTTGCCTGAAACTGTCAGCATTGCCTTTAAAGATGTGAATTTTAGTTACGATGAAACGAGTAAAATGATTTTGAAAGATTTCTCTTTAGCAATTCCTCAAGGCGAAACACTAGCGATTCTCGGCAAAAGTGGCACAGGTAAAACAACCTTGTCGAAAATTTTACGAGGGGATTTAGTGCCACAAACGGGGACAGTCACAATTGGCGAAGAGCCAATTGCTAATTTCAAAGAGATGGCTGGTTTGATTGGTGTCTTAAATCAAGCACCTCATTTATTTAATACAACAATCTTTAATAACGTCCGCTTAGGTAATTTAGAAGCAACCGATGAGGAAGTTTATGACGCGATTAAGCATGCAGGCTTACAGCCAGTGATTGATCAGTTGCCGGCTGGTGCTGATACCTTAGTCGAAGAAAGTGGCAAACGTTTCTCTGGTGGTGAACAACAACGAATTGCTTTGGCGCGAATTTTATTACAAGACACGCCGATTGTGATTATTGATGAACCAACGATTGGGTTAGATCCAGTGACGGAACGTGCCTTATTGGAAACAGTCTTTAATGTTTTAGCAGACAAAACAGTTATTTGGATCACCCATCACTTAATGTCTATTGAATCAGCTAATCGCGTGATTTTTCTTGAAGAAGGTCAGATTATGATGGATGGCACGCCAGCAGAATTAAAAGCAAGTGATTCTCATTATCAACATTTGTTAAGTTTAGATTTCAATTAAAAGTTAAAAAAGCAAGTAACTCTAATGTTACTTGTCTTTTTTTACTGTAAAAGGGTAGTTTATGCTGAAGAAAGCTTTACACTGATTCAATAAATGGGTAGTATAGTAAGAGACTAGTCTTTTAACTTAAAGTCACAGTTCAAAAATTGGAGCTATAAAAAACAAATGAAAATAAAAGAAAATAACGAAAGGAGCCCACTCTTGCAACCAATTATTAATATTAAAGCGCGGATTTTTAAAGAAATATCAACGCGAAATGATCAAAATTGTGTCATATTAAAAGAATCCCAAGTGAGTTATCGCAAACTGACTCAATTAACATTGTTTTGTAAGCAGCAGGGTATCCCGACGGAATTATTTGGCCCAGCTTGTTATTTATTTATCGACTATTGGCCACGCTTTTTTCCTTATTTTGATTTACATGAAGCTTACTATGAATATAGTGAAGCTGGCGATTTTGCGTTGACGATTTGTTACTATAAAAAACCTAATCGTTTACGAGGGCAAACCCGTAATTTACGAGAGAAATCACCTAATTTATTTGCTGTTTGTTTGCGAGAAGTCGAATTGAAAAAAGTGGCACGGAAAGATCAAGAATTATCAAATCGCCAAGATAAAATTGTCAAATTAGAAGAGAAATATAAGTTTCTAAAGAAGAGTTCCAAAGAAGACATTAAAGAAAAAAAGCACCACCTCAATGTGGTCCTGTCTAAATATGAAGAAGTTGAATTAGAAAAACAAGTCTTAGCCCAAGAAACGACTTATAAAGCTCAAACAATTGAAACCTTACAAGAAGTGTTAAAAGAATTAGAAACTGAATTAAATACTGTTAAAACAGAGCTGAAAGAAGAGCAACAAGCAAATCAAACAGCTCTTAAAAGCTTGCAACAACAAGTCAAACCGGCTGACGTTACTAGTTTAGTCACTGAGCGACTAGATCTTGAAACAGTGTCGACTGCGATCACGCCTAGTTGGGAATCTCAAACGCGAGTTAAGCGAACGAAAGAACCATTAACCGAAACAAAGGAACTAATTTCTAAGTCAGAAGCCTTTATTAAGGAAACAGATCCGACTGAAAAATTAGCTTATCAAAGAGAGTTTGAACGACAGATTAAGGAACGTTTTAGAGAAGCTCAGCGTCCTGCTGGCAATAGCAAAGTTCGCATAGCTGAAGCAGACTTGGCAGAACTTAAATACCAGCTTAAAAATTTAAAAAGTAGTTGGGATGAGTTACCGATGATTGATTTAACTGAGTTAGAAGTTATTTTTTTTGAATGGTGTCAGTTATACATCGATCAGTTAGATGAATTTAAAGAAGAACTAACAGCGCGAATCAAACGAGAAGTCTTGCGTAAAGGCAGCTATTTAACGACGAAAGCGATGCTCCATAAGTTACAAGGCTATAGCTTACTCTGTATTTATATTGAAGAAATTATTCATTTGCAAGGCAGTCGTCAACTGGATTTATTAATTGGAAGAGACTAAAAAAACAATCACTGAATATTCAGTGATTGTTTTTTTAGTCAAGGCGCTCTAGAAGCTCCTTAGTGATAGTTTTAATAATAAGTTTTTCAGGGATATTTGGTAGTTTATCAATTTCTTTTAAGGCTTTGTTAGTATAGCGCTGAGCTAATTTTTTTGATTTTTCTAAGCCTTGGTATTTATTAATATTAGCTACGATTTGTTGAACATCGGCGTCACTTAGTTCTTCTGAGGATTCTAAAATCTTAAAGGCTTGGCGGTTTTCGGCCATTGCGTAGATTAAAGGCAAGGTGTAATTACCATTGCGGATATCTTCAAGAATCGGTTTATGTAAGTCCGCTTCAGTGGAAGAGAAGTCTAAAACGTCATCTAAAATTTGAAAGGCCATCCCAATTTGATAACCAATTCGTTGGGCTAAAATTTGGACTCTTAAAGAAGCACCTGAAAAGTGAGCCCCTTGGTAACAGCTTAATTGAAATAACTGAGCGGTCTTACCTTGAATGTGTTGAATGTATTCTTTAATTGTAATTTTAGGGTTGTTCCGTAAATGCATTTGATCAAGCTCACCAATTAAAATCTTTTTCATGTTTAAGGCGTTGATTTCTAAAGTGGCAGGGTCTTTTGTCGAAACTGCAAGTAAATGAAAATAAACAGTAAATAAAAAGTCGCCAGCGTAGACAGCAATGTCTTTGCCGTAAGTTGCTTGAATTGATGGGGTGTCTCGACGGACTGGTGAGTCATCAATAATATCATCATGAATTAAAGTCGCGGCATGTAAAATCTCAAGGGAGGCAGCATATTGATATTTCCTTTGCTCCGAAGGGACGTCACCAAAAGCCGTAAATAATAGAAAATAAGCTGGTCGGAGTAACTTACCACCGGACTGGAAAAAAAGCTGTAAGGCAGCGGTCATTTCCTTATTTCTAATATTGACTGATTTAGTCATGATTTTTTGAGTTTCAATCAACTCTTGTTGAATTTCTGGGTAGTTGTTCCATAAGGGATGAATCGCCATTTTAGGCCTCCTGCACTATTCTTTACACTCATTCCAATTTAGCTTAAAATTGAGATTGTGTCAATTGTTTAAGACATAATCTTTTGGGATATTTGAGATTTAAGTCATAATCAATAAAATGAGCTATAATATAGTAATAATTAGGAAAAAGAGGAAGAAAAAAATGAGTTTGAAAGTTTTTGCAGAGTTAGTTGAATTAAAGGCCAAAACAGCCAGTGTCTTTCCGTTTGTGTTAGGGATGGCTTATAGTTGGTTTCATTATCGCCAAGTTCACTTAGGAAAGATGCTTTTTTTCTTTGTGGCAATGTTTTTATTTAATATGGCAGTCGATATTTTAGATAATTATATGGATTACCACAATGCGACAGATCTGCATGACTATAAGGAAGAAACTAATATTATTGGCCGTGAAGGTCTCTCTTTATCCTTAGTTAGAAACATCATGATTAGTTTTATTGTTATTTCAGCTAGTATGGGGATTTATTTAGCTTCTCAAACGAGTTGGGTCGTTTTATGGCTAGGAATTATTAGTTACTCAGTGGGGATTTTTTATTCAGCAGGACCGAAACCGTTATCAAGTTTACCTGTTGGCGAAGTCGCTTCAGGCTTAGCAATGGGTTATGTGATACCCTTGATTTGTGTTTATTTGAACGTTTATGATGTTCAAGCTTTCACTTGGTCCTTTGCAGGAGCTGTTTTCGTTATGGCTCTACCGGCTGTTTTCGCCATCGCCAATTTAATGTTAGCCAACAACACTTGTGATTTAGAAGAAGATTTGTTAAATAATCGGCGGACCTTAGTTGCGTATATTGGTAAACCCGCAGCGATTAACCTTTTTTGGTTTTTAGCAATTACCCCTTTCGTAGTGGCAACTTTAGCCGTCTTTACTAAATTAATCCCTTGGACTGTCTTAGGAATTTGGCTGATTTTCCCTATTATTTGGAAAAACACGAGTCAGTTTGCCAGACGCCAAAATAAATTAACAACCTTTCCTTTAGCTATTAAAAATTTAGCCCTAACAGTGATGTTATATGCGGTGCTGTTTGTCATAGGAGCGGTACTGTAAAAAGAAAAGAAGCTGCAACTTAAGTTGCGACTTCTTTTCTTTTTTTTGTGATTGCACTCTTTTATCAAATGTTGTATACTTAACATATGAACAAGTAAACATATGTGTATATGACGAAAATAAATAATTTTTTTGAGAGAGAAGGAATTCAAATGGCACAAGGAAAAGAGCATAATCATCAACATGATCACAATCACGACCACGATCATGGAAAATTACCAGTTGTTTTATTTTTCATAGGTTTAGCAGCCTTTATTGGAGCCTTATTAATTGGGGCAGGTCTGTGGCAAAACATCTTATATGTCGGGGCGATGTTAATGTCTGGTTATCACATTATTGAAGAAGGGATTAGTGATACGATTCATTTAACTAAAGAAAAAGGTAAGTTTACTCCTAACGTTCACATTTTAATGACTTTAGCAGCTTTCGGCGCCTCATTAATTGGTAATTTTGAAGAAGGTGCCCTCTTGATTGTGATTTTTGCGGCAGCTCACTTTTTAGAAGATTACGCTGAAGGCAAAAGTAAACGAGAAATTACCAACTTACTAAAAATGAATCCTACGGAAGCGCGTTTAATCCAAGAGGATGGCTCAACTAAGATTGTTGAAGTCGCCTTGTTAAAAATTGGCGATGAACTCCAAGTACTTAATGGTGACCAAGTGCCAACAGATGGGACTATTTTAACTGGTTACTCAGCGATTGATGAGTCAGCGATTAATGGTGAAAGCATGCCTCAAGAAAAAACTGTTGGGGATAATGTTTTCGGGAGTACGATTAATGGCAATGGCACGTTTACGATGAAGGTCACTAAAGATAGTAAAGATACGTTGTTTGCTAAGATCATCCAGTTAGTTGATCAATCACAATCTAACTTAACGAAAACCGCAACAAAAATTCAACAAATTGAACCAACTTACGTTAAAATGGTCCTAGTTCTCGTGCCATTGTTCATCTTAGGGGGACCCTTTATTTTTAGTTGGACGTGGGGGGAAAGTTTTTACCGCGGCATGGTGATGTTAACAGTAATGTCTCCTTGTGCGTTGGCAGCTAGTGCTGTGCCAGCTACTTTATCAGCGATTTCTAATTTAGCTAAACGTGGGGTTTTATTCAAAGGTGGGTCATATTTATCGAATTTAGCCGATATTCAAGCCGTAGCTTTTGATAAAACCGGTACTTTAACTGAAGGGAAACCCCGAGTTACCGATGTTTTATTTACAAATGAAATGGCCGAACAACAAGCCATTGACTTGATTGTTGCTATGGAGAAAACCGCCAATCATCCTTTGGCTAATGCCATATTGGAGCAGTTTACAGCTGTTGAGGAATTAACCTTAGAAGTTGAAAATGAGATTGGTAAAGGCTTAGTTTCAAAAGTAGCTGGTAAAACTTACCGGATTGGTAAACCAACTAGTTTTGACCAAGTGCCTCAAGAGCTCCTTGAAGGCAATCACCGCTACGCTGGTGAAGGAAAAACTGTTGTTTATTTTGGAAAAGATGAAGTCGTTGTTGGCTTAATTGCCATGATGGATGTTCCTAATCCCCAAGCTAAAGGGGTTATTGATTACTTGAAACAGCAAAAAATACACACAACAATGATTACCGGTGATTCTGAAAAAACCGGACAGGCAGTTGGGAACTTATTAGGCATTGATCAAATTATTGGTAATGTCTTACCTGAAAATAAATCAGCAATCGTTGCTCAGCAACAACAAGATTACGGAGTCGTAGCTATGCTTGGTGATGGTGTCAACGACGCCCCAGCCTTAGTCACAGCAGACATCGGGATTGCCATGGGCGATGGTACGGATATCGCAATTGATGTGGCAGATGCGGTTTTAATGAATAATGATTTAACTAAACTAAGCTATGCTCATAAAGTAGCTAAACGTTTAGATAAGATTGTTTGGCAAAATGTCTACTTTTCCATGGGGATTGTTCTTTTATTAGTGATCTTAAATGTTCTAGGTAAAATGAATTTACCTTTAGGAGTAATTGCCCATGAAGGAAGTACGTTAGTCGTGATTTTCAATGGCTTAAGGTTGTTGATACCCATTAAAGAATAGTGATGCCATCCCATAATAAAACCTAAGACTACTAGGAGAAGTAGGAGACATACAACTATTCACAAGTTTGTCTTAAATACTCAAGGGCCGTGACGATTAGTCAACGGCCTTTTTGGTTTAATGATTTTTGTCGTAGTAGTGTAAGATTAAGTTAAAAGAGATTGAACTGAGGGTTTGGAATACTAAATATTAGTAATTCACTTTATTTTATTGAGGAGTACTATTTGTCGGAAATCACTCTGAAAAGACTCAAGCTAAGGTGAGTTAGAAGGAAAGATAAAAGTCTTGTAAGAAGGGTTGATATTTTTTGAACGCTGTTTAATAAAGTGTTATTTGAACGGATTGTAAGGAGAAAACTCTTTGTTTATAAGGATATTAGCATATTAATATTATTAAAAAACGATAATTAATGGACACATTAATGAACGTTATGATATACTATGCTAGTAAAGTCAATTTATTGACACGAATATTGCAAGTTAAAATCATCTGATTTTAAGGCTGAAATATGCATGAACAAATGGTAGAAACGACTGATTTGAAACAATAGCTTGAGGACCACATGTTTAGTTTAGACCTCGTTTTTCATTCGTAAATAGAACCTTTAAAATAAAAGTTAGAGACTTCGAGCTTAGGGCAGAGCGAAGTAACTAAGAATGCAAAGGAGAGATTAAATGAAAGTGAAGTGGCAACAATTGCTGACAACATCACTGATCTTAAGTTGTTTTACGTCAAGTGCGTTGATGCCGACGAAAGCGTCAGCCCAGGAGACACTAACAGTGAGCAGCTCTGGGGAGAATATTTCCTCAACAGAAGCAACAGAAACAACCGGAGAAAGTAGCGAAAATTCAGGCACAGAAGATTCGAAGTTGATGACGACCCCGATTAAAATCGCTAACCAGTTTTCAGCCGGAATTTCCCCTAATGCTAAATTTACTGGTACTGTTGGTAGCCACCCAATTCTTGAAACATTTGGTGACGTGGAGGGCGAAGGTGTATTAGCCAATGCCAAACGGGATGTTGGTCAATACAAAGTTCTACCATTCGAGTCGGGCTCAACACCAGGGCGGCAAATGGCTATGAAATTAGGCAATTTTCAATTTAATAGGAAGGCTAACTATCCCAATGACGGTGTTTCAGTTAGTAGTTTAGTATACGAAAAAGCAATTAATTATGATCGTGACCGGGAGTTGCCTTGGAGGTCAGTATTTATGGACACAGCCAGTGTTGGTGTCTTAAGCAACAACGGCACCTCGTTCCTTGATATCAATGCTAGTAGTGTCAAAGAAGGTGTAACTCGTTCAAGGGAGTTGCCAGGGAAAGACTCTCGGAGAGCTGAGGAAAACCAAAGAACCAAAGGAATGCTTGTTGGACAAGCCGGTAGTGAGGGTGCTAGCACTATGAGTAAACTTAATAGCATTCATTATAAATGGTCTTTTAAACCAGAAAATAGTAGTGGAGGTGGCCTTGCTTCAGGGAACACTGCAGGAGATGCCGTGGTCTTAATGAAGATGTACCACAGCCCTGATCCGAAGGTGCCGTATTCAGTAGCATACGGGGCCCATGTTTTTAAGAGTAAGAACCAATCAAGCAGCGGACCAGTTGACTTACTAGGTTATGTCAGAATTATTCAACAACCGGTGAATGACGAAGGACGAGTGAGAATAACTTACAGTTATGTTAATCTCACTAATGATAGTGCTCGTGCATATTCGGCATTCTACATGAACTACACGAGTATGTTAGATGACACACGGTCTAAAGGCGATAATGTTGGTGAATACTTTAGCCGAAACATCGTTGGCACCGAAGGGGTTGGTTATGCCTACGTGATTTATCGTGATGACTATCCGATATTGCCTGATGGACGGGAGGTTAATCCACCGACAGGCCGTTATGTCAAAAAAGCTTACGGAAACAGTTCATTTAACCTAGGAATAACGCCTAGTGATCCCGGTAAGAACAAACCTTTTGCCAATAAAAATTTAGGATACGTAGGAAAAAAACAAGAAACCTCTTTTGGAGAAGTCGCTAGCTGGGATTTAGATGTTCAAGGCTTTAATATGTTTACCTTGAAAGTACATCATGTCTATAAAGATACAGGTAGACCTTTTAAACCGACAGAAACGTCCTCTTGGCTTTACGGTGATGAGTACAAAACACAACCTAAAATCGATAGCATTTATCGTGCAGCGAAGCCATACCCTGAAAATCAGAACGGTAAGTTTGTCAATAAAAATATTGAAGTGACTTATGAATACGAATTGATACCAACCCATGGAGATGTCCTTACGCACTACAAAGATATCAATGGCAATGAAATTAGTTCATCTAGCAAACATACCGGTAAAATTGGCGGGGCGAATTATTTAGCGAAGCCAAAAGCAATTGATGGTTATGTATACGTTAAAACAGCCGGCACAGAAGATGTCAATGTTGACGTTAAAATTGAAGAAGAGACACAGGAAGTTACTTTTACTTATATGAAAACAGAAGACATTTTCACCTTAAAACAAGAGGTAGTTAACAGTTCCGACGAATCAATTAATGAAGGTCAAGCGAGACAAGGGGAGCCAATAAGTTATCGAGGGACTTTAAATACTGCGAAGGAAATTAAAGATCGAGGGTATGCTTATCAATCTGCTGATTTCAATTTAGATGTGGATCAAAACTTAGAAAACATCGAAAGCATCGAGCTAAAGGATTCTGAAGGCAATATAGTTGGAAGTGGTAATTATGATTCGGAAAACAATCAGTTAACTGCAGAATTAACGAATCAGCAACTCTTAACTGAAAAAGATATTGTATTAACTTATGACGCTACCGTTAAAATGTCTGCTAAGGTAAGTGATGAAATTAAACAAAAAACAAAGGCTGACGTAGTCATTACTTTCTCAGAAATCACTTCTAAAGTTATTAAAGAAGTTTCAAATGAAGTAACAACAACAATCGAGTCGGGTCAACTTGAGTTGATCTCTGCTCCTCTAGAAGTTAATTTTGGGCAAATTGATGTGATTGACTTTCAAAATAAAATTGGCACAGACAAAACGAATGTCAGTCAGCCCTTAAGTGTCGTAGATAAACGAGTAACACCTCAAAAATGGGAAGTTGTTGCGGAAGTAATTAAAGACATGACAAATGGAGATCATGAACTGACGGGAGCTTTGAAGTACCGTTATAAGAATCGCGATTTAACTTTAGGCAGCAACGTTAAAATAATATATGAAAATGACGGATCCGCTGCAGGAACTGAAGTTAACATTACGGATACCTGGGGGACTGACTCCTTAGAAAATGGTTTGAAATTAAACGTTCCACCGACAGAAGTCCCAAAAACTACAGGTAACTATGAAGGAATAATCAAGTGGACATTACGTGAAACAATCGAATAAGAAGTGAAAGTAAGAAGGAGGGGGTCAAAGAGATGAAAGTTTTTTTAAAAAGAGTTAAGACTTACCTGCTAACGAGTAGCTTGTTGTTACTAGTATTAGTACCTGTAACGAGTGTTTACGCCAACGAAAAAGGCGAAGCTGGCCAGACCGGTGAAGTTGAGTTTTATTTAGAGAGTAGCTCGGATATACCAAAGCCAAAACCTAAACCAAAGCCAAAACCAGAACCAAAACCAGAACCAAAACCGATCATCAAGCTGCCCCAAACCGGTAATCACAAGACTGTTTTACCAGTCTTGCTCGGTGGTGCCTTATTGATTACTAGTAGTGTCGTTGTTTTAGAGAGGAGGAAGTCCTATGAGTAAGCTCAAGGCGAAACATTTAGTAGTTGCAGGACTTCTTCCACTGCTGTTAGTTAGTCTACCAAAAGAACATTTTGGTGAAAAAGTAACGGAACTACCGAGTAAAGGCTCGATTCAGTATGAAGGCGCCGATTGGGTCACAAAACCTGTGGATCCTGAAGAACCAGATAAAGAAGTTGAGCCAGGCGGGGAAATCGTTAAAACCGAAGGACCTTTAAGATTGGACTTTGTGCCGCAACTAAATTTTGGTGCTCAAGCAATTTCTAAAGAAGACCAAATGTACTATGCCAACGCTCAATTGTTTAAAGGTGAAACACCAGCCCGAGCCAACTATATTCAAGTCACCGATAGTCGTGGGTCTTTAGCAGGTTGGGAATTGTCCGTTCGTCAAGAACATCAATTCAAAAATGACAGTACGAAAAACAAAGAATTAAAAGGTGCGATCTTATCCTTTGATAAACAATGGGCGAATTCAAGTTTTAGTAAAGATTATCAACCAACGATTGTCAAAGATGCGATAAAAATCGCCCAAATTGGAACGACTTATCCGATTGCCATTGCTGAACAAGGCAAAGGGGCAGGGACGTGGACCGTTGAATTTGGTTCTTCAGGCTCAGTTGAAGGGATTGAAAACACCTTAACCCCGATTCTGAATGCTGATGGCAAACCTTTAACGGATGCCACAGTGGAAGACAAGCCGATGTATAAAAACCAAGCGATTTCATTGTTTGTACCGGGAGCAACCTTAAAAGATCCGGTCAAATATACAACGACGTTAACGTGGACAATCGCTGAGTTATAAAAAGTAACTACCTTGTTCGAACCGGGAATAACGTTAAAAGGGCCGGTACAAAATGGAATGCTAATTTGGCTGAACACCAAGTTGACATAAATAAAAAACCTATAGGAGGAATTTCATAATGAAATTACAAAAATTTACATGTGCAGCAGTTCTAAGTGCATTAGTCTTAGGAGCGGTAGCACCAACAGCATTAGCAGCAACAGAAGAAGCAAACACACTTAACGGTAAAGGTACGATTCAATACATCGAAAATGATGATTCAAACAACGATGGCAACGAAGTAGTTGACCCAGAGAAACCAGATGAAAAAATTGATGTAGAAGAAGAAGAAGGAACAAACAACAACACTAAAAAAGGAACACTACGTGTTGATTTCGTATCACACTTAGACTTTGGTGCAACAAACAAAATTAAAACAGGTGCTGGCGAATACTTTGCATCACCAACAGTAGGAACAAACAAAGATGGTGATGAAGTTAAACGTGGTAACTTCGTACAAGTAACAGACCAACGTGGTGATGGCATTAAAGGTTGGAAATTATCAGCTAAAGTAACAAGCCCATTCACAAACACAGCAGGTGATGTTTTAAACGGTGCGAAAATCACTTATTCTAACCCATTTGTTAACAGTGACCAAACAGATAAAGGAAACTTACCAACACCAACATCATCAGTTGTTTTAGATACAACTGGCGCAACAACTAACTCAGAAGTAATGTTAAGTGCTGATGCAGCAACTAAACAAGGTTGGGGAGCATACACAATCGAATACGGTCGTCCAGCTTTAGATGGAGACGATAAAGTTGTTGAAGATGGAACAACAGGAGTTATTACACAACCAACAATGGCAGAGTCAGTTAAATTAGACGTGCCAGCCAACACACCATTAAAAATTGGTGATGCTTACCAAGCAACAATCCTTTGGACAATTGCTGAATTATAAGAAACAGTAGAGTACTGATAGTACTTAAAATAAAATAAAAAGAGGGGGCCGTGACTAAACTGTACCCTATAGAATGGACACGAAATAAAAAGCGTGCCTTCTGTAGGGTATTTTTGTATGATAAATAGAAAAGGAAGTGACACAAATGGGAATTAATAAGTTTACACCGCAAGAGGTGACAG
>NZ_NGJU01000032.1 GCF_003987495.1 Vagococcus salmoninarum
TATGAATCTTCCTCCCTGAATTGGTCTTAGCAACTTTATTCTAACTGGAAAGTTCATATGTTTCTATTTTTTTGTGTAAAAATAGGCGTGAATGAATTTCTTCATCCACACCAAAAATTATACAGCCCTTATTTTCGAGTCATGAGTGAAGCTGGTTTTTGATATTGACGGCTTGAATATTAGTAACTACTACGCTAAGGTAATAATTTTTGAGCAAATCTTGGCGACTTCAAGGCCATGGGTCACGATGACAACCGTCTTGCCTTGAGCGTTGATTTCCCTTAACAAAGTTAAAATAGCATCACGATTTAGGACATCTAAAGAGCCAGTCGGTTCATCGGCTAATAGGAGTTTACTAGGCTTGATTAGGGCTCGAGCAATGGCGACTCGTTGTTGTTCGCCGCCAGAGAGTTCAAAGATTTTGCGGGACTCTGATTGGGCTAAATCAACATTTTCTAAAGCGTGTGCGATGGTTTTTCTTTTTTCTTTTTTAGTAAGAGGAGAATACTTTAAAGCCAGAAGTAAATTTTGCAACACAGTTTCAGAATCAATTAAGGCAAAATTTTGAAATAAGTAGCTAATGTTATCCCGGATTAACCTTTGGGATTTCCTAGTATTAACGTTGACATTTTTATGACCTAAAAAAGTATAATCGCCACTATCAAAATTGTCAATCAAGCCTAAAATATTTAAGACTGTTGATTTACCGGAACCACTAGGACCAACTAAAGCAACCATTTCCCCTTGTTTTATTGTCAAATTGAAATTTTCTAGAATGATTTTTTGATTGATTTTTTTGTGTAAATGAGTAAGTGTTAGCATCAGTTATTCTCCCTTCAGTAAACGAGCTAAATTTTGCTTTTCTAAAGACAATGTCCCAGTTATTGTGATGACTAGATCAATTAAGAGCATTAACAAGCCGTAGGGCAAGGCAATGAAGGAATCAGCCAGGAATAAAAGGGTCAGTAGTTGAATGACGTAAAGACTAGCGAAAATAATTATCTCAAGGGCATAACGATCAAAAAGGTTAAACCCTAATAAACGATAGACCGCTACTTTTTGTTTTTTACTTTGAATCAGACAGCCCAATAAGAAAAGTGAGGCACAAATTGTCAACAGAAAAACAGCCACTAAAACAAGTGAAAAAATCGTGATACTCATTTTTAAAGAAGAGACTTGATCACCGAGAATACTATTGATTGTTGAAAATTTTAAATTTAAATCAGTTAGCTGTTCTTCCACAATAATCTGTTGCAGGGCCTCACGATTGGCAGCAGTATTTTTAATTTTAAGTGGGTTACTCAAACCAGTATTTGTTAGGAGCATAGTTTCAAATGAATCGGTGCTAGTGTTATCAAAGACCATCAAAATTGGTTTGTCGAAGGTGAGAAGACTATCGCTGTTGTAAGTGAAGACTGAAAAATCAGCATAATCATCGTAGTAACTGAAGTTGATTGGTAGTTCTGTAAGTAACGTTTGCTGTTGCTCCTGGGGGCTTAAATTTTCAAAAAGCAGTTGCTGACAAAAGTATCGCAACGTTTCTTCACGGATTTTATAAGATTTCGGAATTAAGAACTGTCGACCAGTCTTTTGCTTTAACTGATCAGCAAGGGCAAGACTTTCAAGAAAATTATAATTTATCTGCATTACTTGGAACGTTTCCGTTGGTTCGTATGATAACTTCGAATCAGCATCATTTAAGTAATTTTCTGCTAAGTAGACATCGCTATTAACGTAAAAACCATTGAGTTGCTGCTCTAACTCAGGTAAAAGACGGGCTATTTTTTTCTCCAAGTGGCCATTGTTTAGTAAAAAACCTTGGTAATCATCTCCTGATAACTGGTAATTTTCCAGTGTTAAATAATCCCCCTGTGCTTGCCAGCTTTGGTTGACGTAGTATTGTTTCATTAAGGCGTCAAAAGTGTTAGAGATTTGCATCATCAAAAGGGTTAATAAAATTGTGATGGCACCTTTCAGTAAGAAACATAGCCAGATCCCAAATTTAAAATCGAAAAAATTAGCTAGCATGTTACTAATAGTGACTTTTCGAATAATCAAATAAGTCAAAAAATTCAAGCTAAAAAAAAGTATTAATAAGCTGCTTTGAGCGAAAATTAAACTAATTAAGAAATATTTAGGGATTACTTTAAAATAAAACAAACAACTTATGTTAATTAAACTAGCAGTGCCGATGATGATGGCTATGTTCGTTTTAAGAAACTGACTTAAAATTAGAGAATCACTTAAACCATTTAATTTCATCACGCCAATGGCTTTGATTTCCGTTAAAGGGGTGTAAATAGTTACTAAGGTTAAGATTAATAAGAAGATCATTAAGAGACCGCTAAAGATCATTAAATCTTTGTTAACAAAGCCAACGGCAGTGTGGGTAGCTTCGGTTAATAGTTCTTTTTCAGACACCTCAAAAAAAGTCGTTAAGTGATTAAGGACTTGTTTTTTATTGAAGGCCTTCGTTGAAACGATGCTGTAAGTCCCGTTCAAAGATTTACTAGAATCTTGATAATAATTGGTGAGAGTTTGAAGGAGAATTTTATTCCGCTGATCAAAGGTTGGAATGTTGCCTTTTGGTTTCGAGCTATTTAAGGAATAACTAGCATACAAATGATTCTGATTAGTAAATAGATCACTAGGTTGGAGGTTGAAATTATCAAAAGGAAAGGCTTGTTGGTTGAAAATCACTGACTTAATGACAACGTTGTCTTCCCGGTCGGTTCGAAAGATTGCCACTTCCTCTTGCTTTGCTAGTTCAGTTAAGAAAGTCAATTCTTCCGTAAGGGTTTTATTAGAATTTTTAATATAAAAATTAAATGAACTAGGAGTCATTTCAAGGGAATTGATCTTGATTTTATCTTTTGTTTGGTAAATATTGATAACGAGTAAACTAGTAAATAAAAGGACGATAAAAAGACAAAGGGATGTTAGTTTTTTCATATACATCCTCATTTCAAAAAAATTTTTATAAAAGAGTCTAAATTATTAAACCATATATTTACTTAAAAAACTTATCATCTTTGAAGCTTTTTTTTCAAAAATAGGATAAAAAACTGGGAGGGATTTATGATATAATGGTCGTTATTTAATTAAGGCGGAGGAATGAGAGTGGGGAAGAAGCTCAACTAGTACTAATTAATTCACAAAAAAACACCTTCATTACTAAGACTTCCAAGGAAGCTACGGTAACGAGGGTGTTTTGCGAATGTTAATTAATTTTTTGAATATAAGTATTTGGTGAATAGTTACTAGCTATTAACTCCGTGTCTTCATTATGGAGCCAACTTGCTAAGGTTTTGCCGATAATCGGCCCGGTAGTTAAGCCAGAAGAGCCTAAGCCACTAGCAACGAATAAACTAGGCAAGCCTTGGACTTCACCGAAGAAAGGTAAAAAATCAGACGTGTAGGCCCGGGTACCAACACGAGTTTCAACTTGTGTGGCTTTTAATAAATTAGGTGCTAAAGAGCTAAGACTTTCAAGCATTTCAGCTACAACTTTTTGATCCACAGTTAAATCATAATCAAGGTCATTTTCGTGAGTCGCACCGACAAGAATTTTACCTTGGCTAAAAGGAATAATATCACTTTCACCTTGAGGCATAATAACTGGCCAGTCTTTCGTCTCTATCGGTAGTTGTAATTCGATGAGTTGGCCTTTTTGCCCCCGAACATCTACCTCAAAACCTAAAGGCTTCAATAAGTTAGGTAACCATGCCCCAACAGCTAAGACAACTTTATCAAATGTTTCCGAAGAACCATTCCAGCTAACTTCCCATTGGTCCCCCTTCATCTTAATACTTGTGACTTTTTCAGGGCAATAAGTCCCACCAACATCTTTAAAGTTAGTTAGTAAGGTTTCAATCAGCTGACGGCCATCAACCCGTGCGCCACCACTCACAAATAAACCAGCTAGTTCCGGTTGTAAAATCGGAATTTTAGCTTGGATTTCTGCTGGTGTTAAAATGGCAATCTCACCAATTTCCGGAGCGGTTAACTTTCTCTCTGTCGCAATGGTAAAAAGTTTATCTAATAATTTTTCACTGTTTTTAAACAAAATCGTGCCAACTTGTTGATAGACATCAGACTCTTGAGGAACATTTAAAGACTCAATCATTTCTGGATAAAATTTTGCACCTAAGCGAGCCAGTTGGTACCAGTTTTGATTTCGACGTTGGGACAACCAAGGAGAAATAATACCGGCAGCGGCACTGGTTGCTTGACCTGTTTTCTCATCAAAAATAGTTACATCATCTTTTTGATCATTTTGTAAGTAATAGGCTGTTGTTGCACCAACAATCCCACCACCAATTACAGCAACTTTCATACTATAACTCCTCTCTAGAAATATCTATAAGTTATTATACCTTAATTTGTTATTTATTACGAAAAGCAGAACTAGAAAGACTTAACTTTCTAGTTCTGCCAGTAAAATATTTAATCTAAGTTAGTTACTCACTAACGGTTTTTCGCATAGCTCCAATAATAAAGGCACTAATGAATGACCCTAGAATAATAAAAGCTAAGTAAAGAATTGGCTTATTGACTAAGAGAATCACAAAGATTCCGCCATGTGGGGCCATTAATTTAATTCCAAGACTACTGACTAAGCCACCAGCTACAGCAGAACCAACGATAAAGCCTGGTAACATTCTTAAAGGATCAGCAGCTGCAAAAGGAATCGCACCTTCAGTAATAAATGAGGCACCCATGACTAAGTTGGTTAGGCCAGCTTCTTGGTCTTTTTTCGTGTATTTATTTTTGAAAATCAAACTTGAAATAAAGATTGCTAATGGTGGTACCATTCCACCAGCCATGACCGCCGCCATGACAGTACTACCGCCAGTAGCAACAGTGGCAGCTAAAGTCCCTGTGCCGAAAACGTAAGCGGCTTTGTTAATTGGACCACCTAAGTCAACCGCCATCATGCCACCTAAAAGGGCACCTAGGAGCGCAGCATTAACTCCTGATAAGTTATTCAAAAAGTTGTTTAACCCAGTGTTAATAGCTTCCATGGGAATATTGACAATTAACATTAAGATCCCCGTAATTAAAACACCTAAGAAAGGGTAGAATAAAATAGTCCGAATTCCTGCTAATGATTTTGGTAAGTTTTTAAAGACTTGTTTTAAAGCAAGTAAGACATACCCGGCTAAGAAACCACCAATTAAGGCACCTAAGAAACCAGCGCCACCAGCGGCAGCTAATGAACCAGCAACAAAACCAGCTACTAAACCAGGTCGATCAGCGATACTTGAAGCAATAAAACCAGCTAAGACTGGTAGCATAAAGTCAAAGGCGGCACCACCAATTGATTTTAAGTAGGCAGGAAGTTGGTTGTAACTTCCTAAGTTAGCTAATTCAGATTGAGGAACCCCCATAGCTTGATCCAGTAAGAAGGCTAAAGCAATCACAATCCCGCCACCAATCACGAAAGGTAGCATGTTACTTACGCCATTCATTAAATGCTTGTAGATTTGCGAACCGATTGAACCAGTACTAGTTTCATTTTGATCCGTTGTAACAGTTTTATCACTATGATAAATAGAAGCTTGACCTTGACTAGCTAAAGTAATCAGTTCTTCTGTTTTCCGAATACCGTCACTGACTGGACGATTTAATAAAGGCTTACCATCAAAACGAGCCATTTCGACATATTTATCAGCCGCGATAATAACACCGTCAGCTTTGGCGATTTCTGATGCTGTTAAGGGGTTTTGAACGCCATCGGAACCATTTGTTTCTACTCGGATTGTCACACCCATTTCGGCAGCTTTGGCTTTCAGTGCATCTTCCGCCATGTAAGTATGAGCAATCCCCGTTGGACATGCTGTGACTGCAACAACAAACTTTTGGTTACTTGTTGTCGTTGCTGGATTTGGAACTTCTTCCTCTTTTAAGCGGTCATTTTCAGCCTCATTAAACAATGTCAGAACTTGGTCCGCTGTTTCAGCAGCTTTTAATTTTTCAATAAAATCAGCATGAACGAGCAAACGTGATAAACCAGCTAAAGCTTGTAAATGAGTATCATTGGCCCCTTCAGGAGCAGCAATCATAAAGAAAAGGTGAGTGGGCTGACCATCGAGGGCTTCATAGTCTAGTCCCCCTTGGCTTTTAGCAAATAGGACAGTTGCTTCTTTGACAGCTTTATTTTTAGCGTGAGGCATGGCAATCCCATCACCAAGCCCAGTTGACGTCTGAGCTTCACGAGCAAGTATCCCAGCAGTAAATTCAGCTTTATCAGTAATGCGACCAGCTTTAGCAAGTTGTTCAGCCATTTCCTCAATAGCTTCAGCCTTTGTCTGGCTTTGTAAATCTAAAATCATAATATCTTTTAATAATAAGTCAGTAATTTTCATAGTAAACGTCCTTTCTAATTAGACCATGTGATTGATAATGACATTTTTTTCCATGCCGTGAATTTTATCAGCTGTAGCTAAATCCCTTGAAAAGGCTGTGCTACTCCCAGCGGCAACGCCGTAACTAAAGGCTTTTAATAAATTTACAGCAGAGCCGGTAAGTTGGCTTGTAAAGCCGGCAATCATTGAGTCACCAGCCCCAACTGAATTAATTAAAGTGCCTTCTAGGGGCGGTGCTTGATAAACGCCTGCCTTAGTGAAGAGCAGGGCACCATCTTTCCCCATCGAAACTAGGGCATTTTGTGCCCCCAAGTCTAATAATTTTTGACCGTAAGGCATGATTTCTGAGAGGCTATTTAAAGTGACGTTAAAAAGTTCCCCTAATTCATGATGATTCGGTTTAATTAAGAGAGGCTGATAAGGCAAAGCAGCTAGTAGACTTTGACCTGTCGTATCTATGACGAATTGAGCGCCGTTTTTTTGAACAATCTCAATTAGTTCAGTGTAAAAATCAGCCGCTAAACTTGGAGGTTGGCTGCCGGAAAAAATCACAATGTCACCAGTTGTGGCAGCAGCTAATTTGGCTTTTAAATCCAACTGTTCAGCTAATGAAATCTCAGGGCCTTGGCCGTTAATTTCAGTTTCAGTTTGAGCTTTTAATTTAATATTAATCCTTGTGTCAGCAGCAATTTTAGTGAAATTTTGGTTAATTCCTTCATTAGATAGAGACTTTTCAATAAAATCGCCAGTAAAACCACCGATAAAGCCTAAGGCTGTATTTTCAGTTTCTAGTCGCGTTAAAATACGAGAAACATTAATTCCCTTGCCACCAGGAAATTTGAATTCTTCTTTTATTTTATTTAATTCACCAAGAGCTAAGTCTTCCACCGTGACAGTGTAATCGATGGAAGGATTTAAGGTAATTGTATAAATCATTTAGTTAACCTCCTTAATATTTGAGAGCTGGGCCATCAAAGGGGCCACGTTTTCAGCTAAACGATCAGTTATAATAATTCCGGTGTCAATGTCTGCAACTTTAGCAAAAGAGACTTTGTTAAACTTCGAACTGTCTGCCATAAAGAAGATTTGTTCAGACTGGTTAATGGCACTCGTTTTCATCGTTGCTTCTTCACTATCAGGTGTCGTTAAACCATAGTCGGAATGAACACCGTTAATGCCCATAAAACTTTTATCAAAGCGGAAGAGCGTGATTTGTTTAACACTAAAAGCACTGACGACGGCTTTAGTGTTCAATTTAATGTTGCCACCAATAATCATCGTTGAAATGTTTAAGTCAGATAAAGCAGCAGCATGATACACCGAGTTAGTGACGACAGTAATGTCTTTATTTGCTAAAAAGGGAATCATTTCGTAAGTAGAAGTCCCTGCATCAAGATAGATAACGTCTCCGTCATTAATTAGTTGGCAAGCATATTTGGCAATTAGCTGCTTGTTTTGAACGTTTTGTGATGATTTTTCAAGCATAGTTGGTTCATGATCGAGTTTGACGATTTTTTTAGCCCCACCGTGGACTCGTTTCAGTAAACCAGCGGCTTCTAGTTCTTGTAAATCCCTACGGATAGTTGACTCTGAAGCGTTTAAATCCTTCATTAAAGCTTGTGATTTTATAATTTCTTCTTGGTCTATTAGGTCGATAATTCGTTTTTTTCGTTCTTCTGTAAGCATTATCATCCCTCCTTAAAACATATAATAGCACCGAAATCATTTTAATACAATATTAAACGGTCATTAACGGTCAAAAAAGCGAAAATTAATCTTATTCTAATTTAAGTGAATATTCTTTTGAAACTAATATATATAGTAGGAAAAGATAATTAATAGGCAAATATGAAAAAAAAAGATAAAAACATTTGCTTTTTCGAGCAATAGGTAATATACTTTGAACATCAAATGATTTGATAATCAAACTAATATTTTGAATGAGGCGATATCCATGGATTCCAACTTAGAAGTAGTCAACGCATATTTAGTAACCGTCTTTAATGACATCTTAACAATTGAAGAGTCTGAACTGAAAAAAAGTCAATTCGATGATTTATCAATTAAAGAGATGCATACGATTGAAGCAATCGGCTTGCACCAAGAAAAAACATCAAGTGAAGTCGCTAAAGCCTTATCAGTAACTGTGGGCACATTAACTGTAGCCATTAATAATTTAGAAAAAAAAGGCTATGTGGAACGTGTTCGTGGAACAACTGATCGCCGAATTGTCCGCTTAAAGTTGACTAATCGAGGCCGTTTATTTTACCGGGTGCATCATCTCTTTCATAAGAAAATGGTTGAAGCGGCTTTAGGTGATATGAATGAAGACGAGAAAAAAGCGATTATTAAAGGCCTACGTAACTTACATGGCTTCTTGAAAAATCAATATTAAAAATGGTTTCAAAAGGTGAGGGATTCGATGATTAATCATGCTCGTATTACTGGTACTGCTAAATATGTCCCAGAGCAGAAGATTACTAACAAGGAATTAAGTGACATTATGGATACTAATGACGAGTGGATTTACTCTCGGACAGGTATTCGCCAAAGACATATTGTAACTGATGAAGACACATCTGATTTATGTAGTCAGGTAGCACAACAATTGATCACAAACAGCAATTATTCCCCGTTAGATATTGATTTTATTATTGTTGCTACAATGACCCCGGATTACGTCACTCCTTCTGTCGCTTGCTTAGTTCAAGCTCAGATTGGCGCAACGAACGCTTTTGCTATGGATGTTAGCGCGGCTTGCTCAGGATTTATTTACGCCTTAGCAACAGCCGAAAAATTCATAAAAAGTGGTGTCTACCAAAAAGGAATCGTGATTGGTGGCGAAACGATGTCGAAAATTATCGATTGGTCAGATCGCAGCACAGCCGTTTTGTTCGGTGATGGGGCTGCTGGGGTGATGTTAGAAGCGTCGAGTACCCAACAGTTTCTAGGGGAGTCTTTAAAAGCTGATGGGCTTAGGAGCATGTCTTTGACTGCTGGTCAACTTGCCAATCAGGGGGCTTTCGCCAATGATACAAAAACCGTTCAAAAATATTTAACAATGGACGGAAGAGATATCTTTGACTTTGCTTTACGAAATGTGTCAAAGAATATTGTTGATATTGTGGTTAACAATGGCTTAACCCTTGAGAAAGTCGATTTCGTCTTAGCTCATCAAGCCAATACGCGAATTTTAGATGGCATCGCTAAAAAGACCAAAATTCCGCGGGAGAAGTTTTTAATGAATATTGCTAATTATGGCAATACTTCAGCCGCTTCAGTGGCACTATTACTTCACGATACAGTGGAATCTGGTCAATTAATCTTAGGTAGTACCCAACATATTGTATTAACCGGCTTTGGTGGTGGCTTAACCTGGGGAAGTATCCTCTTGTCACTTTAAATCAAAGTTGTTGATAATAAACCTAGCTGTAAAAAGCTAAAAAACTAAAAAAGAAACTTATTGGAGGAATATAAAATGGCAGCATTCGAGAAAATTCAAGAAATCATCGTGGATCAATTAGGTAAAGAAGAAGAGGAAGTAACGTTAACAACAAACTTCCGTGAAGAGTTAGAAGCAGATAGTTTAGACTTATTCCAAATCATTAACGATATCGAAGATGAATTCGACGTGAAAATTGAAACTGATGAAGGTCTTAACACAGTAAAAGACTTAGTTGATTTCGTAGAAAAACAATTAGCTGAAAAATAAGCAGCTACTCAGTTTATTTTAGAGACTAGTCATGAATAAAAAAGAAAAAGTAGCTTGGAAGCTTATGCTTTGATAAGCTACTTTTTTATTAAAGGAAAACTAGCTCTTTTTAGGAGAAAATATAATGAACCAATCTAAAATATGTGACATGTTAGGTATTAAATACCCAATCATTCAAGGGGCAATGGCCTGGGTAGCTGAAGCTCAGCTTGCTAGTGCAGTGTCTAATGCCGGCGGTCTAGGAATTATTGCCTCTGGTCATGCACCAAAAGACGTAGTAAAAGCCCAAATTGACAAAGCGAAAGAACTGACTGACAAACCTTTTGGGGTTAATATCATGTTAATGTCTCCCTTTGTCGAAGACATCGTTGACTTAGTCTGTGATGAGCGTGTGAAAGTTATTACAACTGGCGCTGGCTCACCAGGTAAATATATGAAACGTTTTAAAGAAGCAGGGATTACAGTAATTCCAGTCGTCGCTTCAGTGGCTTTAGCTCGCCGGATGGAAAGTGATGGGGCAGATGCGATTGTCGTTGAAGGGATGGAAGGCGGCGGCCACATTGGCAAGTCAACAACGATGGCTTTAGTTCCTCAAGTCGTTGATGCAGTGTCGATTCCAGTCATTGCTGCCGGTGGAATTGGAGATGGGCGTGGGATGGCGGCTGCTTTAATGTTAGGTGTTGAAGCAGTTCAATTAGGAACTCGCTTCTTAGTTTCTCAAGAATCAACCATTCATGACAATTTCAAAGGCGCGGTCTTAAAAGCCCGTGACATTGACACAACGATTACCGGTTTAATTACTGGTCATCCAGTTCGTGGCTTACGGAATAAATTAACTCGTGAATACGAAAAAATTGAACGGATCGAAGGGGGCAAAGAAAGCCCTGATTGGCAAAAACTGGAAGATTTAGGCAAAGGGGCGTTGAAACGAGCCGTTGTTGATGGCGACATTAAGAACAGTTCGATGATGTCGGGACAAATTGCTGGCTTAGTGAACAAGAGCGGTCAAACGTGTCAAGAAATTGTCGAAGAGCTTTATAGCGAATGTGTCGCTGTGATTGCTAAAAATCACCAACGTTGGGCTAATTAACGTCTGAAAAAAGAAATGAGGAATGACTAAAGTGAAAATTGCTTTTGTTTATAGCGGTCAAGGAGCCCAATATTTAGGTATGGGACAAGAGTTCTACGAGACTTTTCCGACTTACCGCTCAATCATTGATCAAGGATCAGCAATCTTAGGCTATGATTTACAAGATCTTATGGTGAATCAAGAAGCTAAATTAAATGAAACAGTCTATACCCAACCAGCTATTTTAGCCATGAGTGTGGCTTTAACAGCGGTTTTAAAAGAAGAATTAAACTTAGAACCAACAGCAGTAGCTGGCCTTAGTTTAGGTGAATACAGTGCGTTAATTGCAAGCCAAGCCTTATCTTATGAAGAGGGGATTGCCTTAGTTGAAAAACGTGGTCGTTTTATGACCGAGGCGGTGCCAGCTGGCGTAGGGGCAATGTCAGCCGTTATGGGCTTATCTCGGGAAGTTGTGGAAGCAACTTGTGCCGAAGCTAGTAGCAAAGGTTTAGTCATTGCTGCGAACTACAATATGCCAACTCAAATTGCGATCGCTGGCGAAGTGGCTGCTGTGGCTTATGCAGAAGAACTATTAACGGCCAAAGGGGCTCGTCGAGTGATTCGTTTAAATGTTAGTGGGCCTTTTCACACGGCTTTACTAAAACCGGCAGCCGATCAATTAGCAGTCGCCCTTGGGGAAACGACTTTTTCAGAAATGCAATTGCCAGTTGTGACTAATGTAACTGGACAAGTCATCCCAAGCCAAGCTGAGATTGTACCAACCTTAGTCAAGCAAGTCATGTCGCCAGTTTATTGGCAAGACTGTGTTGAAACGTTGATCGCCGATGGTTATGATACCTTCGTCGAAGTTGGACCAGGTAAAGCTTTATCAAGTTTTATTAAAAAGATTAATAAAAACGTCACTGTTCAAAATGTTGATAACTTAAAAACACTAGAAAAAGTCAAAAAAATGATTCAAGCATAAAAGGAGGCAATCATTTGTTAAAAGATAAAACTGTTGTTGTTACTGGAAGCTCTCGTGGGATTGGTCGAGGCATTGCCTTACGATTCGCCCAAGCAGGCGCGAATATTGTCCTAAATGGTCGTAAAGCACCTGACGAAGCCTTAATTACTGAAATTGAAGCTTATGGCGTTAAGGCTCATTTTGTGGCAGCCGATGTTCAACACTTTGAAGATGCCCAGCGGTTAATTAATGAAGCAAAAGAAGTCTTTGGAAGTGTTGATGTTTTAGTCAACAATGCCGGGATTACGAATGATAAGTTATTGATGCGCATGACCACAGAGGACTTTGCCAATGTTGTTAATGTCAACTTAACAGGGACATTTAATACAATCCAAGCGGTCTCAAGTATTTTATTAAAACAAAAAAGTGGTACGATTATCAACTTATCAAGTGTGGTCGGTTTAACTGGTAATGCTGGTCAAGCTAATTATGCTGCTAGTAAAGCCGGTGTCATCGGTTTAACGAAATCAGTGGCTCGGGAGTTATCTTCACGGGGCATCACGTGTAATGCGATTGCGCCAGGTTATATTGATACGGAAATGACTGATGTTTTAAGTGACAAAGTCAAAGAAGGGGCTAAAGGCCAAATTCCTTTGAAACGTTTTGGTTCAGTAGCTGACGTTGCTGAAACGGCGCTTTTCTTAGCAGAAAACCGCTATATTACTGGTCAAGTCATTAATGTTGATGGCGGAATGGTCATGAACGGTTAAATTAGCAAACTAAAAACTCATTTGAATGAGGAGGATAAATAAATGAAACGTGTGGTAATAACTGGCCTAGGTGCCGTAACCCCAGTTGGCAATACAGCTGAAGAATTTTGGACAAACATTAGAAATGGTAACAGCGGAATCGCTCCAATTACCCATTTTGATGCAACTGAAACTGGTATTACAGTGGCAGCAGAAGTCAAAGACTTTGATCCAACCTTATATATGGAAAAGAAAGCAACAAAACGCATGGACTTATTTTCAGTTTATGGGGTCGCGGCTGCTGTTCAAGCGATGACTGATAGTCAGTTAGACATCGAAAAAATTAATCAAAATCGTTTTGGTGTTATTGTCAGTTCTGGAATTGGTGGCATGAATACCATTCAAGACCAAGTCATTAAAATGCACACGAAAGGCCCGAAACGCGTGGCACCTTTCTTTGTACCGATGGCTATCGGCAACATGGCAGCTGGTAATATTTCAATTAAAGTTGGAGCAAAAGGAATTTGTACCTCAATCGTCACAGCCTGTGCCTCAGGAACTAACGCAATTGGTGAAGCTTTCCGGTCAATCAAACACGGTTATTCAGACATTATTTTAGCCGGTGGGGCTGAAGCGACTATTTGTGAAATCGGAATTGCTGGTTTCGCAGCTTTAACTGCGTTGTCACCAGAACCGGATCCAGCCAAAGCGTCAATTCCTTTCGATAAAGATCGAAGTGGCTTTGTTATGGGTGAAGGCGGCGGCGTCTTAATGCTAGAAGAATTAGAACATGCTTTAGCTCGTGGAGCGAAAATCTATGGGGAAGTTGTCGGTTACGGCTCAAATAGTGATGCCCACCATATGACTAGCCCAAATCCGGACGGATCAGGAGCCGGCATTTGTATGCAATTAGCGATGGAAGAAGCTGGCATTACCCCAGCCGATGTTGATTACATCAACGCCCATGGGACAAGTACTCCGACGAATGATGGGGCAGAAACGACAGCGATTAAATTTGCTATGGGTGACGACGCCTACACAACGCCGATTTCAAGTACGAAGAGTATGACTGGTCACTTATTAGGGGCAGCAGGAGCAATTGAAGCAATGGCCTGTCTTGGCGCAATTAGAGATGATTTTGTGCCACCAACAGTTGGTTTAGTTAACCCAGATGAAGGCTGTGACTTAGACTACGTGCCGCAAGTTGGCCGTCCTCATAAAGTCACTTATGCTTTAAGTAATTCTTTAGGTTTTGGTGGTCATAATGCCGTTATCGCCTTAAAGAAATGGGAGGCGTAATTAGCATGGATTTCAAAGAATTAAAAGAACTTTTAGCGATGTTTGATGAAGGCACGATTCGGGAATTTAGTCTTGATAAAGACGAGTTTAATCTCTATTTAAGTAAAAATGAACAAGGACGTCCAGTAGCTGAACCACTAGCAACACCGAGTCAGCAAGTATTGACCGAGGTTCAACCTGTCACTAGTCAGCCATTGCCACAAAGGGATACTTCAGGGGTGAGCCAAGAAGCTGTTGCAGCTGAAGGAAAAACCGTGGATTCACCAATTGTTGGCGTCATTTATTTAAGTAGTAGTCCTGATGAACCAGTTTTCAAAAAAGTGGGCGATCAAGTAGCTGTCGGCGATACTTTATGTATTGTTGAAGCAATGAAAATCATGAATGAAATTACGAGTGATATTAGCGGTACAATTACAGAAATACTAATAGAAAATGAAGATGTCGTTGAATTTGGCCAAGCCTTATTCCGCATTGCCTAGGAGGAAACAAAGATGCAATTAAACGTACAAGAAATTATGGAAATTATTCCTAACCGCTTCCCAATTATGATGGTGGATAAAGTCATCGAATTAGAACCAGGAAAAAGAGTTGTCGCAATTAAGAACGTAACCTACAATGAAAACTTTTTCCCTGGACATTTCCCAGGGGAGCCAGTGATGCCAGGGGTGTTAATTTTAGAAGCCTTAGCTCAAACCGGTTCAATTCCATTGCTGAAAAGCCCAGAATTTGAAGGCAAAAAAGGTTACTTAGGTGGGATTGATAAAGTTAAATTCCGTCAAAAAGTAGTTCCTGGCGATGTTTTAAGAATGGAAATGGATATCATCAAACAAAAAGGCAATATTGGTGTCGGTAAAGCTGTCGCTTATGTTGAAGATAAAAAAGTCTGTGAGGCTTTGATGACATTTATCATCGGAGCGTAAGCCTATGTTTAATAAAGTCTTAATCGCCAATCGTGGCGAAATCGCAGTGAGAATTATTAGAGGCTGTCGCGAACTAGGGATTCGGACGGTAGCAGTCTATTCTGAAGCGGACCGTGACGCCTTACACACGGAACTAGCTGATGAAGCGATTTGTATCGGACCAGCGAAAGCCACAGATTCTTATTTAAATATGCAACAAATTTTAAGTGCAGCGATTGTCACTGGGGCGGAAGCCATTCACCCTGGTTTCGGTTTCTTAGCGGAAAATAGTTTGTTTGCAACGATGTGTGAAGAATGTCAAATTAAATTTATTGGTCCAAAACCACAAACCATTGACGAGATGGGTAATAAAGTCAACGCTCGTCGTCTAATGATTGGGGCAAAAGTCCCAGTCATTCCCGGCAGCGATGGCGAAGTCAAGACGATTGAGGAAGCGACGATCATTGCTGATCAAATTGGTTACCCAATTATGTTAAAAGCTTCTGCCGGTGGTGGTGGTAAAGGGATTCGTAAAGTCCTAACTAAGGCTGAATTAAGTTCTCAATTTAAATCAGCCCAACAAGAAGCGATAGCCGCTTTTGGTGATGGGCAGATGTATCTTGAAAAAATCATTTATCCAGCTCGGCATATTGAAGTCCAAATCTTAGGAGATTCTTTTGGTCATGTGATACATTTAGGTGAGCGTGATTGTTCGTTACAAAGAAACAATCAAAAAGTTCTGGAAGAATCACCTTCAGTCGCCTTATCAGCGGAAAAACGTCAAGCCATTGGCGAAGCAGCAGTTAAAGCAGCTCAAGCTGTTGGTTACGAAAACGCAGGAACGATTGAATTTTTACTAGACCTTTCTGGGGAATTCTTCTTTATGGAAATGAACACGCGGATTCAAGTTGAGCACCCTGTCACAGAGATGGTCACGGGAATTGATATTGTTAAACAACAACTGAAAATTGCTTTCGGTGAGAAGTTGACAATCAAACAAAGTGATGTCAAAATGACAGGCCACGCCATTGAGTGCCGGATCAACGCTGAAAACCCAGCCTTTAATTTTGCCCCTTCACCGGGGAAAATTACGAACTTATTATTACCAGGTGGTGGTATGGGCTTACGAGTGGATAGTGCCATGTACAATGGTTACACGATCCCACCTTTCTATGATTCAATGATTGCTAAAATTATTGTTCATGGTGAAAATCGTAACGAAGCCTTAGCGAAAATGCAACGTGCCTTAACTGAATTAGTCACAGATGGGGTCGTTACGAATCAAGACTTCCAATTTGATTTAATCGCCCATCCAGCAGTGATTAAAGGTGACTATGACACGAGTTTCTTACAAGAAACTTTCTTACCAGAATGGTTACCAACATTAAAAAAATAATTAACTGAGATAAAAATCTAAAAGGAGGACCGAAATGGCTTTATTTAAGAAGAAAAAATACATTCGGATTAATCCTAGTAGGGAAAAAATAGTCACACCAGAGCAAGCCAAGCCAAGCGTGCCAGATGATATGTGGCAGAAATGCCCAAGTTGTCAAAAAGCGATTTATAGTAAAAGCTTAGGTGCTAACAAAATATGTCCTAATTGTAGCTATTGCTTTAGAATTGGCTGCCGTGAACGGATTGCCTTAACAATTGATGAAGGCACTTTTACTGAATGGGACACTGACGTGACAACGAAAGATCCAATTAATTTCCCTAATTATCTTGATAAAGTGACACTTGTTCAAGAGAAAACCGGTTTACATGAAGCGGTGATGACTGGCATCGGCCAAATTTCTGGTCAAGAAGTCGTCATCGGTGTCATGGATAGCCAGTTTATTATGGGGAGTATGGGAACGGTAGTTGGTGAAAAAGTCACCAGAGCTTTTGAAAAAGCTTTGGAACTTAAGTTACCAATTATTATGTTTACTGCCTCTGGTGGGGCTCGAATGCAAGAAGGCATTATGTCCCTCATGCAGATGGCTAAAATATCAGCAGCTGTTAAGCGCCACAGTCAAGGGGGCTTGCTTTATATCACAGTCTTAACTGATCCAACAACTGGTGGCGTCACTGCTAGTTTTGCTATGGATGGTGATATTATTATTGCGGAACCAGAAGCGCAAATCGGTTTTGCTGGTCGTCGGGTCATTGAGCAAACGATTAAACAAAAATTACCTGAAGAATTTCAGAAAGCTGAATTTTTGTTAACCCACGGTTTTGTCGATCAAATTATTCCTCGTGAGCAAATGCAAGCTAAATTAAGTTTATTATTAAAAATGCATTCCCAGAAAGGCAGGGACTAAGATGACTAAAATAGCCACACCGACAAGAAGCCGGACAGCCAACGAAATTGTTGCTTTAGCCAGAAGTTCGCGGCGTTATACGTCGATTGAATATATTAGTGCTCTGTTTACTGATTTTATGGAAATGCATGGCGATCGTTTATATGGTGATGATGAAGCCATTGTCGGTGGCATTTGCTACTTAGATGACTTGCCAGTAACAGTAATTGCGATTCAAAAAGGTCGTGACTTACAAGAAAACATTCGGCGTAATTTCGGTTCCCCTCATCCAGAAGGCTACCGAAAAGCCCTTCGTTTAATGAAGCAAGCTGAAAAGTTCGGGCGACCAGTCATTACTTTTGTAAATACGCCAGGAGCTTTTTGTGGGATTGAAGCCGAAGAACGAGGTGAAGGCGAAGCCATTGCACAAAATCTCTTAGAAATGAGTGATTTAGCAGTACCAATTATTTCCGTCTTTACTGGTGAGGGCGGCAGTGGCGGTGCCATTGCTTTAGGTCTTGCTGACGAAGTCTGGATGTTAGAACATAGTATTTACTCAATTTTATCACCAGAAGGCTTTGCCTCAATCTTATGGAAAGACAGCTCTCGGGCGGCCGAAGCAGCGGAAATTATGAAGCTAACGGCTTATGATTTAAAAGAATTAGAAATCATTGAGCGAATTGTTCCAGAAACAAATAATGGCAAATTAATTGACCAAAAATTAATTAACCAAGAGTTAAAAGCGTCTTTAAAAGAGAAACTTAATGAATTATCAGCCTTACCAGTAGCTGAATTATTAGAAAAAAGATACCAACGCTTTAGAAAATATTAAAAGAGAGCAGTTTATCATGATGATAAGCTGTTTTTTTGTAAGTCAGATTACTAACAATTAATTAGTATATCCTCTATACTGGAAGTAACAAGTCTCTCTAGGAGGAATAAAATGAAATTAAGTGTCTTAGATCAATTACCAGTCACTGTTGGCAATACTGCTGTCGGTGCCATTGAAAAAACGAAAGAATTAGGCATCTTAGCCGACCAATTAGGCTATCATCGGATGTGGTTTGCTGAGCATCACGGTGGTAAAACTTACGCAAGTTCAGCCCCAGAATTATTAGTGGCTCATTTAGCCGCGTTAACGAAAAATCTCCGTTTAGGAACGGGGGGCACGATGATGATGCATTACTCACCTTTAAAATTAGCAGAAGTCTTTAAAACCTTAAGTGGGATTGCCCCTGGGCGGATTGATTTTGGCGTTGGGCGAGCGCCAGGTGGGGACCACCGGGCTAGTCATGCCTTAGCTTCCGGTCGTTATTTCAAAGAAGATTTATACGAGAAACTGACAACAACCTTGGATTTAATTCGCGATCAACAACCAACAGATAAACTTTACCAAGGGGTCTTAGCTTCCCCAGTTAAGATTGCTTTGCCAGAAGCTTGGTTGTTAGGCTCTAGTGGTAATAGCGCGATTGAAGCTGGGAAGCAAGGGGTTGGTTATTCTTTTGCTCAATTTTTTATGGGGACTATGACTAAAGATATTTTTGATTTGTACCGTAGTCAATTTACCCCCTCTTATTTTATGGAGAAACCGGAAATTAATGTGGCTTACTTAACAACAGTAGCAGAGACCACAGAAGAAGCTGAGTTTGAAGCAGGGACAGCGGACATTCATCGCTTAATGATGGCTAAAGGTCAGCCCTTGTCTTTCCAAACGCCTGAACAAGCCCAAGAGATTAAAAAAGGTTTAACTGAAATGGATTTAATGCGAATTGCTGATGATCGGAAAATCCGCCATCTTGTGGGAACACCAAAGTTTGTTGCCGAAAAACTCCAAGCAGATGGTGAATTTTACGGCTTTGATGAAGCAATGATTGTTAGTTTAACTCATAGCCAAGAAAAAAGATTAAACACCTATCGGTTATTAGGGAAAGAAATGCTATAATAGGTATTATTAACACTTGGAGGAATTAAATGAATAATAACGATAAACTTGTTAGAATCCGCTATGCCTTAGATATTAAAGATACGGACATGCGCAAAATATTTGAATTAGGTGGGGAAAAAGTCACAAAAGAAGACTTAGCAGCCCTTTTAAATCGGACAGCTAGTAAAAACCAATTAGAAGATGGGGAGTACTTAGAAAATGAGTACGAATTAACCTGTCCTAATCGTTTATTAGAAACGTTTTACAATGGCTTGATTACTTTTAAACGTGGCAAACGCCCCTTGAAACCTGGGGAAGTTGAAAAACCACTACCATTTACAATGACTCATCAAAATGGTAACAATGTGATGTTAAAAAAGCTTAAAATTGCGATGAATATGACTAGTGAAGATATGCTAAAGACTTTAGAATTAGCAGGAGTCATTATTTCAGCTAGTGAACTAAGTGCTTTATTTAGAAAAGAAGGCACGAAAAATTATCAAATGTGTGGCGATCGTTTTGCCCGTAACTATATTAAAGGCTTAGGCATTCAACACCGCCAATAATAAAGTAAAAGACGTCAATTGGGACTGAACCCTTAAAATGAGACAGTAATAAAAACACCTATGCGGTTGCTTGTTTTCGATAATCTATCGGAGATAAGTAACCGTATTTTTGTTGAATTCTCTTTTCATTATAATACTTGATGAAATTTTGTACAGTTTCGATTACACTAGTAGTAGAGCATCCAAGCTCTGACTGTATTGAGAACGTTTCAGACTTTAGAGTGGAATGAA
>NZ_NGJU01000033.1 GCF_003987495.1 Vagococcus salmoninarum
GACTGACACCTCAAAAATATTACGAAACATTCAAAGTATAAAAAAGATGATCCCCAAATTTTGGGAATCATCTTTACACAATTCATACCACTTTTTTTATTATGTCCTTGACATGGGGTACACTTTAATTATGTAGGTTGACTTTTTTCTTGTGCTTCAAAAAATGCTGTCACTGTTTTGACACCAATGGCAATGGCACTTTCTTCTGGTTGAAATTTATTATGGTGTAACTCGTATGGACTTTCAACGCCTAGCCAAAACAGCATACCGGGAATTTTAGTTAAATAATAACCAAAATCTTCAGCAGTCATCAGCCCTTGAGCTTCGACAAATGCTAAGTCAGTTTGCTCCTTAACAAAGGTGCTAAAAGCTTGGGTTGGTTTTTGATGGTTAACTACAGGCACGTAGCCTTTCTGATCTAGTAGGACGTCAATCTCACACTGAAAGGATAACTCAATGCCGGCACTAATTTCTAATAAACGTTGTTGAGTCAGTTGGTTCATCTCTTGACTCAAGGTACGAATTGAACCTGATAAAGTTAAAGTTTCAGGAATAACATTCGTTGCTTCCCCTGCGTGAATCGTCGCCACTGTTACAACGGCTCCGACCATTGGGTCAACGTTGCGACTGACAATCGTTTGAAGTTGTTGAATCAATTGGCTGGCGGCGACAATCATGTCGTTAGATTCATGTGGATAGGCACCATGTCCCCCTTTTCCGTGAAACGTTAGCTGGAATTCGCAGTCGCCAGCTAAAATCGTGCCTTCTTTCGTTGAGACTGTGCCTACTGGTAGATTAGGTTGAACATGTAAGGCATAAATCTCAGTCAGCTGACTCTCTGCTAAAATACCACTATCATATAATAGTTTGCCACCAGCTAAATTCTCTTCTGCCGGTTGGAAAATAAAGACATAGTTCTCCTTTAAGTCTAATTTAATGACATTGCTTAAAATCCCTAAGGCAATGGTCATATGGAAATCATGCCCACAGGCGTGCATGTGATTCTCGTGTTGAGAAGCGTAGCTTAAACCAGTTGCTTCCGTAATCGGCAGGCCATCAATGTCCGTTCGCCAAGCAATTGCTTGCTGAGGCTGACTGCCTTTAACAGTGACAATCAGCCCGGTTTCCCAAGGGGTAATCGTTAGTTTTTCCTGGGGAAGTTTGCTAATTACTGCCAGTAAATAAGCTTGGGTTTTAAATTCAGCAAAGCCTACTTCAGGGATTTTATGGAGATCCCGTCGAATTTTAATTAAGTGATCTTCCGTAAATGTCATAATAGTTCCTCATTATCATAAAAATCTCTCTTCTGTTCAAGAAGAGAGATTTTTTATTTTTAACTTATTTTGCGTTCAGTGTTTTTTTTCTCAGTTAAAGTGTAGCGATTTTCTAAAGTATGGGCTAATTGATTAACGGATTTTAAAATTTCTTTTCTCGTCACAATGCCTGCGAAACGATTTTCCTCATCAACTAAGGGAATAAATGAATTATCAACTAGTAAGTGTAAAATATACTCAATATCGTAAGGTTTCGTAATCGTCTTAATCTCAGTTTCCATGACATCTTTTACTAATAAATCAGTCAAATTATCAGGATCAATCTCAGTTAAATCGAACATGGCATTTACAATTTCTGATAAACCGACTAAACCAACAATTTCCCCTTCTTTATTAAGTACTGGAATTCGCGTATACTTCACTTTCGTCAACACTAGCAAGGCGTGATTTAAAGGATTAATGTCCATCACATGAGCAACTTTATCATCTGGTATTAAGAAATTTTCTTCATTATCTAATAATATTGTTTTAACAGCATTCCCAATCATCTGGAGTGCCTCCTATCTTCTTTTCAGACCTACCCATAGTTTACCTAATCTCCTATTAAAAATCAGCTAATTCACACTAACTTCAAAAAAGATTAAGTAATTCTTAGAAACTTTTTTCAGCCTACTTAGTAAAAGTGAAATTTAAGCCTGGCACTTCTCGATGTTGATCATCGTAATACTGGACTTTAAAGGTTGTTGGCGTACTTTCGATTAAAGCATAAGTTTTGATTAAATATTGGCCTCTAGGTAAACGAATACTGCCTGGGTTGACAATTAAAAGCCCCCCATTAAATTCCACACTTAACTGATGGGTATGACCGTAAAGGGCAATTGTTGCTCCCAACTCTTCTGCACGAGCTTGTAAGGCTGCCGTTGACTGTCTGACACTTATTAAGTGGCCATGGGTCATTAAGACTTGATCTTCCTCAGTCTTGATCAGCTGCTCTGTTAAGTAGCGCTCATCATAGTCACAGTTACCAGTAACAACAATTAACTCATTCCATAACTCATCTGTTGGTTCTAGTTCAGAATCACCACAGTGAAACATTTTATCGACTGTGCCACGGTATTTTTCAACAAGTTCTACTAAGCATTGACGATCGCCGTGATTATCACTTACTACTAAATAGTTCATTTTCCGCCTCATTCTCCAACCATGCCGACCATTGCTGACTAAGTTCTTGAATCGCAATCCCTCGGTGACTGATTTGATTTTTAACTTCATCTGATAATTCGGCCATTGTTTGGCCTTTCTCTTCAACTAAAAATAACGGATCATACCCAAAACCATTCTCCCCTTGAGGAATTGTTACGATTCGTCCAGCAATTTCACCTGATACAACTAAACTTTTGCGACCTGGTGCCGCTAAGACTAAAGTACAGTGAAAAGAAGCTTGACGCTCTTCAGCTTTGACGTCAGTTAACTCATGGAGCAGTTTGGCATTATTGGCGTTGTCACTTTTGCCTTCACCGGCGAAGCGAGCTGAGTAAACCCCTGGTTGCCCTCCAAGAGCAGCCACTTTCAAACCAGAATCGTCAGCCAAAACTAAACAATTCAACTCAGCAGCAATCGTTTCAGCTTTTAAACGGGCATTTCCTTCAAAGGTCGTGGCAGTTTCCGGGACATCAGGAATCTCTGGATAATCTAGTAAGGTTTTAATGATTAATCCTTGACCAGCAAAGAGTTTTTGAAACTCTTTGGCTTTACCAGGGTTACGAGTGGCAATCAATAATTGATTGTCCGCTGTTTTAGGGTCATTAGTTCCCTTAGCTGCCCTTTGACTTGCTCTTAAAACATTTTTTTGTTCCGCAATTAACTCACTAATGCCACTCTTTCCTAAACTTAACATGGCTGTTAATTCCTCGGTACTAAAGGTGGCTTCTTCACCTGTTCCTTGAATTTCAACAAATTGCCCGGCTTCGGTCATCACTAAGTTCATATCAACTAAGGCAGAGGAATCTTCGATGTAATCTAAATCTAACACGGCTTCGCCAGATGGTAAAATACCGACACTGACTGCGGCTAAATGTTCTTTTAAAGGACTTTCAGTTAGAGTCCCGTCTTTAAGTAATTTTTCCACTGCTAAACTTAAAGCGACAAAAGCCCCCGTAATACTCGCTGTCCGAGTGCCACCATCAGCTTGGATAACATCACAGTCAACTACGAGAGAACGCTCTCCTAGGACCTCTAAATCAACCACAGAGCGTAAGGCACGTCCGATTAGTCGTTGAATTTCCATTGTTCGACCTGATAACTTGCCTTTAGCACTTTCACGAATGTTACGAGTGTGGGTGGCACGAGGTAACATACTGTATTCAGCTGTTACCCAGCCAGTCCCGCCCCCACGTAAAAAAGGGGGAACTTTATCTTCAAAGGTGGCGGCACATAACACTTTCGTATCACCAAAACTTACTAATACGGAACCTTCAGGGTGCTTTAATACATTTGTTTCGATTGTTATTTGGCGTAATTCTGCTTCTTTTCGTTGGTCATGTCTCATTAACAAACATCCTTTTAACTTATTTTTTCTGGCTAATAACTACTTTTTGAATCATTGGCTCGCTTAAATCAAGCCATTCCTCACTTATCTCTTTAAATAATGACACGGATCCAGTGACATAAAATTGATGGGCTAACTGATTTTCTTGTGGTTGGGCTGCAATGTCAAAATAATCTAATAACATACTGACTTCCCCAACCGTTTCAGCGCCAGAATCAATCAATGCGACTTTATCCCCCATATAATTTTTAATTAAAGGCTTTAATAAAGGATAATGAGTACAGCCTAAAATCAATGTATCAATGTTACTTTGTTTTAATGGTTTCAATGTCTCTGCTACAATCTTTTTAGCTAAGGAAGAGCGGTATTCTTTACTTTCAACGATTGGCACAAACTTAGGACAAGCTAGTTCTCTTACTTGCATTTTAGGCGCTTTTGTCTGCAATGCTAGGGCGTAGGCATGGCTATTTACTGTCACGCTTGTGCCAATGACACCAATCTCACCTTTTTTAGTACTTTTTAAAGCTGCCCGTGAACCTGGTAAAATCACACCAACAACTGGAATGTCTAATTTAGCTTTTATTTCATCTAATACAACTGCCGTGGCAGTGTTACAGGCAATCACTAACATCTTAATCTTTTGTTTTAATAAATAATTAGTCATTTCCCAAGTGAATTCTCTAACTTGCTCAACTGGTCGCGGACCATATGGACAACGGGCTGTGTCGCCTAAGTAAATAACACGTTCATTAGGGAGCTGTTTTAAGGCTTCTTTAACAACAGTTAAACCACCTACACCTGAATCAATGAATCCTATTCCTTGGCAATTTACCATAATTCTACCTCTTCTTCAATATATTCCATTACATTTAACATTTTCCCTTTTTTCCTCGAACATATCAAGTCTTTTGCTATAATATTCTCTTTATCTTAGTTAATCTACTCAAAAAACTAGCTATCTGCCGCCGCTTTCGCTAAAATAAAAGTAGTACCAAAAAGGAGAGGTTATTATGAAATCATTTATCAGTCGTTTAAATCAGTTTACTTTATTAAAACTCGTCCTAAGTTTACTTTTCGGATTATTTTTAATAATCCAACCACAAATCGTTTTACAAAGTATTATCTACTTACTAGGTGGTTACTTACTCTTAATGGGCACGATTACTATTATTAATGGCTTACGCCAAAGAGAGAATCAAAGTCTCTGGAATTACGCCTTACTAACTGCTACGATCTATTTTGTTTCAGCTTTAGCAGTCTTATTACTAACGAAACCCCTGCTGAAATTTTTACCAATTATTTTAGGGCTGTTTATTATTGTTAACGGTATTTCTAAACTTAGTGGTAAAAAAACGACTATTAAGGAAGTTAACCCTCAATATAAGTTACCTAGCAAAATTTACGGGTGTTTAATCATTCTAGCTGGTTGTTTCTTATTATTTAACCCCTTTAGTAGTATCTTACTACTATTACGGGCTTTTGGCGGCCTCTTGATCTTTATGGGTGCCACTGAGCTGTTTTTCTTATTCAAAAATTCCTAATCGTAAATCAAAAAAACAAAAAACAGTCATAACTCGATAATGTCGAACTATGGCTGTTTTTTGTTTTCTAATTTTTCAGCTGACTCTTGTTTGTACAAACCGCTTAAGGCATCATTGAAAAATTTTTGCGACTCTTCTTTCGTTGCTAATAGTTCAGCTTTAAACTTAGCCAAGTCATTTTTAAATGCTGTTGTCGCTTGTTGATTACCAATGACCGTCTTTTCAGCTTGATCAGAGTGTTGTTTAATATATTTAACTAGTTGTTCTTTAGTTGTTTTTAGCTCATTTGCTAAACTCTGATATTCTTGTGTTTCTTCGATTGGTAACTTAGGTTGATTTTCAACTTCCGTTAAACGACTTTTTAAATTAATGACATTTGATGTTTCTTGGGACAACTGTTGCTCTAAATTACTATTTAAGCTTTCTAGATTTTGATAATACTCTGATGTTTGAGTTTTAGTCTGCTCATTGAGTTCAAGTTCTTCATTTCTTTTTAATAACGTATTAACTTGTTGCTTCAACTTCTCAGTTTCAGAACTATTACTTTTTTTCAATAATTCCACTTGTTTTTTTAATGCTTCGACACGATTGCCCATCTCATCGACTGATTGCACAGTAGTGTCTAGTTTTGTTTGTTTAGCGGACTCTTCTTCTAATTCTAGTTCTTCAATATCTTCATAGTAGTAATAATTACTACTTTTTAAGTTTTTTAATAATTTAAACACTTTTACACCTGCTTTTATAAGTTAGTCTACAACAAGTTCTTGACCAACGACAATCGCACTCGTGCCAAGATGATTATTCTCAATCAATGAAAGTAAATCAATTTGGTACTTATCGGCAATATCTACTAAGGTTTGATTTGCTGTAACGATGTGAACTTTTTTTGTGTTCAACTTTTCTAAAGCTTCATTTTTGTGGACTTTATTAAAATTGTTTTCTTTGTCACTATCAGGCTTTACATCAAAATCCGTTAAGTTATAAAGATCAATAATTGCATTAAGCCGCTTAGAATACTCAGGATCTTCTGCATATCTGGAGATTAGAAAAGCTGTTGCTTCTTTGTAATTGACTGTTTTACTTCTAAAAGCCCCTGAATAAAAGTTTGGATCAGAGGAAGTGCCATTTTTCATTAGTGCCACAAAATCTTTTAAGGCTTCATTGTAAGACGGATACTTACGGTATTCTGAATAGTTAGTTGCTTCATCAACAATTGCCCCATCTGACCATTTAACATAGCGGTCTTGGTAACGGCCTTGCATTGAATAAATATTGTTCACTTGATCATTACTTAACTCACTCCGACCGTAGTCAGAGGCTAAGATCGCTTGGGCTAACATCACTGATGCGTATAAATCGTTATCCCAGGCTAGTTTTCTAGCCTTAGGGGCTATTTGATCAATAAAGAAGATAATGTCCTCTTTTCTTTCTACTTGGGCACTTGCCTGGCCTACTGTGCCATTAATAACGAAGATTATCGCAAGACAGCATAAAAGAAAGCTGCTAATAATTTTATTTAATTTCACAATAGGCCTCCTTTTAAGCTTTAGATATCAAAATCAATGGCTGACATTTTAGAAACACGTTCTAAAAGTTCTTTATAAACTGTATTGACAGCATCTTGAGATTGTTTAATTTCGTCTGTGATCGTATTAGCTTTATTACCAATATCGAAGAACTCTTGACGAGCTTTTTCAACGTTGACTTTAATTTCTTTTTCAGCATCGGAAATCATTTGGGCAGCTTGTTGTTTCGCTACTAACATGACTTCGCCAATCCCTTGTTGAGATTTAACTGTTTCTTCACGTAATTGTTGGTTAGCAAGCATTAATTCATTGACTTTATTTTTTAATTGGACTGTTTCTTCTGATGTTGACTCTGTATTCGCTGTTGCTGATAATTGCATTTCTAAAGACGCAATTTTGTTTTTGGCATTAGCCAATTCAGCACTATCGTTAGTCGCTGCTATTGGATGAGTCGCTTTGTTAGCTAACTCTTTTTCTAATTTAGCTACTTTCAATTCCCATTCTGCATTATCATTCATCGCTTTTTCTATAACTCTTCTGAATATGAGTTCTTAAATTTTTCACTTTCTAACTCTAATTTAACTTGTTCTAATACTTCATTCGTATTACCATTATTATTTTTTTCCATTATAAACATACTCCTCTTAATTCAACTTATTTTTTATTTGTCATTTCTTTTAATACGCCGTTTTCTTGGTAGAACATGCGACTCTTTTTATTTAACTTACTATCATTATCATAGAAAGTTAAGGTAAAATCAACAATTGAAACTTGGGCTTCTTTATTTAAGTCTGCCACGATCAATGGGAGATTGTCTTGAGCTTGATTATACTCCTCTTGACTTAAACCAACACCGACAATTGAAACCGTCAATGATGTTCCTTTAATTATTGTCAGGTTGTTTTCGCCAATATAAGGTTTTAATAAACTGGACAAGGCGATTTCTTCACTTGTTTGTAGCTTCTTATCGTTTTTCAAGAGTCCTTGCCAATCATATTGATCAATGGACCACTCTTGATCTTTATAGTTCTTAAGGGCTTCTGTGCTCGTGCCTTGACTACCTGACGTATTAAGGCTATTTTCAGTTACGTCAGTTGATTTTTTTTTTTGACTAGTCACTTGATCCTTAATAATATCAGTGTCTTTCTTGACACTCATTAAACTAAAAAGGATAAATGATAAAATTAGAGCAAAGACAATTACTAAAGTAACAGAAACATTAGTTACCTTATGTTGTTGTTTTTGTCTTTTTATACTTAACTCCCGTAATTTCTCACGACTTTTTGGTGGCTCAATCGTAAAGAAGTTTAGATAAACTAAGTATTGTCTAATAAAGTATAGAGATACTAGTAAAACAATAGCAATTAATCCAAAGGTTAATATCTTAAACAGCATCATTTTCTCCTTACTTACTTATTCTATGATTTCATTTCTTCATACTCATCAACAGTATCAAGTAGTTGATCAATTTGGTGGGTAAAACGATTTTTTAAATGTTCGATCCGTTTTTCTAACTCTTTTTCTTCAATGATCAATTCATCACGTTTGATTTTGGCATAGATATCCGCATCATTTTTCGTTGTACTCACATAAATTTCTGCTTCGCGTTTGATATTTCTAACATAACTATCAGCGTCTCGAGTCCGCTTGCTGGCGTAACTGTTGGCATCAATTTTAATTTGTTCGATGTCTTTTTTCACTTGGGATTCTTTTTTGACAAAGGCTGCTTCAAGTAACTCGATGTTAAATTTTTCATCGGCTTCTTTTTTAGTCGTTTCATAATAAGTTTGAGCTGCTTTTTTCTGTTTACTAACTAACTCTTCAGCTTCTCTTTTAATTTTTTTACAATAATGATCGGCTTTGGCTTTTTCTTTAGCTGTATACTCAGCTATTTCTTTAGCTTGCTGCTCTTTATATTCAGCGGCTTCCGCTTTAATTTTTTCATTGTATTGTTCTGCCTCACGTTTTAGTTTGGCTTGCTTTTCGATAAAGGGCTGGGAATCAGTTTTTGCTACTTTTAATTCTTCAGCTAGCCTTTTTTTAGTTTCACTTAATTCAGCGACTTCTTTTTCCAGCTGATTCTGAGTTACTTTTAGTGCGTCTACCGAGCCAGTATGTTTTGCTAAGCTATCAGAAATCAATGATTCGGCTTCACTTTGAGCATCAATGATAATTTTATCCGCATTCTTTTTAGCACCTAATAAGTAAACACCTATCATATCATTAACGGAGTGGCCTTCAGTATGGCTTTCATCTAATAAATGATTAATCTTAAAGCTTTCGGAAAATTGCTTATGTAAAGAATTGATTTCTTGCGCTTCAAGTTTATCAGATAGAATTCGTTCAGAATAACCTGCCATTTTAGCAAAACTATTACTCATTAACTGCGTTGTTTCGCTTAACTGGTTGTATTTGACTGTTAACAGTCCAATTTCTTGTTTAGCCTTGGATAGTTCAGTCAGTAAGACATTAATTTTTCTTTCGAGCTGAGCTGGCTCATTACTTAGAGGTGATCCAGTTTGTTGTTTATCTTTAACAGATTGCTCTTGGCTTCTTTCATCCTTACTTACCATTAAATAACTCCTTCTCAAAACTATTAAATCTCGTTTTGTTATTTTCTAAATTATCAAAATAGCCTTATTAACTTTATTGACTTATAGTTACAGCTTGTTTAAATAGTCTCACTTTAATTTTATTTACTTTAATCGTATTTTAACAGCTATCGATATTATACAATAAACACTCCTATGTTGCAAAGAGAACCTAAAGCAGCGCTTTTATAAGAATTATCACGACTGTTATTTTTCACAGTAAAGAACTAGTTTAAGTTCTTAATATATAAAATAAAAAAACCTTTTCTTGAAGATTCATTATCTTCTTTATTATAACATCTTTTATTTTTTTTAGTACATACTTTTTGAATATCCTATTTATTATTTTCCACAAAAAAAAAGCAACTAAACTCGAAAGTTTAGTTGCTCGAATAGTTGATTGGATATTTCTAACCAATATGTCTATTATAAGTTGTGGGAATTACTAGTTTTTAACGATGTTAGTCGCTTGTAATCCACGTTGGCCTTCTTCAACATCGAAAGTCACTGCTTGACCTTCTTCTAAAGATTTGAATCCTTCACCTTGGATAGCTGAGAAATGTGCAAAAACATCTGAACCGTCCTCTTGAGTGATGAAACCGAATCCTTTGTCTGCGTTAAACCATTTTACTGTTCCTTGTGCCATAATAATTTTCCTCCTAATTTTGCGCATAGCGCTTAATATTGCAATAAATGTCGATGCTACAAAAGAGGTGTCTCAATTACATGACTGTAAAATAACCTTATAAGTTTTATCAAACATATTACATACTTAGTATAACCTATCTTCCAAACAATGTAAACCATTTCTGCAAAAGAATTCTAATAAACTCGTATTTATTACTATTTAGTATCCGTTTATTCTTTTTCTAACCAGCTTAAAGCCATTGCGGTGTAAGCTGTTACACCATATTTAAGGGCTTCTTCATTTAGTACAAGTTTTGGGTGATGTACTGGATATGGTTCACTATTTCGGCTATCTGCAGCTGCTAAAGCTAACATGACTACAGGAATTTCGTGACTAACGTAGGCAAAATCTTCTGATCCCATTTGAACTTCATTGATTGGTAAGTCACTAACTGAAAGAACTTTATCTGCGGCTAAATAATGAAGCAAGTAATTATTAGCATGAACAACAACTTCTTCAGCATTTTCCAAGGTTGGAGCACCGGCTAAGAAAGTCATTTCTCCTTCACAACGATAAGCTTTCGCTAATCCTTCCACTAGTTCTTGCATTCTAATTTTCATTTCTGATCGTAACTGATCATCATAAGTCCTTAAAGTCCCTCGTAAAACCGCTGTATCTGGAATCACATTCGAAGTACTACCACTGTGAAATTCACCAATTGTTAAAGCGACTAAGGCATCAGCTGAGATTTCCCGAGCTTGGATTTCCATCAAGCCTTGGTAAATGGCCGCCGCTGGTGCAATTGGGTCGATGGCATTTTTAGGCGTCGAACCGTGGCCGCTTTTCCCTTTGATTTTGATTTCAAACCAATCGCAAGAAGATAAACCTTTACCTGCTTTGGCGATTAAGACTGTTCCATCAGGGATTGGTGCGCCTGGTAAGACGTGAATCATCATTCCCCCATCAACTTTAGGATTTTCTAGCACACCACTTTTTATCATGTCTGCAGCGCCTTCCATGATTTCTTCCGCTGGTTGAAACATTAACTTAATCGTTCCATTTAACTTTGCTTGATATTTTTTTAATAACTTAGCTGTTCCTAAAAGCATCGTCGTATGAAAATCGTGGCCACAAGCGTGCATCTTATCGTTCTTTGAAGCAAACTCTAGTCCGGTTTCTTCGGTAATTGGCAAAGCATCCATATCTGCTCTCAGTAAGAATGTTGACCCCTGACCATTACCAATTGTCGCAACAACACCAGCTTGACCGCACCAACTTGGTGTATAGCCCATACTTGCCAACTCTTTGTAGACGTAATTTTTAGTCACTTCTAACTCAAAACCTGTTTCAGGGTTTTGATGAAGTTGACGTCTGATTTTAATTAGTTCTGGCTCCAATGCTAGTGCCTCTTTAAAGACATTTTCGTATTTTTCCACTTTAACTTTCCTCTCTTTCACATGATTATCTTTTAATTATACACCTTTTCTTAATCACTCGTTTAATGAACCGCTTGTTTCAGAAAAAAAGGATGACTAATATGTTTGAGATTATGTAAAAAAACAAATAAAAAAGCCTAAGGCTAGTTTAATAGCATTTGGCTTAATGGTCCCTACTGGGTTCGAACCAGCGACCCCTACCTTGTCGAGGTAGTGCTCTCCCAACTGAGCTAAGGAACCTTTTCGTTAAATAGCATCTAGTAATTAACTAGAGTTTAAAGATTACTCCCTACTAGTTGACTACTTTATCTATAATAGCAGATTGCCTTAATAAACTCAAGCCTCAAAAGATAATCTCACTTAGATTAAAATTATTTTACTTATCAACTAAAGTAATTCACGAAAAAGACGTATCCGTTAACCAAAGCCCCATTTCCTTTTTCTTTCATACATACTTAATTATTTTTTATTTTTTCTTATTGATCTATCTTCTAAGATTATTGAACACTTTTTTAAAGAACACAAGATATTTAATTATTACTCATAGTAATTAATAATTATCTTTTTTAGCTGATTCGACTTTTTTTTTACTTTATGCTATAAATTGTCATATCTTTTATAATATCCAAACTCACTCTATTTAGGAGGTTTATCTTGAACCCTACTTTCGCAGATTTTTTAAAAAACAAACGTTTAATTTCTGGTTTATCACAAGAAGCCGTAGCTAATCAATTATTGATTACTAGGCAATCTGTTTCAAAATGGGAAACTAGCAACTCAATTCCCAGTCTAGAACATTTAGTTCTACTAGCTTTTTTATACAACTTTGAGATTGAAGAGTGTCTCATTTTTTTCAAATAAAGTTCAACAATAGCCTAGGTATTATTTTAAAGGAGCTGGTATTGTGTCAAAAAAAATCGATAAATTTGCAACATATGCCTTTTATTTCATGGCAGGAATCGTCTTTTTAATTTTAATTTATTTATTTACTTGGTTATTTTTAAAAGGCTATAAACACCTTTCTTGGAGCTTTTTAACTGAAAAAAGTTCTATTACCGGAAACGGTGGCGGTATTGGTATTCAACTATTTAACACCCTTTACATTGCGTTGATTACGATGGGTGTTTCAGTACCAATCGCCTTAGGGGCGGCGATTTATCTCCATGAATACGCCGCTAACTCCCGATTCAAACAATTAACTATTATGATGGTTGAAATCATTAGTTCACTATCATCAATTGTTGTCGGTTTGTTCGGAATGTTAGTTTTTGTCTTATATTTTAATTTAAAGTTCTCAGTCATTTCTGGTGCTCTAGCCCTCGGGATCATCAATTTACCTCTGTTATTAAGTAATTTTGAATCAGCCTTAGCTAGCGCTGATCCTTTACAAAAACAAGCCGGCCTCGCTCTAGGCTTAACTAAATGGGAAGTTATTACAAAAGTCACCTTGCCTTCAGTTATTCCTAGTATCATCACTGGTTTGATTCTAGCTTTAGGACGAGTTGTTGGCGAGGCAGCAACTTTAATTTTCACTGCTGGCCAAAGTGCTCCTGCACTGGATTTTTCCAATTGGAATCCTTTAAATATTAGCAGCCCGTTAAATGTGAATCGTCAAGCTGAAACCTTAGCTGTCCATATATGGAAAGTTAGTAGCGAAGGCAGAATTGACAATAGTGATTTATTTTTATCTGCTAGTTCCTTAGTTTTGTTAGTGATGATCTTGATTATTAACGGGCTATTAAGAACTCTCGCTTTTTATTACGAAAAAAAAATGGCGACTAAGTAAAAAAGCAACTAACAGGTTCTTACATCTAATTTCTTCTTATGAGATGATAGGCATGAAAAATAAGCATTGCTCATTTTTCAACAACTAGTTAGAGGAGGAATTAAAAATGAAACATCTATTAGTATCATTCAGTTTTATCACTTTTTTTTGGTTGTTAGTCCCTGTCACAGTTCAGGCAACGGCAGTAAATGTCCCAGACAAAGCTAATTTAGTCCTTGTTCAAACTGATAATCACGAGTTGTCACTTTGGATTGACCCTAGTGAATATGCTAATTTTGCTTATACCTTCGCTAACTCGACCTACTTGATAAAGAAGACAAATAACTTCCACTTTAAACTTGTCAACGTCTCGCCGATCGAACTGCCCATACAACGAGCAACAAATACCTTTTCAAAAAAAATCAATGCCAATTCATCATGGACTGGTAACTACAGTTCAACTAAGGGTAACGTCATTTCTTTAAAAGCAGCTGGGGTCACTGGTAAAAAACGGGTCAGAATTCTACGAGAAGGCAGCTTAATTCAAGAATCAACTTCTGAATATGACGTTTCGATTACCGGTTCCGCTTCTAAAACAGCGCAATATACTTTCGCTGTTTTCAACTTAACTAGTTCAGCTAAAACTTGGGACATTACTGTTAAATATTAATTTTGTAGTTAATAAATTTAAAACACGAAACTTTTTTCGTGTTTTTTTGACGTGTCTTTCTAAGTTATTGACTAAAAACACAATTTTTATAACTCAATTAAAAAATTCACAAGCCTCTTAATTGATTCTCAGGACCTAGTTCTATAATATAGATATTGTTATTTAATAATTATAACAAATAAGAAAATAAGGAGACTATTCATGACTAACACTATAGATCAACGTAATATCTTAACAACTTCTGCTGGGGCACCAGTTGGCGACAACCAAAATTCTCAAACTGCTGGCAGTCAAGGACCAGTCTTGATTCAAGATGTCCATTTACTGGAAAAATTAGCTCACTTTAACCGGGAGCGTGTCCCTGAAAGAGTTGTTCACGCTAAAGGGGCCGGCGCACACGGGCATTTCAAAGTAACGAATGATTTAACTCGCTATACTAAAGCAGACTTTTTAGCAGAGATTGGTAAAGAAACTGAACTTTTTGCACGATTTTCGACAGTTGCTGGTGAAAATGGCTCTTCAGATACTTTGCGAGACCCACGAGGCTTTGCTCTTAAATTTTACACTGAGGAAGGAAACTATGATTTAGTTGGTAACAACACACCGATTTTTTTCATTAGAGACGCTATTAAATTTCCTGATTTTATTCATACTCAAAAACGTGACCCACAAACTCACTTGAAAAACCCTAACGCAGTTTGGGACTTCTGGTCTTTATCGCCTGAATCATTACACCAAGTGACAATTTTGATGTCTGACCGAGGTATTCCTGCAACCTTCCGTCATATGCACGGTTTTGGCAGTCACACGTATAAATGGACAAACGCTGCTGGCGAAAGTGTTTGGATCAAGTATCATTTTAAAACAGAACAAGGCATTAAGAATTTATCGGCTCAAGTTGCTCAAGAAATTGATGGCAGTAATCCCGATCATCATACTGAGGATCTCTTTAACGCCATCGATAGCGGTGACTTCCCAACTTGGAAACTCTTCGTTCAAATTATGCCTTTAGAAGATGCACCAACTTACCGCTTCAACCCTTTCGATGTTACAAAAGTTTGGTCTCAAAAAGACTATCCTTTAATTGAAGTTGGCGAAATGACTCTGGATCGTAACCCAAATAATTACTTTGCTGAAGTTGAACAAGTTACTTTCACACCAGGGAATATCGTCCCAGGAATTGATTTTTCACCAGATAAATTATTACAAGGTCGACTATTCGCTTATGGCGATGCTCATCGTCATCGGGTTGGTGCTAATAGTCAATTATTACCAATTAACCGTCCTAAACATGAAAGTCAAAATTATCAGCGGGATGGTGCGATGCGCTTAGACGGCAACGGGGGCAGTTCTGTGTATTATGAACCTAATAGTCTCAACGGACCGGTAGAAAGCTCTGAAGCTAAGCCAAACAGCGTTGAAGTCACTGGCACAACTGGCTCTGTTCCTTACAATGATGAGGATCATTACACCCAAGCTGGCGATTTATACCGTTTGTTAAGTTCTGATGAACAAGATCGCCTAATTGCTAATATTGTTTCTAGCATGACGCCTGTCACTGACCAAGGAATTAAAAAACGTCAAATTCAACACTTTCTAAAAGCAGACCAGGATTACGGAAAACGGGTTGCCCAAGGGTTAAACATCCCCCTTACTTAAAGGCGGTTGTAACCAGTCCCTTAGCCTTTAATTCAATCAAAATAAGCCTCCTTTTCAAAGTGAGGCTTATTTATTGTCTAAAAAATTAACTTGCCACTGGAATCATTTAATTACTTTTTTACATAAAGAACTTCACCGTTTTCATCAATTTCAGTTGCAAAAAAACCTTGTCTTGTCCAAAAACGTTGATTGTTTCCATTTGACACATTTAAAGCCAAATAAGTCGCGTCTTCTTTTCTTTTAACAGCTTTTTCAAAAGAGGATATTATCTTTGTGCCATTTTTTTGATTCCTGTGTTCAGGTTCAACACAAAAATCTAAGATAAAACATTTGCCGTCTTCCAAAGAGTAAACCTTGTACATCAAAAAACCAATATAATCATTTTCCTGATAAATAAAGGTGAATTGTAGCCCCGCCCCATCTTTTAAATCATTTCTATGTAGTTTCATTATAAGTTCATAATACTTTTTAGATTGAAACCACTCAATGATTTCTGTCAATTCTTCCCCAGATTCCACTAATTTGGGAAATACATCATTTTTTTCATATTCTCGTTTTTTCTGCCAGAACGCCGCTATTTCATTTGATGTTGTCATTTTAAAAAAAAAGAATTCTTTTGTCATAGTTTCTAATCTCCTAATAAACTTAATTAGCCGATTATTTTATTTATAGACCTGGATCTAGTAACTACACCGACCTAATAGCTCCCTTAGTCTGAGTTTTGTTGTTTTCATGCTCATCACACTCCTTAGGGGTTTATTATATCATAGAATAATTTTAGTAAGGTAACTGGCATAGCTACCTTTGGTTTCAGTGATTAGGAAAATGTTTCATAAAAAAAAAAACACCAACGTAAGATTTACGTTGGTGTTTTAAGTATACCGATGGCCGGGGTCGAACCGGCACGACCTTGCGGTCACAGGATTTTGAGTCCAGCGCGTCTGCCAATTCCGCCACACCGGCATAAAATAAATTGTGTAAGGCGGTAACCGGATTTGAACCGATGATAAAGGTTTTGCAGACCTCTGCCTTACCACTTGGCTATACCGCCTGATTAAAATAAACTGGGCTAGCTGGATTCGAACCAACGAATGACAGAGTCAAAGTCTGTTGCCTTACCGCTTGGCGATAGCCCATTAATGGGGCGACTGATGGGGATCGAACCCACGCATGGCGGAACCACAATCCGCTGTGTTAACCACTTCACCACAATCGCCGTAATATTATATTATAATTATTTAAAAGTAGGCGACTGATGGGGATCGAACCCACGCGTGGCGGAACCACAATCCGCTGTGTTAACCACTTCACCACAATCGCCATAATTATTATAATTAGTTTTTTTTAATGGCAGGGATAGTAGGAATCGAACCCACAATGACGGTTTTGGAGACCGTAGTTATACCGTTTAACTATATCCCTACTATAAAATGGAGGAAAGTGGATTCGAACCACTGAACCCTAAGGAACGGATTTACAGTCCGTCGCGTTTAGCCACTTCGCTATTCCTCCAATAAGGTGGCTCAGGACAGAATCGAACTGCCGACACACGGAGCTTCAATCCGTTGCTCTACCAACTGAGCTACTAAGCCTTTTTAATAATGCTATCAATATATCATCTATATTGAATGACCCGTACGGGAATCGAACCCGTGATACCGCCGTGAAAGGGCGGTGTCTTAACCGCTTGACCAACGGGCCTTATTGTTTGTTGTGCTTCTAAAACGGAGAGTAAGGGATTCGAACCCTTGAGACAGTTACCCGCCTACATGCTTTCCAAGCATGCTCCTTCGGCCACTCGGACAACTCTCCAGATTCTACTTATTCTCTTTCAAAGCAACTCCGCCAGTAGGACTCGAACCTACGACATCATGATTAACAGTCATGCGCTACTACCAACTGAGCTATGGCGGATAATTATTAAAGCGTGGCAACGTCCTACTCTCACAGGGGGAAACCCCCAACTACCATCGGCGCTAAGAAGCTTAACTACTGTGTTCGACATGGGAACAGGTGTATCCTTCTTGCTATCGCCACCACACTTA
>NZ_NGJU01000034.1 GCF_003987495.1 Vagococcus salmoninarum
TATGAATCTTCCTCCCTGAATTGGTCTTAGCAACTTTATTCTAACTGGAAAGTTCATATGTTTCTATTTTTTTGTGTAAAAATAGGCGTGAATGAATTTCTTCATCCACACCAAAAATTATACAGCCGAAAAACTCCTTTAAACTATTAAAGGAGTTTTTTTTAGTCATATTCACCTATTTATTAGCATACTTAAAGGCTGTCCCTAAAGAAACGTTGCAGATAGTCGCAATTTCTCTAATTGTTTTGTACTCTTCTTTATATAACTTTTTTATTTTAGCGGCTTTATCACTATCAATCCTTGGTCGACCAATTTTTTTAATGCTTTTTTCAGGTCTTCTTAAAATGGTTTTTTCTTCGTCTTTTTTTAAGCGATGCTCATTTTGGACTAATTCCCAAAGCAAGTGAAAATATTGTTCATCGCTGATACTCTGTCTTTCAGGCCGCTTTAAAAAAATAATAATTTTCTTTTTTTCCATAAGGCTCTGAAATATCGAAAATAAGTCGTTTAATGAACTATCTAAAGCAACAAGTGAGTTAGCGTGAAAAGTATCCTCTGGCGCAATGTCAGGGAGTACGTTTTCAAAGGAAAGATCGCTCTTTATTGCGGGATCTCCTAGGAGAATAATCTTATCACAAAAATTTAACGGGTTATAAAATTTTAAAATATCCGAACTATTCATAATACCAATTTTCATAAATATACTCCTAACACGTCTTCAACCTATGAGCAGCAGCCATTGATTTTAAGTAGGCCCAGACTCTGACGCCACTGTGGTAACTGACAATTTAAATAAAGTAAATAACTCTTTACTTTGGTCTTTAATGACAAGGATATCTGCCCCAAACTCCTGGACTAAATCTTGTGTGCCTGCTTGGGAAGGCTCTTTTTTACTGAGGTTTATACCAAATTCATGGAGTCGTTGATAATAACGATTGAAAGCTATTTGCCGCTGGATACTTAATGAAGAACCAGCTTGAACAGCATTAAAACTTGCTAATCGAGCTGAAACTTCTCTAATGCTTTCATAAATAGATTGATCGTCAGATTCTGTGGCCAGTTCTAAAAGTATTTCAGTTTCCCTAATCAAAAGATGGCTTTCTAACAAGTGGTCGGCGTCATCTGCATTAAAACTTTTAGCGTACTCCTCTTCTAAGTAAAAAGCACCACCAATTAAGATACTAGTTAAAATGACTAAATAGAGCATTCTTTTTTTGAGTACTCGCTGTTTTCTTTTGAGTTTTTTGATTTTTAAAGGATGGGACTTGCTTTTAGCCTTGTGTAAAAAAAAATTAACGAGATTGACATTTACTAAGAGGAAACTTAAGCCAGCTAAAGCATATAATGTCAGTAATACTAGAGTCTCTATTCTCACTGAAGTACCTTCCTTTCCTTAATCAATTGAACTAATTTTCCGTTGCCTAGCTTTTTGACGCTTTAAATCTTTATAAGATTCTTTGATCACAATGTACAAGACACCAGAGACGATTAGCAGACTGATAAAGATCACAATTAACATACGTGTCGACAAACCTTGGTCGATAATTAAACTAACGTCTTGCTCATTAAATTTTCTAGCGTCACTTTCGCTAATTGTGAACTCTTTCTCCCATTCCCAAGCCCCGCCTGCGTCTGTAGTCACAAGGATTCTACTATGGTATTTACCTGGAACCATGGCTTCCCCGTTTAATAACACAGGGAAAAATATTTGACTATTTGGAGCCATTCGCAATTGGCTTTTTTTAGTTTCGTAAGTGACATCCCCTAAGGTGTCATGGCTGATAACAACCATGACAGTCATATTTCCAACAAATTCCCCTTGAGTATTGGAGAAATTTACGAGGAAAGCATTACGAGAATTTTTCAATTCAGGAAAAACATCTTTTAGTTCTAAGTTTTCTTCGAGCTCCTCTTCTCCCTGACTTAAAATCATTCCAATTAAGTACGCAAACTTATTGACAATCATACCGTTGTCTGTTGTTTCTTCGCTCTCGTCACTAATTTCTTGAAGCTGGATTCCACCAGCTATTAAGCCACTAACTGGTGTACTAGGCATTTTTATTAGTAATTGCAACTCTTCCTGGCTTTCAGGCGGGAGTGTTATTCTCTCAGGCCCGGTCACAATTGCCGAAAAGTCGTGTTGTAAACTTTCATCATTTGGAATGGCGTTAGGTCCATACTCGATTACCCCGTTACTATTAGTTTTAGCAGCATTAAGATCGACTTGTATCTCAATGCTTTTTTGTGATGTATTATTTAATCTGATTAAGACAGTTTGCTCTTGGGCTGTCGCCATTTCTAAGTCGAAATACCCAACCTGGGAATTCTTTTGATTCTCAGGTTGGATGACTTCATAGGAAAACCCAATTAACTCACTTTCTTCATCGGCATAACTAGTTGATATTGGTAAAAGTAGTAGAATTAATAAGGTAATTACAGATAAATATTTACTTAATCCATTCATGAAGAAACTCCTTTTGTTTAAAAATGACAATCCTGGAAACTGGCTTCTTGAATTATCGTGCGTCAGTAATATACCAAGTTACTTCTCCAACATAATCTCCCACTCGTAAGATGTTCTCCCCTGGAACTTTTAAATTAACGGAGCTGTCTGCTGTACCGTTATCAATTTCCCCAAAAATGATTTCAAACATTCCAAACCCTTTACCTGGTTCTTGATTATTTAAGACTTCCACACTATCTTCCAAAGTAACTTCGAAACTTGTGCTTAAAACATTTTGAGAGGGAATCGTGGCATTATTTGTACCTGAAACTAACATGGCATTTGAGTAATCTAATGAAGCAGCAACAATCCGATTGTTACCATTAGTGAATTCTTTCGTTATTTTAGTACTAATTTGATAGAAATGTTCATCAACATTGCCACGTTTGTCTTGAAAACGAATAAAATTAGGCATTGTAATCAATTCCTCAGTTGGATCACCGTTTTCATCGGCAATTGCTGCTACAAAAGCTTTAGCTGGGAAAACTTTATTTGAGTCGTCTGTCATCAATACGTGGGAATCAAAGTCTAGATTGCTAACGGATAAGACTTTTAAGGGCGCCGGATCCGTATTAACTGGTGGTTCCGTAATTTCTGGCTCGGTTGTTCCTGGCGGGGTCACTGGCGGAATAGACGTGTCTTCGGTAAAATTAATAATTCCTTCACCAGACCAGTCTGTGACCGCTTTGGCCGTATAACTTAGTAAGGCTGACGTACTTAAAAAGATGATCCCTGTTAATTTTAGTAATGTTAGATTTTTTTTCATTGATAATTCCTCCTATGTTTTAGTTCCTCTAATTGTGTCACTATTTTTCTATGACTTCTCTTTATTAATGCTGTATCGAAAACAAATCGCTAAAATAATACCTATGCCAATTAAGCTTGTTAATGGTGAAGCTTGGTTGCTCGTTTGAGGAAGTGGCTTTTCATTTATGATAATGGAATCTTTAGGTTTTTCCCCTTGGCTTTTATCATAAAAAGTAATTTTCCCGTTTCCACTAAAATTACTACCATTAATATCCGCCGTAGTTTTTATGCCTCCGATAGGACTGAAGATTAACAAGAGTACCATAGGAAAGGTCATCTTAATAAAATGTTTTTTTATCATAATTTTGACCTCCTGTCGATTATGGTGTCGTTGCTAATTGCCATAAGATAACTGCGCGATAATTACCAGTTTTTTTTATTTTTCCGGCGGGAATGGCTAACTTAAAACCATTTTTATTTTCTGACCAGCCTTGGCTAATATCAATATTCCCTGGTAATAAATGTGTACGAGATTCAATCAAACTCCCTTCAGTATTTAAAATGATGTCATCAGAGTTTCCAAAATCATTTTGATAGCGAATGGCGTCACTTAAAACTTTTGTTTCATCCTCTTGATGTTGCAACGGACTTTCGAGAGTAGCGTAAATCTGCCAGTGATTTAATTCTGCTCGGTTATCCCAAATAATCAGTGGTGAATCAAAATCTGCCTGATTTAATTTAGTCCCGAAAATACTGTTAGTCTGATTGCCGAAATCAATCGTTGTGGGGCAGATTTGATAAACAAGTGTCCAGTGAGTTCATAACTTAGTTGTCTTTCTTCATGGGTAATTTCGACTGCTTCTTCTTGAGGTGGTCTTTTGACAATTAAATAATTTTGTTCTTGTAAGAGTTCTAGGATGTCAATAATTTCTGCGTGTTTTGTTAAATCAATTAATTCGCCAAGGTCGCCTTCAATTGTTAAAGAACTGTCTAAACTTTCACCTACTTCATTCAAAAAATTGACTTGTAGAGTTCCTCGACTTTGGGTAACTTCCACCTTAATTTCTTGATGTAAATCCTTGTCCAGTTCAGAATGTTCTTTTAAGACAGACAAAGTTAGCAGATAGATACCTGGCTCAGCTGTCGGACTCAGTCCTTGCCAGTCACTAATTTCAATCATTGGTGTTAAGTCAGTAATCACGCCATCAACAATTTTAAAAGACTTGGCTTGACTATTTCTCAAGAGATACTCGAGTAATTTTTCGTCACTCATTTCATGAAGTTCTAAATCTTTCATTTCCACATTAACGGCTTCTAATTGACTGCTTTCCGGGTGAACGATTAAGGTTCCATCAATGCTTTGACTATTGCCCGCTTCATCAAATAAGTCAACCGACACTGTGTGTTCACCTAAGATGCCCATTTGCTCTTCTATTGGTAAATGATTTTCTTTGCTGTAAGCGTAGGTGAATTCTTGTTCCAAAGGATTGGAATCTTTTGGATTCATGACAAAACTTTCAGGCTTAGGAACTGCCTCACTTAAACTAGCGTGGTAAGTTTTACCCTCACCTTCAGGTGGCGTTTTATCTAAAACAACTTGGGTCTGTTCATCTGTTTTGCCATCTAAAAATGCATAGGCGGTAATTTTTGTGCCAGCCTTAAAGGAACTATCAGATGGTAAAGAATAAGTATAATTTCCCGACTTGTCGGCGATTACAGTGAAATTATCTGTAAATAAAGGGTCAAAATCATCTTCAGCAGTAACGGGACTTTTGATTTGGTTACTTTGAGGGTCAATTTCAGGTGGAATAGAAGAAAGGACAGGGGTCGTTGATAGTCTGACGTAGGCGCCAGGATTTGTTGTGCCAACAATTGTTTTTGAGTTGCTATCACTTGGTTTATCAGTAGCGACACTTGAGATCATAAGGGCGACGTCGGGGATGTGGCTGAACAAGACTCTTTGACTATTACGAGTCGTAAAAAACGCCTTGAAATTCGTAATATTTTCTGGAGTCAGTGAGGAGGCTGTTTGGACATTTGCATTTGTGCCTGAGTACATGATCGACATGCCATACATCGGTGACCAGTGGAAATTCGGATCCGCAGTGAAGTTGTTTCGTTGCCAGAGACTGACTTTTTGAATATCAACGTCTAACTTCCCCCCAGAGCCTGAGATATTAATTAGGCCGTTACTTGTTCCTGAGCCGCTGAAAGGGGCTGTTCTTTCTAAGTCAACGACTTCTGCGTCTCTGAAAGCAAATGAAGAGTTGGCACTAGCAAAATAGAGTAAGGATTGACTTTGAGAGGTGCTGTCACTTTTGACAATAAAACTGCCTTTCTTTTCCACTTGAAAGGAAGCGACACCATCAACATGGACAATATTAGAGCTTGAGGAAGCCATGCCATGACTACGAATGTCTAAGAGTCCTTCTTCAGCCACTGTTAACTTTGAGCCGGTACTAAGCCTTACAATGTTTCGATTGTCACTATTGGCATTACTTGTATGGCCATTAACGGCAATAAACACTTTAGCTTTACGACCGATACTTAACTGACTATTGCTACCAATTAAAGCGACAGCGGAATAATTTGGTTTAGGAACTAAATAAAGTTCTGAGCCTTCTTCCATTACAAAATTTCCGCCTTCAATGCGTAAGTTTGTTTGCTCCCCATCTCGTTCCCCAGTTAAATCGTTTTGAGCAGCTTTCGTAACCATAGTGGAATTTTTTTTCATTAAAAAATCCCCACTCCGGCCAAGGAGAATGTTCCCAGCTCTCAAAGAGAACATTTCGAAATGAGCATCCTCTGCTAACGTTAAATTCGTAACATACATATTAATTTGACGATCCCCATCTGTTAACCAATTATTTCTAAAAATAGTTGAGTAAGAAGCAACTTGCATGTTCTTAGTTGTTCCTGAGATAGTAACGTCAGTTCGAGGGGAATGAATGAGTTGACTGCCGTAGTTAATTATATTGTGATAAGTAATTGAAGATTTCCCTTGATTAGTCGTATTTAAATCGTTCAAAGTCGTAAAACCATAAATATTACCATGGTAAATCGTTAAATCTTTCCAAATCAAATGCCAACCACTCGTCGTACCAGTTAAATTGCTGTTGTCATACAAGAGACTAAGGGCACCAAAGTCCATTAAATGACCGTTCCCTTCAATCGTAACCTTTCTAGCAATGTTTGTTGGGGTAATGTGCATATAGCGTGAAGTCCCAGAAACATTAGTGTTATTTCGCCGTGTGACATCTTCTAAACCATCACGTGGCCGGTTAGGAACTAAAATGTCAGCAGTGATATTAATCGTTGAGACTTGATTATTGACTAAGGCCCGGATAAATTGGTGCCAATTTGTGACATTGGCTTTAGTAGACCTCAGGACATCAGTCTTTTGCTCTGTTTGATTTAAAATCGGCAAGTGACTAGAGTCAGTTTCAGACTTTTCTGTACTAACAATCGCGGAATTAAGCTCTTGCTCCTCGTCGATAGTCTGGTGACTTTCTAGCTGAAAATCATTATTTTTAGAATCAGTTGTGACTTCCTCTAGTTTTTCAGCTTTAAACGTACTTAAATTTCCAGGTAATAAAAAAATCGATAATATAACGATGAATGATAATAACCAAGAAATTTTTCTCACTATGTATCCTCCCTTCGCGAAAAAAATAAAATATCATCCGTGATAAAACAACTCTATTTTCTCATTTCTCAAAACGAACGATTTTTAAAAGTTTTTCTAAAACTAATGCTATCATAACAGCTTTTGTAAGTCTACAAATTGATAAAAAGATGTTCGCTTTCTCATTTAACTACAACTTTACGAACGAGAAATGAGAAATGTTTTATCGCAACTATTATATTAGTACAAGTTAATAAAATAACAAGGTTTTGTCAGATATCTGGCTATATTTGTTCTTTAACTACTCACTATTAAGGGTTTTTAAACTTTTCAAGCCACAAACTTTTTATGACCACCTGCCCCATATAAGACAAAACAATGTCAACTTGCTAATCTAAACCAATTAGACTCTTATACTAGACCTGACCACTTTTTCACTTTATACTAAGGTGATAGAAGATTTTGGAGGGGTTATTTATGGTTTTTACAATTTTAACAATTATTTATTTAATTAATGCGATAGCCGCAGGGATTACCATTTTAATGAAACCTCGTGATGTTGCTGCCATCTGGGCCTGGTTATTAGTTTTGATTAGCATTCCAGTTGGTGGATTCGTGATTTACTTATTTGTTGGCCGAGGTTTAGGCGATAAGAAAAATTTCAAATTAGACCAAAGTGATCAAGAGGAAATTGACAAACTTCGGGATTTCCAAGGTCAAGCAGCAAATTTCTATGGTGAAAATGGCGCTCGTGAAGAAAATGAAAATTTTGTTCAATTCTTTTCTAACTTAAACAATTTACCAATTACCGAAGAAAACGACGTTGAAATAATTACTGATGGCACAGATAAATTTCAAAAGATGTTAGCCGATTTTCGGGCAGCTAAGTTCAGTATTCATATTGAATATTATGCCTTTGTGACTGACGAAGTTGGTAGTGAAATACTAAAAGTTCTTGAAGAAAAAGCTGCAGAAGGCGTTGAAGTTTGTTTACTTTACGATGCCTTTGGTTCACTAGGAACGAAAGATCGGGATTTTAAAAAGTTACGTTCGTTAGGTGGGATGGTTCAAACTTATATTACGTCCCAGCGCTCTTTAATGAAATTACGTTTAAACTATCACAATCACCGTAAAATTGTTGTCGTTGACGGTACAACAAGCTACATCGGTGGCTTTAATGTGGCGAATCAATATGCCGGTGTGACAAAAAAGTTTGGCTACTGGCGTGATACTCACTTACGGATTCAAGGTCCGGCGGCTTCCTTATTACAAATACGCTTTATTCGAGATTGGAACGTCTCTCGTCCTCATCAAGAAAAGCTGGAATATAAGTCTGCCTATTTTTATCGTTCTGAAGAAGACTTACCTAAAGGGGATACGGCAATCCAAATTATTGCTAGTGGACCTAATAATGAAGATGAACAAATTAAATTAGCTTTCATTAAATTGATTACTTCAGCTAAAAGACGTTTATGGTTACAGACCCCCTACTTAGTTCCTGATGACAGTGTCCTGGCAGCCTTAAGAATTGCTGCGCGCTCAGGTGTGGACGTCAAAATTATGATTCCTGACAAACCGGATCACCCTTTTATTTATCGAGCAACCCAGTATTATGGTCGTCAGCTAATTAAAGAAGACATCGAAATTTTAATTTATGAAGGTGGCTTTATGCATGCTAAAACCTTAATTATGGATGATGATATTTGCATCGTTGGTTCTGCGAATCAAGACATTCGTAGTTACAAACTTAATTTTGAAGCCAGTGCTGTTCTTCATGATCCAGTGATTGTTGATAAGCTAGCCAAGATCTTTGAAGCAGATCAAAGAACATGTTCATACTTAACACCAGAAGTTGTTAAAGAGATGTCCCCTTGGTTAATTTTTAAGCAACAAATTTCCCGTTTATTATCACCAATCTTATAGACTAGTCTGATCCTTACAAGATAGCCAAAAAGCATTGATTCCCTGATTCTGAATCAATGCTTTTTTTGCTATAGTCTTTTTAGTTAAAAATCATGGTTAATTATTTCTTGAAAGTAAAATTGCTCATTTTCAAAAATGAATTTTAAAATGCAACAATTTCTAAGGGGCTCATTAAGTGTGAGTTTTTGATTATGTTCCCAAGCACGCATAAAATTGCGGCAAGCTGCTCCGTGAGAAACAATTAGTAACGTCTCTTTGTGGCTCTCGTTGATACTAGTTCGAAAATTGTTTTAGAAATTCGCTGGGTCAGTTCTGCTTGACTCTCACCGCCAAAAGTGACAAAAAAGTCATTATAAGGCAGTGGTGGGTTTAAGTCTTCGCTTTCACCTTCAAACGTGCCAAAGTTCCATTCTTTCAAGCCTTTGACACGCTGATAACTAAGTTGATTGTCAGTGACAAGCTCTAAAGTATCGGAAGCTCGCTCAGAGGTTGAGCTATAAGCCTCCTCAAGCGTGATTTGCGCCTTTCGAAAGTATTCGCCAGCAACTTGTGCCTGTTTAATTCCGAGAGCTGTTAAAGGGGCATCTGACCAGCCTTGAATTTTTTTTCGTTCATTGAATAAGGTTTGACCGTGACGCATTAAATAAAGGGTTTTTGACATAATACCAGACCTTTCTTAAGTCATTTTTATTAATTTCAGTCTACACTGAGAGTGACAATAAAGCCAATGCTTGATAATTAACAAGCTCATGCCTCGAAAGCATCAAAAAAAGAACATCGTCAGACGATGTTCTTTCTTTGTTTTTTATTCAAATACGAATTGATTGTTGTATAGCTCAGCATAGAATCCATCTTGAGCTAAGAGTTCATTATGAGTCCCTTCTTCAATGACTTCTCCTAAATGTAAGACTACAATGTAGTCAGCATTTAAGATTGTTTTTAAACGATGAGCAATCACGAAACTTGTGCGGCCAGCGATGATTCGCTCCATGGCTTTTTGAATGCGACTTTCCGTCACTGTATCAACGTTACTAGTGGCTTCATCTAAGATGAGTAAGTCAGGGTTAGTAATAATCGTCCGGGCAATACTAATTAATTGCTTTTGGCCGACACTAAAAATGTTGTTTTCGTCACTAACTGTCGTCTCGTAGCCTTCCTCTAATGACATAATAAAGTCATGGATATTAGCTTGTTTAGCGGCCTCTTCCACTTCTTGATCAGTAGCTTCTGGTTTACCAAAGACAATATTATCGCGAATTGTTCCGGTAAATAAGACAGAATCTTGTAAAACTATCCCAATCTTTGAGCGCAAGCTTGGTAAAGTTATGTCGCGAATGTCTTTACCATCAATTAAGATTTCACCATTATCCACATTATAAAAGCGATTAAGCAAGTTCATAATCGTTGTTTTACCAGAACCAGTCGGCCCAACTAAAGCCACCATTTGACCTTTTTTCGCTTCAATATTAATGTCTTTTAAAATCGGCCTATCTTTTTGATAAGCAAAATCGACATGCTTTAATTGAATCCCAGCATTAACGCCAGTAATTTCAGAAGCGTTTTCCCGTTCACTTTCATCTGCTTCATCAAAAATTTCATTTAAGCGGCGAGCGCCGGTAAAGGCTAACTGGAGCATGCTAAACTGTGATGAAATTTGCGTTAAAGGCATGTAGAACTGTTGGGAATATTGGACAAAAGTCACAATTAAACCTAAGCCTGCTGCCCGTTCGATACTCGCATCTAGTACTAAATAACTACCGAAAAAGATGACGATGGCGGTGTTGAATAAAGCCAAACCTTGCATTGTCGGGAAAAGTAACCCTGAATAAACTTGCCCTTTGAAAGTGGCTTCTTTAACTTTTTGATTAAACTCAGTAAAGCCAGTCATTGTCTCATCTTCTAAACCATTTGTAATAATGACTTTTTGACCAGAGATCTTTTCATCAATGTAGGCATTTAGCTCACCAATACTGTCTTGTTGAACATTAACATATTTACGAGCTTGGCGAATAATTATCACTGCCACAAGGATCGCCACTGGCGCCATTCCTAAAGTCGCCCAAGACATTTGAACGTTTTGGCGGAACATCATTAATAAGACACCAATCATCATCGAAACATTTGTTAAGACTTGGATTAGGGCTTGGTTCATTGTATTAGAAATATTGTCTAAATCTGAAGTAAAGCGACTAAGAATCTCACCATCTTGATGGCTGTCAAAGAAACGGATAGTCATTTTTTCGATTTTTTTAAATAAATCTATACGCATCGTATTCGTTGAACGACCAGTTACCCCTGCCATTAAAATATTTTGAATAAACATGGCAATCCAGTTCATCACGTAAAGCATGACTAATAATTTCATAATGTCGCTAAATGGTGATTTATCAGCTGCACCAGTTGCCATAAAGGTCCCTGCGTACAAGGCTAATTCTTCTAAGCCTTTACCGATTAATTCCGGAGTCTTAACTTGGAGATATGTTGAAAAGATAATAGCGACAATAATAATCAGTAGTTGCAATTTATAAGCTTTTAAATACTTCCAAAAGAAGGCGTTAATACTATTATTTTTTTTCATCTACTCCACCTCTTTCCCTTTTTGAGTCTCGTAAATCTCACGGTAGACGGGACTAGACGTAATTAATTCCTGATGGGTACCAGTTGCAACAAGTTCTCCTTGATCAAGGACTAAAATTTGATCCGCTTGAACAACAGATGAAATTTTTTGGGCGATGATAAAAGTTGTCGTGTTTCCTAGCTCGTTGTTCAAGGCTTCTTTGACTAATTTTTCTGACTTTGCGTCTAAAGCACTCGTACTATCATCTAAAATTAAGATTTTAGGCTCCCCGATTACTCCCCGAGAGATTGATAAACGTTGCTTTTGCCCCCCAGAAAAATTGGCTCCCCGCTCTTCAACTAAACTTTCACAGCCCTCAGGTTGCCGATCAATAAATTCTTTCGCTTGGGCAATACTAGCAGCTTTTTCCATTTCTAGCTGAGTTGCTTCCTTTTGACCATGGCGAAGATTTTCAGCAATTGTCCCTGAAAATAAAATCGCCCGTTGTAAGACTAAAGCCACTGACTCTCGTAAATTTTCTTTATTAGCTAATTTTAAGTCAATCTGATCAATTTCCACACTACCTTCAGTCGGATCGTACATCCGGGCAATCATTTGCGCTAAAGTAGACTTACCTGAGCCAGTTGCTCCGACGACGCCGATTGACTGACCATGACTAACTTCAAAACTAATGTCTTTCAAAGACAGTTGATCCTCACCTGGGTATTGAAAAGAAACTCCCTTAAAGCTGACAGCGCCAGATTCAATAAATTCTTGGCTATCAGAGTTAAAAGTAATGTCTGGCTCTGTTGCCATGATTTCATTTAAACGACCTAAAGAAATAAAGGCCCGTGAAGCCATCATCGTCATCATACCACCGATAATAATCGCCATCATAATTTGCATTAAGTAATTCATAAATGAGGCAACAGCCCCGATGACCGCTAAATCTTTGGTTGCTAAGTCAGCTGAAAAATAAATTGCTACGACAATTGCCGAGCTAGAAATAAAAGTAAAGGTTGGGATCATCACGGAAAATAAGTTTCCGACTGAAATCGTATGTTTCGTTAATTTACCACTAACTTTTGCAAAACGTTCTGTTTCATTGCCTTCTTGGACAAAAGATTTCACTACCCGCATCCCAGCTAAATTTTCTTTAGCAATGCCATTGACTTGGTCCAAATATTTTTGAATCATGCCAAAATGCTTACCCATCATCCCGAAAATCGTCATCACCGTTAATAAAACTAAGACGACTAATAGAATAATTACCCACCATAATTGTGGCAAAGTTAACATGGCTAAAATAAAGCTTCCGACGAAAAGAATCGGAATTCTTAGTAAGGATTGCATGAACATCATGACTAAGTTTTGAATTTGCGTAATGTCATTCGTTAAACGAACAACTAAATTCCCTGTCGAAAACTGTTCAATGTTACTAAAAGAGAAAGTTTGGATCTTTTTGAAACCAGCTTCGCGAATATCAGCAGCTACTTCTTGAGCCACTTTAGCTGAAAGAATCGTATTAATAATTCCGGCGATTAAGCCTACTGCTGCGACTGCTAATAAACTGATACCAATCTTTAGCACGTCATTTTGGCTATCAGGGCTATCTGAAATAATCGCATTTAATATTTTTTGAAGTAACTTTGGTTGCCATAACTGAGAGCCTACAATCAGACACGTTAAGCCAAATGACAACAACACCGTACTTAGGTGATTTTTCATGTTATTAATTAATAAAGACATACACAACCTACTTTCCTTTTTAGTCAGAGTTTCATCATACTTAAAATAAAATTCTTTTTCAAGTATATTTTCGAATTATCTCAAACTCCTTAAAAAACCGCGTAAAAAGAGGCTCTAAGTAAACTTAGCGCCTCCCTGATAATTGGGCTGTATAATTTTTGGTGTGGATGAAGAGATTCATTCACACCTATTTTTACGCAAAAAAATAGAAACATATGAACTTTCCAGTTAGAATAAAGTTGCTTACACCAATTCAGGGAGGAGAATTCATATGTTTCATAACGATTATATCCGATTATCACTTAATTTAAAAGACCCCAATATCACATTTGCTGAAAAAGCATGCGTTGAACAAAAAATAAAAGGCGTTACTGCAACCCTTTATTTTGCTACTTTGACTTATACACCCACTCATTGTAAATGTTGTGACCGAGAAAACACTGATTTTCT
>NZ_NGJU01000035.1 GCF_003987495.1 Vagococcus salmoninarum
TTTAAACACCGCATTCTAATCAGTTTTAAAGTGACACAAAAAAGCAACTTCACCATTTCTGATGAAGCTGCCTAAGTAACTATTTATTCGACTAAATTTTAGCCATCCACACAATTTGACGTAGAGCCTATTTTTCTATTTTGTAAAGAAACTCAGGATTAATTTCTTGATCAAGTTGTTTGAAGCCAGCCGTCATCCGACGTTCAACTTCATTAATACCTTCTTGATTCATTTTAGTTATATCGCTAATGTCGATAGGCGCCCCATATCTAACAGTAACTTTTTGGCGTTTAAACAAGCCACCTAAAGTTAAAGGCCCTTGATAAACAGCTGGAACAATTGAAACTTTTGCCATTTTTGCAATTAAAGCGGCCCCACCTTTTAACTCTTCTGAGTGTCGGGTGCCACTTGGAAACATGATTAAACTCAAATCAGTATTTTTCAAACTTTTAACTGGGGTCTTAATCACACTTGGTCCCGGGTTATCCCGTTTAACTGGGAACGCATGGGCGTGGACTAAAATGTAACGTAAAATTGGATTTTTAAACAATTCCTCTTTAGCCATAAAACTAAATTCTTTAGGAGCGGCTCCTAAGGCAAAGTAAATCGGGTCCCACCACGTCCGATGGGGGCCAACTAAAATATAGTTGCTATCTTTTGGTAAGATCTCTGTTTGTTGGTAATCCGCCTTGCCGTTGACTAAAAAGACAACAACCCGGGCAACTTGTCTGATAAATCGAAAGAACATTTGCTTCTCCTCACTTTTCTTTATTCCCTCATAGTATGCCGAAAAAAGGCGCTCCTTGCAAGTTTTTTATTCTCAGCCCCTCCTTCGTGTTATAATGTAACTCGATTACATACAAAGGAGTCACTGAGATGTCAGACTTATTATTACCTAACGAACGGATTGATCAGCTCTACGCTGACGACATACAAATTATTCAAAGTAGCGAGGTTTTTTCTTTTTCTTTAGACGCAGTCCTTTTAGCTAACTTTGCTAGCTTACCGAAAAAAGGACAAATCATTGATTTATGTGCTGGCAACGGCGCAGTTGGCTTGTTTATTAGCCGCAACACCCAGGCCTCTATTACTGGTATCGAGCTACAAGAGCGTCTAGCTGATATGGGACGGCGGAGTATCCAACTGAATGATCTAGGCTCACAAATGAATCTCCTGACCTTAGACTTGAAGCTAGTGACTTCTGCCATTAAGAAAGACTCGATTGATTTGATTGTTTGCAACCCACCTTACTTTAAAGAGTTGCCCACGAACCACACTAATCCTAATCCCTACTTAGCCATTGCCCGTCACGAAATTCACGCGACTTTAGCTGATGTGATTCAGCAATCTGCTGGTTTATTGAAAAGTAATGGTAAATTAGCTTTAGTTCATCGACCAGAACGTTTAGTCGATATTTTAGAAACGATGAAACATTACAAAATCATTCCTAAACGAATTCAATTTGTCTATCCTAAAGAGGGCAAAGAAGCAAATACCGTCTTAGTTGAAGGCATTCATAAAGGCAAACCCGATGGCTTAAAAATCTTGCCACCTCTGTACGTCTATGATGACCAAGGGGAATACTTACCAACAGTTAGGGGGATGCTTTATGGAAACTAAAGAACATTTCTTTTACGTCTTACTTTGTGCCGATGAGACCTTTTACGGCGGTTATACGACTGAACCAACACGGCGACTCCAAGAACATAATGATGGCACTGGTGCTAAGTACACTCGAGTCCGTAGCCGCCGTCCCATGGAAATGATCTACACCGAAGCTTTCCCAACTAAAAGTGAAGCCATGCGAGCTGAGTATGCCTTTAAACAATTAGCCCGTCATGAGAAAGAACGATTTTTGAGTAAATATATGTAAAAAAGCTCTAGCAATTCCTAAAAGGATTGCTAGAGCTTTTTTCACATTCCCGGGTCATAAAAGTTCCCTAAAATCTTAATGTTATCAGCAATGCTAACGAAAGCCGCTGGATCAGATTCTAACATTGCTTTTTCTAAGGAGTTCATTTCAAAGCGGGTGATGACTGTTAATAAAACGGTCTTTTGACGGTGATCAAAGGCACCTTCTGCCGTATCGTTAATAATTGTAATTCCTCGACGGAGACGTTTTTGGACAGCTTCAATCACCGCATCTGGATGGGCAGTAATAATCGTGACTTGCATTTTTTGTTGCTTCGTATAAACCGAATCAGTGACTTTCCCACTTACAAAAATTGATAAGACACTGTAGAAAGCATACGGCCATCCAAAGAGATAACCAGCCGTAAAAGCGATTAAACCATTCAGAACAATCGTAATCGAACCAACGCTGCGGCCAGTCATCTTGCGAATGGTGATGCCGATAATGTCTAGGCCCCCAGAAGAAATTCCATTCTTTAAGGCAAAGCCAACCCCAAAACCATTAATCGCTCCACCAAAAATCGCACAAATGATTGGATCGCTCGATAAAGGCGTCACTGGCATTAATTGAATACTAATCGAAGCTAAAGTAACAGTAATAATTGTGAAAATCGTAAACTTTTTACTGATTTTTTTCCAGGCTAAGAAAAACAATGGCACATTCAAACAATAATAAACTACGGAAACATAAGCTTCTCGACCGGTGGCATTTTCAATTAACGTTGTGATGATTTGGGATAACCCTGTTACCCCACTGGCATAAATATTTCCTGGCCGCCAAAAGACATTTAAAGCCACCGAAGCCAACATTGCATATAATAACGCTACTGTTGCTTTAGTTGTATACTCATTATTAGTAAATCGTTCCTGAAGTTCTTTCATTGTCAGTCATTCGCCCCTTGGGTAACTTGATACTTTCATTATAGGCTGATTGGAAGGTTTAATAAAGAACAACCGCTCTTTCCCATGGGACTTTAGCTTTTTTGTAAGATTTGCCGACTTTTTTCGGTAATTTAGTGACTTTCTTAATAAATAATCAAGAATTTTACTTTTTACCAGGGTACAAACAAAAAAAGACAGCTGATGACTCAGCTATCTCTGTTTGCTATTTGTTTAAACTTTGACCATTGCTTGCAATTAATTCTTTGTACCAATCAAATGATTTCTTTTTGTAACGATTCAGTGTTCCCTTACCTGCATCATCTAAATCAACATAAATAAATCCGTAACGTTTTGACATTTCACCTGTTGAGGCACTGACTAAGTCAATACATCCCCAAGGGGTATAAGCGAATAAATCGACACCATCAAGATTGATGGCTTTTTCCATTTCAATAATGTGTTGACGTAAATAGTCAATCCGGTAATCATCATCAATCTTAAAGTTTTCATCTGGTGTATCAATGGCTCCTAAGCCATTTTCAGAAATATAAAGCGGTACCCCATAACGCTCATACAAGTCACCTAAGGCTACTCGTAAACCGATTGGGTCAATTTCCCAGCCCCATTCGCTAGCTTTCAAGAATGGGTTTTTCGTACCACCAAAGAAGTTACCTTTAGCACTAGTGTGTTCAGGATTAATCGATAAAGCTGAAGACATGTAGTAACTAAATGATAAATAATCAACAGTGTGAGCTTTAATGACTTCTAAATCTCCTGGTTGAACATCTAAGGTAATGCCATTTTGTTCAAAGAAACGTTTTGAATAACTTGGGTATTCCCCACGAACTTGGACATCATTACAGAAGTAGTTAAACATTCTATTACGGTCTTTCATGGCTACCACCGTTTCTGGATTACAATCATAGGCATACATCGTTGCGTAAATACTCATACAACCGACTTGTAGCTCTGGGTTTAACTCATGGGCAATTTTAGTTGCTAATGAACTCGCCACGAACTGGTTATGCAATGCTTGGTAGTTCGCTTCTGGTGTTTGGTTACGCATAGCAACCGTGAAGAATGACCCACCTGTCCCAGTATTAATTTCATTAAAAGTCATCCAATATTTTACTTTAGTATGGAAACGTTCTAAAATCACTCGTGAATATTTCTCGAATAAGCCGATTAATTCACGGTTTTTCCAGCCACCGTATTCTTTTACTAAGTTTAAAGGTGTTTCGTAATGAGACATCGTAATCGTTGGTTCAATTCCGTATTTTAATAACTCATCAATCACATTTTCGTAATAAGCTAGTCCTTCTTCATTCGGCTCAGCATCATTACCATTTGGGAAAATCCGTGCCCAAGAAATTGACATTCTGAAGGTCTTAAAGCCCATTTCAGCAAATAGTGCAATATCTTCTTTGTAACGGTTGTAAAAATCAATCCCTAAATGATTTGGGTACGTGTGAGTTTCTAAATCAATTTCTAAGTTATAGTTAGGATCGTAAAGTGTTGCAATCCGGTTTTTCCCACCAGGTGAGACATCAGCGATTGTTAAGCCTTTGCCACCTTCATTATATGCCCCTTCACATTGGTTAGCAGCAGTTGCGCCGCCCCAAAGGAAGTCTTTCGGAAAATTAAATTCTGGTTTTGTCATAAGTATTCTCCTCAGTTACTATATTTTTATAAAATGTGGATGATTTCTTCTTCTTTAAAGATAACTCCATCTGTTTGAGCAGCTGAAACATCAAAGTAATTCGCTGTATTCGTAACAATCACCATTGTGACCGTGTTTAAGCCTTTTTCTTTAATAAATTTATAATCAACTGTTCCTAAAAGTTCACCTTTTTCAACTTTTTGACCTTGTTTCAAGTCTAAGTTAAAGCCTTCGCCACCTAAACCAACAGTATCGATTCCGATGTGAATCAAAATTTCAACACCTTCATCACTAACTAAACCAATGGCATGTTTTGACGAAGGGAACATCATGATTGTTCCTGAAACTGGTGAGTAAACATTTTCATCTGACGCTTCAATGGCAATTCCTTTACCAACTAATTCGCTAGCAAATGTTTCATCTGGAACGTCTTTTAAATTAACTAATTGACCATTCATCGGTGAGAAAATCCGGTGTTTTCCCCCAGCAACCTTGGGTTCTGTTACAGCTGGACTAGGACTAACTGTTTCTGTTGCTACTTCTTCCACTTCATCTTTAAAACCTAAAACTAAAGTAAAGATAAAAGCTAAAATCCAACTCATTAATAATGACACGATAAACCAAATGACGTTCATGCCATCTTCAGCATTAATGTAAGCTGGGATTGATAAGAAACCTGGCATTCCGCCACCACCAAATGAGCGAATGTTCATGAAGACACCAAAAGCTCCAGCAATTCCGCCGGCTGCTAAAGCTGCGTAGAAAGGACGTTTCAATTTCAAGTTAACACCGTACATTGCTGGCTCAGTAATTCCGATTGCTGCTGAAATTCCTGATGAAATCGCAATTTGTTTCATGTTGCTGTTTTTAGAACGAATCGCTACGGCAAAGGCTGAACCTGATTGAGCGACGTTAGTAATTGAGCCAACTGGTCCAACTGTATTTTCGTAACCTTTTGTTGCTAAGTTGTTTAAACCAATTGGTAATAGTGAATAGTGCATACCTGTAATAATTAATAGTGGGAATGTGGCACCTAAAACTAAACCAGCTAAAGGACCAGCAGTTGCGAATAACCAAGCAACTCCGCCACCAACAAAGGCACCTAAGTATGTTCCAGCAGGGCCAATGACGATCATTGAGATTGGGAAGACAATTAATAAAGCAAACATTGGTGTGAACATTAAGTTCAGACTCTTCGGCATCCATTTTTTAACCCAATTGTTAACAAATTTCAATAATAGCACAGCGAAGATAATTGGGATAACAGAGCTTGTGTATGTTACTAATGGCACTGGTAACGCGCCGAACATTTTCCAAACAGTTGGTGCGGCTTCGCCACCTAATTTAGCGGCAAATGCGGCTTGAGCTGCTCCTTGGTAAGTTGGGTACATCATCGCCCCAGCTAAGACCATGGCTAAATATTTATTCGTTCTGAATTTCTCTGCTGCGGAAGCTGCTAAGAAGAACGGGAAGAAGTAAAGAACGGTATCTGCTAAACCATATAATAATAAGTACGTTGGGCTTTCAGCTGTTAAGAATCCCATAATTACTGATAGTGCTAAGAAACCTTTTAAAAGTCCAGTTCCGGCTAAAGCAGGAATAACTGGTGTAAAGATACCTGAAATCGCATCAAAGATAATTGAAAGCACACCTTCATTACTGTTTTTTGGTGCTTCGCCATTACCAGTTCCGACGATGTTTTCAACTTCTTCAAAAACATCACCGACTGTGTTACCAATAATTACTTGGAATTGGTCGCCTGAAAATTGTGCGCCCATAACCCCAGGAATTTTTTTGATGTCCTCTAAAACGATAATATTTTTGTCGTTTAAGTTAAAACGTAGACGAGTAACGCAGTGCCACGCGTGGCTAATGTTACTTTTGCCACCAATTTTTTCAACGACTTGTTGTGCTGTCTCTTTGTGAGTTGCCATGATTGTATTTCTCCTTTGTATGTGTATTTTTTTCTATAAAAAAATGAATAACAAAAATAAACAATGCTAGCTATTTCTAGCTAAGTTTATTTTCATTATTCAGTAATGCCTGATCGAGTCAGTAACAATCCAAACAGTGAATTGATATTTAGTTGTCTTCCGCTGTTAGCCGACGAACGTGAACTGTTAAGTAGAGCTTTTCATCTGAGGTTAACGTCCAACCTTCTTTTAAGTTCAAGTAGCCTTCAATTTTATCGGCCATCCGGTAAGCTTCTGGGTATTTCATTTGAAACATATCAATTAACTCTTGGTCAATTGTATTTTCCGAAAACATGTGGTCGTTCATCTTCCGTAAAATAAAGTAACGGAGGTGACTGATGAACTTACTATAATTAAAAGAGTCTTCATCTAAATCTAAATGAAATTGGTACTCAACTAATCTTACAATACTTTTAATTAACTTAGTCATCTTCAAGGTGTCTTTTAAACTACTGTATTCAGAGTTAGCATTGACGAAATGATTCGTAATAAAACTAATTTCTGAATGATCTAAGTTAACAGCAAACTCTTGATTAATCATGCCTAAGGCTTGGACTGCCACTGCGTATTCTTTCGGAAATAGTTTCCGCAGTTCCCACTGGTTTAAGGGAGCGTACTCCACCCCTTCTCGTTGCCGTTTAACAGCATAGGCGAGATGATCCGCTAAGATCAAGTAATGACTATTATCAAAAGTAATTCCTAATTCTTTTTCTGCGAACTGGCTGACTTTCGTTGTCATATCGACAATTTCTGAGTTCATATTCGTTAAAATATCTAAAGATTGATTTTCCGACTGATGACCTTCGGCTTTAAAGCTTCGGTCAATCTGTTCTTCACTCAGCAGAACACCTGCCTCATGTTGAAAGCCAATTCCTTTGCCTAGAACAATATAATCAATGCCACCTGCGTCTTGGGCGAAGGCCACATTATTATTTATTTTCTTAATAAATCTCAATTGGTCAGCTCCTTTAACACAAATATCCCATTTTGAGCTAACTTCCAGATAGGTTCGTTTTTATACAAAACGGCCTAAAAAAAATTGCTAGTCAAAATAGGTGATGCCTGATCGAGTCAGTAACAAACCTTTTATTCTCTACTTCAGTAAGTAGCATAGCATTTTTTTAAAACGCTGTCAATTAACTTTTTATAAATATCCTACTATTTGTATAATACTATCTTAATAATCAAAAAAAGCTGCCTAAAAACAGGCAGCTTTCGTAATTTTACTCATCTTCAATGGTGACATTTAAACTTAAATCAAAGAGTTGTGCTGGGGATACTTTCCCTGGCGCTTGGTTCATTGGGTCAATGGCTTTGTTATTTTTAGGGAAGGCAATCACTTCACGAATATTGTCTTTACCTGCTAATAACATTACTAAACGGTCTAAGCCTAAAGCTAAACCGCCATGTGGTGGGAATCCATAGTCTAAAGCATCTAATAAGAAACCAAATTGTTCATTAGCTGACTCAGGAGTGAAGCCTAGAACTTCAAACATCTTCTCTTGAATTTCACGTTTATGAATTCTCGTTGAACCGCCACCTAATTCATAACCATTTAAGACTACGTCATAAGCTTCAGCATAAACTTTTTCTGGTGCCGTATCTAAAAGTGGTAAGTCACTTTCTTTTGGCATTGTAAATGGATGGTGAGCCGAAGAGTAACGTTTCGCTTCTTCATCGTACTCAAGTAACGGCCAGTCAACAACCCATAAGAAGTTGTATTTCGACTCATCGATTAACTCTAATTCTTTACCTAAACGGCTACGTAAAGCCCCTAATGATGCTGCCACAACTTCTGATTTATCAGCTGAGAACATAATGATATCGCCAACTTCAGCTTTGACAGCGGCAATTAATTCTGCTTCGATTTCCGTTAAGAATTTAGCAATCGGCCCTTTCAGACCATCTTCTTCTACTTTTAACCAAGCTAAGCCTTTTGCGCCAAACTGGCTAATATAAGTGCCTAAGTTGTCCATGTCTTTCCGTGAATACTTGCTAGCTGCTCCTTTAGCAACGATGGCTTTGACATCCCCACCAGCAGCTAATGCCATTTGGAAGACTTTAAAGTCAACGTCTTTAACAACGTCTTTCAAGTCAATCAATTCCATCTCGAAACGAGTATCTGGCTTATCACTACCATAACGGGCCATGGCGTCATCGTAACTTAAACGTGGAAATGGTGTTGGAATCTCAACGCCTTTCGTTTCACGCATGACTTTCGTAAAGAGCTCTTCTGTGAAATCTTGAATCTCTTCTGGTGTTAAGAAGGTTGTTTCTAAGTCAATTTGGGTAAATTCTGGTTGACGGTCACCACGTAAATCTTCATCACGGAAACAACGAGCGATTTGGTAATAACGGTCAAAACCAGCTGCCATTAACAATTGTTTCGTAATTTGTGGTGATTGTGGCAAGGCGTAGAAATGACCACCGTGAATTCTTGAAGGAACTAAATAGTCACGAGCGCCTTCTGGTGTTGATTTATTTAAGTAAGGCGTTTCCACATCAATAAAGCCATGATCGTCTAAATACTCACGAATCGAGCGGGTCACAGCATGACGTAACTTCATGTTAGCCAACATTTCTGGACGACGTAAGTCTAAGTAACGGTATTTCAAACGTAACTCTTCATTACTAGGTGTCCCTTCTTCGATTCCAAAAGGCACTGTTTTTGAGGCATTTAAAATTGTAATGTCTGTTGCCATAATTTCAAACTCACCAGTTGCCATTTTTGGATTGATTGCTTCTGGGACCCGTTTAATAACTTCACCAGTAATTTCAATGACGTATTCAGTTCGACACGTATCAGCAATTTCCCAAGCTGTTTTTGAATACTCTGGATTGAAGACAACTTGCGCAAAGCCTTCTCTGTCACGTAAATCGATAAAAATAACCCCACCGTGGTCACGTCTTTTACGAACCCAACCTTTTAGTGTAATAACTTTGCCTAAATCTTCTGTTGCTACTTGACCACAATACTTTGTTCTAATTGCCATTTTGTCTCATCCCTTCATCTTTCACTCATGTTACTTTTATTTTTCGCTGTTCAGCTCATCATAAACTTCGCCAAAACGAGTATAAATATCTGTTAAGGCCACCGTTTTTTCTTTACCTGTGGCCATGTGTTTCATGTTAACATTCCCTGCCGCTAACTCAGTTTCTCCGATAGTTAAGACAAATGTGGCATTTAATTTATTCGCTGTTTTAAATTGAGCCTTAGCTTTACGATTCATAAAGTCTCGTTCTGCCGAAAAACCTGCTTGGCGAATCCCTTGAACTAGTTTCAAGACTTCGATACTCGTCTCCTCGCCTAAGCCAACAACATAAGCATCAATGGTATTCAGTATCGGTACTTCAATACCTTCAGCTTCAATCGTAATTAATGCTCGTTCCACCCCTAAGCCAAAGCCGAAGCCGGCTGTTTCAGGTCCACCTAGTTCAGAAACTAAACCGTCATAACGTCCACCGGCACAAATCGTCGTAATCGCACCACCAAAACCTGGGGCATCTGACATGATTTCAAAAATCGTGTGGTTGTAATAATCTAGGCCACGAACCATGCGGTGATCAATGACATAAGGAACGTCTAACCCGTCTAACATTGTTTTAACTTCTTGAAAGAAGTTCGCTGATTCTTCACTTAGATAATCTAAAATCGATGGAGCATTTTCAACAATCACTTGATCTTTCTTATCTTTACTATCTAAGACTCGTAAAGGATTATTGTGTAGGCGATTTTGAGAATCTTTACTTAATTCCGCCATCTGTGGCTCTAAATAATCGATTAAAGCTTGACGATAAGCCACACGGTCTTCTCTTGAACCTAAAGAGTTAATGACTAATTTAATGTGTTTAATGCCTAACTGTTCATAGAAGTCCATCGCCATCATCATTGTTTCCACATCAGTGGCTGGGTTGTTGCTACCAAAAACCTCAGCTCCAATTTGGTGGAATTGACGTAAGCGGCCTGCTTGCGGACGTTCATAACGGAACATTGGTCCCATGTAGTAAACTTTATATGGCTTTTGGAACTCTGGACCAAATAATTTATTTTCTACAAACGATCGGACAATCGGGGCAGTGCCTTCTGGACGTAAGGTCACATGGCGTTCCCCTTTATCATAAAAATCATACATTTCTTTCGAAACAATGTCTGTCGTATCGCCGACACTGCGGGAGATGACTTCATAATGTTCAAAGATTGGCGTGCGAATTTCATGAAATTGATAATCTTTAAATAGTAAACGAGCGGTTTCTTCTACAAACTGCCATTTTTCTGATTCTCCTGGTAAAATATCGGCGGTGCCTTTTGGTTTTTGGTAAGCCATTGATAATTCCCCTCTCTGTTAATGGTCTGCTATCTTGTGAGTCTTTGTTTATTATTTTATTAGGTATGGACATAACGTATTGCTACGCAATCCCTTGTACTCTGATTTCATCTATTTGTTTCCCTATAGTAAGGACACAACGCATTATCTGTCGTAGCCGACTGATAATCCCTTGTACTACTCGTTGTCCTAAACTTCTACGCATTAAAATGCTAGAGTTAAGGCTTGTTGATTTCATCTATTTTCTTTGAAAAGGACACAACGCATTGCTACGCAATCCCTTGTACTCTGATTTCATCTATTTGTTTCCCTATAGTAAGGACACAACGCATTATCTGTCGTAGCCGACTGATAATCCCTTGTACTACTCGTTGTCCTAAACTTCTACGCATTAAAATGCTAGAGTTAAGGCTTGTTGATTTCATCTATTTTCTTTAAAAAGGACACAACGCATTGCTACGCAATCCCTTGTACTCTGATTTCATCTATTTGTTGTACAAATAGTGAAACAGAGCAAAAAGTCCTTGTTTATGTAATATAAACAAGGACGAATGATTTCATACGTGGTACCACCTAGATTGAAAGATTGCTCTTTCCACTTTAACGATTAACGCTCGTAACGGAATAGCTTTGCACTATTCATCTCCAGAGTGTCTTTCACTGTTTGCTTTTTACGAATTGTTCTCAGCCACGACAATTCTCTCTTATCTAAAAAGTAAATAGTTACTCTCTCTTTCATCGATTCATATGTATTATATATAAATTACTAGAAACAAAGGGAAATGTCAAGGAAAGTCTGTTTAAAAGATTACCTTAAGCTTTTTACTCACTTAGGCTCAGAGCTATTTAATTCTAGTGTTTTTTGCTATAATGGGGAAAGAATTTTAAACAAGTGAGGATTACAAAATGAAAAATAGAACAATCACCCGGCAATGGAAAAAGTTGCTGTTAATTAATTTAGGAATCGTATTAGTCGTTTTTTTCGCCTTTTTAAGCCTTGGCAAACATGAAACAGTTTCAGTAACGGCCATGGCTATGAATGTCCGAACTGGTCCTGGGGTTGACAATGATATTTCTGCTCAAGTAAAACGGGGGGACGAACTCGTCGTCTTAAAAAAAGAAAATAAATGGTTGCAAGTCCGTTTGAAAAACCGCCAAAAAGGCTGGGTCGCTAGCTGGCTCATCGGCAAAGATGACACGAGTCCGGCAACTAATATTGCTGCTAAAGTTAATACCCAAGACACTAAACTGCGAGAAGAACCCAATACTGAAGGGGAAGAAATCACCACTTTAAAGAAAAATAAAAAAGTCATGGTAACGTCTGAACAAGGCGGTTGGTCGAAAGTGACTGTCGGTCAACAAGAAGGTTGGATTCATTCCTCCTTATTGACACTCGTTGATGAATCAAAGGAAAAACAACAAGATTCTAAGAACGACCAACTATTCGCCCGTCAAGATGACACGAAGATTCGCCAAGAACCTCGCATTGACGGAGAACAAATTGCAACGATCAATTATGGCGAAAGTGTCACCTTTAAAAAAAGCCAAGGTGACTGGTATCAAGTTGAAACAACTGATGGCATAACTGGCTATGTTGCTAACTGGGTCGTTAACTTTGAAGAATTAGACAAAGACAATCAAAAGAAAATTACCTCGATTGCTGAAGCAACCATTGTTTTAGATCCTGGTCATGGTGGCACTGATGTAGGTGCGATTAGTAACGATGGCACGATTTATGAAAAAGTCGTGACTCTCGCTACTGCCCACTACGTCCAAGAAGAGTTAGAAAAACTAGGGGCTAACGTGATTTTAACCCGTGACGACGATTCCTTTGTTGAATTGTCAGATATTGCTTTACGAAGTAATCGTGAGAAAGCGGACGCCTTTATTAGTTTCCATTACGATTCAACAGAAATAAGTAACCAGGCCTCAGGATTTACGACTTATTATTACAACAAAGACCATTTAGACTTAGCCACTGTTGTTAATAACCATTTAGAAAAAGAATTACCTTTACCAAACCGAGGTGTCGACGTTGGTGATTATCTTATTTTAAGAGACAATCAACGCCCTGCTCTGTTACTAGAATTAGGCTTCATGAATAACGACTCTGATGCTCACACCTTTAAAACAAAAAAATTTCAACGCTCTGTTGCTAAAGCTGTTAAAAACGCCTTAGTCGAATATTTCGAAGATTAGAAAGTAAAAAGGGCTCTACGTCAAATTGTGTGGATGGCTAAAATTTAGTCGAATAAATAGTTACTTAGGCAGCTTCATCAGAAATGGTGAAGTTGCTTTTTTGTGTCACTTTAAAACTGATTAGAATGCGGTGTTTAAA
>NZ_NGJU01000036.1 GCF_003987495.1 Vagococcus salmoninarum
GGCATATAGGTTAACGAAGCTTTTATGATTAATGAATTATTACCTCGGATATTTTTTTCTATAACATTAGAAACTAAAATATTTTCATCTGTAATTCTGAGCATTTTTTTGATATGATTAGACATAACGTGTCGTCCCTCTCTGTATTTTTTTGTGTGGTGCTTAAATCATAACAGATGGACGACATGTTTTTTATTTTAATAAACTAAAAAAGGGCTGATGAATAATTTTATTCATCAGTCCTTTAAATTATAGAGCCTGAAAAAGCTGGTATCCCCTTATAGTTGAAGGCTACCAGCTTTTTTATGTCCTCTGTTACTATTTAGGCTGCCCCAGATAATCGCTACTTTTTTTATGATATACTTATTTCATATAAAAATAAAATTAACGAGGTGAGATTTATGGAAGCAGGAATAAGTTTTGGTTGCGCCTTAGCTATGATTATTTCCTTTACTACTTGGAAAAGCATCCCTTGGGCCATCCTCCATGGTATGTTTAGCTGGCTCTATGTCATTTATTTCGCAATGACTTACCCTTACTCTGAAAGATAGCTCTTTAAGCCTACTGAAACTGCTAGGCTTTTTTCATCCTAAAGAATCACAATTTTAACTCCTATCCCCTAGACAAATTTATTTAGGAACACATTCATTTTCTGGTCAAGAAATCCTGTGGTATAAAAATGAACCTATCTGGTCCATGAATTATTACGGCGATGTCCTGAATCCTGACTTCAAAAGTTCATTTTTAAAATCAGCTCTCATGTCACCTAGTATAGAACTCCCTTACAGAGGTAAGCTTTTATTTAAACAAGATGATTATACTTACACAATGAATGTAAATGGAAATTTCGATAAATTTTCTGGCGTAGAACAAGTTTTTTTTCACGATAAACTTACTTATGAACTCTTTTTTCACGGTGGTAAAATAATAGACAAACACTTTGATTAACTTTTAGCAATGAGCGGTTCATCACTTTTTATTATTCTAAGTAATACTATTTTTCATAATATAATGATTAAATAAACAATCTTTAACTTCTTTTTACGTAACGCCGTGATATACTTGATACATCGAACATGAATAGATTAGATACAACCGGTTACTAGTAAAGTGTCATTATCTCTAGTATCCTTTTGTTGTTAATTGTTCCTAATCTAAATTTGAACATAAAAGAGTTAAATCCTAAGTAAGAGGTGACCTTCATGAAACCTGATGTAAAAGCAGTCTATGACAGCTTTCCAGATACACAACTAACAGCGCTACTAGCTATTAGGGAGCTTATTTTAAACACTGCAAACACCCTTCCTCAAATTGGTGAACTGGAAGAAAGTTTAAAGTGGAATCAACCGACTTACAGTACTAAATTAAAAACTGGTACGCCAATCAGATTATTCACATTTGGTGATAAAATAGCTTTGTTTGTCCATTGCCAAACAACACTCGTTGAGCAAATTAAGCCTCTTTTTAGTGATGTATTTGAATTTTCTGGCACTCGTGCAGTGATCATTGATCCTAATCTGCCCCTTCCAACAAAAGAATTAATTTTTTTCATCCAATCTGCCTTAACTTATCATTTATCTAACGATAAAAAGTAGCTGTTTTCTTAACTATATTTTTAAGAATAGCCAACAAAAATGATAAGACCATGCTACCATATTTTAAAGCTCGCAGCCCTCAATTATGAAGGGCTACGAGCTTTTATTTGTGTCTTATATTGATTAAAAATGAGGTAAATTTAACAATTCATCACCAATTCCTAAATCATTATCTGAACGAATATACGCGTTTTTATAAATAGGATGTACGGCCTGTACATCTATTTTTTCATGTCTATCATTGTAATAATAATAACTTGCTCCAATTCCAAGAAGTGCCAACACCGTTTCAATCGTTCGACTTTCACCATTTTCTAATAATACTTCATAAATTTTTTCTGTACTTGATATTGCATTACTTTTTATTCGAATATGCGTTATTTCATGTCTCATGATCAACACTCCTTTCATCACATATTATAAACTAACATTTAGTTAGATACAATTTTCTTGTTATTTAAATCTGTTCTTTTTATAATAAAGTGACACTATTGATGAATACTAATAGGTCAAAGTAACCTTCCCCTGACCTGAATAACAGCTGTCAATATATACTATTTTTATAAATGCATGACGATGTTTACAAACCCTTAGTCGGATATGTTAAAATGCGGGGCATTCATTCAAATCCGATATCTAACTTACTATTTTAAATTTTCACTAATAAAAAAAGGACGTGTTTAATTGATCACTTTAAAATCTCCAAATGAAATTACTAAAATGCAAGAATCTGGCGCAATCTTAGGAAATATTCACTGGCAATTAAGAGACTTTATTCAGCCTGGCGTCACCACTAATCAGATTGATCGCTTCGTTCACGAAAAGATTATTGCAGCTAGTGGGATTCCAGCCCAAATTGGTTTTGAAGGGTATGAGTATGCTACTTGCATTAGTGTTAATGATGAAATTTGTCACGGTTTCCCAAATGATTACTGCCTAAAAAATGGCGATTTGCTGACTGTCGATTTTTGTGTTGATTACCAGGGGGCCATTTCTGACAGTGGGTGGACTTATGGGGTTGGTGAGCTTACTCATGCTAATCAAGCCTTAATGACTGCTACCCAAGAAGCTTTGCGCTTAGGTATCGAGCAAGCCCAAGTCGGTAATACTGTCGGGGATATCGGCCATGCCATTCAAACATACGCTGAAAGCCTAGGGTATGGGGTCGTGAGAGATTTTATTGCCCATGGCATTGGACCGACAATTCATGAAGAGCCATTTTTTCCCCACTACGGTCTCCCCGGTAAAGGCATCAAGTTAACCCCTGGCATGACTATTACCATTGAACCAATGTTAACTACTGGTAGCTGGCGGATGTCCATGGACGATAATGGCTGGACTGCTCGAACAATAGACGGCAGCAACTGCGCCCAATATGAGCACTCCTTAGCAATCACTAATGAAGGCCCTTTAATCTTAACCCCTCAAAATAAATCATTATAATAAAAAAGCAAGTAACTAGCTAAAAATGGCTAGTTACTTGCTTTTAACTTTAATCTTTTTTACTAAATATGTAATACCCTTGACCTAAAATCAACAACATCCCACCGGCTATAATGCTAAAGAAGTTACTATTACTTCCACCAGTTTGGGGTAATTTTGACCCGTTACTTGTAGAAGTTACCGTTGAGCTACTAGAAGAGCTACCAATTGTTGGTTTAGTCTCACTAGTTGTCGTTTCAGTTGGTTCTGATCCACTTGTGCTAGTCGTTGTCGTGGTTTCACTCGGTTCTGATCCACTTGTACTAGTCGTTGTCGTTTCACTTGGTTCTGATCCACTTGTACTAGTCGTTGTCGTTTCACTTGGCTCTGATCCACTTGTGCTAGTCGTTGTCGTTTCACTTGGTTCCGACTCACTGGTACTGCTCGTTGTCGTTGTCTCATTTTGCTCTGAGTCACTTGTACTAGTCGTTGTCGTTTCACTCGGTTCCGACTCACTTGAGCTAGTCGTTGTCGTGGTTTCACTTGGCTCTGACTCACTTGAGCTAGTCGTTGTCGTGGTTTCACTTGGCTCTGACTCACTTGAGCTGGTCGTTGTCGTGGTTTCACTTGGCTCTGACTCACTTGAGCTAGTCGTTGTCGTGGTTTCACTTGGCTCTGACTCACTCGAGCTAGTCGTTGTTGTGGTTTCACTTGGCTCTGACTCACTTGAGCTAGTCGTTGTCGTGGTTTCACTTGTCTCTGACTCACTTGAACTTGATTCTGTCGTGCTTGTCTCAGGTATTAACGTATTCGTAATGTCAAAATCGTTATAAACCGTAACATAGCCAGGAACACTGACTTCATTAATACGGTAGACAAACAATTTTCCATCTTGATCATACTTCGGTAGTTCAGTAAAGGCATATTGCCAATTATTAGATTCTTTAGCTTCTGTTTCGGCAAAGAGTTCATCATTTTGGAAAAGCTGAACAGTAATCGCTTTAGGTCTTAAACCTGCACTATTTTCGTTATCATCCCAAATCTTCTCTCCTGAAATTTCCGTTTCACCTACTAAAGTATTAATAATACTCTGATTATCTGCTAGTACTTCTGAGAAATAATTAGTCACTTTCTTTTCAACTACTTTATAAACATATAGTTCCCCAGCGTCATCAAATTTTTCTAAGTTTTTAAATTCATATTGCCAGTCCGTCTCCTTAGTCACTTCAAGTTCCTTTTGTAGAATATCATTACGATAAAGTTCAATGGTGATTGTTGTTGGTCTTAAACTCTCGCTGTTTTCATTGTCACGCCAAATTTTCTCGCCAGTAATGTCAATTAGTGGCTTCAACTCGTTAACAATATCAAAACCGTCTTCATCATACTTTGTTTGATAATTAGGAACTGCGACTTCTTTTATCGTATAAAGATACAATTTGCCTTTTTCATCGTACTTAGGCAAATCTAAAAATTCAAATCGCCAATCATTATCAGCGGTAACTTCAATGGCTTTGATGATTGTGCCATTTCTCAACAAATGAACAATAATACTTTCAGGGCGATAACCACCTTCTTCACCGCCATCACCTAACCATGTTTTTTGACCTTTGACTTCCGTCTTCCCAACTAAAGTATTAACTATTTGATTGGTTTCTGGATTGATTTCACTTTCATAATCTGGCATACTAACTTCTTTAATCGTATACTGATAGGCTTGACCAGTTGAATCAAAAGTTAGCAAGTTTTTAAATTCATATTGCCAATTTTCAACCGCCGAGGTAACAGTATCTTTGAGAAATTTACCATTTTGATAAAGTTCAATTGTGATTGTTTCTGGTCGCAACCCTTCCTGATCATCATCATCTTGCCAAGTTTTTTCCCCTACTAACTCTATTGTCGGAATAACTTTATTCGTAATATTGCCCGTCCCTGGATCAAATATCGATTCATAACCTGGTACTAGTTTCTCAACGACCCGATAACGAATGAGTTTACCAAGATAGTCATACTGAGGGAAATTTTTAAATGAATAACGCCAATTAGTCGAAGCATCAACGACTTGCGTAGCGACTGGTTGTCTGACATTGTTTTGAAAAAGTTCTACGGTTACCGATTTCGGTCGACCACCTTTTAGATCTTCATCATCTTCCCAGAGTTTTTCACCACTTAATTCCAAGTCACCCTTTAATGTATTGATAACTTTTTGCTGATCCCGACTAATAACACTTTCGTAATCAGGAACTATCATTTCCTTGATTGTATAATTATTAAAATGATTATCCTTATCAAATTGTTCTAAATCTTTAAATACATACTTCCAATTAGTAGCAGCTGACACAACTTGCTCAGCAATCTTCTGGCCATTCAAATATAATTCAATTGTTACAAACTCTGGTCTAAGATTTTGACTATTGCCATCGTCTTGCCAAATTTTTTCACCAGTAATCGTAATTAGGGGTGTCCGCTGATTAATTACTTCCTTTTCAACAACCGCCTCTTCCGCGACTACATCTTTCGTCACATCAAATTCAATGACTTCATTTAAGGGCTGATGACCTGTTGGGGGAGCAACTTCTTCCATATAATACTTACCTTCTGGTAAACCAGAGATAAAGATTTCACCAGCAGTATCGGTCACAAACTCATAGGCCTTCTCCCGCTCTTGATACCATTGGTAATCAATCGTTCCATCAAAACCGTAGTATTCTTTAACACCTTCAGTTTCTTTATACATAATAAATTTAGCCCCTGGCAAAAGAGCCAAGTCTTCATCTTTACCAATACTTTTTTTAATTAATTTTAAACTGCCTTTTGTTTCTAAATCAAAGTCTCGATCAACCCAGTTAGCACGGAAATTATGTAATTCAGCCCCGTCTCGTTGATGTAAGTCTTTAACCATCACTAGACCGTTCAGATTGCCTCCTGAATAGACAACAGTTGCTTTAGGTGCTAAGACACTGCCGATTGTTGCCGCCCCGTAGGTTAAGTTATTAATCGTTTTATACAAGTCTTCCCCATCATTAGCTACCCCTTTGTCTTTGCCATCAATTTTAGCTGCTAATTGTGGTGGATTCCCTGTCTGGCGGTTATCGGAATAATTTGTAATTTGTGTGGCATTAGGTAAATAATAGCTAATTTTTTGAGCAAATTCCGCTGCCAGTGGATCGGTTAAACTTATTTCACCACTTGAACTAAAAGTCCCCCCTGAAAAAACAATTTTTTCTCTCATCGATTTCAAGATAATCGTATCGTACCGTTCATCTTTAATTAAACTAGTCGGAATTCCAATCCCATTAATATTTAAGCCGTCATCTCCCCGGTGGTATTGAGTCGCTTGATCCAAGTCGACCACAAGCATATGGGAATCGATGTCTGAGTCTTCAATTGGTAGACTTGGCAATTGACCATTGGATCCCCAAGCGGGAAGTGTCCAATTGTCAGTTTGACTTGTTTTAGAAACGGCCTTAGCAACATAACTTGCTAATATATCTCGTTCACTTCTAAAATGTTTTAACGTATCATCCATATTTGGATTAGTAATAAAATACCGTAAACTCATTTCTTGAGCCATCGTTTGAGTCAACCAATTAGTCATATCTTCATCACCAATCACCCAACCTCGGCCACCTGTTCCCTTTTCAAAAGAGATATAGGCATTAGAATAATTTTTAATTTCGCCATTCGTTAAAACATTAACAACTTGGCTATCTAATAAAGGCACACCCACTGTCGTATTAACTGGGCGAAATGAGGCACCAAATGTAAAGGTAACTGTATCATTAGGAAATAATGAATCACCTGTAATGATAATCGGCCCTTCTGTATCTGCACTGTCTGCTGAATGCTCTCCATCAATAAAACCATTATAATCTTTGATGTCACCAATTTGACTAAACTTATCAGCTGGCAACGGGTTAACGTTGATTGCCGATTCAACAATCTTATCATTAACGAACAGAACACTAAACAACATTGCCACACTTATAATTCCCTTAATTATAGACTTCATTGTAAACTCCCCCTAACCAAAATGTTCCACAGTAATCGTTTCCACTGTCTCTATTTATAGTTTATCGGATTGACTATTGATTAGCACTTTTTAAATTTACACTTTCTGGACAACCGTTCACAAAACCTATTAAATCAAGGTTTATTACTTCATTCAATTTTTGCTTATCTATATGCAATAGTCTGATCAGAAGGATCTATTTTTTATTGACTTTTAATTATTATATATTCTTGAATTAATGGCTTATTAGTCATTTTCCCTTGCATTTGTCCTCCCTTTAATGTACGATTTTAAGAGATAGAGAAATAGGAGAAAGACATATGAAAATTAGAATTATTGGTCATGCTGGTAGTGGTAAAACTACTTTAAGTAAAGAACTAAGTCAAGAGTATGGCTTTTCCAATATTCCCTTAGACTCTTTTTTAAAACAAAAGGATAAAAAGAAACGTAAAAGAATGCTCAGCACTCAATTAAATAAGCAAGACAGTTGGATTGTTGAAGGTGTTCAAGCTCAATACTGGTGTAAGGCAACTTTCACAGAAGCTGATATTATTATTGTTCTAGATTATCCATTATACATTGTGCAATACCGTGTGATTAAAAGAGCTATTACCGCTAGAAAGAATGCAACAAAAGAACGTAAAAAATTTTTAACTAAACGAGCAAAGTCGCTTTTAAAATGGAACCGTAAATTTTCTCAAAAACTCCCTAAGCTTAAAAGTAAATTATATAAGCATAATTCAAATCTTTACATTATTCGCTCACCACGGGATATTGATCGAGTCAAAACAATTATCGGCTTTTATAACATTTAAAAAGACCAACTATTGAAATTAATCATATGAACTGACCCCATAGGTTGAGACAAATATAAAAACACCCCCGTTGAATTCGTGTAAAATGAAGAAAACGGAGGTGTATTTTTATGGTTAAACGAATTTCATACCCATTAGAAGTTAAAGAAGCAGC
>NZ_NGJU01000037.1 GCF_003987495.1 Vagococcus salmoninarum
TTCATTCCACTCTAAAGTCTGAAACGTTCTCAATACAGTCAGAGCTTGGATGCTCTACTACTAGTGTAATCGAAACTGTACAAAATTTCATCAAGTATTATAATGAAAAGAGAATTCAACAAAAATATGGTTACTTATCTCCGATAGATTATCGAAAACAAGCAACCGCATAGGTGTTTTTATTACTGTCTCATTTTAAGGGTTCAGTCCCATTTTCAGTCTTTTTTTGTTCTGGAAACTTTTAACGAACAGGCGAAGGAGTATAATTAAACTATCACTATAACAATTAAACTTAATTTAAATCTAGATCCCTAGCGCCGAAAGTATCGCCGTGCTTGAAGTCACCGTATTCAAAGCCACGATAAAACCAATTTTTCCGTTGCTGAGACGTTCCATGGGTAAAACTATCAGGTACAACAAAGCCTTGAAATTGTTTTTGCAACGTATCATCACCAATACTATTAGCCGCCACTAATGCTTCTTCAACATCGCCAGTTTCTAAAATGGGTTCACCATTAATTGTTTTCCCTTGAATGTATTTCGTCCAAACCCCAGCATAGTAATCTGCTTGTAATTCCATGCGAACTTGATATTTATTGTATTCTTTTTCAGTTAATTGCCCTCGTAAACGTTGCATTTCTTTGGAAATCCCCAGTTGCTGTTGGACGTGATGCCCGACCTCATGGGCCACAACATAGGCCATGGCAAAATCCCCAGTCGCTTTAAATTTATTAGCTAGCTCATCCATAAAAGATAAGTCTAAGTAAACTTTCTCATCGCCAGGACAGTAGAAGGGGCCCACAGCTGAGTTAGCTGAGCCACAAGCTGTTTGGACACTGCCAGCAAATAAAACCATCTGTGGCTGCTGATATTGCCAGCCTTCAGCTTCAAAAGCTGTGTCCCAGTAATCTTCTAAATGAGCAAAAACTACGGAAACAAACTCTTTTCGTTCTTCATGTTCCGGTGTTTGCATTTGCGATAAAGTTCTTGTTTGATTCGTACTTGGTTCTAATGTATTTAAGACCGCTGATAAATCGCCGCCGCTCATAAAAAAGACGAGTGCTAAAATAACGATAGTCCCAATACCACCACCTTTTAATAACCCACCAGACCCAAAGCTACTACCACCGCCACTCGTTTGCCCCGTCCGATCTTCAACCCGTTGACTTTGCTTATCTCCACGCCATTTCATAATAAACACCCCAATGTTTTTTTATCATTACCAACTTATATTCTACTGTTATTATACAAGAATATCGTGATAGGAGGTAGTTTTATGAATGGTAGTGAGGCAATTAAATAACTTTGAGAAGGAATTAGAGGGCTATTAGGAAAAGTAAGCCGTGAAAAGGAGGTCTTATGAAGCAATTAAGAATCGCCATGCTTATCAGCTGTTGCTTATTTACTTTAGGACTAGCTAGCATTTTAAGTTATTCCCAACAAATAAATGAGTTGGAGAAATTAAGTAATAATTTTTATTATTCAGAAAGTCTGCAATTTTGGACTGATCAAAGTGAGATCGAGCTACCAAAAATTAGTCAAAACTTACCTGGGGCAACTACATTATATGCCTTAGTTACCAGCGATTATGATTTACGGGGATTATTATTTACTGGTACTTATCAAAGCCCTAATTTATTATCCGGGCGTTTTTTCACTTCCCAAGAAATTGCCGAAAGTAAAAATTATGCCGTTGTCGGCAATGAGATTCCTGTGAAAAGGACTCTTAATAATCAGGAAGTTGTTGATGTTCATGGTCAAGAGGTGTTAGTCATTGGTAAAATTGGCTACGATTTCCCAAGTCGCTTAGATCGAGCAGTTTTCATGCCTTTAACCCAAAGCTTATTAGATCAAGAAGTAAAAAGATACATTGTAGATAGTCCCAATGAAGAGGCTAATCGAGAGTTTGTTGAAGATCAGGATTTGTGGGGGGATGTAATGTACGATAATTTAAGCAATGTTACTTTGTTTAATCTCGTAGATTCAAGGAATCAGCAACTAATTATCACTATTGGCTTGTTAAGCATGTTATTACTAAGTCTTGTCACGACAGTTCAAGGTCTTGTGATTAAAAAGCAGTCAGAGTGGTACTATAAACAAAGTTTCGGCTACGAAAAATCGCGTTTATACCGTGAATTTTTAGTTGAAAATACGCTCTTAGTCTTAATCAGTTGGTTAATTTCTTTAGTTTTTGTCTTTTTTAATTTCGTTAACTTAGGACGTTATCGCCATTTAAGTCTAAGTGGTCTGCTTTTATGGCTCTTAGTCTTAATGATTAGTAGTCTTTTAACTTACCAAAGTATGAGAAAAGGAGGGAAAAGGCATGAAACCGGCTCTCAAGCTCTCCTTAGAGGAAAAAAATAACTTTCAACGGTTAGTGTTGTTTCAAAAAGCTGTCGCGATTATTTGTTTAATTATGATGGTTACTTTAGTCAATCAAACAAATCAGCAAGTGACAGAACTTAGTCGTCGTAGTCAAAATGTTTATTGGGTAGTTGATGAGTACTTTGGCGGTGATGAAGCTCGTTTAAGAGGTGAAAGTGACAGCATTAGCCGTTTAGCAAGCTTTAGAGAAGGTCTTAAAGAAATCGCTGAGACATATGTGATTGTGAATCGTCAGCACTTGTTTATTGAGGAAAGCTTACCTAGAGAATTATCAGTAGCCAAAGGGGTGACAGACCCGGAACTGGCTGAAATCCTCAGTAGTGAATTTTCTGGCCTAGAAGTAGGTCAGGAATTCTTTTCCCACTTTAAGCTTGAAGCGATCACAGGCCGAGTCTTAGAAGCGAGTGATTATGCTTTTTCAATTCAAGAAGCCATTCCTTTAGTAGCTGGTTTTGATTTTTCAGAGGAATTAACCCTGGGGAGGCAGTTGACCTTTTTATGGAAAGAGCAACTAATCTTAGGGGAAGTCGTTGGGGTGTTACCGGAAAACACGTATTTTAATAACTCTTTTGACTTGGAAAGCTTAGATGATAAGTTGATAATTCCAGCTTATTACTTGTCAGAATTAAAAGCCGGTGGCATGATGTTGAGCCCTGGTCACACATTTCTGACGGCAATTGCAGAAACGGCAGGCTTCTTAATTAGCCCTAAATCAACTCAAAGGTTACAGTTGGAAATGAATGAGCTTTCTAATAAATTAAATTTATTGCCTTATCGTCTAATTGGCGGGCATACATGGCAATTGAATATTTGGGGCTTAACAGGTCGCCAGTTAGGTCAAAAACTGTGGGGAATGGCCGTCATGCTCTTAATCATTTCACTGATTTCGACAACGATGACCTTGATTAATCAGATTGCTAATTCACGGAAAACACTGGCAATCTACATCTCTCAAGGCCTAACTTATAGAGAGCTTTATTACAGTTACAGCAAAAAATTATTGATTGAGAATTCTTGGTGTTTACTAATTGCTTTAGGAGTTAATTATGGCTTACATGGTCAGTTACCACTCGTTTTAGCAGGTGGTTTATTGATAGTCTTGCTAAGTTGGGAAAGTTTGATAGTTTGGTATTCAATCAAGAACGTGTCGCTTATTTCCGCTATTAGGGAGGAATGAAATGAAAATTGTTGAATTAAGACAGTTGAATCAGTGCTATCGAGATCGGGAAATTTTTAAAGAATTAAAACTGGACATTTATCAAGGGGAATTTATTAGTTTGATGGGCCGTAGTGGTTCAGGGAAGTCGACCCTTTTAAATATTTTAGGGCTACTAGAACGACCAACAGCTGGAACGTATTTCTTTAAAGAAGGAGCAATCAATTATCAAAATCAACTAGCATTAGCCCAGCGACGACGGGATGAGATTGGTTTTGTTTTTCAAAACTATGGTTTAATTGCTGAGAAGAATGTCCAAGCTAATATTGAGCTGCCTTTAGTCTGTCAAAAAATAGCTAAGCAGGCTAGACAAGAACGAGTGATGGCAATAACTGAAAAATTAGGCATTAATGACTTATTAAAAAAAATGCCACGTCACTTATCAGGTGGTGAAGCCCAACGAGTAAGTATTGCCAGAGCTTTAATTAAAGAACCGGCAATTATTTTAGCAGATGAGCCAACAGGAGCATTAGATGAAGAGAGGGAAGCGGAGATTATGGCAGTTTTTAAAGCCGTAAATCAAACAGGGGTGACGGTTGTGATTGCCACACATAATAAGGAGATAGCTAAAAGTTGTCATCGGAATTACGTTATTGAAAAGCACCAAATCATTGAAAAATAAAAAGACAGCTGAATCATTGTAGGATTCAGCCGTCTTTTTTAAGAAATTTAGTTTATTATTTTATAATACTTTACTCAAGAAATCTTGGGTCCGAGGGTTCTGGGGGTGATTAAAAATTTCTTCAGGAGTCCCTGTTTCTTGAATCACACCAGCATCCATAAAGATGACCCGGTCAGCGACTTCTTTGGCAAAGCCCATTTCATGAGTGACAATTGCCATCGTCATACCTGAATCAGCTAAAGATTTCATAACACTTAAGACTTCGCCAACCATTTCAGGATCTAAGGCAGAAGTTGGTTCATCGAATAACATGACGTCAGGATTCATTGCTAAAGCTCGAGCGATGGCAACCCGTTGTTGTTGACCACCAGATAAACTGTTTGGGAAACTATCTCGCTTATCACTTAAGCCAACTTGTTCTAGTAAGTCATTGGCTTTTTGTTCAGCCACGGCTTTACTTTCTTTCTTGACTTGAATCGGGCTAATAGTTAAGTTTTCTAAGACTGTTTTATGAGGGAACAGGTTAAAGTTCTGAAAGACCATGCCCATTTTTTGACGAAGCTGGTTAATGTCAGTTTCTTTGGCTGTTAAATCAGTTTCTTCAAAAGTAATCGTGCCACTTGTTGGTTCTTCAAGGAGGTTTAAACAACGAAGAAAAGTACTTTTACCACTACCAGAAGGACCAATAATAACGACGACTTCGCCACTATTAATTGTAAAATCAATGCCTTTTAAAACCTCATTTTTATCGAAACTTTTATGTAAATTTTTAATATTAATCACTTGTACTCATTCTCCTTTCAGCTACCCCAATAATACGAGAAAGGGTAAATGTTAAAATAAAGTATACCACTGAAACTAAAACAATTGGTAAGAAAGGCTTGAAGCTTGCCCCTTGAACCACACCTGCTTGGAACATTAATTCTGACACACCAATTACTGAAACCACAGATGATTCTTTGATAACTGTGACAAATTCATTAGCTAAAGCTGGTAAAATATTTTTAATCGCTTGTGGTAAAATAATAAATTTCATCGCTTCACCTTGATTCATTCCTAAGGAACGGGCAGCTTCTAACTGGCCTTTGTTAACAGCGTTAATGCCGGCTCGAATAATTTCTGCCACATAAGCACCACTATTTAAAGCGAGGGCTAAGCAACCAGCGGTTAAGGCATTGATGTTTAAGTTTAAGGCAGCAGAACCGAAGTAAACTAAGAAAATTTGAACTAATAAAGGCGTTCCTCTGACATATTCGATGTAAATAATTGATAGCCATTTAAACACTTTTGTTTTTGAAAGTTTCATTAATGCTAAGACAGTTCCTAGAACAGCCCCAGCTAAAACTCCAACAAAGGCTAATAAAATCGTGTAACCTGCCCCTTTAACGTAGTTGAAACCATACTTTTTAAGAAAGCTTTCTTCATTGAACATTAATTTGCCAGCTTCTTCTTTATAGACTTCCATTAAGTTGTTGTCTTGGATGTCTTTAACCGTTTCGTTGACTTTTGTTTGTAAAGCAGGAGCTTCCTTCGACATGGCAATTGCCATATCCGCTTGACCATTTTCAAAATCAATATCTGTTAAAGCGAGAGCAGGATTTTGGGCCACATAAGCTTCAGCTACTGGACCTTCAATCACGGCACCATCAACTTTTTTATTTTGTAAATTTAAGACAATGTCCGTTACTTTTGGTAATGAGACAACTTCAGAACCAGTTAATTCTGTCTGAGCTAATTCTTCTTGGGTCGATTGTTTTTGAGCAGCGACTTTTAAGCCGTCAAAAGCCTTTGCATCAGTGTATTTATCTTTGTCAGATTTTCTAACGACAACCCGTTGATTAATTGTAATATAAGAGTCAGAAAAATTAACTTCTTTTTGACGGTCAGGTGTTGGTGACATACCGGAAATAATTAAATCGATTTTGCCGGTATTCAGTGCTCCTAACAAGGCGTCAAAACCTAATTCTTCCACAACTAGTTTAACACCTAAGTCTTCAGCAATTTTCTCGCCCATGGAAATGTCAGCGCCAACGACTTGATCTTTACCGTTAACGGTAGCATGAAACTCGTAAGGGGGATAATCAGCTGATAAACCAATAACTAGTTTACCGGATTTTTGGATTTTCTCTAAGACAGGGTCAGTGGCTTCCGCTTGACCAATCATCGGGAATAATAAGTTTGTGAAAATGATAATAGCAGATAGCGCTAAAGTGACTTTTTTCTTCATATGAAAGCTCCTCGTTTGTTTAATTAGTAACATAATCAATAGTATACAACAAAATGAATTAATATACAATAATAAAATGAATAAAAGTCTATAAGGTGCAAAATATACATAAAAAAGCGGTAATATACATAAAATCAGAGGCGCTTTTGCAAATCAGCCCTTAAATTAAGGGGGATTTACTTGAATTATCTTTATCAGAGATGATATTTTAGTTAAAATTTGTTAGAATGTAGTTATATAGATAGAAATCAGGTATCTAATTTACAATATTGGAGGACGTTATGTCGAATTCTTACAAAGATTCATGTTTAAAAATTTTTAGTTTAAACTCAAACAAACCATTGGCGGAAAAAATTGCCAAAAGTGTTGGGGTGGAATTAGGAAAAAGTAGTGTCCAACGATTTAGTGATGGCGAAATGACGATGAATATAGAAGAAAGTATTCGTGGTGATGAGGTTTATGTGATTCAATCAACAAGTTACCCAGTAAATGATCACTTATTGGAATTGTTAATTATGATTGATGCCTTAAAACGTGCAAGTGCTAAAACAATTAACGTCGTCATGCCTTACTTTGGTTACGCACGTCAAGACCGAACGGCTAAACCTCGGGAGCCTATCACAGCTAAACTAGTGGCTGATTTAATTGAAAAAGCCGGAGCAACACGAGTGTTGACTTTAGATCTACATACAGTTCAACTACAAGGCTTCTTTGATATTCCAGTTGATAACTTATTTACGATGCCTTTATTCGCCAAACATTATCAAGACTTAAATATTCAAGGTGAAGGTGTAGTTGTTGTCTCGCCTAAAAACAGTGGTGTGACACGAGCTCGGGTCTTAGCAAAGTATTTAGATGCCTCATTAGCAATTGTTGACCAAAGTTCTCGTGATGAAGTAGAACGAGAAGGTTATGTCATCGGTGACGTTAAAGGTAAAACGTGTGTGATTGTTGATGATATGATCAATACAGGAGAAACAATCGGTACGGCAGCTAAAGTTATCTTAGAAGCAGGAGCTAAAAAAGTCTATATGTGTGCGTCCCATGGATTATTTAGTGATAATGCAGTTGAATTATTAAGTCAAATAGACTTAGAACAAATTTGTGTCACTGACTCAATTTATTTACCACCTGAAAAAGAGATGCCTAATTTAGAAATCGTCACAGCTTCAGAATTAATGGCTGATGGCTTAAAACGAATTCATGAAAATAAAGCAATGAGTCCTTTGTTTGGATATGATGAGAAGTAGATAATAGATCGAACTTTTAGTCTTAAATTTTGATAGTTAAAATCAAAAATGTTTTTTTGCTAAGAGATGTAACTAATTAAATAAATAATAGAAAAGACAATCTTGTGGGATTGTCTTTTTTTTGCTCTACGTCAAATTGTGTGGATGGCTAAAATTTAGTCGAATAAATAGTTACTTAGGCAGCTTCATCAGAAATGGTGAAGTTGCTTTTTTGTGTCACTTTAAAACTGATTAGAATGCGGTGTTTAAA
>NZ_NGJU01000038.1 GCF_003987495.1 Vagococcus salmoninarum
ATGAATTTTCCTCCCTGAATTGGTGTAAGCAACTTTATTCTAACTGGAAAGTTCATATGTTTCTATTTTTTTGCGTAAAAATAGGTGTGAATGAATCTCTTCATCCACACCAAAAATTATACAGCCAAAACTACTTAAAAAGAGTTTTCTGATGCTTTTTTAAGTTAAGTTTGGGAAGGGATTTATCAAGTTAATTTTTTAAGGGGGGAATTGTGTTTATAGAAAAAGCTTGTTTTTAAAACTTAACATCGTTTACAATAAAGAAGTCATTGTCAGTAAAGTTCAAGTTAAATTTAAAGGAGTGAAACATGAAAGAAAAATTACGTCAGTCAACTTTTTTTGTGACGGGAAACAATCCACCACCAGTTGTTTCAGAGCAGCGGAAATACCTGTGGATTATCGGCTTCAGCTTACTATTAATTACGATTGGTGGGTTGATTGAAACGCCGAGAAATTTAGCTTGGGGGTTGTGGCAAATTCTAGTCTCATCCAGCGTCTTAGTCACTGATTATTTTGAGATTGCTAATACTGGAAGTGCTTTTCTAAATAGTGGTTTAGTCACCTTATCCAGCACCCTCTTAGCGAAGCGTTTAAATGTTAAATTAAGTGGCCCGGTGACGGCAGCCCTCTACACGATGTGCGGTTTTTCATTTTTCGGGAAAAACTTGTTAAATTCTTTGCCGATTATGTTAGGGGTACTGATTTTTGCTAGCTTACATAAAAAGAAGTTTTCAACTTATATTTTAGTCGCTTTCTTTGGTACAGCCTTGTCGCCGGCAGTTAGTTTAGTCGCTTTCGGCTTAGGTTTGAACATCGGGGTAGGCTTAGCGTTAGGACTAGCTGTGGGACTCTTAATAGGACTTTTATTACCAGCTTTAGCTGTCCATTTTTTAAGTTTTCATCAAGGCTTTAGTTTATATAATATCGGCTTCACAGCTGGAATTATTGGCATGTTTTTAACTGCTACTATGCGTTTAGCCGGCTTTGAGGTCATCAATGTGAGTCTTTTGTCCACAGGGAATAATCTGCTTCTCAGTGTCTTTTTATATAGTTCATTTGGGATTCTCTTTTTAATTGGTTTTTTTGCAAATAATCGCAGCTTAAATGGCTACCGTGGCTTAATAAAATCATCAGGGAAATTAGTCACAGATTTTATTGCCTTAGACGGGTATGGCATTACTTTAATTAATATGGCTAGTTTAGGTGTGTTTGCGACTTCCTACGTTCTGGCAGTCAGCGGAGAGTTAAATGGGGCGGTCATTGGGGGGATTTTCACTTTAGTTGGTTTCGGGGCGTTTGGCTGTCACTTACGCAATAGTTTGCCAATCTTTGTAGGGGTCTACTTAGCTTCCTTTCTGACTGGCACGGAAATCAATTCAACAAGTGCGTTGTTAGCGGCTTTGTTCGGCACAACTTTAGCACCAATTGCCGGTTATTACGGCGTCATTCCCGGAATCTTAGCCGGTAGTTTACACATGGCTTTAGTTAGTAATGTGGGCTTCTTACACGGTGGGATTAATCTCTATAACAATGGTTTTTCAGGAGGCTTTACGGCAGCCTTTTTAGTGCCAATTTTTGACAGTGTGAAAGATATGTTTGAAGAACGAGCACAAACTAAGTCGTAAAAATTTAGGAGGTACGTAAATGATTGAAGAGAGAAGAAAAGCTGAATTGATTTCTCATGAATTACTGCGCTATTTTTTTAATCATCAAATTGAAAAAATGGAAATGAGCATTGATTTTACTAAGAAAGGAACAACAGTGGCAGTTGTTGGGATTATCTCAGAACCGCCGAAAGATTTAGCTGAGTTTACGAGCTTGCTAAATGTGGAACGGGACGAAGATTTAGAAATGTATAGCCAAGGGCTAGTTGGTACCCACCATGAGTCGGAAGACTTTGCTTTATTAGGTTTGATGACCGACGATGCCGATGTGACCTTCAATAATCAGCGGTTGGAAATTACGCTGTATCGTGCCTACTTGTAAAGTGTTAATCATCACAACAATAAAAAATCTCAAACAACCCTTTTGTTCAGTCAGGTTTGTTTGAGATTTTTTTAGATGATGGGGAATAAAGTTAAATCTGGCAAGAACCGTCATCACAATTCGGAGCATTCGTTGGTTTAATTGCCTGGCTTTGTTCAGTGACTTGAGCCAGCACATTTTCAAAAACACTGATCGGTTGGGCACCACTTAAAGCATATTGATCGTCGATTAAAAAGAAAGGAACACTTTGAATGCCTAGTTCCATCGCTTTCGTTTGATCGACTCGCACAGGGGCTAAAAACTCTTGGGAATGAAAGACTCGGCGAACATCTTCAGGGTTTAAACCGACTTTTTCACCAATGGCGACTAAGGTTTCTTCATCGTTTAAAAAGGCACCGTCTCGGAAATAAACTTCCATGGCTGCTTCAACAAACTCATTGCCTTTACCAACAGTTTTGGCGAATTGGGCTAAGCGATGAGCATTAAAAGTATTTGTCATCTGCATAATGTCAAAATTGTAGTCGAGGCCAACGGCTGCTGCCATTTGAGTGATTTGCTCATTATTGGCTTTTGATTCTTCGTAAGAGATGCCGTATTTATTGGCAATTAATTGATGGATATCCACATCGTGATGGATCGCAGTCTGGGGATCTAATTCGAAACTATGGAAAATGATTTCCACATCTTGGCGATCACCTAAAGCGGCTTCTAAGTGTCTTTTGCCGATATAGCAGAAAGGGCAGGCAAAATCGGACCAAATATCTATTTTCATCGTAAATAACTCCTTTGTTATTTGCTTACATTTAATAAGCTTAATAGTTAAATTTTACCTTTGTTTTTCGACGCTGTCAAAAAATAGGATTGCATGTAGGGAACAGACGTTCTATAATAAAGGAGACGCATTAAGTTCAGGAGGAAAAGCAAATGAGGGGTTTAGATGTGATTGAAAGTTTGTATTTACCACTAGGGTGGCGCTTAACAAATATTGTTGAAGAAACTCAAAATCAAGAGTACGGAGGCTATCGTTTACAATTGAATCAAGTAGACATTCGTTTTAGAATTGCCAAAATCACCCCTAAAAAAATCGGGCAATTTGTCGCTTTTTGGGAGAAAATAGAAGGTGTCAATAGGCCCTATAGTTATGGCGAAAGCCCGGACTTGATTGTGATCTATACGGAAGAAAACGCTCATAAAGGCCACTTTGTTTTTCCGAAAGCAACTCTCAAAGAGCGAGGAATTTTAAGCGCTGAAGAAACAGTTGGTAAAATGGGCATTCGTATTTATCCCCCCTGGAACCAACCGACAAGTCTGCAAGGAAAAGCGACACAGCAGTGGCAACTCGCTTATTTTACGACTAATGGGGAAGAGATGGCGAGATTGTATCAAAAATAAGAGCTGGGACCTTAGTCCGCAGCTCTATTTCTTTGATTAAACGAAACTTGTATCGTTCCATTTTTCGATTGTAAATTCTGTCCCAGTAACATCACTGACAACAGTCGTGACACTCGTATTATCCAAAAAATCGCCTTTACGGACATCGGATAAGGGAATTCCTTGGAAAGTTTTTAATAAGGTTTGTAAAAATAAACCGTGAGAGACAATTAAAATATGACCCTCAGGGTCTTTTTGGGCGGCTTCCATAAAGACGGTTTTACCACGATCAATCAGAACTTGAAAGCTTTCGCCGCCAATCGCTGTTGGGTTGTAGAGGTGAGGGCGATGAACTAAATGTTGAAACTCTGCTTCGTGATGAAAATTAGCCTCAGGTAAGCCGTCCCAAATTCCAAATTCCATTTCTCGCAAGTCTTGAATTGTTTCAATCTCAAGAGGGCTAGAATGATTTTTTAGCAGTCTTTTAGCAGTGTCTTGAGCTCTTTTTTGAGGACTAACAAGAACTGTCGTAAATGGAACATCTTTGAGAAACGTCCCAACTAGTTCAGCGGCAGCTTCCCCTTCAGGTAATAATGGTGAATCAGCAATGCCACCTTGAAAGGTTTTGTTTTGATTAAAAATAGTTTTTCCGTGACGGACACAATAAAAAGTTGTCATTAAAATCCTCCTCTGTAATGGGGTGTCGGTATCCTAAATTTCTAAGATTCTGAAGTGCCTAGAATCTAAGAATTAAGGTCCTCCTCTGTAATTGGATGTCGGTATCCTAAATCCTTACGTGCTACTTCAGTCTCATCAATCCTTACGCGCTACTTCAGTCTCATCAATCTCTAAGGGGCAAGCCACCAAGAATTGAAGGTCTAAGGGGCAAGCCACCAAGAATTGAAGGTCTAAGTGGCAAGCTACTAAGAATTGAAGGTCTAAGCTTCTAAAGTTTCCAGAATCTTAGAATTCCGAACTTATAAGTCTATTATCGCCTATAATCGGGAATGTCTCAAGCTCATCAAAAAAAGCCCAGGAGGACAAAAACTCCAAGGGCTTTAAAAGGGGGGGCAATAGTAATAAGTAAGAAAGTCCCCAATGAAAGTTATCCCGAACTGATTGGTTATTTCTACTTACAAAAGATTAACCACAGACTAAACACTTTGAATTCTAATCTAAAGTTAATCTTTTTATAATATTCCCATATTTCAGCGAAAAAAACAAGGGTATTTTAGAAAAAAAGCTGAATTTTTAAAAGAATTAGTTTTTTTTGGTCACTTTGCCATAAAAAGCTAGTTGAAAGAATCAATTGACTTCTGGAAAGTTCCTTCGTTATAATACAGAAAGGAATCACAGGGAGAAAAATGGTTAGCCATTTTTCTGTTTTTTTGTGGGATTTACGAGGAGTAAGCCTTGTTTAAAAGAAATGGAGTGTTTAGATGTCGAACTTTTTTACAAAAGAACGAGTTCTCTCGTTGTTATATGTTGTTACAGGTGCATTTATTTTAGCGGTGTCGATAAACTCCGTCTTATTACCAAATCAAATCGTGGCCGGTGGGGCTAATGGGATTAGTATTATTATTAATCATCTATTCGGGATTACCCCGGCTCTAACCTTGTATGTCATCAATGGTCCGTTATTAATTTTATGTTTTTGGTTATTAGGGAAAGAAGTTGGTATGAAAACAATTTTTGGCAGTATGCTCTATCCCTTTTTTGTTGGCATCACAGCTAATTTTCCAGTGTTAACTTATAATCCTTTGTTAGCAGCTATTTTCGGCGGTATTATTACAGGCTTAGGTTTAGGCTTAGTGTTTAAAGGCAATGCCTCAACTGGTGGTACAGCAATTTTATCGCAAATTGTTAACAAGTATTTACGAATTCCTTTAGGGGTAGCTGTTTCATTTGTTGATGGCTTTGTGATTTTAGCTGCCTTAGTCGCATTCAATGTGGAGACAGTTCTATATTCCTTAATTAGTTTATTCGTGATTGGACGGGTAGTTGATTTAGTTCAAGTTAGTTTTGATCGTTCTAAAAATATTTTAATCATATCTAAAGAAACGGCTAAAATTGAAAGTTTAATTTTAGCTGAACTTGACCGAGGAGTCACTCGAATTCCGATCCAAGGTGGCTATCATAAAGGGGATCAAACAATGTTAATGTGTGTGATTCCGGAAAAAGAATTTCATAACTTACGAGAACAAGTGTTAAAACTCGATCCTCATAGCTTCGTCGTGGCCATGGCTGCAAGTGAAGTAATGGGTAAAGGCTTTAGTTTAGGCAGATAACCAAGTTTAATATAGAAGAGGTGTGACTATTGTCATGCCTCTTTTGTATTGAGCTTACTTTTTGTAAGCAATAAACTAGTGATTCAAATCTAATTATAGTAAAGTAGACATATAAACAAGAGAAGACTAATAGTCTTTGATTAGAGGGGGATTATTAATGGAAAAATATCGAATTAATCAAAAAGAAGGCATGGAGTTTGGCTTATATTCATTAGGTGATCATATGCCTAATCCTCTGAATCAAACACAGTTATCAAGTGAAGAGCGGATTCAAGAAATTATTGAAACAGCGATTTTTGCCGAAGAAGCTGGTTTAGATGTCTTTGGCTTAGGTGAGAGTCATCAAGAGTATTTTACATCTCAAGCTCATACTGTGATTTTAGGAGCCATTGCCCAAGGGACGAAAAAAATTAAAATAACTAGTTCAGCTAGTTTAGTCAGTGTGGCGGACCCTGTTAGAATGTACGAAGATTTTGCGACCTTAGATTTAATCTCTCACGGCCGTGCCGAAATTGTTGGCGGTCGCGGCTCTCGAGTCGGTGCTTATCATTTATTAGGTTACGACTTAGATGATTACGAAGAACTATTTGAAGAGAAGTTTGAATTGTTAAATAAAATTAATCAAGAAGAGCGAATTACTTGGGAAGGGAAATACCGAGGACCGTTAAAAAACGCTAAGATTATTCCTCAACCTCAAACTGGTTCCTTACCAATTTGGCGAGCTGTAGGGGGACCACCGGCAAGTGCAATTAAAGCTGGTTACGCAGGTGTGCCAATGATGTTAACAACTCTTGGTGGTCCAGCTAGTAACTTTAAAGTCGCTGTTGAGGCTTACCGGGAAGCAGCCCAAAGAAGTGGCTTTGAGGCGAGTCAGTTACCAATTGCTACAACGAGTCTGTTTTACACAGCCGAGACGTCACAACAAGCCTTAAGGGAATATTACCCCCATCTAAATGCGGGCATGATGAGAATTCGTGGCGGCGGCTATCCGAAACAACAATTTGCCCAAGCAACAGATTACCGAGATGCTTTAATGATTGGTAGTCCGCAACAAATTATTGAGAAGATGTTGTACCAATACGAACTATTTGGGCAACAACGGTTTATGGCTCAAGTTGATTTTGGTGGTGTTCCTTTAGCGCAAGTCAAGAAAAATATCGAATTGATTGCAATGGAGATTATGCCAGCAGTCAAGAAATATACGAAAGAAAATTAGGTGAAGTCAAGATGAAAATTGTTGGATTATCAGGGTCGAATTTAGGCTCAAAAACCCGTACGGCGATGGATTATACGATTGCAAAAATGAAAGAGCAGTACCCTTATCATGAAGTTACCTTAATTGATTTAGCTGACTACCCGCTAGTTTTTAGTGATGGTCGTAACTACTTTGAGTATGAAGGTCCAACGAAAGAAGTCTTAGAATTAATCATGGCGGCGGATGCCTTAGTCATCGGCACACCAACCTTTCAAGCTTCAATTCCGGCAACCTTAAAAAATGTCTTTGATTTGTTACCAGTCAATGCTTTTCGGGACAAAGTAGTAAGTGTGGTTGTTACGGCTGGTTCTGCCAAACATTATTTAATGGTGGAACAACAATTAAAACCCATACTTTCATATATGAAAGCCACCCTTGTTCCAAGTTACGTCTTTATTGAAGAAAAAGATTTTTTACGGAAAGAGATTATTAATGATGATATCTTATTTAGAATTGAACGATTAGTTGAAGACACAGTTATGTTAGTTGAAACCCAGAGTAAAATGCGGGAGTTAAGAGATGCTCAGTACGATTTTTAAATAAAAAGCAGGGACCGCTGACAGTAAAGTGTACCCCTTGTCAAGGACATAATAAAAAAAGTGGTATGAATTGTGTAAAGATGATTCCCAAAATTTGGGGATCATCTTTTTTATACTTTGAATGTTTCGTAATATTTTTGAGGTGTCAATC
>NZ_NGJU01000039.1 GCF_003987495.1 Vagococcus salmoninarum
ACTCTTGCTGCTGATCCTTATTTTCTTTCTCAAAAAAAGAGCAACCAGTGGGTAACTGGTTGCGAAAGGAGAGTTTTATTTACTGTTGGAGTAGTAAATAATGAAAAAAACAAAAAGTTTATTAGGGTTGTTTGTTTGGTATGACTTTAGTATATATTTTAAACTCGACGAAACTATGACGAAGGTTTAAACAATATATGCGCTCGTCTAAGACATCCTAAGGGCGCACTTACACAAACTCTGTTTGTCGGCTTCAACCACTCTTAAAACAACACTCAAACGTTTTGAGTCTATGACGTTTGACCTTGAATCTAAATTAAGTGCTGATGAAAAAAATAAAATAAACACCCCTCCGTGATACTTGCTCGTCTCTAAAAAATAAAACTCATTCCAACCACTCAACCATTTTTTTCATGGTGCCATGCTCTGACATTGACCTCATTATTTTTTAGTTCATGCTCCTGGCGTGGCCAACAAAAAATTCATTTTTAACCGTCACCTACGCCTACCGAAGACCTCTTTTTTAGGGGGGGGGTAGTTTAGCGCAAGCATTGCAAGTTGGTACCCACTTGCTGAATTTCCGCAACACGACCAGGGGCTCGTTGCTCATACATTTTAACTTTTGGGGTGTCCCCCCAATCCCCGACAACAAATAAAAAAGGCAGCCACACTCGGCTACCTGATCTCTAAAAATTCATTTGATGGATTCGATAATGTTAGCCAAAAGCTAACGTCATTTTAAGCAAGTGTCAATACACTTGCAATGCTTGCGCCAGCCCTGACCCCAAAAAATACTAGGAGTCCTTTTCACGTTTTTATCTTTTTTTTAGAGTCAACATTGCACCAGTTGACCTAAAAAAAATAGTCGCTCTTACATTAGTGACGCCAAATTAATTAGGTAGTACGTACCGAACCCTCTTATACTTTTTGTTAGTCAATTCAATATCTTCTCTGATTAATTTTGTTACTACCACCGTTTGAATTTTTCCTTTTGACTGAACCAATACTTTGTCTCCGACACGAATCGTGCCACGTAATACTTTCGGAATATGCCACTGATATTCTTTTGATCCTAACACAATATTTTCCTTGTCTTCTTTTTTTATATGTTTAGCAAAAATAGTATTATCATCTTTTTTTTCATTCGTCATTTTATTTTCACCTCTATTTTTCATTCTCACTCATTAACCAAATAACTTAGACCAAAAACTTTTTTTTCCCGTATTGCTTTCAACTTCAGTTTGTTCGTCAGTTTCATCAGGATCAGCCAATGATGTTTCAAGTTCCGCAATTTTTTTATTCGCTTGCAGCGTTAGGACTTGTTGCTGATCTAATAATTTATGTACTTGATTTAACTGATTGTCTTTAATTTCTAGCTGACCATCTTTAACATCAATTTGTTTCTCTAAAAAAATAATTCTATCTAACAATTCAGTATCAACCTCACCACCAACGTTACCAGTAACCTCCCTAGTAACCGCAGTGACTCTCGACTTAACAAACGCTATAACATCAGCGTCTAAAATTATTTTACCTTGCTCTTTGGTTACCGATAACGTTGGTGGTAACTTATCTAAATGTTTTCTTATAGCTTGTTTAGAAACTCCTAACTCATCAGCCAGTTCTTTAATTGTTTTTTTCATTCGTTAATTTCCCCACCTAACATGTTGTATCTTCTCTTGTTAGTTTACTCTAAATATCTTGTTCAAACAATTTTTCACCATGCTTCCCAACTAACACTCACTGTCTAACGCTATTTCACATTTATCTTTCTGCGCTAAGGCGCCTTAGCCTATCGGCAAGTGTCTCCGACACCCGTTCGCTAAAACTCACTCTCGCCCAAACCGTCCTAAGGGACTGGCTCACTGTCGTTACACAACTCTTTTTTTCTTAAAATCTTTTTAAAAGCACTTGACTTGTCCGGGGTTTTCGACTGACAGAGAAGTTGTTGTTCTGGTGTTGAGCATAGTTGTACCCTAGTATCTTGTCTATCTGAAAATCGGTGCTTCAAATAAACATACTAGAATACAGCTATGCTTTAAAAGCGTCTGACGTCGAAGAGCCGACTGGAGCCACTATCACATGTCTTATTAGCTGGTGTTTGTCTAACACGCCTTAAACCCTCTTAAAATCCTCCCTAAGAGCATTGTTTAAGGCTACCGTCCTTTCGAGACAGGATTACCACCCTCGCCGTTATATCGGTCGCGATCACCATTCAGAGCAATAGGAAATAAGACTATCCTATAAGATTGCTCCTAGCATTCGTTATTGAGGCGGCGTATGCATAACCGGTCCACTTAATTGGTGAACTAACACCGTGCAGCTTGTCTCCTACACTTAATTTGCCTTAAAACAACAAAAAGGGACTCAGTTAGATTTAACTGAGTCCCGGAATATAATCTCTACTTGATTTCTGTCGTCCGATTGTCTATAATTGATTTCGACTTCACTTTTGAAGTATACTATCATTAACAGATATAATCTGACGTTAGAAGTGGTTTTGATTGATAATTCCCTATCAATTAAAGCTCCTAGTGTTCTTGCTTGGCGGCAAGACATAGGCTAACGTATTTTTTTTGCCCTTTTTTAGGCATCTATTTAGTTTTAAACTTACGTTTCAATCATAAACTTGTGGTCGGGAATTTGCAACTTTTATATTATTATTCTTTAGTAAGTTTAGTACTTCTCCTTTTTCTTCTTTATTAGCTCACAATTAAAAAGTAATCGTTAATAAAGAATTAAAACATTTTATACTTCTATCATCACACCAAAGTATAAGCCTTTCATTTAATCTTGATTTATGGTATATTTCATTAAAATCATCCAAGGAGGAGTACTTATGAAAAAAAATGTTCAAAAGTTAGTAGTAGTGATAACTCTCTCTTCAGTTTTAGTAGCTAATGGTTTAGGCTTTATTAGTTTTCCTATTAAGCAATCTGAGACAGTTTTTGCAGCTGAACCTCGTATCACGTTAACTGAATACACTTTGTCCGCACAACAAGTTAGAGACTGGGCGAAAGCTATAAGAAAAAATCAAAATGTTGCTAAATCAATTGCTGGTGGTGTCAGTTTTTTAGGTAGGAAATTTAAGAATCTTCCCGCAGTAACAACTGGTGCTATTTTAGCTCTCGGTTCAAGGGGGCCTGCGTACTTAAAAACCGTCCAAAAAGCAGCTGATGATGGGAAAAAATTAAAAGTTAAAATAACTGACTACAAAAATTATCACACATCATACTCAATTCAATACACTCTGACACCAGTAAAGTAATTAGACATGAAAACATTTATATATTCATATTTAACAATGCTTGCCGTTTTATCATTCGCAATATTAATAAACAACGAATATTTTTTCAGTAAGTCTAATTTATTGATACTATCCCTTTTGACTGTATTAGCAGTTGTTGTATCTTTGCCACCTATCGAAAAAAAAATCATTGTTTTTTTAAAAAGTATTACAGACTTTTTATCACAGCTCTTTTTTTAAAAAGAATCTATCGAAATATTTACTAAAAATAGGGTGGACATGAGTCGCGGTCTTTAATTAACATAACCTCTCAAATAAGAGAGTAGCTAACTATCTTATTTGAGAGATTTTAGTAAATGTGATAAAATAAGTATGCGAAACGAAAGTAACCAAAACAATTTATACACCAAAAAGCCACCCTACTCTAAATAGGTGGCTTTTCTTTTCACTGTTGCGAATCAGCGTTGGAATTAGTGACAACTGTATGATTATCTTCTAATCATCTAGCCAATGATCAACTAATGATAATATTAGTCCCACTATAAGTGGTGCGATAACCAACGAAAGTACCTTTTAAAACAATTTCCCCCCCCTCACAGGGCAGTTGCCATAGAAAAGTATAACATAAGTCAATACTTTACATAAACGGCATTAAATAAAGAGTGTTCTGTCCCAAGTGATAGAACATGCAAAACGTAGGTCATTAAAATAAGTGGAGGTTTCGTATCCCAAAAATAAATTTTGAATCAAGGGGGTAAAATATTGTTTAACAATTCTTTGACATACATACCGTAACAAAGTAAGCGTATACATTGCTGTGGAATAGTGCTATTATAAACCTATTAAATATTAAAAGGAGATGATTTATTTGATTAAAAGAAGTAATTTTGTTTTATTAGTAACCACTTTAATCATCATGCCATTTTTTACTTCAACCTACACTGTCTTGGCCTCTACAAACTTAGAATATTCATCAGCTACAAGTGAATTTGTTCAAATTAATCCTAATTTGAGTTTGATCATTGATACTGAAACATTTGATACTTATAATATCGTTACTGTAACAGATAGTGATGGAAACATTTCTATCAGTGATAGTAGGTATAACTATGTTTTAGAGAATGGCGAAAAAATCACTGCTACACTAACAGAAGAGTTTACTACTTATCCTAATAATAATCTTCTTAATCAAAGAAAAGCTGTTCCAGCATGGCAAAAAATACGATCAAATAAAGTAACCGCATCATTTGATAGAGTCATAAAAGATGTACTAATTGGAACATTGTTAGCTAAAGTGAATAAATTACTAGGTCACGCCTATACTGTTGTATCTGTAGTAAAAACTGCTTATGACAAGCCGGACTTAAAATCTTCTAAAGTATTTTATTTAAATACCAACATTTATGGAAAAACTAATCAACTTAATTACGAAGGAAGACATACGTACAGTCTAGACGCAAAAAACAGAGTAATTAGTAAAACTGATCATTTTTCTGATTCTAATTTAAAAAAATTTTTAGGGTATTAGTGTATTTTGATTAAAAAGAATGGGTGACGTTATGCAAAAAAAAGAACGACTATTTGTTATCAGCAGTCTATTAATAAGTATTTTAATAATTCTATTCACACAATTCTCTTCTCTTACCCAAAATGTGAAATTGACGGCACTTTTTCTAAGTCTTGGAAATATGTTTGGAAGTGTTTTAAATTATTTTAAAAAAGAAGACAGAGGATAACTAGAAGTTACTATTTATATTTCGCACTAGGAATCATATGCATTCTAAGTGTGAAAATATTTATGTTAAAAACTACTCTGTACATGTTAGTGATGATGGATTAATACAATATCATGTGGGAAATTTAGACGGGCATGACGTACTAAAAAATAGCTTAACATTACTTCAATAAAAAGAATTAAAAGATTTTTTTGAAAATATGATTATTAAATATAAAGAGAAAATAGATTAGTTGGTTTTAGTTAGTTACCATAATCTCGATTAAACAAAGCTCGTTCTCCCCCAAGGGATTGCGAGCTTTTTCTTGTGAATTCTAACTGGTCTAGGTCAAACAAAAAATAGAAACGTCGTTAAATCAACGTTTCTATTTTTTTATACTTAGTGAAATTTAGTCAAAATTTCTGATGATCAACTGCGTATGTCATGCAGATTTACTGCGCATTTCTTACGTATTAACTTTTTTACTGCGTATTTACTACGCATTTAGTGTGTATCTACTGCAGATTAGCCTTTTTTGTGGACCCACGTCAATCCCCTCGTACTACGAGGTTACCCACCATTGTGGGTACAGATTTCCCTTATGCTCTTTTCACTCTTGCTGCTGATCCTTATTTTCTTTCTCAAAAAAAGAGCAACCAGTGGGTAACTGGTTGCGAAAGGAGAGTTTTATTTACTGTTGGAGTAGTAAATAATGAAAAAAACAAAAAGTTTATTAGGG
>NZ_NGJU01000004.1 GCF_003987495.1 Vagococcus salmoninarum
AGGCACGCCGCCAGCGTTCGTCCTGAGCCAGGATCAAACTCTCAATAAAAGTTTTGATAAGACCCGAAGGTCTCGCTCATTTTGTTTGCTAGCGAATTACTTCACTATATCAATTTTTCATAAAAAATTGTAAAATCTTTTGTGTGTTCTTCTACTAAAGAAGAACTATTACACATTTGGTTCGTCTTACTTTGTTCAGTTTTCAAAGGTCTACATATTGGCTCTTCGCCAACTTGAAATGTTGTCTTAGCAACTTTTATATCATAACCTTAACTGTTGAGTTTGTCAACAATTAATTTTATTTATTTTTTTGTTGCTGTCCGAAGTTCAGCACTCCTTGACAACTTCATAAGAATAACATGGTTAGTTGACATTGTCAACCTTTTATAAAATTCTTTTTTTGTCACCTTCTTACGAAATGACAACTTATTTATATTACCATCAATCCAAGCTGAATGTCAATATCTTTTCAAACAATTAAAAATTGTTTTTTTATATTGGTCTTCCACATGAACTCTTACTAATATACCAAGAGTCTTATTAAAAAGCAATAGTTAATTGCATTTCCTTTAATATTAGATATTTCTGGTTTATATAGAAGAAAGAGGATTAAAAAAAGCTAATCAGTGAATGATTAGCTTTCTGGTTTATTTAAATATCGGTACGCCTGAAACTTGAAATTTATTCAATACTGCTCGCAGGGTTGTTGGTGTTTCCCAAACATACTCTTCTTCTAAGACTAGCTTTTCGCCACGATCTTCCATTTCAAAGACAAACAATGGCATCTTCTTATTCTCAACAATTACATTTGTTAATTCCACTAAATCAATGGAATTGACATCCATCATAACTTCTGACTTGAGTTCTTGCAAAATACAGGCAAGATTTGTTAAGTCTTGATTCATTGGTGTTGTCACGAAATCAAACTTATTTTCGCTCTTTCTCACTAAAAACTTTTTATCACCATTTGCGCTATTAAGTATTACAGTACCAGCAACTAATTGGTTACTCAAAACTTCCACCTCAATTTTCAATGAATTTTCAGTCTACATTTCAAATAATAGCACATTTTTCTGAAAAAATACATGTTTATTTCTCAGTTAATTCTGTAACGCTTTCGGAAATCCAGTCTGGCATTTGATTCGCTAAGCTTTCAAAGCCGATTTTCTTGCGGCGATTAGTAAAATATTTTTTTCTTTTATATGTCGCTACCGGTGCTTGATCATCTAAACTTCTCATTGAAAGGCTGATTTTTTGAGAATATTCATCTATATCAATTACTTTGACAGTTACAGCATCACCTACCGCTAGAACTTCAGAAATATTCTTAATAAAACCATGTTTCACTTCGGATATATGGACAAGTCCTTGAGTCTCCTCGTCTAAATGAACGAAGGCCCCATATGGTTGGATCCCTGTAACTTTGCCTGCCATAATCATTCCTATTTTAAAAGTCATACTTGTCCCTCCTTTACTCTTCCTTTCTATTATACGTCAATTTATCAAAAAATTAAACCTTGGATTGTTCCTTTGCTTAAAACAAAAAAAGCAGACAGCTGATAGCTGCCTGCTTTTTGATAGTTATTCTGAGATTTCAACCTTTTCCATGACGATATCATAAAGAGGTTTATCTTGAGAGCCACGTTGGACAGCAGAAATATCATCCATTACGTCGATTCCATCAATGATATGTCCGAAAACTGTGTGACGGAAATCTAACCATGGTGTTCCACCATTTTTATATGCTTCAATGATTTCTGTTGGGAATTCAGCCCCTTCAAGTTGGCTAATCATGTTAGCTGGGACATTTTTATTTTGTACGATGAAGAATTGGCTACCGTTAGTGTTTGGTCCTGAGTTAGCCATCGACAACGAGCCACGTAGGTTATATAAGTTTTTAGAAAACTCATCTTCAAATGATGAACCGTAAATACTTTCGCCACCCATTCCTGTTCCAGTTGGATCGCCCCCTTGAATCATGAAATCTGGAATAACACGGTGGAAGATAATCCCATCGTAGTAGCCTTTTTTCGCTAATTCAACAAAGTTTTTAACTGTTTTCGGTGCTTCTTCTTCAAATAATTTGAAAGTCATTACACCTTTGTTAGTTGTTACTGTGGCGATTGGTCCTTTAGCCTCGGCTAAATTTAGTTGTGGAAATGTCATTTTGTAATTCCTCCTAATTTGTATTCTATTATATAATACCCAAAATTCTAAAAGATATCTATCTATTTAACTGATAAAAGCAAATTTGTGTTGTTATTATCAGTTATATTCTATACTATATCAGTACTAAAGACATTACGATTTTAATAACTAACGGAGGTGCGGTAGTTTATGCCGACTGAAAATATACATGATATTACCATCATAGGTGGTGGCCCAACTGGTTTATTTGCAGCCTTTTACGCTGGGATGCGAAATGCCAAAACAAAAATTATTGAGAGTTTACCACAACTAGGTGGTCAACTTGCCATGCTTTACCCTGAAAAAAAGATTTATGACATTGCTGGTTTTCCAGATATCAAAGCTAGTGACTTAATTAACAATCTGACTGAGCAAATTGCCCGCTTTAATCAAGACATCTGTTTAGAAGAAGAAGTTCTTGATTTAACTCTTAGAACAGATGGTTTACTACATATTACGACAACAAAGGGCGCTCATCTTTCAAAAAGTGTGATTATTACAGCTGGAAATGGTGCCTTTCAACCGCGAAAATTAACACTTCCCCAAGCCGTTGAATTAGAAGGTCATAATTTGCACTACTTCGTGACCGACACTGAAAAATTTCGCAATAAAGAAGTCATGATCTGTGGTGGCGGAGATTCTGCTATTGACTGGGCCTTAATGCTTGAGGAAGTCGCAAAATCCGTCACTTTGGTTCATCGCCGGCCAGATTTCAGAGCCCATGAACACAGCGTTAGCTTATTAAATCAATCTTCTGTCATCGTTAAGACGCCTTTTATTCCAGATAGTCTAAACCTGGAAGACTCTAACCTAAAAAGTATTACTTTAAGCAACCCTAAAGAAGACCTTACGGAAGAACTGGCGATTGATGAATTAATTATTAATTATGGCTTCACTTCTTCCCTGGGGGCAATTAAAAAATGGGATTTAAATTTTTCTCGTAGTTCGATTGTCGTTAATAGTGATATGTCCACGAGTTTACCTGGTGTTTACGCTGCTGGTGATATTTGTACTTACGATGGTAAAGTCAAGCTTATTGCAACCGGTTTTGGTGAAGCACCGACAGCTGTTAATAACGCCTTACACTTTATCCGCCCAGACATGCGGACTCAACCAACTCATAGTACCAGTCTTTTTGAATAATAAATAATAAAAGCAAGGTTAATCCTTGCTTTTTCCTATTTATTAAAGGTAAGATAATTAACATCAGAGCTCTTTGAAAGGAATGGATAGACGTGACGATCGATAAAAACATTTTAGAAAAACAAGCGAAGGCTTTACTAATTCAACGAGGGATTACTTTAGAAGATATGGCAGAGTTAGTTTACTTCTTGCAAAAAGATTACGTGGCTGGTCTAGACTTAGCAACTTGTCAAGAAAATGTCGAAGCAGTTTTATTAAAAAGAGAAGTTCAAAATACGATTATTACTGGGATTCAATTAGATATTTTAGCAGAAGAAGGCAAATTACTAAGCCCACTCCAAGAAATTTTAAGTGAAGACGAAGGCCTTTACGGCATTGATGAGATTATGGCTCTCTCAATCGTTAACGTATATGGTTCAATCGGTTTTACAAACTACGGCTACATCGACAAAGTTAAACCTGGTATCTTAGCTAAGTTGAATGAACATGATGGCATTCACGTTCATACTTTCTTAGATGATATTGTTGGGGCAATAGCCGCTGCTGCAGCTAGCCGAATTGCCCACGCTCAAGTCAAATAAACACAAAAAAACAACTGAAAGTTAACTTTCAGTTGCTTTTTTTAATTCTCGGCGACCACTTACTATCCCCACTAACATAATTAATTCAAAGATAACTAAAGCTAGGATGAAACAGTGCATGAAGTAAGCTTCTGGTAATACGTTAATAATTGGGTCTGTTGCTGGATCAAATAACCAGTCATCGTTATTGAAAAAAACACCATGAAACGTTTCAAAAAATTGTTGAAAGCCAATTAACATGCCGAAACCTAAACCTACAGGAATCAAGGCACCAATTTGGAAAGGTCTGACTAACTTCCAGAGCCTTTTTTGTTTGATTGATTCTTTAAGAAAAATCACGCTTGGAATAAGAGTAATTAGGAGTACGCCGTAATTTAACATAAATAAGCGTTTGACTTCATAAAAATGAAATGCGCCTGAGGCTGAAACTGGAAAATCCGTCATCTTCAGTTGACTCACCCACGGTAAATTCAAGTAAGCCATTAGTTGACGATAATTAGCTAATAATTCAGTTTTAGATAAATCTACCCAATCTAAAATATTTAAATACTTAATATCAAAAACATATAACGGATAAGCATTAATGGTTAAAGTAATAGCTAACGTAATAATTGTTAAAAAAAGACATGTTACGCCAAGATAATGACGCCATTTTTGATTTTTCACTTAAAAACTCCATTCATCAAGACTGTTTAACACGAAAGTTGGGGCTTCCCTTAGGCTTGCCACGTCTTCAGCTTGGGTAAAACCGGATAACACGAGTAATGTGTCAATGCCATTCTTTAAGCCTGCTTGAATATCGGTTTCATAATTATCCCCCACCATGATGACTTCTGATTTATTTAAACCGAGCTTTTTGACAGCGATTGACATAATCGTCTTCTCGGGTTTTCCGATAATGACTGGTTTAACTCTTGTGGCTGTTTCAATTAAAGCCAATAAAGAGCCTGCTCCTGGCATTAACCCCCGACTTGTTGGAATGTTTTTATCAGGATTCGTACCAATAAAATGAGCCCCTTTTTGAATGGCTAATGTAGCGATGGCTAATTTTTCATAAGTCAATTCAGTATCTAAACCGACGACAACATAATCAGGTGTCAACTCTTCGTACTCATAGCCGGCCTGATAAATTTCAGTCGTTAGACCTGCTTCGCCAATCACAAAGACTTTCTTACCTCGATTTTCTTGATTCATATAATCAACTGTCGCTAATGAGGCAGTATAGATGGTTTCTGGCCCGACATTTATCCCAAAATCAGTTCCCAGCCTTTGACTAACAGCTTGTGGACTTTTCGTTGTATTATTTGTGACAAATAGAAAGGGAACCTTTCGCCCTTGTAAATTTTCGATAAAGCTTTTACCAGCAGGAATCAACTTATCCCCTAAATAAATAGTCCCATCTAAATCTATTAAGTAGCCTTTATAACTCATAGTTAGCTCCTTTACTCGCCTTCAGTTTGTCGAATAGTAAAACTTCGATTAGTATTTTTGGATGCTTGTGTTTTTTTCTCAACTGGTTTGGATCCTTGAGGTTTAGTTTCAGCTGCCTGACGATTTTTTATGACAGGGCTTTTTTTGTTACGATTTGGTTGCTTCTTGTCAACTGGTTGGCCTTTCTTCTCTTGGAGATGAGCGGCTGGCTGTTTCGGCTTATTGCGACGATTGTTGCGTTTATTTTTATTTTGCGGACGCTCTTTTTTAACGGGTCCACCTATCCGTTCTAAAACAAAGTAAGCACAACCAAAGTTGCAATACTCGTACAAGTAATCTTGCAGGGAACCAATGCGTTGTTCCACTGGCATTTTTTTCTGGTTATCAGAAAAGAACCCCTTGAGTCTCAGTTGTTCAAAACCAACATCACCAACTATATAGTCATATCTATTTAAAACATCACTGTAGCGTTCATTCATTTTATCTAAGTCAAAGCCTTCACGATAATTGACGGCTAAACGATATTCTCGTTGATCAATCGTTACGACATCTTCACTTTGCATCTCTATCCGTCGTTTCTTTTCTTTGACAGGGGCTTCGCTAGCAATCTCCGTTAAGACTTCCGCAATGTCACCTGTCAAATCAGTTACTACCGCCGGGGTTTCTACTAGTTGTTTTTCTTTTTCAGTCACGCTCTCACCACCTATTTTTTCTAGTCTTTATTATTATAGCCTTTTTTTACTTCCTTGGATAGTGACGAGTCAGATGAAGACCGATTACTTCCCGTAAAAATTCTGGAAAGAGAAACTCAATCTCTGCTCCTTGACTTAAACTTGGGAAAAAAGGAATAAACAAAAGATGATCCACAGTCGTAAATTGATACTCTTTGTCATCTTCAATCTCTTGACCTAAGTAGGTCATGCCTTGCTGGTCATTCCAAGTTAAACCATTACTCACTAACTGACCAAATACTTTGCCACGAAAACCCATTCCGATAATGGCGAAGTCTTGTAATTTATCTTCTTGAATATTAATTTCTCTTAAAAAGGTTTTTAAATGTTCACCGCTAATTTTCACTCGAATCAAGTGCATTGGATGAGGCAAGACTTGATGAAGATCGTCACGGCTAACGAGGCCTTTTTGAAAGGATTCTAGAAATAAGCCACTATTGAGTAGGCTGACTTCCGTCTGACTATACTCACTCATCGCTGTTAAGGCCATCATCATAATATCACTAGTTCCTTCACCAGTTAAACTCAAGGTTTGTGGTAAATCAGCGATGAGTTGTTTTTGTAATAGTTCTCTACCTTGATTTTCGTAGCTAATAATTTCTGCCTGATCACTTAGTTCTTCTTCTAAACTAGTAACTGGAATGACTTTAGCTTCTTTCTTGACTATTAGACCGTCAGCTAGTTGAACCTTAACTTCGCCAATATAGCGACCATACTTACCTGCAGCTGCTAGTAAGCACTCATCGACATACATGCCTTCTGTCAGCAAATGATGCGTATGAGAACCTAAGACTATGTCAATCTCCGGGTAAGCTTTAGCAATCCGAGTTTCTTCTTTAATCCCTAAATGAGACAAAAGCACTATCATGTCGGTTTCCTTACTTATTTCTGCTAATAAATTCGGTAACACCTCATCAGCTTCAGCCACTTTCCAACCATTTGGTCCGTATGTTAACTCAAAGGGTGCGGTCAATCCTAGCAAGCCGACCCGAGTCCCTTGGTCCGTTTCAATAATTTTATAGGGCTCTGCCCATTGAGGCTGTTCCAAACTTTTGCCGTCACGTAAATTTCCTAAGATGACGGAAAACTCACTTGATTGGTACAAGTCATTCAGTTGTTCGTGACTATTGCCGACTCCTTCATTATTACCAATCGTCACACCATCATAATTGACTTGATTCATCAATAAGGTATTAGCTAACCCATTTGTGGCTTCCGTTAAAGGATGAACCCGGTCTGAAAAATCTCCTAAGTCTAGAGTAATGACTGTTATGCCAGCAGCTTGTAATTCAGCTTGTCGTTTGAGAATGTAACGTCTAATCTTAGGCCAATTTTCAAAATGAGAATGTAGATCGTTCGTGTGGATGATTACTAATTCTTCCATAATTATAAACACTTTCTTTACTTTTTTATTTGCTTTCTACGATAGAAAAACTACTCTCAAAAAAAAGAATAGTTAGTCGTTGTTCTATTAGACAGTATATAGTGTTTTTAACTTTGCTACAAGATTATCAGATATTCCTAAACCATCTTTAACAAAACCTAAAAGACCACCAAACTGGGTCTCCATTATTTCAAAGGCTTGATCTAAATATTCTTTTTTAACAGTCATCAATGTTTCAATTTCAGCTAATTGATTGTCTGGCACGCCTTTTTTTATTAACTCCGCCAACATCTGATCATTCGCTGGTTTTCTCAAAGTATTAGTCCTTAAAAAGTCATGATAAATGTCTTCTTTTGAGACATTTAAGACACCTAAAAGGAGAGCTGCGGCTATACCTGTATGGTCTTTGCCGGCAAAACAATGAAAAATAAACGGATCATCATTAGCACCTAACATTTCTAAGTATTTTTTATAGCCAAGCTTGGCAGAATCTGTTAATATCATATCATGATAGATACCGAGCATCTTGTCATTCGCTGACAATGCTTTGCCACTAGTCATGTCTTCAAGACTAGCAGACTGACCTTTTGAGTCTTTCATGATGTCGATATTTATATAGTCAACTCCCTCGAACTGATCATCTGGTCGCTCACTTAATTCACTACTTCCTCTTAAATCAAATATTTGTTTTATTCCGTAAGTTTCAGTAAAGGCTCGATAATCATCTGCAGCTAACTGGACAATCTCACCACTTCTAAAGATTTTACCCTTTTTCACTACTGTGCCATCTAACGTAGCATAGCCTCCTGCATCTCTAAAATTCACTAATGTTTTCATCCTATCATTCCCTTTCATGCCTCTTATAAGTCTACTAACCTGATTTTCAACACATTTTCGTGGATTGATAAATCTTCGATTAAGTCCGCGTAATTTTTTCCACGAGGTAGCTCAATCGTGTACAGATTAGTATAGATTTTTCGCTCATCAGTTAATTCCACATCAAAATTTACGTCTCTGACAGAAACGTCGTTAGACTCAAAGTAATCAGTAATGAATTCTTTCGTCTCTACTCGATGAACAAACTTAACTTCTAATTTTTTCATCGATGGCACGATGATGACTTTTTTCAGTAACGACAAAATAATTTGAATCGTGATAAAGCCAACAATCGCAATCTGGTAAAAACCCATGCCGACAGCTACGCCTAAACAGGCCGCCGCCCATAATGAGGCTGCCGTAGTTAAACCTGTGACAGACCTTTTCGTCACAATAATCGTCCCGGCACCAAGAAAGCCAATGCCACTAATAACTTGAGCAATTAGCCGAGCTTGATCCGAACGAATAACCCCAGCCAATTCAGGCTGAGCAATTGCTAAGTTAAGCGCATCAATGGATATTTGATCTTGGATCAAAGCAACAACCGTGGCGCCAACGCAGACTAAGATATGGGTTCGCATGCCTGCTGGACGATTTTTGAACTCTCGATCAAAACCGATTGCACCTGAAATAATCACTGCTAAGCCTAAACGTTGAATAATTTCAATCAGTTCCATAGTGGCCCTCCCTTTGCTAGATACTTTAATTCTAGCACTAGTTACTCGTTTTTTCTAGTTTAGCCAACCTGCCTTTTTATTTTCTGTTTTGCCTTTAGTCACTTAATCGTTCCATTGAATCAAGGTTTAAAGAAAGAGGTTTTTTATGAAAAAGAAAAAGTTATTACAAGTAGGGTTAACGGCTGTTATTTTAGGACAAGTTATTGTTAGTCCCGCCGTTGTATTAGGTGATGATACCGCGTCTACTAGCGAGGCACCAACGACTGAAGCTGAAACTAGTGAACCTACTGCTAGTGACACAAGCACTGAAGCTGAAACTAGTGAAGAGTCTGAAACTCCCTCATCTTCTGAAGAAGCCCCTGATTCATCAACAGCTCCGGCTACTTCTGATTCTAAGCCAGAAGAGAGCAACGGTGAAGAAAACGGGGAGAAAGAAGATGACAAGGAAGATGAGGAAGACGAAGCAGCCGAAGGTCTCTTTTTACGTAATTTAATTGAGGCTGTCTCCTGGGGCGAAGAAATCTTAGCTGAAACAGACGTAGTCACTAACGAGTTTACGATTGCTTCAGTTGCTGCTAATCGGGAAGCTTTAACTGCCGCTGTAGTTGCTGGAAGTGACTTACTTGATGCTATTCCAACCGTTGATGAGACTGATGCGCTTGATTTAGACGCCGCTAAAACACAAGAAGAGGAAATTGTTGCAGCTACTCGGGCCATTAACTCTATTATTGAAAATAATTTAGCGGCGACTTTACCAATTGACTTAATTTTAGCCGAGGTGGAACACTTAACTGGTGCCTACCTTGACCCAAGTAAACCTGATGTGCGGGAAGAGCTATATGCCGCCATCACAGCTGTCGAAGAGGCCCGCGTAGCCGCTTTAACAAATGCCGAAGTCGCTACAGTTGTCGGTAACTTACAAAAGATCTTAGATGAGCTTCACTTACTTGTCCAAGTTAGAGCCTTTGATGAAAAAGGAGAAGAGATTTTAATCGATGTAAAATCGCCAGTTGCTGATTTAACCGGTCTCTTTAAAACAGGTTACGTTGTAACACCACCAGTGATTCCAGGCTATGAGTTTGTTGATGCTAACCGCCTGACTGGTAATTTTGGTGATGGTGTCAATGACATTGCTTTAGCCTATAAAAAAGTCGAAGCTGCCCCTGGGAAAACTGCCCCTGATCCGATCCCATCTTCTAGCAGTTCTGAGAGTAGTTCAACAAGTGAACAGCCAAAAGATCTCCCACGCCTAGCCCAAACAAACGTTTCCTTAGGTTCTGGTACGACTTTAGCTGGACTTGGGGCTGCGGCTGCTTCACTTGCTGCCTTTATTAAAGCACGTCGCAATAAAAAATAAACGTAAGATTGAATCAGTCAGTTAACATCCTGACTGATTCGCTATAGATTGGAGTAACTAGATGCAAAGACCTAAGAAAAAAGCTAAACTCTACCCTTTCTTAAGTGGTCTACTATTGCTAATTAGTCTTAGCTTATTCGCAGCTAATCCTCTTTATCAATACACGACTACCCAAAAAGTTAAAAACAACTTAAAGACAGTCTCCTTAGCTGAGATTACCCCAGTTGTCGCAGCAGCTGCAACAACTGCTGAGATGGACTATAGTAATGACGGTGTCTATATTGGTAAAGTTGCTATTCCCGCAGTTGACTTAGCCTTACCGATCGTCAAAGGGATTGGTGATGATAATTTGTATTTAGGTGCTGCGACTAATTTAACTAATCAAGTTTTAGGTCAAGGCAACTATCCACTTTCTGCCCATAAAATGCCCTTTGACCAAAACTTACTTTTTAGCCCTTTGTTAAGGGTCAAGATTGGTGACTTAATTCATTTAACTGATGGGGAGCAACTTTTCACTTATCAGACGACTGAGACTTTCGTTGTTGGTCCTGAGCAAGTTGAAATTCTTGATGTTATCCCTAATAAAACAGTGGTGACTCTTTATACTTGTGAAACTGATGCCGGGACCGAACGGCATGTTGTCCGGGGAGAGCTTCAAAGCATTAGCTCACTAGCAGATGCTGACTCGGCTATTTACGACTTACTACAATAAAAAAATAGCCATGCAGAAGTTAGCTAACTTCTGCATGGTTTTTTTGGTGATTTCCTAAAAGATGGTGAGTCACTTTTTTTAAACTATAAAACAAAGGAATTACCACTGCCATTAAAGGCAGATAGACAATCGCTAAATGCCATTGAAATAAATTGACTAAAGAAAATAACTCCCCAAAGACTAGGAATAATAAAATAAAAATACTAGCTAACACACTAATCATCCCGATAATTTTCCAATTGATTGGTTTAGCGACATAGTAAAGTGCCACAAAACAGACCATTCCCGTTAACCAGACCGTTATCGTTGATGTTTCTTCATAGGTCCAATTGAATTGCTTGCCTAAAACTAAAAGAGTTAAAGTGAAAATTACTACGCTTAAACCACTGGCAATCGCTGGTTCTAAAACATTTTGAAAGAAACGCCCTTTCAATGGCGCAATATTCGGCCGTAAGGCTAAGAAAAACGAGGGAATTCCCACAGTTAACGTGCTAATCGGACTTAGTTGAATGGGTTGAAATGGATAAGGGGCAGCAATAAAAATAAAGACTAACGCCAAAATCAAAGAATAGATTGTTTTAGTTAAATACAAGGAGGCGACTCTTTGGATATTATTAACCACTTTCCGTCCTTCCAAGACAACACCAACCATTGAATCAAAATTTGAATCTAATAAGACGAAATCCGCAATTCCTTTAACAGCATCACTGCCATTGGCCATGACAATACTACAATCGGCTTGTTTCAATGCTAAAATATCATTTACGCCGTCTCCTGTCATGCCCACAGTTAAGCCGATTTCTTGCATAGCCTTAACTAAAGAGCGTTTTTGTTCTGGACTAACCCGACCGAAAACCCGGTATTTTTTAACTAAATCGACAAAATCAACATTTGGACCAACTTGACTCATGTCGACTAACTGCTGACTATTCTTGACTCCTGCTCTTTCAGCAATTTGAGCGACAGTTTGGGGATGATCACCTGAGATAATACAAATATCAACTTCCTGTTCAATGAAATAAGCCAAGGTTTTAGGGGCTTCAGGGCGAATCTCATCTTCTAAGAAAATCAAGCCTTCTAACTGTAATTCTTCAGGTAACTCTTGTTCTTTCAATCCCTTTGAGCTTGAAGCCACGGCTAATACGCGTAGCCCATTGTTCGTGCCCTCATTAATTCCCTTCATTAATTGATGATCCAATTGCCCAAACAAATACTCAGGAGCACCAATTACAAATGAGCCCTGACTTTGATATTCAACGGCACTCCATTTACGGACTGAAGAAAAGGGAATCTTACTTCTGACTTCCCAAGAATTTTCCTCTTGAGGGTAACTAGTCATTAATGCTTGGCCTGTAGCATTATCTTCGGCTAAATCATGAGCAACATGGCTAATCATTCGTCCTAAATCTTCTAAGCTACTACTACCAGTACTTTCAGTTTTAACAATTTTTAAATCGCCACTAGTTAGAGTGCCGGTCTTATCTAAACATAAAATGTCTACCCGGGCTAAGGTTTCAATTGACCCCATGGTTTTTACTAAGACTTTTTTCTGAGTTAAGCGAATGACCCCAACAGCTAGGGCCACCGTTGTTAACAAGACTAACCCTTCCGGAATCATCCCGATCATGGCTGCAGTTGAACCTAAAATCGCTTGATTGACAGTCATATCGCCAATCATACTAGAAGTAAAAAGTAAGGCACCCACAGGAATGATCCCAAAAGTTAAGATGCGAATGATTTTCTTCATTGTATGAACTAGTTCACTGTAAATGCTTTTTTCACCTTTCGCTTCGGCTGTTAGTTTAGAGGCATAGCTTGCTTTCCCGACTTTAGTCGCTTCGATTAAAGCACTGCCACTAACTAGAAAACTGCCTGAAAAAACGGCATCGCCGACTTGTTTAACTACGGCATCAGACTCACCAGTTAATTGTGATTCATCACATTCCATCCCTTCTGTGGCTAGTACAATGCCATCAACGACTACTTGCTGACCTCGTTTTAACATCACGATATCGTTCATGACGACTTCTTCTTGTAGGACTTGCTCTTCTTGGTTATTTCGAATCACACTGACTTTCGACTGAGTCAATAATGACAAATTATCGATACTTTTTTTAGCTCGTAATTCTTGAAAAATACCAATCGTCGTATTGACAATAATAACTCCTAAAAACAGTAAATTTTTATAACTACCAGTATAAACGACAAAACCAGCAATAATAATATTAATAAAATTGAACAATGTTAAGCTATTTTCTAAAAAGATTTGTTTAAAACTCCGAGTCATTGGTGGTAAGCCTTCGTTAACATCCCCTCGGGCTTTTCTCACTTCAACTTCTGAGTAGCTTAATCCTGAATACTGACTATTTTTTGCCATTGCTTCCACCCTTCTAAGTGACAATTACGCTCACCTGCTGTTATTTCATAGTAAGCCATCTTGATTCCCTTGACTAGGGACTAGAGACCTAGTTATTTAAGCTTAATAAACTCTTTAACTTTTTCTAACTATTCTTAATCATACGATTTTTAGACTACTTATGGCAACTATTTACATCCTCTTTTTTAAATATTCCTTTTTGTTAAAACGCTACCAAAATTCTTGCATTATTGATTAAATCACGTTATTCTATAACTACCTAAACTTGTCTATACAAGGTTAGAATAACTAGGAGGTTTCACTTATGGTTGATTTTAAAAAAGACGCTGTCACTCTGTTAAAACATCTCGGGAGTTCTGAAAACATTTCCTCCGTCTCTCATTGTGCCACTCGCTTACGTTTTGTTTTAGTCGACCCAACTAAAGCCGATCAAAAGGCTGTCGAAAACATCCCCTCTGTTCAAGGTCTCTTTACTCAAGCCGGTCAATTCCAAGTCATTATTGGCAATCAAGTTGCCACATTTTATCATGAATTTATCCAACTCCCTGGTGTTCACTCTGCAACTAAAGAAGAAACAAAATTAGCTGCTAAACAAAACCAAAGTGTTCTTCAACGGATCATTGGAACTTTTGCTGAAATTTTTGCACCGATTATTCCTGCTCTAGTTGTTGGTGGTTTAATTTTAGGTTTTAGAAATGTTTTAGGGGAAATCCCCTTCGCGGCCTTTGATGATCAACCGATTGTAGCAGTCTCTCAATTTTGGGATGGCGTCAACCATTTCTTATGGATTATTGGCGAAGCCATCTTCCACTTCTTACCAGTTGGCATCACTTGGAGCATCGCTCGTAAAATGGGAGGAACGGAAATTTTAGGAATTGTCTTAGGTCTAACTTTAGTTTCCCCTCAGTTGTTAAATGCTTATGGTGTCATACATACTGCCACTGCTGATATTCCTGTTTGGGATTTTGGTTTTACCCAAATTAGTATGATTGGCTATCAAGCCCAAGTAATTCCAGCCATGCTTGCGGGCTTCTTACTTTGTTATTTAGAACTTTTTTTTAGAAAACACATTCATCAAGCGGTTTCGATGATTTTTGTCCCCCTCTTTTCCTTAGTTCCAACAGTACTAATTGCCCATGTACTACTAGGTCCAATTGGGTGGGCCATGGGTAATACAATTTCAACGGTTGTCAATGCTGGTTTAGCAAGTACTCTTAACTGGTTATTCGCTGCCACTTTTGGTTTCTTATACGCCCCTCTAGTTATTACCGGACTCCATCATATGACAAATGCCATCGATTTACAGTTAGTAGCGGATTTTGATAGTACTAATCTCTGGCCGATGATTGCCTTATCAAACATCGCCCAAGGTTCGGCTGTCTTAGCTGTTATTTTTTTACATCGGGGCAATCAAGAAGAAGAACAAATTTCGATTCCTGCCACTATTTCATGTTACTTAGGCGTGACGGAACCAGCGATGTTTGGAATTAACTTAAAATACCTTTACCCCTTCATTGCCGCCATGATTGGTTCAAGCATCGCCGGTATCTTTTCAGTCGTCACAGGTGTCCGGGCTTTTACGATTGGCGTTGGCGGTTTACCTGGATTGCTGTCAATAAAAATCGGTTACGGCTTCTTTATAATTGCCATGTTACTAGCCATTCTAATTCCTTTTAGTTTAACGATATTTTTCAGACAAAAAGGGATCTTTAATAAATTAGATCCTGCCCCTAGTGCTAATGGACCGATTATCCCGACTGAGACTTCTAGCCCAGAACCAGAACCAAATTCCCCTGACCCTCTTTCTACTGAAAGTCCTTCACCCATTCCAAACCCTTCTGAGCCACCGACTACTGAAAAAATTTCAATTCACGCCCCGGCTAGTGGAACATTGATTCCTCTTGAAGCTGTGGAGGATCAGCTCTTTTCAAAAAAAATCTTAGGTAGTGGCTTAGCCATTCAACCGACAAGTGGCCAATTAGTTGCACCTGTCAGTGGCATTGTCACAACCATTTTCCAAACTAAACACGCCCTTGGTTTTCTGACTGAGAACGGCATTGAAGTGTTACTACATATTGGTTTAGACACTGTTGAACTTGACGGCTTGCCTTTTAATCTGACTGTGGCAATTGATCAAAAAGTCGAAGCTGGTGATTCCCTTGGTTTCGTTGATCTAGAAAAAATCAAGAAAGCCAAAAAAGCTACTGACATTGTCTTAGTTTTCACTAATCTCAAGCCCTCTCATCAGCTGACACTAACCGAACTAGCCACTGTAGTTGGTGGCTCAGAAATTGGCTACATTGATTAAGTTGAAACTCACCTTACTCTTAGACTTTAATTAGATTTCTAGCTCCTTTATCCTTTGTAATTAAGATTTGCTCCTGCTCTATTGGTACTTAATCGTAACTGTGATATTATTAATAGACAACAAATGTACTTTTCAAGTAAGGAGCCCACTAATGAATAAATTTCATGATATTTTTTTAGACTTAGAAGATAAAATTATGAATAAAACTTATGTTTCTGGGAGCCTATTACCTAGCGAAAAACAATTAATGGAAATTTATAGCGTCTCACGAGAAACCATTCGTAAGGCCTTAAATTTATTAATCAATAACGGCTACATTCAAAAACAACAAGGTAAAGGTTCCATCGTTCTTGATTTTCAACGATTTAATTTTCCAATTGCTGGTTTAACTAGTTACAAGGAGCTGCAAGAAGCCCAAAACATTCAAAGCGAAACAATCGTTGTGGAATTGGAAAAAGAGACTGTCTCGCCTAAACTCCATACCTTAACTGGTTGGAAAACCAATGATGAGATTTGGCGGTTAGTTCGTCAACGACGAATTGATGGAGAAGTCGTGATTTTAGATAAAGACTTTTTATTAACAAGTTTTATTCCTGAGCTGCCACTGGAAAAAGCGGCTAATTCTATTTACGATTATTTTGAAAATGACTTAGACTTAAAGATTGGCTTTGCGCAAAAAGAAATCATTGCTGAAGAAGTCACTGCGGAAGACCGCCGTTACATGGATTTAAAAGCCGATGAAACCCACGTGATTGTTGTCCGCAGCTTAGTTTCTTTAGAAGATACCCAAAGCTTTGAATACACTGAATCCCGGCACCGCCTAGATAAATTCAAATTTGTCGAGTTTGCTCGCCGTCGTCAAACGACGTAAGCCATCTAACCTATTCTTTTTAGAATAGGTTTTTTATTTTACTGAAAACGGAAAACCTCAGTCTAAAGTCCCTTATCTCCGATTTTTTTAAAGGTTATAATATAAAAGTTAGATGATTATAACTAAGCGGATATTTAGGTAAAGCCATCGATCTTGATGGTGAAAAATACCAAGTCGTGGGGATTAAAATCAAGCTTTCACCGGAAAGTGACCGGACGGTGGTCATGGCGGCAGCTAATGAAAAACTAAAAGAGTCCCATCCTGAATTGACTGGTAATTTTGAAGAAGACCGAACAAGTGAAAGAATTCGCCAAAAAATTGAAGCGATGATTCAACAAGTCGTGATTGGTTTGATTTTCATTACTGCGATTTACCAATAAGTACTTTTAAATAAAACAAAAAACCTGTCTCTCCTACTAACTTTTCACTAGTAGTCTTGAGACAGGATTTTTTGTTATATTATTGATTGATTAATTCTTCTAAGTTTAATTGACTTAAATCTCGAACACTAATGTCAGTTCCTTGTAAAGGTTGCTCTGTTTCAATCCCCACAGTATAAATCCCAGCGGCTTTTAAGGCATCAACACCTGCTTGGGCATCTTCAAAACCAACTGCTTCAGCGGGACTGACCTTTAAAGCGGCAGCCGCTTTTAAAAATATTTCTGGATCTGGCTTCCCTTGACTTAAACTCGCTGGATCAACAATTATTTGGAAGTAATCAGCCACGCCGAGTTTTTCTAAAATCATCGGCGCATTTTTTGAAGCTGAGGCAATGCCACAAGGGATCTGGGCTACCTGAGCAGCTGCTAGAAAATCAGCCACCCCTGGCAATAAATCCGCTGGCGATAAATCAACTAATAACTCCACGTAAGCTTGATTTTTAGTCACTGCTAAGGCTTCTTTTTCAGCTAAAGTAAAATTGCCCTCTTGTCCCCCATGATTTAAAATCAATTCTAAAGAGTCTAACCGACTAATGCCTTTCAATTCCTCGTTAAAAACTTCATCGATAGTAATACCGAGTTTTTCCCCTAAGGCCTTCCAAGCCACATAGTGATATTTGGCAGTATCAGTAATCACACCATCTAAATCAAATATAAATGCTTTTTTCACAGGACACCTCTTCAATTTTATTGGATTAATAATTAACAACTAATGGTTCTTTAGCTTGTAAGTCATACTCTTCTTCAGCAATGATAACACTTGTTTCATTACTAGCAGTGACTGTTACCTTTCCTAAACTAATCGTAAATTGGTAATCAATTCCCAGTCTTTGTAGCTTAAAATCTAAGCCTTGCCATTTTTCAGGTAAATTTGGCTTTAAAGACAACTGGTCTTCTCTAATTTCTAACCCGCCATAAGTCGCTAAGGTCACGTAAAGGGTAGCAGCCATCACCCCAGTATGAATGCCTTCTGCTGTCGTTCCCCCTTGAATGTCTTGATAATCAGAACGTAACGCTTCTTGATACAACTGCCAAGACAAGTCTCTCTTACCAACATTTTCGGCTAATTGAGCGTGGACAATCCGTGATAAAGTTGAGCCATGTGAGGTCCGTTGTAAATAATACTCTAAGTTTTTTTCTAAATAATCTGCTGGTAACTGGTAAGCTAAATCAGCTAAGATTTGATCAACTTTAACTTTTGAAAAATTGTAAAAAGTCATTAGCGTATCCGCTTGTTTCGCCACTTGATAATCATCTGCAGATTCGCCATTAGCACTTAAAATCCGATCCATTCGGTAAACATTGCCATATTTTTGACGGTAAAAATCCCAATCAATTTCTTTTAAGTCAAAATAGCCAGCGTATTGAGCTATCACACCTTCCTCATTAATTTCTAAGGTTAATTTATGACGAATGGTTTCCATCTCTGCTAGTTTTTCAGCTGTGACTTTAGTTTTAGCTTGAATCTGAGCTAAAGTAGTTGGCTCTAAACTTTTTTGTAAATTAGCGACTTCTTCAAACAACCACACAACCATCATATTCGTATAGGCGTTGTCCGTTAAGCCCCCTGTTTGACTCTCTGGGTAGGCTTCATGAAATTCATCTGGGCCCATGACTTTGGCAATGGAGTAACGTTCCGTCTCTACTTGCCACTCGGCTTTACTTCGCCAAAACTCGGCAATTTCCATTAATAACTCGCCACCATAAGAAGCCATAAAGTCTTGGTCGCCGGTGTTATTCCAGTACAACCAGACATTGTAAGCAATGGCTAAAGAAACATGCCGTTGTAAGCGACTATAATCTTCCCCCCACTCCCCATTTAAAGGATTTAAGTGAAGTTCTTGGCTTTGCTCTGTACCATCTAGGCCAGATTGCCAAGGAAACATCGCCCCAGAATAACCCGCTTCTATAGCATTTGCTTTAGCCGCATCTAGTCGGTGGTAACGATACATTAGGAGTTGTTTCGCCATTTCAGGAAAGTGCATTGTGTAGAAAGGCATGATAAAAATTTCATCCCAGAATATATGCCCCCGGTAAGCTTCGCCGTGAAGACCACGAGCAGTAATTGAGACATCTAAGTCTTGATTACTAAAAGGTGAACCAGAAACAAGTAAATGATACGTATGTAAGTTAAGTAGTTTTTGAGACATTAAGTCGCCACTGACTTGGATTTCAGCTTGTTGCCACAAACTTTCCCAGGCTTTTTGGCTTTCTTGGTAGTTTTTCCCGAAAGACTTAGTTCCTTCAGCCCCTTTTGGTAAGTTAAGTTCTTGATGGGCTTCTGAGCGATAGACACTCACACTTTTTTCAATCCGGTACGTTTGATTTTGTTCAACGACTAGTGGGACTTCTTGAATAATTTCTTGATCAGAAATTATTGTTGTGATCCTCTCGGCTGAAACAAAATCCCCTGCTAGCTCTGAAACTTGCTGAACTGTCATTTCTGAGTCCTTCGTTTTAACTTTAACGGCTGTTTGCAAGCCCTCAGCTTCCAAGCTTTCAATCATTAAATGGTGTTGCTCTAAACTACGATACCGTTCAACATTAAAGTTATGAACACTAGCGTCACTTTTACTAATAACTTTAACTTCGCCATTAAAATTCAAAGGAGTAAATTCGTAAGCCAAAGCATAATGATGTTTATCAGCCATATTAACAACTCGTTGGGTTTTAATAGCCAATTGATGACCTGCTTGATCTGTAATGTTTAACTCTGCTTGAAATAAGCCATCTCTTAAATTTAATTGGCGGTGCAAGGAATTAATCGTAACCTCTGCTAAATTAATGACTGGCCCCTCACCGATTTTCAAACTTAAATATTGAAGATTTGGCGCATTAACAAAGTCTTCATTGCCAATGGCTTGGCCTTCAACTTCTGAGGTTGCCAAGTTATATAAGCCGGCAATATACGTTGCTGGATAGCTGCCTTCGGAAATATCCGCTTCTAACAAACTCCCTCGTAAGCCAAGATAGCCATTCCCAGTCGTTAATAGTGACTCAACAGAATAATTGCTTTTACCAGGAGTGTAACCGTAATAGTTAAGTTGCCAACTCATCTCTTGACCTTGTTGACTTAAAGCTTTAAGATTTTCAGCCCAACTTAAACCTGATACACTACGAATAACTGGGACATTCATTTTTTCCATTAGATGATTTAAGACATTTACAGTTAACCCGTCAGCCGTTGTAAAACCGCCTGTTTGATCGATGTTTTTTAGTTCCTCAGTTATGATAATTCCTTGAATGTCTTGATAAGCTTCTGTAATTACCGACATTACTTGATCTAATTGGTCGGCAATGTTTTTTGAAGTCAACAACACCTGCTGTTGTTTTAAAATCACTTGTAAGCTAGTAAACTCAGTGATGTCACAAGTTTCTGTTGAAAAAGCTAAAGTTAGATACGTCATGTTAAGTCTCCTCTATTAGATAATTAGAACCTTGTATATACATGTATTAATTGGTTTTAGTATACCGATAATAATTCTGAATTGCAAATAATTATTAAAAAATAACTAAAATAAACGAGACAGATTAGCTTTTTATGCTAATTTTTTTAATTGTTTATATAGTAATAATTTTTTTAGCTCAATTTTTATAAATAAATAAATATAAAACGCTTGCAAGAAAGTCTAAAAAGTTATATCATGTATATACAAGAACTTGTCTATACATATAAAAATAGTTTTTAGGAGGAGTCAGAATGGTTGATTACAAGCAAGATGCGTCACAATTATTAACACTCGTTGGTGGTAAAGATAATATTGCAGCTGTTTCTCACTGTGCCACACGGATGCGCTTTGTCTTAAACGATTTAACAAAGGCGGATCAAAAAGCAATCGAAGAAATTCCTGCAGTCCAAGGGATGTTTACCCAAGCCGGGCAATTTCAAGTCATTATCGGTAATAATGTTCAAAGTTTTTATAATGAATTTGTTAAAATATCTGGGATTGAAGGGGTTTCCAAAGAGGCAGCTAAGCAAAATGCCAAACAAAATCAAACCACACTGCAACGAATTATCGGCGTCTTTGCTGAAATCTTTTCACCATTAATTCCGGCTTTAGTCGTCGGTGGGTTAATTTTAGGATTCCGGAATGTCTTAGAAGGAATTGAGTTTGCCCGCTTAGGTGGTCAAACAATTGTCGAAGTTTCCCAGTTTTGGTCCGGGACGAATCACTTCCTGTGGTTAATTGGTGAAGCAATCTTCCAATTCTTACCTGTCGGAATTACTTGGAGTATTGCTAAAAAAATGGGAACAACCCAAATTTTGGGAATTGTTTTAGGGATTACCCTAGTCTCCCCGCAACTCCTTAATGCTTACGGTGTAGCTGGAACAGCAGCTGCCGATATTCCTTTTTGGGATTTTGGTTTTGCCCAAGTTAATATGATTGGTTACCAAGCACAAGTCATTCCTGCTATGTTAGCCGGTTTCTTACTATGTTATTTAGAAATATTCTTTAGAAAATACATTCATCAAGCGATTTCGATGATTTTTGTGCCCTTATTCGCCTTAGTCCCTACTGTTTTAATCGCCCACACTATTTTAGGGCCGATTGGTTGGACGATCGGTAGTTTCATTTCTAACGTTGTTAACACTGGTTTAGCTAGTGCTTTTAACTGGTTATTCGCTGCAGCCTTTGGTTTCTTCTATGCACCACTCGTTATTACTGGCCTTCATCATATGACTAATGCCATTGACTTACAGCTAGTTGCTGACTTTAAGAGTACTAACTTATGGCCGATGATCGCCTTGTCGAATATCGCTCAAGGTTCCGCTGTGTTAGGTGTGATTTTCCTCCACCGAGGCAATGAAAAAGAAGAACAAGTCTCGATTCCAGCCGCTATTTCATGTTACTTAGGAGTAACGGAACCGGCGATGTTCGGTATCAACTTGAAATACTTATATCCTTTCGTAGCTGGCATGATTGGTTCAAGTATAGCTGGTCTCTTCTCCGTTGTGATGGGAGTTCGAGCTTCAAGTATTGGAGTTGGCGGTTTACCAGGGATTCTTTCAATTAAAATCGGCTACTGGCCTTTTGCAATTGCCATGGTTATTGCCATTGTTATTCCCTTCTTTTTAACTATTTTATTCAGAAATAAAAATATTTTAAATAAGTTAGACCGAGTTGACGAAACCGCTTTAGCAATTGCAGGTTTTGAAACCGTAACTGGAACTACTACTAGTGTCACTCCTAGTACGGATTTAACTAAAAAGGCAGATTTAAACCTTTATGCTCCCGTAACTGGTCAATTAATGCCGATTACCGAAGTCCCTGATGAGGTCTTTTCGCAAAAAATGTTAGGTGATGGTTATGCGGTCTTGCCGACTAAGGAAGAGATTTGTTCCCCAGTTGCTGGTACAGTCACTTCGGTCTTCCCAACAAAACATGCCCTTGGCTTATTAATGGCAAATGGCATTGAAGTCTTACTCCATATGGGAATTGATACAGTTGAATTAGCTGGGCAACCTTTCACTATTTTAGTGGCAGAAGGTCAAACCGTAACTGCTGGTGAACCACTTGCTAAGATGGCTTTAGAAGACATTAAAGCTGCTGGTAAAGGTACCGAAATCATGGTCTTACTCACTAACTTAACTGAGGCTCATCAATTTGAATTAACTAAAACTGGTCAAGTGACTAGTGGTAATGAGATTGGTTTTACTAAATAAATAGTCTGAAAAAAAATAGAAAAAAGACCTCAACAATAAGACATTTATTGTTGAGGTCTCTTTTTATTATTCTTAAAATTGACGAAAGCCACTCAATTGCTCGAGTGGCTTTCTAACTAAAAATAAATATTATTAAGGTTTCTGTTCCGTTAAAACTATTTGAATTAGACATCATTATTGTTTCTCATTTAAACGACTTAAACCCTACCATCTTTTAAGTCCTTGCAATCCTATAATTGCGCCAGTGTGAATAAACTTCCTAAAAATCAATCGTGTTAATGCTTCATACTTATTTTTAATACACTATTATTATAACATAGGTTGAAAAAAAATACTATTTTCTGAAAATAGTGAGGGTTATAAGGTAGTTTGCAAGTAATTACAGATCATTCCCTCCTCCCTCAAACATGCTATAATTAACTTATTACTCATCACTAATTATTGGAGGCGTTTATGTGAATCAAAAAGAACGAATGTTAGCTGGATTACCTTATAAAGCTTGGTTAGACGGTTTAAGTCAAGAGCGACAAGCAACGAAACAAAAAATTTTCAATTTTAACCATCTCTCTCCTGCTGAGCTTAGCCAAACCGATGCTCTGATTAAAGAGATTATTGGCACTCATGGCGATAGCTTACATATTGAAGCCCCTTTTCATTGTGACTATGGGTCAAATATTGAAATCGGTAACAACTTTTTTGCTAACTATCATTGTGTGATGTTAGATGTGGCGAAAATCACGATTGGCGAGAATGTGATGTTTGCTCCTAATGTTTCTTTGTATACTGCCGGACACCCACTTCATCCAGTCTCACGAAATTCTGGCTACGAGTACGGCTTGCCGATTACAATTGGAGACAACGTGTGGCTTGGTGGCAATGTGATTGTTAATCCTGGTGTGAGGATTGGGGATAATGTAGTTGTCGGCTCTGGCAGTGTAGTGACTAAAGATTTGCCTGATAATGTTGTAGCTGTTGGTAATCCTTGCCAAATTATCCGAGAGATTACTGATGAGGACCGGGATTTTTATTACCGTAAAGAACGATTTGATGTAAGTGATTACTAATTAAGGAGGCGGAATGGATGAAACTCGAGCATAGTGCAGTCTACGTTAATGATTTAGAAAGTATGAAAGAATTTTATCAAGAATACTTTGGGGCAATGGCTAATGAAAAGTATCGTAATCCCAAGACTGGTTTAGAAACTTATTTTTTAAGTTTTAAAAATGGCGATAGTCGCTTAGAACTAATGACCCGACCGGAGATAGTTTCCCAAGACAAAGCCTTATTTCGGACCGGTTTAACTCATCTGGCTTTTTCAACTGGCAGTGAGTCTCAGGTTGACGACTTAACTAACTCATTGAAAGCTGCTGGCTACACTGTTATTAGTGGCCCTCGGCGCACAGGTGACGGTTACTATGAAAGTTGTATTTTAGACCCTGAAGGCAACCAAATCGAAATAACTAGTTAAGACAAAGAAGGTGTGACAAAAGTCGTTTAAATACAAGTAATTGGAAATAAATCCGAACAATCAGTTCTTTTGATTGTGGCCTTTAATTCTTAGTGCTTTAGCACTTAGAGATTAATGAGAGCGAAACAGAGTGTAGTCGGATTTATTGAAATTATCGTGCCTTCAACGCTTAGCGCTTTAGCGTTTAGCAGTTGTTGAGAGCGAAGCTATTTGACTTTTGGAACCCGTCTATCAAATAGCTTTCGTCAAAAAAGGGCGCCGATGACTTATGTCACGGCCCCTTTTCGTTCGGAAATGAAAGGCTTTCTTAAACAAAAACCGCTCTTTTCCTTCTATTTGATTGCTTATGCCTTTGATATTTGATAGGATGTCAGAGGTATGTTTGTAGACTTACTAATTATAGCTATTATAAAGGAGATTATTATGAATCGTTTTTTTAAATTAACTGAAAACGGCACGACGATTAAAACAGAAATCGCTGCCGGCTTTACGACTTTCTTAACAATGTCATATATTATCATTGTCAATCCAGCGATTTTAACAGCTGCTGGGATTCCTGCTAACCAAGTCTTTATGGCAACCATTATTTCAGCCGTCATCGCTTCAACTTGGATGGGCTTAGTTGCTAACTATCCGATTGCGATCGCCCCTGGCTTAGGACTTAACGCTTACTTTGTTTCTGTCGTAGCTACTGGAGTTGACTACAAGACCGCTTTTTCTTCTGTCTTTATTGCCGGGGTCATCTTCTTACTTCTATCATTAACAACTTTTCGGGAGAAATTAATTTTAGCGATTCCGGAATCATTAAAATCAGCGATTTCAGCTGGGATTGGTTTGTTTATCGCTTTTGTCGGCTTACGTCTCTCAAGTGTTATTGTGGCTGATCCAGTTAACTTAGTTAAACTAGGTGACCTTCATAGTCCAGGTGTTTTATTAGCCCTCTTTGGTTTAATTTTAACCGTTGTTCTGTTATTACTAAACGTTCCAGGAGCCATCTTTGTAGGCATGATTATTATTGCCTTACTGGCAGTGATTACGGGTCAAATTAAATTTGATGGCTTTATGAGTCTTCCAAGTTTCGGTGATCAATTAATGATTACTAACCCACTCAAACCCTTTAAAGACATCGTTGACCATAGTTTATACGGCGCAGTCTTGTCATTCCTCTTAATTACAATTTTCGACACTACCGGCACGATGATTGGTGTCGCCAAACGAGCTGGCCTAATGAAAGATGGTAATTTACCACGAGCGAAACAAGCCTTATTCGCTGATGCTTTAGGAACAACTGTTGGTGCCGTCTTTGGAACTAGCCCAACTACAGCATACATCGAATCAGGAACTGGCGTTGCTGTTGGTGGACGAACTGGTTTAACGACAATTACTGTTGCTGTCTTATTTTTCTTATCAAGCTTCTTTTATCCGGTTGTCAGTGTCTTAGCAAGTGCCCCAGCCGTTACCGCTCCGGCTTTAATCATCGTCGGCAGTATGATGATTGGTGAAGCTGCTAACATTAATTGGGAAGATTTATCAGAGGGCTTTCCAGCTTTTCTAGTCATTATCACCATGCCTTTAACTAGTAGTATTGCCACTGGTTTAGCACTTGGTTTTATGACTTATCCCATTACTAAATTTATTAAAGGGCAATCAAAAGAAGTTCACCCTTTAATTTACGTCTTTGCTGTCTTATTCTTTATTCAATTATTCCTCTTAGGAGGACATTAACAAAAAGAGTTGCTTCTTAAAAAACGAAGCAACTCTCTTTTTTAGTCTAAATTATTACCGTTAGTGGCAATGACCCTTTGATACCAGTCAAAGGACTTTTTCTTAATCCGTTTAAATGTCCCCCTTCCCCCATTATCACGATCCACATAGATCAAGCCATAACGTTTCGACATTTCACCAGTACTAGCACTAACTAAGTCAATACAGCCCCAGGCAGTGTAACCTAAACAGTCAACTCCGTCAGCGATTGCTTCGGCAACAGCTTGCAAGTGAGCCTTTAAATAGGCAATTCGGTAATCGTCTTGAATTGTGCCATCTGCTTCAATCCGATCAACGGCACCGAGACCATTTTCAACAATAAATAAGGGCTTATCATAACGGTCGTAAAGATCATTCATTGTAATTCGTAAACCTAGCGGGTCAATTTGCCAGCCCCACTCTGATCGTTCTAAATGAGGATTCCGGAGACTTTTAAAGACATTATTAGCACTCACTTCTTTATCACTTAACTCACTACTCGTCAATCGTGAAGAATAGTAACTAAAGGCGATATAATCAACTGTATTTTCAGCTAACATCTTTTCGTCTTCAGCATCAACTACAAGTTCAATCTGATTCTCTTTGAAAAAACGTTTGGCGTAATTCGGATACTTCCCTTTAGCTTGAACGTCAATTAATAAATAATTTCCTCGATTCGCTTCAATTGCCGCCCAGATGTCAGTTGGGTCACAAGAGTAGGGGTAAGTTGTAGCGCCAGCTAACATACAGCCAATCTGAAACTCAGGATTAATTTCCCGAGCTAGTTTGATTGCTTGAGCTGAGGCTACTAACTGATGGTGGGCACTTTGATAAATAACTTGTGTTGGATTGACTTCTTCTGAAACATCGAGACTTCCACCAAATAGTGGGAGGTGAAGAATCATATTGATTTCATTAAAAGTAATCCAATACTTGACTTGCTGTTGATAACGCTTGAAAAGGACGTGACAATAATTCAAATAACAAGAAATGAGACGGCGATCTTTCCAACCGCCATATTCTTTTAATAAGCCAAGAGGCGTGTCAAAATGATTAATCGTGACGATAGGCTCAATTTGATATTTTTGCAATTCCGCAAAGACATTATCATAAAAGCGTAAGCCTTCCACATTCGGTTCTTTCTCATCGCCATTTGGGAAAATCCGTGACCAACTAATGGACAAGCGGAAGGTCTTAAAACCAAGTTCTGCCATCAGAGCAATGTCTTCTTTATAACGATAGTAAAAATCAATCCCTTGATGACTGGGGTAATAAGCGTATTTTTCTTCAAGGGCTTTTAATGGCTGGGCTAATGCTAGCTTTCGACCATGAGTGCTTTCTGGTAAGATATCAACTGGTGATAGCCCTTTGCCGCCAACATCATATGCCCCCTCACTTTGATTGGCCGCCATTGCGCCACCCCATAAAAAACCTTTTGGAAATTTTTCCTCTGTCATCCCATTACTTCCCTTCTTCTGCCAGCTGTTCTAAGGCGATTGCTTTCTGATCTAATAGTCGGACAAATGGTAAATAAATGATTCCTCCTAAAATAATAATTAAGACTTGAAACAAGGCTACCCGCCAACCACCACTTGCTGTTGAAATAAAACCTGACATAATGATTGGTGTTCCTAAAGGCACGATTGTTGTCAGCCTTGGTAGAATTTCCATGACTGTTAGTCCATAAGCTAACACAGCCATTACTATTGGTGATAAAATAAACGGCACAATTAACAGAGGATTTAAGACAATCGGTAACCCGAAAATTAACGGTTCATTAATACCACAAATATTAGCCACAACTGCAAGTTTGCCAATTGTTTTATACTGCTTACTCTTTGCCCAAAAGACCATATATAAACATAAACCTAAGGTCACACCTGAGCCCCCAGCAATGACATAGACTTGCCAAAAAGAGCGATTTAAAATATTAGGTAACTCGTAAACACTCACTCCCCTATTTAATGCTTCGATATTAGCATTATTAAGAGATGTCCATAAAGGATAAAAAATTGGTAAAATAATTGCTGACATTCCATGAATACCAAGACTCCATAAAAATTGAGCGGCAAAGGCTGCAAAAATAAAGGACCAAATGTTATTACCTAAAAAGTTTTCCATCGGTGACTGAATCAAATGGTAAATCCCCGTTTGAATACCGGAAACTTGGGCAACTGGTACTAAAGCCACACACCGATCAATCAAGATAAAGAAAATAATTGAAGCAAAACCTGGCATTAAACCAGCAAAGGATTTTGAAATAGTCGGTGGCACTGAGTCAGGCATTTTAATCATCAAGTTCTTTGCCAACAAACTATCATAAATTTTCGCTGAAATTAAACCGACAAAAATTGCCACAAACAAGCCTTTTGCTCCTAACCATTCTAAGGGTAAGAAATTACCACCACTTATTTCCAGGCCCTCCGGTACACTCAAGCCATTGTCAGTGACAAAGGTCTGAATTGCTACTCCTAAGTTACCAAAAGGGGTGACTGCTAAAAATGAAAACAACGCAATCATGCCTGCTACTCCTTGATCACGATTTAGTCGCTTAGCTAAAGCATAGGCGATAAAAAAAACAGCATAAACTGCTAACATATCATTGGTTACTAAATTGGGAATTCCGAGAAGCCCTTTAAGACCAGTTGCGCTAATCATTTCTTGATACCAAGGAAGTGCTAAATTGTTTAATAATGAAAAAATCGAGCCAATAATCAAAACTGGCATCAACATCATAAAGCCATCACTAACAGATCCTAAATACTTATTTTGAGAAAGTTTCATCGCTTTAGGCATGACTTTCTCTTCAATAAACGTCATCATTTTTTTTCCTCCTTAATCTTGTAACTAACATTGCTTACTCATTAATAGTAACCCCTTACATTGTTTTTTGACTAATAGTTATGTACTATATCAAGTATAGTCAGTGACTATACTTGGATGGAGGAACCCTTATGGAACTTAGATTACTAAAGTACTTTGTGACACTTTGCGAGGAGAAGAACTATGTTCGTGCGGCCAAACGCTTATTTATTACTCAACCGACCTTAAGTCAGCAAATGAAGCTTTTAGAAGAAAATTGTCAAGTCAAGTTATTTCAAAAACATAATAAGCAGCTGACCTTAACAAAAGCTGGTGAGCTCCTTTATTTCGAAGCCCAAAACATTCTCAAACATGTCAATGCTGTTAGCGTGGCCTTGCAAGATCTAAGTCACTCTCAAGCCAATAAAATTACGTTATATAGTTCTGGTTGTCACTTTTTCACTGAAGTTCTGTATCAATTTTCCCGACAATACCCTACTGTTTCCGTTAAGATGGATGAAAGTAGTAGTCGCAACGTCGTCAAACATATCCTTGATGCTCGGGCTAGTTTTGGCGCAGCCTATTCATCACTAATTGAACCTAATGACTCTATCTCTATGGAAACCTTATTCGAAGATCAATTTGTCGTCGTAGTTAATAAAGTTCATCCTTGGAGTAACAAAGAACATATTTCTTTAAAAGAAGTCCTAGAACAAACGCTAGTCTTAGCCAAACCTGGTATCGCTGTCCGAAACATGCTAGATCGCTTTGCCACAGAACATAACTTGTTAGTCACACCCCAATATGAATTTCCTAATTTTGTTCCTTGTCTTGATTCAGTTCAACGTAATATTGGTATTTCGTTATTACCTCTCAGTTTTTTAAAATTTCGTTCTTTAGATTCGATTCACATTCTTAAAATAAGCGACCCCTTACCTGTTGCTGCCATTGCTTTAATTTATCGAAAAGACCATGCTTTTAGTGACATGGAACTAGCTTTTATTGAAAAAACAAAGACTACTCTAAAACAAGTGATTATTTAAGACAGAAAAAAACTAGGTCAGAGGGATGCTTAATAGCCATCTTTCTCTGTCCTAGTTTTTTATTTAAGTTCACTTCTTTTGAATAATTAGTTTAGTTATTCTTCACTCTTATCTTGTAAAAATAGTTCCACTTGGAATCGTAAATATTGTTCCCGATGTCTTTTATCTCCCATATTAATACCACTATAGGCTCTAAAATCCGCAGCTCTTAGGAACAACAATTCTGTAAAGCTAGTAATTTGTAAAGCAATCATTCGACTGTATTGAACTGGAATGCGATGTTGATAAAATTCTTCAATAATTTCCAGTATTTCCATTGGCACTTCTAAAGGTTTCGCTAATAACTTATAAGGGACACTTAGCTCTAAAAACTTCTGGAAAGCCACTGAAATATCACAGTAATAATTTAACACCCGGTACAAACGTTCCCGAGGTTCTAGCTGATTATCAATCACTGAAGCTAAAGGTTTCACTTTTTCTTCTATTACAGCTGCAATCGCTTGGTTAACTAGTTCATCTTTACTCTTAAAAAAGTAGTTAATCATTGCTAAATTTGCATCAGCTTCTTTGGCAATTTGCCTAGCTGTTACTTTATTTGGGAACTCCGCTGCTAGTAATAAATTAATTGCTGCACTAAGTAACCGCCCCTTAGTATCTTGCTCATCCATAGTTTCTGCCACCTCTCACAAACGTGTTTAATTATTGTTTAATTACAGTTTATCATGAATGGATGGCTTTTGCGATATCTTCAAGCTTTTTTTTATTTAAAATGCGATAAAATGTTCCTTCTTTCACGATTAACTCTTGCTGACGGAGTTCTTGAAACGTATGGAGAAGGTGGCGATAACTAACGTTTAAATACTCGGCAACTTCAGTGTGTTTCTCCCGATAAAGTCCTTGGTTTTCTGCAAATAAAACAAAAGCCCCTAAACGATTAATTAAAGGATAATTCAAACTTTCCGTTAAGCGCTCGGTTCGAAGAAGTAACTTCTTCCCTAAATACTGATTCAGTCCTAAGAGAAACGAATTACTTGTTAAAAGTTGTGCTTTTGCTATGGCTACAGGGACTACTAAACACGTACAGTTTGTTTGAGCAATCACATCTTTTGTTCGCTCTTCGATGCCTAATAAGCTTAACTCACCAACTAGCTCGCCAGTGCTAAGGAACTGGATTAGCGACTGTTTGCCATCTTCATGGAGTAAATAAATTTTAGCTTTACCAGCTAGTAAAAAAAATAATTTATCTGTTCCTTGATTAAACTTGATTAACCTTTCACCAACTTGATAAGTCTTGATTTCTCCAATGTCTTGCAAGCTCCTGCCAAATTGTTCTTCCAGTAAGGTGATTGCTAGCAGATGTTTTTCCATTTTATCACTCCTAATGTGAGATATCTCATATAATTATCTTAGGAAAGCTGATAAATTACAAGTGAAAGGAATGATTACATGTTAAAAAAAGAGTTTGCTTTAGCTAGCTCCTTCGCTTTTTATTTATTAACCGCCTTTGGCATTAGCTTAACTATTTCCGCTGGAGTAGGCGTTAGTAGTTTTAATTCTTTAAATTTAAGCTTAGCTTATTTGAGCCACTTAAAAATTGGTACAGTGACTATTTTAGTCAATGGCAGTTTTCTTTTCGCATACATCTGCCTAACTAACTTTAAATTGAAAGGGACTTATCTCCGCCAATTAATTGCCCTCCTAGCCTTTGGACAAGTCATTAATTTTTTCTCTTATCAAATCTTAGGCAATTTTACCCTGAACAGTTACCCGTTAAAACTCAGTATATTTATTTTAGGCTTAGCTTTAGCAGGCTTTGGAACAGGGATGGTTCTTAATTTACACGTTTTAACTTTCCCAATCGAAGGAGTTTGTCTCATCTTAGCTGAAAAAACAGCCTTCACATTTAAACAACTTCGCTATAGTATTGATCTTTTTTCAGTCGCTTTCTCCCTCTTAGTAACTTTAATGACTTCTGCCCCCTTAGTTGTTCGGGAAGGAACCTTTCTGAGCTTGTTTTTACTTTCCTTTTTCATCAGTCAGACGAAACTTTCCTTTGATCAAAAAAAGGCACCGTGACAGTAGTCGACGCCCCCTTGATTTTGACGAACGTTATTTGACTAACGGGTTCCAAAAGTCAAATACTACGATAATTTCAACAAATCCGTACAATCAAAAGAACTGATTGTTCGGATTTATTTCCAATTACTTGTATTTAAACGACTGTTGTCACACCTCCTTTAGTCGATTTAACTAAACCAGGAGCTAGCTGTTTCAGCTAAGACTTGATTCAGACTTTCCATGTTTTGGCGCCCTGTTGTTTGGAGCCAGTGACGAGTGGCTGCTTCCCCGTCTTTCACAAAGATTTCAACAGCAGCGGCCCAAGTTGCCCGACCACAAAGGACACCGTTAAAGGTTGAGCCCCCAGCTTTAGCAAATCGTAAGGTTGCTTGAAACAACGCCGCCGATACGCCAGCACTTAAAAAAATAAAAGGTAAATTAGTGGCTGCGCTTTGGGCTTTGAATAAGGCACTGGCCTCTGCCTGAGTATGAATGACTGGACCTTTAGCAAAGCCTTCAACGAAAGCCATATTAACTGGCACTTCGACTTTCAAGACATCCACATTGTAACGGTCTTTAGAAAATTCTTCCATCATTGCTAGCACTTTGGCAGGTTTTTTCATTGCGAATTCTTGACTGTTGTTATCGCTGATATGCTGATCGTAAGATAATAATTCTAAGTAAAAAGGCATCTCTTCACTACGACATTCCGAACCAATTCTTTCAACGAAAGCTTGTTTGACTTGGTTGATTGCTTCATCTTCTTCAAAATCATAATAAAGTAAAAACTTCACTGCCTCAGCCCCAGCTTCTTTGATTCTTTTAGCTGACATTTCCGGAATCAAGTCTGGCAAACGACCTGGCACAGTCGTGTCATAACCAGTTTGTTCGTAAGCTAATAATAAACCAGTCGTTTCTTCTCGTTTTTCAGCTCCTAATCCCCCATACTCAGGATCAAGTAAAATCGCTGAGGCGAAAGGCGTTAATTCTTCTGAGACTAAGCCTTTAAAAGTTTCAATCATTTGCGGATCAAGTTCGGTGACACCGGCTTGAGCCATCATTTTTTTCATTGCGCCTCGTTGATCAATCGCCAAAGCGGAGATGATGCCTTCTTTCGTTGATAATTGCTGCATTTTTTTTAATTTTTCTGCTGTCAGTGTCATTTTTACGCTCCTAAGTTTGAATTTATAATCTGGTGAATTTCCTTAGCTGTAGTGGCTAATTTCAAGGCCTCTTTAATCGGTTCTTGCATTAACATCCGGGCAACTTTTGATAAGAGCTTTATGTGAGTCGTGCCAGCTTCTCCTGCTGGAATTAATAAGGCGACAACAAAAGTAATTGCTTGGCCATCAAGGGACTGCCACTCAATCCCTTCTTTCAGACTAATAATGATTATCCCTGGTCTGTTAATAGCTGAACTTTTACCATGTGGGATTGCAAAACCATCCATCATTCCCGTCGTGCCTTCTTGCTCCCGAGCTTTTAAACTAGCGATTACTTCCATCGGTTGAGTTGCGATGTTTGCTGCGACAGCGATAGCGGCGATTTCCGTAAATACTTCTGCTTGGTTGGCGTAAGTAGCGGCGACTTTAATTTGTTCTTCTCTTAAAATGTCCATTTTCAACCCTCTTTTAAGCTAATTCGCTATTATTTTTTTCGAATTTCCGTTTTTGTAAGAGCCCTAGTAAGACTCCACCAACTAGCGAGCCAATGAGAATCGCGCTCACCCAAGCAAGTTTGCCTGTGACAACTGGTAGTACTAAGAAACCACCGTGGGGCGCTGGGACTTGCACTCGCATTAAATAAGTTAAGATTGCTGAAATTGATGAACCAATCATCATAATTGGCAAGACTCGCAAAGGGTCTTTAGCAGCAAAAGGAATGGCCCCTTCGGTAATATGAGTTGAGCCTAAAATAATGTTAACAAAACCTGCATTGCGATCCGTTTCATCGAAATATTTACCGAATAAAGCGACAGCGATACCAGTAATTAATGGTGGGGCAATACAAGCGGCTGACACTCCTGCCATAAAGTAATGATTGCCTTGGGCTAATAAGGCGGTTCCAGTCACATAAGCAGCTTTATTCACAGGTCCGCCCATGTCGAAAGCACACATACAACCTACTAGTAAGCCTAAGATAATCGGATTAGAGTCTTGGAAGCCTGTTAAAAAACTCATCATCCCTTCGTTAATGGCATTCATCGGAATAACTAAGAAATACATGCCTAAACCAGTAATAAAGACCCCTAAAACCGGGTATAAGAAAATTGCTTTTAAACCATCTAAGGCTTTTGGTAGTTTCTTTAATAAGTGACTAAGTAAGACAATCACATAGCCCCCTAGGAAACCTGAAACAATTCCCCCTAAGAAACCGGCACCACCATTTAAGGCAATCATCCCACCAACAAAACCAACGACTAAACCTGGTCGTTTGGCAATACTTTCACCAATATAGGCTGACAAAATCGGAACCATTGCCCCCATTGCTAACCCACCAATTTCCATTAACATGGCGGCAAATTGATTGTATTGTTCATTAGCAGGATCAGCAGAATAAATCCCCCATAAGAAACTCATGGCAATTAAGACTCCGCCACCGACGACAAAAGGTAACATATGGGATACGCCGTTCATTAAATCTTTGTAAATTTTGCGACCGATGTTTAAGTCATTACGACTAACCTCATTACTATTGCCAGTTTGAGCAGCGCCTGATACCTTGCCTTTACCGGCTAAAGCATCAGCGATTAATTGCTCGGCCTCACGAATGCCTTTCGAAACCGAGACATCAATGACCCGTTTCCCAGCAAAACGCTCAGGGTGGACATCTTTATCTGCAGCAATAATCACAACTTCCGCCTCAGCAATCTCTTGACTACTTAATTGATTTTCAATCCCGACTTGACCATGAGTTTCAACTTTAATTGTGACACCGGCTTTTTTAGCGGCTTGTTCTAAAGCTTCTTGTGCCATATACGTATGGGCAATCCCAGTTGGACAACCTGTAGCTGCAATAATTTGATACTTCGTCATGTTTTCTCCCTCTTTCTTTTAAATCTGGGTAATCCTGATTTCTTCTGATAAAGTTAAGACATCTGAAAAATCCGTTAAGCCTTCAGTGAACGCCGTGGAACTGGCAGCTGCAATACTAAATTTTAAACAATTCTGCAAGTCTTCCCCTTTTGTTAATAAACCAAGAAACGTCCCTAATAAAGTGTCGCCTGCACAGGCGGAATTAACGAGTTGACCTCTAGGAGCATTCCCTTGTAATGATAGTTCTTCTGAAAAGTAACAAGCTCCTCGCTCCCCTAAAGACACAATCACATGTTTCGCACCTAAGGAAACTAGTTTTTGTCCGTAAAAATGAATCTCTTTTTCAGTCAAGTCTGTTTTGCCAAACAGAGCAGCCAGTTCCTCTTCGTTAGGCTTCAGGCAAAAAGGACGATACTTTAATAGCTCTAACAAAATTGGTGAACTCGTATCGATCGCTAATGGAACCTTCCGTTCATAAGTTAATTCCGCTAACCTTAGTAAATCATGATCGCTAATGCCTTTCGGGTTACTTCCTGAGACACACAGCAGGTCCCCAGCTGTTAACTGACTGATTTTACCTAGTAACTCAGTAAAAGCGACTTTCGGAATAGTTGGCCCTTGGTTGACTAGTTTGTACTCTTGCTTTTGATCTTCGACTTTCGTAAAGACATTAATCCGCGTTGCTTCAGTGACGTCTACAAAATCTGTGCTAATACCTTTTTCCACGAGGGATTTTTTGATAAATTCTCCCGTGAAGCCTCCAGTAAACCCAATTGCTTGATTGTCGATTCCTAACATTTTTAAAACAAAAGAAACATTTACCCCTTTGCCATTAGGCTGAATATCATCTTCTAGTGTTCGGTTGACAACTTTAGGTAAAAAGGAGTTCGTTCTTACAAATAAATCAATTGCTGGATTCATTGTGCAGGTCACGATCATCTTCTTCACTCTTTCTTTTAGTTAATTATTCTGTTCTATGTTAGAATTATGTCATAAAAAAGAATGTAAAGGTTTTCTGTTTCACTATAATTACTTGAAAACATTTACAAGAAAGGTCTTTAAGATGAAAACTAAGCTAGCCAAACAAAAAAAGTTAAGTCATACGGAACAATTTTTACTTGATTACATTCATAAAAACATTGATAAGATTCCCGAAATGTCGATTGTCAAATTAAGTGAAGACAGTAATGTTTCAACAGCAACTGTCGTTCGGACAATGAAAAAAATGGGTTACGATGGCTTCACAGCGTTCAAACATCATTTAAAAGATCAAGAAGCTAACAATCCTAAATTCGCAATTATGGAGCAAGTCGATCAAGAAATTAAACAAGCGATTTTAAAAAATCAACAAGAAGTTACTCGTACTATTGATATGTTAAACAGTGCCACCATTGAAGATGCCATTCAAAAAATTAAAGCGGCTCAGCGAGTTTGTATTTTCGCCCGAGGCTTTTCTGAATTAATTGCCAAAGAAATGATGGTTAAACTACAACTGTTAAATAAGTATTGTGAAATGCATGACGATCCTAATATTATTCGTCACATGAGCCAAACTTTGTCAAAAGATGATTTAATTATCTTTGTCTCTTTAAATAGTGAAACACCGGAGTTAGTTGAGGCTGCTGAAAACTGTCGCAAAGATGATATTACTAGTATTACTATCACTGCTAATCAAGGGGGGCCTTTAGCCCAGCTGTCAGATTTAGTTTTTGTGGGATTTAAGTCGCCAATTTCGTATTTTCCTGACTACGAAGTCCGTTCTCGTCTGCCACTACAAGTTATCAGCCGGGTCTTATTAGACGCCTATGCTGTTAGAAATACTTAGGGCTCCAGATGAAAAGGACAGCTGGCTGGATCTGTGTTTTAGTTATTATTTTATTTATTCTTTTAATGGAAACGCCCCTCTTTGATCAGTTTCCAGCAATCTTAAGCCTTCGTGAAAAAATCACCGCCTTGATTCCAACTGAAGCCGACCCCGAGCCAGTCCTAGAACCGTTAATTTCAAATCAAGGAGAAATCACTCACTTTACTGGTCAGAATTTCCAAGACTTGCCGCAGTTAACTTTATTTAAAGTGGCTACAGTCTACGTGATTGATGGGGATACGATTATTTTTAACTTAAACGGTCATGAAGTCAGAAGTCGTTTATTAGGAATCGACACGCCTGAATCTAAAATTCCCGACCAGGAGGTTCAACCATTCGCTTTAGAAGCAACGGCCTTTGTAGAGAAATTTTTAGCCTCTTCTTCTGAGGTTTATTTAGCCTTAGAAACTGGTCCGCCTTTGGATAAGTATGAGCGGCTCCTGGTTTATGTTTTTAACCAAGAGAAAGTTCTCTTACAAAGTGAGCTGTTACGACAAGGCTTTGCTCGTTCCCTAGATTATTGGCAACAGCCCCTCATCTATCGTGATTTTTTTCAAGAACTTGAGGCCACTGCTAAAAAAACAGAATTAAATATTTGGGGGTTGCCTGATTTTGTGACTGATGAAGGGTTTAATCCGATTCAAACAAAAAAACGCTAAATTATTAGCGTTTTTTGTTTACTATAAATTATTAAAAATCTTCAAAGCTGCTTTAATGTTTACCTTCATACTTTCGTAAGCAATTAGTGATAATTCATCAAAAAAGATTAGTTCTGCTTGTTGACGATTCCTAATGACCTCAGCTATTCCTTGACCACCGGCTTTATTCATATAAGTGTAATAGTTTATTTTACGAATTCCTTTAGCAATCGCTGCTCGGTAATTTTCTGCTGAAACCCCTGAGCCGCCATGCATGACAAATGGGAGGTCAATTTGCTCTTTAATAGCGGTAATCCGTTCTAAATCTAAGACTGGTTTGGTCAAGTACATGCCATGGACTGTCCCAAAAGCAATTGCTAGACAATCAATTCCTGTTCCTTCCACAAATTCCTTTGCTAGTGAGGGGTCAGTGTACATATTTTCAGGCTGTAACTCTACTAGACTACGATCTGTTCGCCCTTCGCCACCACCAATTTCTGAAGTATAAATACTACCTAGCTCTGCTTCCACTGATACTCCAACAGCATGAGCAATTTTGACGATTTCTTTCATTTCTGCCAGGTTGACTGCAAATGGTTTATCAGAAGCGTCATACATAACTGAAGTAAAACCTAAGCGAATGGCTTCCACACACTTCTCAAAGCTAGCCCCATGATCTAAGTGAACAGCAACTGGAACACTGGCTTCTTTCGCCATGGCAATCATCAGTGGGCCAATTTCTTTAAGGGCAATCAGATTTTCATGAACTTCGGCATGTTGAATAATTACCGGGACATTTAATTCTTCCGCACTATGAATGACTGCTCGTAAAGTGTCGTAATTTGGCACGTTGAAGGCGCCGACTGCTATCTCTTTTTTAGTTCCTTGGGCTAATAGTTCTTTTAAAGTTACTAACATGATACGTCCCCCTCTTTCTTTTGATAATCAATCACTACTCGATACTTATCCCCTTGAATAGCCGACTCTAAACCGGCCTTTATGTCTTCAAAGCCATAGACAGCACTGATTAAAGGTTTCATATCAATAATTCCCTCACTAATCATTTTAGCGGAGCGCATAAAATCACGACTATTTGAATTAGCTGTCCCTTGAATTTGAGTGGCGGTTTTATGTAAAGTGTCGGGACTAAAAGCCACTGGTGAGTCAGGATAAAAGGAAGAGTATAAAACTAGCTTGCCGTTATTTGCTAGCAAATCTAAACTTTGACTGACGATTTCAGCAATCGGAGTCGTATCAAAAACAATTTGCGCCCCAATATTGCGAGTTAATTCTTGAACGGCGATTTCAAGATTTTCTACTAAAGGGTTAATGGTGTGTTGGGCCCCTAATGCTTGGGCTTTAACTAAACGCTCCGGTTGCGGATCACTCGCAATAACCAAGGCCCCGCTTTTAACAGCTAATTGAATATGGAGCAGCCCCATAATGCCACAACCAATTACGACGACGGTGTCACCATAAGCAATCCCGGCTGTTTCAGAGCTATGAATCACACAAGATAAGGGTTCTGCTAAAGCTGCTTCTTGAGGTGTGACGTGCCAATAAGGAAATAAATGCCTTGGCTCAACTAAAATATATTCTGAGAACCCTCCCATTCCCGGGTAAGGCAGCCCTGGCAATTGTTTACTATGGTCAAAATTATAACAATTTTGCTCATCACCACTTTTACATTGGTAACAATCGCCACAAGCTAAATTAGTTCCATAAACTACTTTAGCGCCAACTTTCCAAATTAAAGAATTGACCTCACTACCAAGAGCGACAATTTCCCCAGCAATTTCATGCCCACCAATAAAGGGAAAACTGACTTCTTTAACACCGGTATAAACCCGTTGTTCCCATGTGCAAACAGCACATGCTTCAACTTTTATTAAAATCGTTGAAGCAGTTACTTTTGGTAAATAGGCTTCTTCAATTTCAAGAGATTTAACATCATTAAATACAGCGACTTTCATTTTATTCATACATTTTCCTTCTCTCTTTTTTATTAGCTCTAGCATAAATCAATCAATTACAGTCAACAAGGTCTGGCGATAAAGATGACTAACAATCATCTTCAATCACATTAACCAACATCAACAATCACTTTTGATCATTCTGTGATATGATAAAGAAAAATCTTAAGGAGGCTCTCGATGTTACCGGAAGAACGACGGATTCAAATTTTAAACTTACTTAAAAAAAATCACTTTTTATCAACTAAGGAACTTAGCCAGCAGCTGTATAGTAGCCCAGCTACCATTAGACGAGATTTAAGTGTGCTAGCTCAAAATGGCCAAATTAGCCGTACTCGTGGTGGAGCAATGTATTTAGGTGAGCAACGTTATGAGTTACCCTTTTTATATCGTGAAAGGAATAACGAAAACCTTAAAGAGTACATCTCTGAACTAGCTTTAGCTCACATTCAAGAAGGCCAAAGTTTGTTTTTAGATTCTAGTAGTACGGTTTTTAAACTAGCAAAAAAATTAAATCAATTCGATAATCTAAAAATTTTGACTAATGGTAATTTAACTTCTTATATTTTAGGGATTCAAACGAATCATGACATTTATACAGTCGGTGGTCGGGTCAGAAATAAAGAATCTTCAATCACTGGTGTCATGGCCTGTGATAGCATTCGCTCTTTTTCTGCGGATGTAGCAATCGTCTCTTGTCGTGGCTTTAGTAGTCAAGGTGGTTCAGATGCTACTGAAGAAGAAGCCCAAGTCAAACAAGCTTTTTTTAAGCAAGCCAAAAAAATTATTTTATTAGCTGACAGTAGTAAAATCGATAGTGATTATTTTTATTTAAGTATTCCCTTTGATAAAATTGATATGTTGATAACCGATCAACCTTTACCCGATCACATCAACCTTTTAGTCGCAGAACACAACGTGGAAGTCATCTATTAAACACAGAAAAGCAAGCAAAAAGAAGACTCTTTTCGCTTGCTTTTTTATTATGACCATTTAAAATCTAAAATAGTTTTATGCCAGTCCCGCTTTTCAACGACTTGATCCATGGCTTTTTTAAAGCTCTGCTCATCAGTCACTACGTTCCACTCTTGCGGTAAGATTTCCCCTAAAGCTTCCCGATAATCAGGATTTTCAAAGGCTTTAATAACCGCTTCAAAGTCTGAAGTTGAAGAACGACTACTGCCATACAACCGTAAGCCTTTTTCTAGTATGTCCCGAGTATTAATCGGCACTCGCTCTTCACTGACTCCCATAATGACTAGATCCCCACAAGGTGCGAAAATATCAATGGCTTGGTTCAGGGCACTTTCACTAAAACGACCACCAGTACATTCTAAGACAACGTCATACTTTTCAGGATTATTAGTAAAATCATAAGTTTGCACCATTTCTTGACGGGCAAAAGTAAATTTACTTAGCTTTTCAGGGTCTGCTCCGAAAACAGTAAATCGCTCAGCTTCAGCTCCGTATAAATAACGAATCATTGCTGCTGTTAAGTAACCAACAGGGCCATCACCAAATAAGGCAACTTTCGTTTTAGGGTCCCGTAAGCGTTCTTCAATATGACTAACGCCATGATAAGAGACTGTACAAAGTTCTGCTAAAACAGCAATTTCGTCAGGAATCTCATCAGGAATTTTGACTAAACACTGGGCAGGCTGAACTAAACGACTTTGGGCGATGCCATCGTAGCCGCTCCCTAAAAATTGGTTACCTTGAGTATAATTGACAGGAATCTTTTTTTCGTTTGGGTATTTTTCTGGATCTAAGACTTCACCTGGGATGTTCGGAACTATCACGACCCGATCCCCTTTGACAAACCTTTCAGATCGACTTGAGACAACGACACCTATCCCCTCATGCAATAAAGCCATTGGTAATTTTTTCTTCATCGCTTCTGGCCTCCGACTACCAGTATAATACCTCAAATCCGCATGACAAACACTGGCAATATTCGGTTCAACTACGACCCAGCCAGGTTTGACCTCTCTCTCGATTATTTCTGAAACAACTTCACCTGCCGCAACTAAGCGATAAGTTTTCGAGCTAACTTGTTCATTTTTCATAAAGCAATCCTCCGTTTTCTATTTACCAGAGATTGCTCATATCTACTCACCACAGATATTAGCAAAGGAAAAAAAAATAGTCAAGATAAATTTTTTCGTTTTTTTCCTCAATGTTGATTATCGACTTTCAGTTAATTTGTGCTATGATAATAAACAAACTCATTGAAAGGGGTTACAAATATCATGTCAAGCACTCGAAAAACTGCCGTTTATCAAGCCTTATTAGATTTATCGGCAAGCCTCACTCTTGCTAGCGACGACCACATCTACGGCTGGTCAGCAGATTTTTTAGCTGAACAATCTGGCTTTTCTCGCAGCAATGTCAGTCGTGAATTAAATGTTCTTCACAAAGAGCAGAAAATTATAAAGATCAATGGCCGTCCAGTTTATTTTATTAGTGCCGAAAAAAATTTACTTGAAAAGCCGATTGATAAATTTTTTTTTAATAATCAAAAAGAATTTTATCACTATTTTTGTCTTGAGTCTGAAAATCAATCAGCAACCTTAGCTAACAACCAGCCAGTTAGTGATCCAGCTACTTCAAAAAAACAAAATAAGATGACTGAATCTTTTGCTAATTTAATTGGTTTTGATAAAAGTATGACTTACCAAGTCCAACAAGCAATCGCGGCTATTCTTTACCCGCCTAAAGGTCTCGACACTTTACTGATTGGAGAAACTGGGGTTGGTAAAACGACTTTTGCTAATACTATGTATCAGTTTGCTTTAGAATCCCAGAAATTTAAACCTTCTGCCCCTTATATTATCTTCAACTGTGCTGATTATGCTGGCAATCCACAACTCTTACTTTCCCACCTTTTTGGTCATGTCCAAGGGGCTTTTACTGGTGCAACCTCTGACCGCCAAGGGATTGTTGCCCAAGCCGACAAAGGCATCTTGTTCTTAGACGAAGTCCATCGCTTACCACCAGAAGGTCAGGAAATGCTCTTCTCTTTAATTGATCGTGGAGAATACCGCCGACTTGGGGAATCCCATCAAGTTCATCACGCCGATGTATTAATTATTTCAGCTACAACAGAGCAAGTCGATGTCTCAATTTTACAAACTTTTTTAAGACGTATTCCTAATATTATTTCAATTCCACCATTACGGGAACGTTCCCTTGAGGAGCGAATGGAATTGATTATACTTAATTTTGAACAAGAAGCTAAAAAAATTAATCGTCCAATTCATGTTTCTAACGAGGTTATGAAGTATTTTCTCGTTTATGATTGTAAAAATAATATTGGTCAGCTTTGCAATGATGTCCAATTAATCTGCGCCAGTGCTTTTGTCGAAATGTTAACCAAAGGGACGGAAACCGTAAATGTGAAACTGTCCCAACTACCAAGCCAATACGTTGATTACTTTGATGTTTTTGATGAAAAACGTGCCCTACTATCCCATGAATTTTATTGGTCAAATAAAACCGGCTTTGTTTTTCATCCTACAAATAAAAGTAAACGTTTAGAAAACTTCTTTGTTGATAAAACCTTAGAACAAAATTTTTACGCAAAAATCGAAGAGACTTCTAAACAATATTTTAAACAAGGACTCGAACTTGAAGAAGTGACCCATTTAGTTGATAAAGAGCTGATAAACTATTTCTCACAAAAAAATCAATTTAAATATGCTGAGAACCTTCACGAAGAACCTATTTATAAACTCATCACAAAAGAAGACTACTCATTCATTAACTCCTTGCTGCTGTCAGTTTTAGCAGAGTATGGCATTAATGTTCAAGAGAATGCGATTATTGGGATTATTTTACATTTAGTCGCTTTGATTGAACGGATTAATGACAACCAAGCCTTACGAAAACCTAAATCTGAATTAATGATTAATAATCAATCGACTTATTACACAATGGCTAAAAAAATTATTAACTTGTTGGAACAAAAGAAGAACATTAGAATACCTACTTATGAAATCGGCTTTATCGCAGTCTTTCTAGAGTCCCTGACACTAGATACTCATAGTCAACATGTTGGCATATTAGTAATTACCCATGGCCAAGTCGCTAAAGAATTGGCCCATGTTTCAAATATTTTGCTAAAATCCGAGCATGCCCATTATTTGTGTATGCCTTTAGATGAAAAAGTTAGTACCGTCCTCGAACAAGCTAAAACTTTAGTGACTGAAATCAACCAAGGAAAAGGCGTGCTCTTGCTAGTAGATATGGGCTCTTTGACCAGTTTTGGTAGTATCATTGCTAAAGAAACAGGCATTCAAGTTCAATCCCTTAATATGGTCAGTACCTTAACTGTTTTAGAAGCGACTCGTTTATCTTTAATGGCTTCGACAACTTTAGACGGTTTAGTTGAAAGTATGGCCAATATTAGTGACTATCAAATTAAAGAACGCCACGCTGAAGATGACTTTTCCACACCGATCCATAATTACATTGATAATCCTAAGTTAGTCACCCTGATTCAAAATGTCTTAACTTTTATTGATTCGAAGAAGGCTATTGAAAGTTTAACCGAAACCTTTCATCAGATTATCTCTGAGTTAGGAATTGCTGATACAAACGCTCTCTACGTCAAATATATTTTCCATACAACGTGTATGCTTGAGCGGGTCATTCAAAATGAAACCTATTCCTACAAAGACTTAGTAAACAAAATGGCCCATCATCAACAAATCTATCACAGTATTTCCCAAGCATTTAAACAAATTGATAACTTGTGGGGAATTACAATTCCAGATTCAGAACTCGCTTACGTAACCGAAATATTTATTTTTTCAGAACGAAGTATCTTTGAAAAGATTACAGACCCCACTTTGTGAAACGTCCCCAACACTCCCTTGTCTTTAGCTTTCGGCACACTAGCTTGACACACTGGCAATTCAACGACCAACACACTAAAATGACACACTTCTTTCATAAAGAGTGTGTCATTTTAGTTTTTTTCACAGACTTTCGAAAAACCTAAGCCCTTGACTAGTCTAGTCTTTCCTTTAGTAACACACTATTATTTACAAACTTGGCACGGCTCTTGCAATGTATAAAGTCAAAGGTGGTGAAAATATGATCGGTGTTTTAATTGCAACACACGGAAAATTTGCTGAAGGTATTCTCGACAGTGTCGAGTTAATTATGGGGAAACAAGAAAACTGCCAGACTTTAGCACTTTGTCACGGCAATAGTATCGAAGATTTCTCGACTGAGATTTTAGAATCAGTTAAAAAATTAGATCAAGGTGAAGGTGTTATCGTCTTCACAGACCTTTATTCAGCAAGCCCTTATAACCAAACAGCCTTAAATCATAAAAATCTTAGTGATACCGAGTATCGCTTAGTTGCTGGGGTTAACTTACCGATGTTGATTGAAGCCTTTAATCAACGCATGCTTGGTAGTTCCTTAACTGAAACGACTATGCGTTCACTTGAAACCGGTGTTGATGGCATTAAAGAATTTTTCACGGAATTAAATAAACTAAATAACTAGACGACTTACTCATATCTACTCAATATAAGTAATCTTGTCACAAGCTTAAAACTACTAGGAGGAAATTTTAATGGCAAAAATTGTATTAGCTCGAATTGATGATCGCTTAATTCACGGACAGGTTATGACTGCTTGGTTGCAGTATACAGGTGGCAATCATATTATCATTGTTGATGACCAGACAGCTGGCGATGACTTTACAAAAACGATTATTAAGATGGCTGTCCCAATGGGAATTGGTCTAGATATTTTAACCGTAGCTGACGCCCCAGAAGTAATCAATCACCTTTCAAATGATAAAAAAGTCATTATTTTAACTAAAGGTCCTGGGGTTTATGTCTCACTAATTGAAAACGGTGTCAATCTGACTGATGTTATTATCGGTGGCATGGGGGCTAACAAAGAGCGGAAGAAATTTTACAAAAACATTTCTGCTTCCGATGAAGAAAAAGAACAGTTCAAAAAAATCATCGCACATAATGTTGGCTTAAAAGTTCACGTCATTCCTGATGAAAAATCAGTTTCCGTGAACGGGATGTTATAAAATAAATTTTAAAGGAGAATAGCAATGGAGATTAGTTTTATACAAGCAGTACTAATCGGGTTTGTTTACTATCTTGGTATTAATGGAACCCCTTGGATTTCGTTACTTGGCACACACGCTTGGATGCGCCCAATGGTCAATGGAGCCGTTGTCGGACTTATTTTAGGAGACCCAGTAAAAGGAACAATTATCGGGGCAGCAATTAATTTACCTTACTTAGCATTTATTTCAGCTGGGGGAACTGTCGCTATGGACCCGGCTTTGGCAGGTACACTTGGGACAGCCTTAGCAATGGCAGCAAATGTTTCGCCTACTGTAGCAACAACTTTAGCTGTACCAATCGGCTTGCTCGGTACTATTATTTGGGTCTTACATATGACTGTTGATATTACTTTCGTTCATTTAGCTGACAAAGCTGCTGAAGAAGGAAATATTGATCGCATTAACTTTTTACATGTCTGGCCTCCGCAAATATTTTTAATTTTAATTACTGTCGTCCCTGTGGCTCTTGCTAGCTACTACGGTGCCGATGCAGTTAAAGGTGTCATTGACTCCCTAGCTGGGAAACCTCTAGCTGTTTTATCTGCCATTGGTGGCATCTTACCCGCTTTGGGGATCGCCATGAACTTACGTGCAATGAATGGCAAAGGGACTTTAGTCTTCTTCTTCTTCGGTTTCCTATTAACTGTTTATTCTGGCTTACCTATTTTAGCTGTGTCACTTTTCGCTCTCGTAATTGCTTATGTATTTACAGAATTATATCTTAAAGATGGGAGGCAAGCATAATGACTGAGAATACTACTCCAACTGAAACTAACCAAGCAGTTCCTGAAAAAAAATTAAGTAAGTCTGACGTTGTTCGTGCCTTTTGGCGTTGGACATTCTTTTCACATGCAAACTACAACTACGAACGTTTACAAGCAACTGGGGTCGTCCATGCTTTTTCACCAATTTTGAAAAAACTCTACGGCAAAGACTCCGATGAAATGAAAGACGCACTTGAACGTCACATGAACTTCTTCAATACTGAACCATCATTTGGTGGGCCGATTCTTTCCATGACAATTGCCATGGAAGAAGAAAAAGCCAATAGCGCACCTATTGATAGTGGGACCATTAATGGTTTAAAAACTGGTTTAATGGGACCTTTAGCAGGGATCGGAGACACTTTATGGCAAGGAACTTTAATTCCAATCTTACTCTCTTTCACCTTACCTTTTGCTGCTGAAGGAAATATTTTAATGGGGCCTGTCGCCTTCTTCACTTTACATATGGCAATTATGTTAATCATTGCTTATAAATTGTGGATGCAAGGTTACGAGACTGGTAAGGAAGGCATTACGAAAATCTTATCCGGCTCCTTACTGCCGAAAGTCATGACTTTCTCACAAACACTAGGAGCAGTAGTAATTGGCGCTTTAGCTGCTCAATTTGTCTCGATTTCTTCCCCTTTAAAAATCGCTTTAAGTAAAGGTGAGTTTATGTCGATTCAGACTGATGTTTTAGATAAATTAGTCCTTGGGTTCCTACCATTAGTTGTTACGATGTTAACTTTTATTATGTTGAAAAAGAAACTGAAACCAACAACTGTCTTACTTGTTTTAATTGTCGTAGGTGGTCTTTTAGCAGCCTTTGGCATAATCGGTAATATCTAAAACACAAAGGCCTCTTAATTTGGTATAATTAAGAGGTCTTTAAATTATGATGCTAAAGGGGATATGACAATGAAGATTGCAATTGCAAATGATCATGGTGGTATGAATTTAAAAAATGCTATCAAAAAGCACTTAGAAGAACAAGGAATTGAGGTTCTTAACTTAGGGACAGATGACACAGCTAGTGTGGATTACCCAAACTATGCTAAAAAAGTTGGGAATGCGATTTTAGCTAAAGAAGCTGACTTAGGGATTTTATGTTGTGGGACAGGTATTGGAATGTCCATCGCAGCTAATAAAATGAGCGGCATTCGCGCAGCAGTTGTTGGCGATAACTTCTCAGCTCAAGCAACTCGCGAACATAATCACACAAACATTTTATGTCTTGGTGAACGAGTAACTGGTGAAGGCTTAGCTTTAATGTTAGTTGACACTTGGCTACAAGCCACGCCTCAAGAAGGTCGTCACGCTGACCGCGTGAGTCTTTTAGAAAATTAAACTTTACCCCTCTACCTTTTTAGTAGAGGGATTTTTTTATTCCTTCTTTCGTGGAATTGTTTATTTTTCCCCTTACTGTTATTATAGAAGGACTAAGTTATCACGTTAGCAAGAAAGGAGTTGTTAGTTAATGTACCAAGAACTGAAACAAAAAATCATTAACGCCAGTCAAGACTTAGGGATCGATAAAATTGGCTTTACTGATGCCACCCCTTTCGATCACCTAAAAGCCAGTCTAATTGAACAAAAAGCCGCTGGTCATACAACTGGTTTTGAACATCAAGAGATTGATGAACGACTTTATCCCGAATTAATTTTTGATCAGCCTCAGTCAATCATTTCCATTGCCTTAGCTTATCCGACGAAAATGAAAACGAAAGCCCCTTCGATTAAAGGGGAACGACGAGGCAGTTTTGCCCGGGCTTCCTGGGGGATTGATTACCACGATATCTTAAAAGAACGTTTAGAAAAATTAATGGCTTTTATTCAAGAAGCGTGTGAAAATGATGAATCAATTCGCTTTAAACCAATGGTTGATACTGGCGAATTAATTGATGTGGCTGTGGCACAACGAGCAGGACTAGGCTTTATTGGTAAAAACGGCTTATTAATCACCGAAGAATTCGGTTCTTACGTTTATCTAGGTGAAGTGATTACTAATATCCCTTTTGAACCAGATACGCCAATTGAAAATCAATGTGGCAGTTGTACTAAATGTATTGATCTTTGCCCTACTGAAGCTTTGTTAGGTGATGGTCGAATGAATGGTCAGAAATGTCTCTCTTATCAAACTCAAACAAAAGGCTATATGCCAACTGAATATCGACCAAAAATTCGAACGATTATTTATGGCTGTGACATTTGTCAGCAAGTCTGTCCATTTAATAAAGGCAAAGATTCTCATTTCCACCCTGAGATGGAACCAGAACCTGAAGTTGTTACCCCATTATTGAAGCCTTTATTAACGATTTCTAATCGTGAGTTCAAAGAAACCTTTGGCCCTTTAGCTGGCTCTTGGCGTGGGAAAAAGCCGATTCAACGTAACGCCATTATTGCCTTAGCCAATGCCAAAGAAAAAAGTGCCATTCCGAATTTATTAGCCCTAGTTGAAAATGACCCCCGACCGGTGATTCGCGGAACTGCCATCTGGGCAATTAGCATCCTAGCTACTCCCGGCAACATTGGCATCATCGACTTTATTTCAGAGCAATTAACAACGGAAACCGATCCCGAAACGATTGTTGAGATTGAAGAAGCCCTCTTGCGTCTTAAGATTCAAGAAAGGTAAAATTTTAAAAAGCGTCAAAAAGTTAAAGGACTCCTTAACTTTTTGACGCTTTTTAGTTGTTCTTTTAGCTAGTCTGGGGTCATTATTTTAGCAACTTCTTGATTAAATTCAGTCATTTCTGTTGCTAAATTTTGCTGTAATCCTTTTAACTTGTGACCAACTAGTTCTTTATGTTTAACAACGACTGCCCCGTTAATCCAAACAGTCTCCACATTACTACTATTAGCTGAATAAACGACGACACTGTATGGATCATGGAGTGGAAACATATTGACCGACTGAGTTTCAATGAGTACTAAGTCCGCTTTTTTCCCCACTTCGATGGAACCGATTTGCTCCTTCATCCCTAAGACTTCTGCTCCCCCATTAGTCGCTAATTGTAAGATTTCCACAGCGGGAAAAGCACTTCTGTTTTTTAAAACTGTTTTATGCATATTTCCGACTAGCTTCATTTGGCAAAAAAGATCTAAAGTATTGCCACTGCTAGGCCCATCTGTCCCTAAACCAACTGGCACACCTGCTGCTAGAAGGGCTTTTAACGGTGCCACTCCCTTAGCAGATTTCGTATTAGCGCCTAAGCAATGAGCGACTTTCGTTCCTGTTCGTTTTAAAATTTGAATATCTGCCTCACTGATGAAGATGCAGTGAGCTGCCACAACATGCTCACCTAAAAAACCGATTTTTTCTAAATAAGCGACTGGGGTTAAGTCATATTTTTCGGCAAAATAACTAATTTCATAATCCATTTCTGCTAAATGAATCATTAAGGGAACGTTGTATTGCCGTGCTAATTGGCTGGCTGCAATCAAGGCCTCTTCACTATTCGTGTTTGGTGCATGAGGCGCAATTCCTGGCGTAACTAATTCGTGATTCAGCCATTTTGGCAGATAGTTTTGACTGTAATCGATGCCACCATGAGCAGTTTGACTGTCACAAGTTGGAAAATCAATTACCGTTTCGGCGATAATTCCCCGGCTCTTCATAGTAACGGCGGCGGCTGCTAAGTCATCGGCAAAATAATACATATCAAAAAAAGTTGTCACACCTGCTAACTGCATCTCCGCCATCGCATACTTCCCACTAGCTACCGCTAATTCTTGAGTCATAAACTTCTCTAAAGGAAACAAAAATCGCCGTAACCGATCTGGTACATCATCGCCAAGGGAGCGAAAAGGAATCATGCCTAGATGGGTGTGTGTATTGATTAAACCGGGAATTAATAGCCCCCCTTCGCCATCAGTGACTTCCTCAAAAGCCTCGGCCTGATAAACTAATTCCGACATTTGACCAATCTCTGCTATCCGATCCTTTTCAATGATTAAGTAACCTGTTGGATAAACAGTTACGTCTTGATCCATTGTTAAAATATAAACATTTTTAATTAACTGTCTCATCTAAACCTCCTAATTAAAGGAATCAATTCTTGGCTCTTAGTTGCCATCATCCCTTTGTCGGTAATTTTAATTTCTGGTGAGACTGGTAAAGATAGCGTTGAAAAAGACATAATTTCATTACCATTACGGTAACCTAAGTCAACCATTCCTTGTCTGACATCTTTAAGTTTTTGACCTAAGTCAGCTAAAGGGGCGGCACTTAAAATCCCACCAATCGGTAAAGGGCAAGTAGCTACAAGCTCCCCTTGGTTAACGACAACATAGCCCCCTTGAAGCGCTAATAATGTTTTTTGTGCTTCCAAGATACTAGCTGAATCAGTTCCCATAACCATTAAATTATGATGATCATGAGCCCAAGTCGTTGCTACAGCACCTTTTTCATGAAGCCCTTGGTCGACAAAGCCGTAAGCGATATTGCCATTTAAGCCATAACGTTCCATGACAATAATTAAAGCTAAACCACTATCTTCCCAATTTAAATAGCCATCAACAACAGGTAAGGTCTTACTTTCCTGAGTTGTGAAGGTCCCAACTGCTTGAATTGCCATCACATTAACATCAGCCTCAGTTGCTGTTGCCGGGGCCGCAATTTTGAGGTCTACCGGCGTTAACAATCGACACTTAACAGACTGATAATACTCTGGCGGAAATTCTTCAATCACTGCTGGCTGTTGAATTGCTTCACCTTGACGATGAACTAGCTGACCTTTTTTATAAACAGCTGCAATCTCAAAAGTTGTTAGATCATCTAATAAAATGAAATCAGCTAATAAACCTGGGGCAATTGCCCCTCGGTCTTGAAAGCCAATTCTCCGAGCCGGGGTATAAGTACTCATGTAAATCGCCCATTCAATTGGTAGACCACAAGCAACGGCTTTTTTGATGTTCCCGTTTAAATGACTGGTTAATAAATCATCAGCCATCACATCATCAGTAATTAAAGCCATATATTCGTATAACTGATGATCAACTACGGTTTTGATAGTTTCTGGGGTAATTGATTTACTTTGTAATTCAATGAACATTCCGTTGTAAACTTTTTCTAAGATCGACTCTGGGCTTTGATGAGTATGATCTGCTGTCACTCCTTGATAACTAAAGCGAGCTAATTCTTCCCCAGTAATTCTAGGAACATGGCCTTCAATCGGCATCCGAGGGTGTTTTTCTTGAACTAAAGCGATGATTTGACGAATTAAGGAAGCTGGCTCTGACACAATGCCTTTAAAATTCATCGCTTCCCCTAAACAAACGACCTCTGGTGAATCAAGTAATTCGGCGACTTCAGCTAACTCAATGACGCCACCTGTCGTTTCTAAGGCTTTCGTTGTTGAAGGGACTGAAGAGGGAATGGCTTGAAAAATATCTAACTCGGTTTCCCCTTTAAAGTATTCCTTTAAGCCTACAATCCCGAAGACATTAGCCACTTCATGGGCATCGGCAACAATCGTTGTCACACCATAGGTTAAAGCGGCTTTAGAAAAGATACTAGGCAATGTCATTGAACTTTCAATATGCATATGAATGTCTAGTAAACCTGGAATCATGTAGCGATTGCCACCGTCTAAGACTTCTTTTGGATTTAAATAACTTAAATCTTCCTGACTACGATAAAAAAACTTGCCTTCACTAATTGCGATTGAACCTGACTCAAACTGACGATTAAAACTATTAAAAATTTGGACATTGGTAACTAATAAATCAATAGTCATTTGTTAACATCCTTTCAACGATTATCTGGCTTTATCATAAAAAACTCTTCAAAAGAGCCTCGCTTCTTTTGAAGAGTCTCCCTTTTTATTGGTTAAAAGTTTGATTCCACTGATCAATCCAGTTAGTTAATTCTTCATTTACAAAATCAAAATCAATTCTTTTCAGACGTTCTGCCACTGGCCCATAGGTTTTATCTTTTGAAGTCGCTTCATCTAAGACGACTTTAGTATTTGTTGGTGCTTCGTTTAAAGACTTAGCTGTGACTTCTTGTAATTCTTGACTAATTCTCCAGTCAACAAATTTTTGAGCCAGTTCTTTGTTTTTAGAATTTTTAGTCACATTGACTGTATTAAAGTTAGCGTATGTTCCTGAAGCTGGGACAAAGTATTCAACTTCTGGATCGGCATTAGCAATAATTGGCACTGCAAAATCACCTACAACTGCTGCTGTAATTTCTCCTGATTTTAACATGTTAATTAAATCAGATGATTTTCCGTAAGTTTTAACAATATTCGGTTCTAAGGCTTTTAAGCCGACAAAGGCACCTTTGCCTTGGTTTTTTTCTAAGTCAGTTTTTTGCTGATCATTGGCTAAGTAAACCATTGCTGGGCCATAAGTTGTCGCAATATCTGGAATAGCGACTTTACTTTTTAAGTCTTCTGACCAAAGATCTGCCCATTCTGTCAGTTCTTTACCAGTAGCTGCTTGATTATAAATAATCCCAATACTATTTACCACATAAGCGGGACCAGCCCCTGGAGCAACTGCCCCTTTCGCTGATTCTGTTAAGAAAGCCATATTTGGAACACTTTTTTCATCAACTTCTGCGAATAACCCCGCTTGGAAGCCTTTTGCAGCATTTCCTTGCGCTAACTCAATCACGTCAACACTCGAGTTTGGGTTATTAGCTAATTTCGTATAACGTTCTGAACTCGTTCCTGATTCAACAACGATTTTAACATTATTCGCTTTTTCAAAAGGTTCAAAAATATCTTTTTTGACAACATCTTCACTAATTCCGAAAGTCGAAACGACTAATTCTTGAGGTCCTTCTTCCCCGCCTTTAGATGTTTCTTTACTACAAGCACCTAAGATTAAACTACTAATTAAAACAACTGCACTTACCGTAAGATATTTTTTCAAATTAAACACTCCCATTTTCTTTTTTTAAACTAAGACTAATTTGTTTTCTGCTAAATATAAAGGTAAGACATCCCCTGTTTCGTAACGTTGGGCACCAGTGCCGTTAACTAGTAACTTGCCAATACTAGTCGTGACTTCATACTGATAACTTTTACCTAAGAACGTTCGAACTGCCACTGTCCCTTCTAAGTGATTTTCCTGATATTGGCCTGCTGTCTCTAAAATTTCGATGTCTTCTGGGCGAATGGCTGCGACAGTTTTTGAAGCATCAGTGACTTCAGCAATTTTAAAGCGACTGCCATCTTGGGATCGATACTCTTCCCCACTTAGGGCAACTGAGAAGAAGTTTTCAAAGCCGATAAAACGAGCCACAAATTCGGTTTTAGGTCGATGGTAAATCACTTCCGGACGGTCGTATTGTTCAATGACTCCTTTGTTCATCACTGCCACTTTATCAGAAATTGAGAAACATTCTTCTTGATCGTGAGTCACAAAAACCGAGGTAATGCCCAATTGTTGCTGAATTCGTTTAATCTCAATCCGCATATTAATTCGTAACTTTGCATCTAAATTACTAAGTGGCTCGTCTAAAAGTAATAACTTCGGTTCAATGACTAAAGCTCGAGCTAAGGCCACCCGTTGCCGTTGCCCACCAGACATTTGTTTCGGGTAACGGTGACTAAATTCTTCTAAGCCACAAACTGTTAACATTTCTGAGACTTTTCGATCAATTTCTTTTTGCGGCTCTTTCCGGAGTTTCAGCCCAAAAGCGACATTTTCCGCCACGGTTAAATGTGGAAATAAAGCATAACTTTGAAAGACCATGCCGAAATTTCGTTTATGGACAGGAACTTTCGTCAAGTCTTGTTCTTCCAAAGTAAACTGGCCTTCATTTGGTTCTATTAAACCAGCGATAACCCGCAAGGTTGTCGTTTTTCCACAACCACTAGGGCCTAGTAATGAGACTAACTCGCCTTTTTCCATTGAAATATTTAACTCTTTTAAAATATCAGATTTCCCGTCATAACTTACCCGGATATCTTTTAACTCGACAAATGACATGACACTGTTGCCTCCTCTTTCATTATGCAATGGCTGCTAAGCCTAAGGTTTTTTCAATCAAGTACATCAAACCAATCGTTCCTAACATTAATAAGACAGAAATTGCTGAAACTGTTGGGTCGTAATTGTACTCAATGTAGTTTAATAAACTAGATGGTAACGTACTAACTCCTGGGCCGGATAAAAACATCGACACTGGGATATTATTAAATGAATTGATAAAAGCTAACATAAAGGCTGCAAAAATTCCTGAAGTAATATTTGGTAAAACAACCTTCATAAAAGCAGTTACCTTCGTACAGCCTAGAGTCCAGGCAACTTCTTCAATCGAAAAGTCTAGCTGTTCCAAACTTGATCCGACTACCCGAATAATATAAGGCAAGCTAATTAAAAAATGACCTAATAACAAGCCTTGAAAGACTGGTAACTGCCACTTTATTACGACAATTTGGAACAAGGCATAACCGACGACGATCCCTGGCACAATTGTCGGTGAAAGAAAGAAACTTTTTAACAACTTACGCCCTTTCAAATCGCTGCGAGCTAGGCCATAAGCGGCTGGTACTCCTACTAATAAGGCAAGAACTGTCGCTAAGACGCCAATTTGTAAACTTAAAACAAAACCGGCTGTAAAAACATCTGAAACAAAAATATTTTGATACCACTTAAAAGTAAAGCCTTCGATTGGAAACTGAATCGTTGGATTCTCCCCAAAAGATGTCACGATAATAATTACTAGTGGTAAAAAGAGAAAAGCAAAAACTAGAAAGGCAATAACTGTTAGTCCTCGTTGTTTACGCATGATTTTCACCTCGTCTATCGATTGTTTTAGCAAGTAAATTAAAGCCTTTCATGACTACTAATGTAACTAAAATCATCACAAAAGCAATCACACTTGCCCCTTTCCAATCCCCTAAACTCATTGATTTCTGATAGAGGAAGGTGGCTAACATCACATTTTTATTTCCTCCTAAAAGCTGGGGCGTCGTGTAAGCTGTTAAGGTACCAGTAAAGACTAAAATGCTACCGACAATAATTCCCGGAATTGTTAATGGTAAGATAACTTTCGTAAACGCCACAAAACGACTAGCCCCTAATGTTTCTGCTGCCTCCATAATTTCCGTGTCGATATTCTCGATTGAGCCGACTAAAGTCATAATCATGATTGGTAAAAATAAATAAATTGAGCCAATAATGACTGAAAATTCAGTGTATAGAATCACAATTGGTTCTTGAATTAAGCCAGTACTCAGCAACAAACTATTAATGACCCCTTTCTGGCCTAGAATATTAATCCAAGCAAAGCTTCTGACAACAGAATTCGTTAACAATGGAAACAACGTCAATGCCATCAATAAGCCTCGCCACTTTTTCGGACTGCGAGCAATGTAATAAGCTGTTGGCACACCAAAAATAGCCGAAAATAAGGTGACTATCAATGACACTCTTAATGTTCGGATCAAAATTCCTAAATTGTATGAATCGCTAAAAAAGTGTTGGTAGGCAGATAAAGTAAACCCATTTTCAAACACAGTTGGTAACAAGATTGAAACTAAAGGTAAAACGAGAAAAAAAACTAATAGACTAATTCCTGGAGCCAAAATTAAGTAGGCTGCCTTTTTTTGCATCGTATTCGCTCCTAACAACATTTTCTTTTTTTATTGAATTATTTGTTTATTATAAGGGTAACTTCCAACAATTACAACAAAAACCACACAATAACTTTGGATAATCATTTTATTGTTCGTGTTTTAACTTTTAGGTTTAAAACTTAATTTCTATTTCCCCTTCAGATTAACTTACAAACCAGACTATTACCTAGCTACCAAGACAGTTTTATTAATGATGTTTTTTATTAAGTAGTTAGTTAGTTAGCTTATGTCAGAATTATCTACTAAGTCACGACATCACTAATCCTTCCTCAGTAACTTTGGCTTATTCTAAATTTTTCAAAAAATATAATCATATTACTTGCCTTATTTTAAATTCAGAGGTAAACTATGTTTAGAAGCTTACATAAAGTAAGTTAATTAAATTTATGAGGAGAATGTATATGTCTAAGAAAAAAATTGGTATTTTAGTTGGTAGTTTGAGAAAAGAATCATTTAACAAGAAAATCGCTGAAGCAATGGCTAAGCTTTTCCCAGCAGAATACGAGGTATCATTTCTTGATATTAGTGATTTGCCTCTTTATAACGAAGATTTAGATGTTAGTGATGTACCAGCAACTTGGACTCGTTTCCGTGAAGATGCTGGAACAAAAGATGCTTTCCTATTTGTAACACCAGAATACAACCGTTCCGTACCGGCTGTTTTGAAAAACGCTTTAGATGTTGGCTCACGTCCTTATGGTGCAAGTATCTGGGATAAAAAAGTTGGGGCAGTTGTTAGTGCTTCACCTGGAGCTTTAGCTGGTTTTGGTGCTAATCACCACTTACGTCAATCATTAGTCTTCTTAAATGTTCTAACGATGCAACAACCAGAAGCTTACTTAGGTAATGTTGGCGAATTCATCGCTGAAGATGGTAGTATCACAAACGAAGGAACATTAGGCTTTATGCAAGTCATTGTTGATAGCTTCGTTGATTTAATTGAAAAAAATGCTTAAATAAAAAAACTAACTTTTGCCTTAATTGGCAGAAGTTAGTTTTTTTTTAGATTAAGTTTAAACCATTCCATAAATTAATTAAGATGACGACAATAACGACACTGATAAAGACTTTGCCTACGACTTTCTCTGATAGCTTGCCACTTAATAGCCCACCGATGTAGCCGCCAATAATCGCCGCTGGAATAATTGCCCATAGCCAGCTAAGGTCAAACTCACCATAACCGCTACTAAGACCAATTTCACCGAGTTTCGCCAATTGGGAAAATAGAATCGTTATGATTGAGTAGACAGTGGCTTCTTTTAGCGTTAGGCCAAAACAGAAAATCAATAGGGAGACATTAATCGGACCGCCGCCAATTCCTAATAAAGTTGAAAAAGTACCAAGTAAGCAACCTATCCCCAGAAACCAACCGAGGTTAGTTAAGTGATAACTGTGTTTAATATACAAAGTATGCAGTAAGACTAAGACTAAAGAAATAATTGTTAAGATAATTTGAATTAGCTGAACCTCTCTTTGGTTACCGAAAAATTCTAACAGTTTTTTAAATAACTGGCTGCCAAGGATGCCACCGCCAATTGAGCCTACAGACATTGCCATCGCTTCCGGCCAGTTAATTGTAACACCATTTTTTAATTGCTTAGTTGTTGAACTCACTGCCATAACTAAGACGGCTACACTTGAATAAAAAGTAATGGCTGACAGTGAGTGAAAACCTAGACTATCAAAGACTGGCTTAATAATCACCCCACCGCCCATGCCTGACACTGCTCCGACTGAATTAGCTAAAATAATTACTATAAAATAAATTAAATATTTAACCATCTTTTCACTTCTTTCCGAATGTTCTTCTTAACTAAGTTTACCCTTTAACTAGTATTATGCAAGAATTTTTAGATTATTAGCTTGACCTTAACCTTACGTCACCCTTTATGCTATAGTTACTAATAAAGAAAGGATGAGTCAGATGACTTACACGATTAAGGAATTAGCCAATCTAGCTGGGGTCACACCGCGAACCTTAAGACATTATCATCAACTGGGATTACTATTACCCGCTTATCTTACTGAAGCAGGCTACCGGATTTATACTCAAGTAGAAATTGATAAACTCCAACATATTCTTTTTTACCGTGAATTAGCAGTCCCCCTTGAACAGATTAAAGACTTATTAACCGCACCGACCACTGACTCTTTGACTTTATTAGCAGAACACCGGCAAGCCTTGCTCAAAAAGCAAAAACATTTAACTCACTTAATTGCAACAATTGATCAAACGATTGCCAGTGAAAAAGGAGAAGAGACAATGACAAATGAAGAAAAATTCACAGCTTTCAAAACCGATTTAATTCAAAAAAATGACGCACAATACGGCCAAGTCACTCGGGAAGCCTATGGTGAAGAAGCCGTTAAGACTAGTCAAGCAGCCTTATTAAAGATGACTGAAAGTGACTATCAAAAGCTACAAAGTGAGGAGCAAACCTTACTGACCTTGTTAGCTACTAACTTGCAGCTAACAGTGCCTTCAGACGTTGCGGAAAAGATCTTTCAGTTACATAAAAACTGGGTCAGTCAACATTGGGGAAGCTACAATGCTAAGGCTTATCGCGGGTTAGGGCAGATGTACTTAGACAGTCCCGAATTCACCGCCTATTACGATGATAAAGCTGGCACTGGTGCAACCGTACTATTAAACACAATCATCCAATATTACGCTTAAAGTAAGAACAATTCTTTGTCAGACAGACATTTTTTCGCTATACTAAGAAGTGAGATTAGTCGAGAGGATGTTTTATCAATGATTGAAGTAAAGTATTTTGTGACAACTGGACCTGCCCAAGAAAATTGTTATTTAGTTTACAATGAGGAAAATCTATTAATCGTCGACCCTGGTAACGACGGCCCTTTAATTAAACAATATATCAAAGACTTAAATCGCAAACCTGTGGCGATTTTATTAACCCATACCCATTATGATCATATTGGTGCTGTTGAGGAGATTCGCCAAGCTTATAATATTCCTGTTTACGTTAGCCCTCACGAACAAGCTTGGTTAGGCGATCCCCAACTTAACTTGTCAGGCCTAGGTCGTCACGATGATATGGCTGATATTATTGTTAAGCCAGCTGAATTTGAATTTGAAATGACTGATTATACTTTAGGCGGAATGACTTTTACTGTTGTGCCTACGCCAGGTCATTCGATTGGTGGTGTCAGTTTTATTTTCCACAGCGATGAGTTTGTGATTACTGGTGACGCCCTCTTCGGTGGTAGTATTGGTCGAACTGATTTATTTACCGGTAATTTAGAGCAATTGCTAAGTGGTATTAGAACTCACTTATTTACTTTACCAGAAAATTACGTTGCTTATCCTGGCCACCGTGGCCCAACGACAATTGGTAAAGAAAAAGCCACGAATCCTTTCTTTAATTAAAGTAGGAGACTTGCTTAGTCCACTGATAATAGCTAAAAAGCCTCACTGAAAGAATTAGACTTTCAGTGAGGCTTTTCTTGATTCATTTATTTTTTCTTACTATGGCGTGGACGGTATCTTTTTTTAAAGCCAACCATTCCTAGACCTAGGACCATCATGCCTAATAATGAAGTACTTTTATTTAAAGTTTCTCCTGTTTGAGGCAACGTTGGTGGCGTTGGTTTTGGATCTGGTTTTGGATCTGGTTTTGGTGTTGGATCCGGCGTTGGATCTGGTTTCGGTTCTGGTTCTGGACTTTCATTAAGTACAGGTTTAACTGGTTCATTAGGTTTAGTTAAATCACCGGTCGTCCCTGGTGCTTCTGGTCCTTTACCAATTTCAACATCTTCAACATCACTTGGTCCCGTTGGTTGTTCCGGTTCTGGTAAATCAGTTTCCCAGTTTTCAACATCTTCTGGATCCGTAATCTCACTTTCCCCGACTTCTCCTGGCTCAGGTAATATTTCTGAAGGTTCATCCACATCACTGGGTCCTCCAACTTCACCTGGTCCAGTTGGGCCTTCTGGTTCAGGAACAACGGTTATATCATCATTTGGATCTAATGGTGTTTCGATCTCTCCTGGTCCTTCAACGCCACCAGGTTCTTCGATTGATGGTCTCTCATAATCAAGATGTTCAGGGGCAACTGGCCCTGTAACGGTTTCTGGTGCGGTTAAAGCATCTTCTAAGACTGGTAAATCAGGTTCTGATGGTAGTTGAACTTCACCGACACTTAATTCTGTTTTAACTGGCAACGCTGGTTCTTCTGGTAAGTCTTCGATTGTTGGAATTGTGACTTTACGAGCAAGAGGTTGATTCACATCAATTACGGCTGCTTTTAAGAACTCAATCTCATCGTATTCTACTTCTGGTTCGATGACGACACCTCCTGAGTAGCTCAAGATTGTAACTGTAATCTGTTTAGTATCAAAACGAGTTACCTTTTCAATAAACATATACTGATAGATCTGATCTTCTACAGTCACTATATTTGGTTCTCTAGCAGGATCATGATTTTCTTCTGCAATAGCCTCACTTAAGAGCGCTAACAGCGTTTCTTGAGACGTTTCTTCCTCAGTCAAAGCCGTTTCTTTATACTGATTGTACATTTTTAAATTTTTAGAAGCGATAAGCTCTACTTCTTCCATTAATGTTCCCATGACATAGTTGCCATCACTGTCTTTTTCAGTGTTTAAATCCAAGTCAATCATATTTGCTAGTTTTTTGGCGAAGGAGGTTAATGGATTTTTAGGTGCTTTCGGGTCTAGTGATAACTCTTCTAAGTCAAGTTCAGGATCTAATTCCTTAATTTCTTGTAATTTTTCATTAAAGGCTTTGATCTGTTCTTCCAGTAGAGCCTTTTCAGCTGTCGCTTGAGCATAAAGTTCTGATAAGACCTCAACGTGGTAAGCTTCAGTTGTTTCAAGAGCTCCTTCTATTCCATTAATGATTGTTGACACTTCTTCGGCACTTTTTTCGAAGAAATTGTGTCCATAATTTTCTGCTACAAAATCAATAGCAATTGCTTGATGCTTATTTACTTTTTCTGTTGCTTCAAAGGAAAACTCATTTAACAGAGTTGCAGATACTTTTAGCTGCTCATCTAAGTCTTTCGAAATTTCAACTAACTCATTGTATTTAATAGTCTTTTGGCGATTTTTTTCATAAGTCTGACTTGCTGTTTCAAACCATTCTTGACTTTTCGTAACGAACTCAGTGATTTCTGCTTCATAGTTTTCGTTGGTTGTTGCAAATTCTGGTGAGTTTACATGAGCGCTGCCACTAGTTTTAAACTCATCAAAGGCGCTGTGATACTCTTCCACTGCTTTAGTGATGTCTTCTTTAGCAGTTTTCGCTGCGGCAAATTTTGCTGGGAAATCGGCATCAAAGGCATCTTTCAATGGCGTATCTTCTAAACCTAAAACACTTTCATCAATTGGGTAGTCTTTCATAAAGGCTTCAAAATCGATGATTGCCTGTTGTTGACTAGCGATCACGGCTTCCGCTTTTTCGAAAGCCTCATTGACTTTATCAAAATCAGCTTTTACTTGAGCAGCCTCTTTTTCAGCTTCCTCAATTTCAGCTAATTCTTGATCGTGTTTTTCTTTTAGTTTTAGATACTCTTCCATAACAGCGTCGTAAGCAAACCCTACTTCTTGATACTTTTTCTCTGCTTCAGCAATTTCATTTTGAAGACTAGCGACATCTTTATTCGCCTCTTGCCATTTAATCGTCAGCTCAGTGTATTTTTTTAACGTCTCATCATAAGCTAGTTTAACTGTTTGATAAGCTGTTTCCATCTCTTGCCAATGACCATTGGCTTCCTCGTAGTCTGCTAATAAATCAAGATACTCTTGATTTATAATGACAAAGGCTTGATTGACTTCTTTATAAAGAGTTAAGGTTTGTTGATACTCTCCTTCTAATTCCTGGTAACGATCATCAGCTTCGTTTAATTTGCCACTTACAAGGTCATGTTCCTTTTTAACCTCTTCATAAGCGTCGTTAGTTTGCTCATATTCAACTAAAACAGAGGCTTTTTCAAGGTTTAAGGCTACTTGTTTTTCTTTTAAGGCTGCGACTTTTTCTTTTAGTTTCTCAGCCGAAGCAGCAACTTCTTTCGCTGCTTCTTTCGCTGCTTGGAACTTTTCTTCAATAATTAAAAACTCAGCTTTAACTTGATCGTATTCCCCTTGCACACTAGCTTTTTCAACAAGTAGCTCGTCACATAGTTTTTGTAAAGCAGCTTGTTCTGCTTTTAACGTGACAACTTCTTCTGATAATTTATCAAAAATAAGTTGTAGCTCGTCATGTTCCTCTTGAATCTCAGCTCGTTCTGCTTTTAGTAACTCCGCCTCCGCCTGGATTGGTGCATATTCAGCTCGCAACTTATCTGCTGCTTCTTTAGTAGTTAGATAATTATTGTGGGCTGATTCGTAACTTTTTTGTAACTCTTCATAACTTACTTTCGCTTTTTCAAGCTCTACTAGAACTAATTCATAGTGACCGGTCAATTCATTAAATTCTTTAGTTAATTTTTCATAAGTGACTTTGGCTTCTTCGTAACTTTGACGAGCTGTTTCATATTGTGCCAATAATGGTTGGTACTCTGCGTCCAACTTACCATAGTCCCCTTGAAGAACAGCTAAATCATCACGTAACGTTATGATTTCTGCTTGGGTTTCTTGATACTTAACAAGTAAATCTTCATAGGCTTTTTTCGTTTCTGTGTATTCTGCTAACACTTTTTTATACTCTTCAGTATCGGTTTGGCCATTAGCCTCAAATTCCGCCAGTTGTTTTTCATAATTAGTTAATTTTACATCATACTTATTTTTTTCTTCTTCATAATCACTAGCTTCAAGCTCTAAATCTGCTAGTTTTTCTTTGTAATCAACTAAACTCACTTGGTACTCTGCTAATTTTTTCTCATATGGCGCCTTAGCTGCTTCAAAATCAGCTACGATTTTTTGATGCTCGACAACACTTGCTTCGTGTTTTGTCAGTTCGGCTTGATAACTTGGAAGTTTTTCTTGGTATTCAGCTAAAAATGCTTGATAATCCGCAATTTGAGCTTTGGTTTCAGCAAGTTCGACTTGATAAGCTGCTTTCTGTTCTTCATACTTAGCTAATTCTTCATTATAAACCAGTATTTTTTGATCGAATTCTGCCAATTTAACATCATAATCAGCTAACTTTTCATCATAGGCTGTTAACTTAACTTCATACTCCGCTAATTGCTCCTCATAGTTTACTAAAGTTGGCTGATATTCCGCTAACTTTTCTTCAAACTCTGCTAACTTTGGATTATATTCCGCTAATTTTTGCATAAAAACAGTTAATTTTTCATTATAAGCTGCTAAAGTTCCTTCGTACTCCTGTTGAGCTTTTAAATACTCAACGACTGTTGTGTTTTCGTACTCTGCTAACTCTTCCTCAAATTTAGCTAGTTCTTCGTTGTATTTCTCTAATTCTTCGTTATAACTCAACACTTTACTATCATAACTCGCCAAAATTTCTTCATAAGCTACTTTGGCTAGTTGATAATCTGCCATCATGCCTTCGTATTTTTCCAACAACTCTTGATACTCAGCTGAATCTTCTTTAAACTCGGCTAATAGCACTTGATAACCTGCTAACATGCCTTCGTAATTTGTTAATTGACCTTGATAAATTTTGCGTTTATCTTGGAAATCGGCTAACTTTAGTTCGTAGTCTTTGACATACTCAAGGTACACATCAGAAGCTTCTAAGTGTTCTGCTAACTGGATTTGATAATCCGCTAAATCACCTTCGTAGTTTTCTTTTAAAAGAGTGTAGTCCGCCTGAACGCCTTCAACTGTTGTCAACTTGTCTTTCAAGTCATTTATTAACGTTTGGTATTCTTCTTGTAATTTTGTGTATTCAGCTAATTTTTCTTCATATTCCGCTAAATCAAATGCTTCAATTTCGGCTTTTTTAGCTGATAGCTCTGCTAGTCGTTGCTCCATGCCTTTTTCTTCTGCCGCAAAAGCCGGTAGAATAGGTAAGACACTACTCCCAATTGTCAGAGCTGCCATACTTCCTGTCAGCCATTTTTTTGGTTTTTTCCACGTGTGTTTTCGCCTATTTTTTCTGTCCATTTTATATCTCCTTTTTGAATATAAGTTTTCACAAAGAAACTTCTAATTTAAAATCATAATAACACAGGCTTGCCATTTTTGTCCATATTTGTTATTTAATTTCTTTCTTTTTTTCAAAAATCACATATTTTATGTTTCCGAAAATAATAAAAGTGTTCATTTAACTTGATTTAACGGTAAAAAAGAACAATAAAGACGGTTTAACGAAATAATCAATTTTATTTGAATGAAAAAGAATAAACTAACCACGTTATTTAATTATTGTTCTCACTTTTCAAAAAACAAACTTTTTTGTAAAAAGAAAGATAAATCACCATTTTTATAAAAGTAATAATAATCCCCCTCTTTTTCATTAATCCTTTTATTATGAATGATAATTTATTCAACAAAAAAACAACGAGCTAAGATGCCACTCGTTGTTTTTGATTGTAACTTCTTTGAGGTTAAATCTTAGCTTGTTTTTGATAATACCAACTACCAGCTAAACAAAATAAACCACAAATAACAATAAAACTCAGAACATACATAGGATTAGAGATAATCCCTCCTAAGACAATAATCAGACTGCCAACTATCCCGATAATTGGCGCTATTACACCTTTAAACCAACTTTTTATTTCTCCTTGTAATGTTAGCTTAATAATTTTTAGATACAGCAGTGGATAACAGATATAGCCAAAAACAATCGCAATTTCACTAATATCCCCACCAGCTAGGATGCCAGTCTTTTGAGTTAGATAATGAACTAGCATCCAAAATAAAGCCGAGCCATAAGACAACCAAAAAGAACCAAAGGACAACTGTTTTTTTTGATCTATTTTAGCAATTTTCTCCGAATAAGGCAGCATGCCTTTAGCTGCTAAGGCTTGAGGCATCCGTAAGTTGCCTAAAGTCACGCCGTTACAAACCCCTAGCACGGAGACTATTACAAACAAAGTAATGATTGTGCCACCTTGTTTGCCTAACAACCACTGACCAACAGCGTAGACTGATTGATCACCAGCTGCCAAGATGTATTCAGGCCCTAATATTTGATTCATGCCTAAAAAGTAAGTCACATAGACAATCAAGACTACTAAAGGACCAATTGTTAAGGCTAAGGGCATTGTCCGTTTAGGATTTTTTATTTCATTAGTGATACTAATAGCAATTGGCCAGCCATCATAAGAAAAGGCTACTGGTGCTAAGGCAGCTAGCCAGCCCCAACCGACATTCGTTTTTGGTACTGAAACCATTTCAGGTGGGATGCTGGGCACTTCTTTTGTCCAAAAGAAACCGACTAAGGCAATGCCAATCAAAGGTACTAACTTAACGTAGGTTGAAATGACTTGAAAACGGCCACCTAAAATTAATGATAGGTAGTTCATACCATAAATACCACTTAAGTAAGCCAAGCCGATTAAAATTTGCCATTCTAACGTATTAGGTAACCCTAAGATAATTAATGTGTAAATTCCCGCAGCCCAGGCAACGACGACATTAATCGTAGGATAGTATAAAAAGGTTTGAAACCAGCCAAAGCCATTGGCTGCTTTTGGTGAAATAAATTCTTCAAAATAACCGACTAAGCCACCACTTTTATTCGTTCTAACTGACAATTCTGTTAAGCTAATACTGCCAAAAATAATACTTAAAGCGCCAATTCCAAGAACTAAGACGCCTAACCAGACATTCCCACCGGTAAATTGTAAAATATTATCAGCTTTAAAAAATATGCCTGAGCCGATACAAATCCCGACAATCATCGTAATGGCTGTCATTAACCCATAGTGCTGCTCTTCTTTTTTCATCTAATTATCTTCCTTTTATATACATCATTATACTCTCTTAATCAACGATAAATTATATCACACTCTCTCAAAGAAAACCGTTTTATATTCGAATTTTAATCAAAAAAGACATTACTAATAAACTGGCTGTTTACTAGTAATGTCTGACTATTAGTTGCTTAGTAGTTTTTGTTAAAGCCTTCAATAATCGCTGCGGTCTCTTCGACTGCCTTATCATCAACTTTTACGACGTGGGCATTTAAGCGCTTAAACAAGTCTTCTGCATACAATACTTCTTCTTGAATTCGCTCAATATTAGCATACTTAGAATCGCCATTTAAACCTAAGCCGTTTAAACGTGATTGTCTAATTTTTAAAATACGTTCTGGATCAGCTGTTAAGCCAATAATTTTTTCTGCGGGAATGTCAAATAGTTCTTCTGGTAATGGCACTTCCGGAATTAATGGTAAGTTAGACACTTTGTAAGATTTGTTAGCTAAGTACATGCTTAAAGGTGTTTTTGAAGTTCTAGAGACTCCTAAAATCACAAAATCAGATTGTTTAAAGCCACGAGAATCTTTACCATCGTCATACTTAATCGCAAACTCAATGGCTGCTACGCGATTAAAGTATTCTTGGTTTAACTTATGTAAAGCACCTGGCTCCTCTTTAGCAATAATTCCCGTTTTCCCTTGAATTAACTGCGTTAAGGGTGTCATAAAGTCAACATAATCAAGGCCTGTTTTTTGAGAAAATTCGGTTAAAACAGCAACTAATTCTTGATTAACTAATGTCGCTACAACGACTGCTCGTTCGTTTAATGCATCAGCTAAAATTTTCTTTAAGTCCGCTTCATTATTAATAAATGGAAAACGGCGAATATCGGTAGCTTCAATATCTGGAAATTGGGCCATCACTGCGGAAATAACTTTTTGAGCAGTTTCGCCAACTGAATCTGATACAATAAATAAGTTTGCTTTTGTCATATTTTTCATTCCTCTTTATTCTTCTTTATTTTTTTCGACTTCATAACCTGCGGCAATAAAGTGACTTAATAATTTACTTTTAGAAATTTTTCCGATAACTTTTTTACTGTTTTCTGGATCAATGACTGGTAGTGAATCGACTTGTTGATGAATAATCAAGTAACCGGCATCAATAATTCGCTCCTTAGGGGTGACCGTCACGATATTTGGCATTCGTGTCATAATCATTCCAACGGGAACAGCACTAATATTTGGGTTATTGACGGTCGCTCTTAATAAATCTTTCCGTGAGACTAAGCCGACAAAATCGCCCTCTTCATCAATGACATAGAGACTACCCGTATCGTGCATAAACAAGTCAGTAATGCCATCTTGGATTGAAGTCGTTTGTTTAATAAAGACTGGTGGAACCATAATATCTTGTAACTTTAAATGAAACAATTCTTCGTACAGGAGTGGTTCAATTGTTTGTCCTGAATAGATGTAACCGACTTTTGGACGAGCATCTAGGATGCCAGTCATTGTCAACAAAGACAAATCATTACGTAAGGTCGGTTTCGTCAAGCCAAGTTGTTGCGCAATTTTATCTCCACTAATTGGTTCTTGACTCTTGACTATCTTGATAATTGTTTTTTGTCGTTCTGATAGCTCCATAGTTTATCCCTCATCTTATTGGTTAGTCAAATCCATTATATAAGACGTCTTAATTAAATACAATAGGTTTCAATTAACTTTATTTTTTTATTTTTGTGTTTCAATAGCAGCTTGAGCCACTGCTAAACGAGCAATTGGCACTCTGAAGGGCGAACAAGAGACATAATCAAGCCCTAATTTTTGGAAAAAGGCAATTGATTTAGGATCGCCACCGACTTCCCCACAGACCCCAATTTTGAAATCAGGCTTAACGTCACGCGCCGTTTCGACGGCAATTTTCATTAATTCGCCAACTCCTTCAACATCGACAGTTTGGAAAGGATCTGCTGGTAAGACATTCTCTTGTTGGTATTTAGTAATAAATTTACCGGCATCGTCTCGAGAATAGCCATAAGTCATTTGAGTCAGATCGTTCGTTCCAAAACTAAAGAACTCCGCTTCTTCCGCAAGTTGGTCGGCAATTAGACAGGCTCTTGGCAACTCAATCATCGTCCCGATGGTGTAATTCACAATCGTTTTTTCAGCTTTCATGACTTCTTGAATGACTTGGGTTAATAGCTCTTTTAAGAGAACTAATTCCTGTTTCAACCCAACTAATGGAATCATGATTTCCGGCGACACTTGGATGCCTTCTCGAGCTAATTGGCAGGCACTTTTGATGATGGCTGCGACTTGCATTTCATAAATTTCTGGGAAAGTCACGCCGAGACGACAGCCACGATGGCCTAGCATCGGATTTGTTTCATGTAATTCGTTGATTCGGCTTTGGAGACTCTCTAAGTCTTGACCTAATTCCGTCGCTAATGCGACTTCTTCTTTTAAACTATGAGGTAAAAATTCATGTAAGGGTGGATCTAACAACCGAATCACAATCTCTTTGGATTTAGTTTTCTTAAAGATTTGCGTGAAATCTTCTGTTTGCATATGAAGTAAGGCAGCTAAAGGATTTGCCCGTTTGCCTTGACTTTCAGCTAAGATTAAACGGCGCATTTCCCGTAAACGGGGGCCTTCGAAAAACATATGCTCGGTTCTAGCTAAACCGATCCCTACCGCTCCAAAATGGAAGGCTTGGGCAATGTCTTGAGGGGTTTCAGCATTGGCTCTGACTTTCATCGTTGCTAACTCATCAGCCCAAGTCATTAATTCTCTAAAGACTTCAGTTTCTTCATTTTTTTCAGTTGGTAACTCACCTAAGTAAACTTTTCCGTGACTGCCATCAACAGAGATCACATCCCCTGCTTGTAAAACCCCACCTTGGTAACGAACGGTTCTAACAGTTTCATTGATTTCTAAATCATTACAACCAGCCACACAACAAGTCCCCATTCCCCGGGCGACAACAGCAGCATGGGAAGTCATTCCGCCACGACTCGTGACGATTGCTTCACTAATACTCATAGCTTCCACATCTTCTGGCGACGTTTCTTGACGAACTAAGATGACTTTATGGCCTTTCGCTACTTGTGCTTTGGCTTCATTTGTATCAAAGACAATAATCCCCGTGGCGGCTCCAGGACTTGCCGGTAAACCAGAACCGACTTTTTCAGCTGATTTTAAACCGGCTAACGTAAAGACTGGGTGCAGTAATTGATCAATCATCTCTGGCTCAATCCGCATAATGCCTTCCGCTTTCGTTAAAACACCTTCAGTAACTAAATCATGGGCTACTTGGAAAGCCGAACGGGCAGTCCGCTTGCCATTACGAGTTTGTAAGAAGTAAAGTTTGCCTTCTTCAATTGTAAATTCAATGTCTTGCATGTCCCGATAATGTTCTTCTAGCAGCTTCGCTGTAGTAATAAATTCTTGATGAATCTCTGGCATAATTTCAGCTAGTTTAGCTAATGGTTCTGGGGTACGAATCCCTGCTACCACATCTTCCCCTTGGGCATTCACTAAAAACTCACCGAAAATCGCTTTATCGCCAGTCGCTGGATTACGTGTAAAAGCCACGCCGGTTCCACTATTTTCGCCACTATTGCCAAAGACCATCGTTTGAATGTTTACTGCTGTGCCTAAATTATGATCAATGTCATTTAAATTACGATAAACTTTCGCCCGGTGGTTGTTCCACGAACGAAAAACCGCTTCAATCGCTAAAAATAATTGGTCCATCGGTTCTTGAGGGAAGCTCTTATGAATGGTCTCCTCATAAATATCTTGATACGCTTTAACGACTTGTTGTAAGTCTTCTGCTGTTAATTCTGTGTCCGATTGGTAATCGTATTGATCTTTTAAATAATCTAAGTATTGTTCAAAGCGGTTTTTATCAATGCCGTAAACGACATCACCAAACATTTGTAATAGACGACGGTAACAATCGTAAGCAAACCGACGATCGCCAGTTTTTTCGGCTAAGACTTCCACCGTTTTATCATTTAAACCTAAGTTTAAAATCGTATCCATCATTCCTGGCATTGAAAAGACTGAACCACTGCGAACAGATAACAGTAAAGGATCTTGGTTGTCATTAAATTTCTTACCATGTTGTTCTTCCAGTTTGCCTAAGGCCGCCAAGATTTCTTGTTTCAAATCATTCCCTAGTTCTTCTTGATTTGCTAAATAAGACATACAAGCTCCTGTACTGATCGTAAAGCCTGGGGGAACTGGTAAACCTAAGTTAACCATCTCGGCTAAATTAGCGCCTTTGCCTCCTAAAATACTCTTCATTTCTGCATTACCTTCATAAAATTGAAAGACATTTTGATTCATTAACTATTTCCCACTTTCTAATAAGACGTATTATTGACTACACTTATAATATATAGTACGTCACATTGAAAAGCAATAGCACATTCACTTTTTTATTTTATTTCCCTTTTTTGAGTTTATTAACAATCAAGCTTTTTTATTCTAATAGTTCCTTATGTTATAATGAACTTGTACTAACTATGATAAAAGTGAGGGAATTGAATGTCAGAAAAAACAGTATTGTATATTGCCAGACATGGACAAACCTATTTTAATCGTTCACAGCGAGTTCAAGGTTGGTCTGATACACCATTAACACCTGAAGGAGCTCAAAATATTACTTATTTAGGTAAAGGCTTAAAAGACATCCCTTTTAAAAACGCCTACTCAAGTGATGCTGGTCGCGCCCGCGAAACGGCTCAATTAGTTTTAGCCGAGCATCATGATCAAGGGATCGCTCATCAAATCGAACCACGGATCAGAGAATGGGGATTTGGTAGTTACGAAGGAGAATTAGAAAGTAACTGGATGACAGAACTAGCTAAAATCGGTGGTTACGCCTCTGCTGCGGAACTCCGCTCCCAAGATATAGCTTTTGAAGACATGGCGAATGCTATTCACCAACTAGATAATGAAGGCTGGGCTGAGAACTACGAGATGCTTGTTTCCCGTATTATGGCTGGCTATCGTCAGATCGCTGAAGAAACAGCCGCACAAGGTGGCGGTAACGTCTTTGCCGTTTCCCATGGTTTAACGATTGCTTTATTTTTGTCTTTAATCGATAAAGATTTAAAACTTCGTGGCTTAGAAAATGGTAGCATCTCTAAAATTATTTTCGAAGATGGGCAATTTACGATCGCTGAAGCTAATAACATGAGCTATATGGACAATGGCCGCTAAGTTAAGTAGTACTAAAAACTTGTTACCCATAACAAATAAGCGACTTCCTCAGATTCTTTACAGAATTTGCAGTGAAGTCGCTTATTTTTATTGTCTATTAATAAAAGAAATGCTAATAAATTAATGTTAAGTCTAAAATAAACAACAAAAATTAATTCTATTACTTGCGAAAGTATCACTTTTCCTTTAAAGGCCATTTAGAACCTTTCGCTCCTCCTCTTTATGGTAAGCTCTCGCCTTTTTCAATATAACTAGTCTCCCCAATACTTTCTACCCTTAAAGCACCATCTTTGTAAATAACTTTTGAAACACTAGCATTAGGTAAATGACGATCTGTATTCTCTTCTGTTAGGTCAGATAATAAACTACTAATAGCCATACCATGAGAGACGACTAAAATATTTTCTTGATTCTTTTCTAGAGAAGTTTGGCCAATTTCTTTCAGCTCTTTTTGGAACCTTGCTCGAACAGCTTCATACCTTTCAAAAGTACCTGTTTCATCATTAGCTGCCATGGCATTTGTGATGGCTTCTAATCCAACTTCTTCAAGTTCTGGCATCAAAGCCTCACGATTTTTGAAACCTAATTTTTCAGCGGCTGGGTTCCACATTTCTTCATCTAATTCCCCCTCGAACTTACCAAAATTCATTTCTCTAAAATTAGCTTCTTCATTGATTTCTAAGTCAGTTTGTCCTTGGGCAGCCATAACAATTTTCGCCGTTTCTCTGGCTCGACCTGAGTCACTAGTATAGACGCTATCAAACTTAATATCTTTTAACCCTTTGCCTAAAAACTCCGCTACTTCAATCCCCTCTGCCGTTAAAGGCGTATCGGACCACCCTTGAACTTTACCCATAGTATTAAAAATAGTCTTGCCATGTCTGGTAACATAAAATGTGACTTCTGTAGTTTCTGTTGCTGGCTTAACAGCAGCTTTTTTCTCAGGCTGAGACGAGCAAGCCACTAGAAACAAACTACTTAAACCAATCACTATTAATTTTAAAACTTTTTTCATCTAAAAAATCTCCTTTTCTAGTAAACCATTTCTTAATAAGCTGTTAGCAATCCCATTTTCTTCAGCAATCGCCGTAATTTCATCGACTAACGCTTTTAGTTCTGGTGTGCCATTTGTCATGGCCACTTTATAATTCACAGCTTGGAACATGGCAATATCATTATTCCCATCACCGTAAGCCATTGTTTGGCCTTGGGGATGCTTTGTTAAAGCTAGCACTTTATTAATCGCTGTTTGCTTATTAATGCCTTTAACTGCAATTTCCCCACTTTGACTACCAAATTGCGGAACGGTGGTCCGGTACATTTGAAAGTCATCGCCGAAGGTCTCCGCCACTTCTATGAAAGGATGGCCATTACTAATAAAAGATATTTTATTCACATTCCCGTAATCAAGTTCTATTCCTTTAGTTTCTTTAAGTAAATCGTAAAACCAATCAAACTCCCTAATTGCTTCTTGGTAAGCTGGCGACTCTTCGACTAAGCCTGCCGTTACTTGATTAATAATCGACGGCACGCAATTCTCGCTACCAAAAAGACCATCATTTGATTCTAAGTAATAGCCAATATTATGTTGCTGAAAATAAGCAATAATTTCTAAGACGGCCAGTTTCGGTAAACGTAAATGTTCAACAACTTCACCAGCAATTTCGATATAGCCACCACCAGCTCCGATGATCCCTTGAAAACCAATCTCTAAAATACTCGGAATTAATTCCGGCTTGGAACGGCCTGTACAAATGTAAAAGTCATGGCCTTGGCTTTTGGCTTGTTGAATGGCTCTGTTGGCGGAAAGGGGAACTTCCCCGGCGGTATCACATAAAGTCCCATCAATGTCCATAAAGATTAATTGTTTCATCATCTGCTCTCCTTTTAAAAAAGCAAGCTAACTGAACTACCATTAGCTTGCCTCCTTGATTTATCCTTCTAAGTTTTCACCATTTGTGGCAATGACTTCTTTATACCAATAAAATGAATCTTTAGGTGTCCGTGCTAACGTTCCTTTACCTTCGTCGTCTTGGTCCACATAGATAAAGCCATAACGCTTAGTCATTTGGGATGTCCCGCAACTTACTAAATCAATACAGCCCCAAGTTGTGTACCCCATTAAGTCAACCCCATCTTTAATGGCTTCTTTCATTTGTTCAACGTGTTTTTTAATGTAGTCAATCCGGTAATCATCGTGGATTTGACCATCGGCTGTCATGACGTCTTTTGCCCCTAAGCCGTTTTCACAAACGAATAATGGCAACTCGTAACGGTCGTATAATTTCATTAACGAAATTCGCAAACCGATTGGATCGATTGGCCAATCCCATTGTGATAATTCTAAATGCTCATTTTTGATTGGACTATCAAATGAACCAGCTAATTTACTAGCATCGGGACGGGCTTCTGTGACGTGAGTCATGTAGTAACTAATCGCTACATAATCGACTACCCCCGCTTTCAGTATTTCTGCATCTCCTTCAGCCATTTCAATTGTGAGATTATTATCAGCAAAGTAACGGGTCATATAACTTGGGTATTCGCCCCGGGCTTGAACGTCTGGGTAAAACATATTTAATTGATTTGATTTTAAAGCTTGCAGTTGGTCTTCTGGTTTTGTCGTTTTCGCGTAAGATTCAATTTGGTTAATCATACACCCAATTTGAGCTTCTGGCATAATTTCATGAGCTAACTTAACAGCTATCGCACTAGCTAAAAATTGATGATGAGACGCTTGGTAAGTTGCTTGTAACACATTGTCAACTAAGTCAACGTGGGCCCCTGCCCCAGTATACAAACTATTTAAGTTCATGTTCATTTCATTAAATGTGATCCAATACTTAACTTTTTTAGCATACCGTTCAAAAATCGCTCGGGCATAGTTTTCAAATAACGGAATCAACTCACGACTAACCCAACCATTGTAACGACGTGTTAATTCGATTGGCATTTCATAGTGAGACATCGTAACTAAAGGTTCAATTCCATATTTAGCACACTCGTCAAAAACCTTATCGTAAAATGCTAAACCGGCTTCATTCGGTTCTGTTTCTAAACCTGTAGGGAAAATTCTAGCCCAAGAAATCGAAATTCTAAAGGTTTTAAAACCCATTTCAGCAAACAAAGCAATATCCTCGGCGTAACGATTATAAAAATCAATGCCCCAGCGTTTTGGAAATAAGTATTTTTCAGGGTTTTCAGTGTACTCAGCTAACTCTTGGGAGCTAACATTAAAAGTAAAGTTATCGACTGCCCCACTAGCATAAGGGTCTTTATAGGCTGCGAAGTCACTAGTTGACAGCCCTTTGCCACCTTGGTCAAAAGCCCCTTCAATTTGATTGGCAGCTGTTGCGCCACCCCATAAAAAGCCTTTTGGAAATCCTGTTTGTAAGTTGTTCATCATGATAAATTCCTCCTATAGTCTTCATTTATTTTAAAGTTGTCTGCCTCGGTAGGCAGACTAACTGTCTTACCTTAATTAATTAACATTAATAATTTACTTTCACCAGCTGTAGCGACTAAATTGGCAGTGTGAATCACATCTAAATACTGAGACGAGTTAGTTACAATGACTGGTGAAATCAGATTGATTCCAGCTTCTCGCAGACTTTCTAAATCAAATTCTAAGATAGCTTGACCTGGGGTTATGGCTTCCCCTTCAGTGACTAACAGTTTAAAGCCTTTACCGGCTAGCTCAACTGTTTCTAGTCCGATGTGAATCAATAACTCCACTCCCTCTTCAGATGTCAAACCGATGGCATGATTCGTTGGGGTTAGCATCGTCACATGACCGGCGAATGGGGCTTTAATCACCCCTTCTTGAGGCATAATCGCTACTCCTTGCCCGACAATCCCATTGGCAAAAGTCGCATCTGGGACACTTTCTAAAGGTAAAACATCGCCACTTAATGGACTTAAAATATCAATTGGCAAGTCTTGATTTCTTTGAGCTAAGTTAGTCTCCCCGGCTGAGGGCGACTCTTTTGGTCCCACTTCGTCGAAGGTCAGCATTAAAGTCAAAATGAAGGAGACACTGAAACTTAGGCCAATTCCTAAGACTGCTAACATAAAGTTATTCGTGCCTTTTTCAAGATAAGAAGGCAATGACATAATTCCCGGAACAGCGAAGGCAAAACTCTTAACTGTGAACAAGCCGAAGATGGCCCCACCGACAGCCCCACCAGCTAAACTTGCATAGAAAGGCTTTTTCAGTTTCATCGTCACGCCGTAAATCGCTGGTTCGGTAATTCCGAAGATAGCTGGAATCAACGTCGAGAGTGACAGTTGTTTCATTTTTTTATCTTTCGTTTTCACAAATACCCCTAAGACGGCTCCGGCTTGAGCTAAGTTAGCAACAAAGTTCATTGGTAATAACATGATGTCATAGCCAACTTTGCCGAAACTAGCAAAAGTTCCTGGGAAGAAAGCGTAGTGCATACCAGTAATGACAATTAAAGGCATTAATCCTCCCATTAACATTCCAGCTAAAGGCCCTGCAACAGCAAACATAGTGGCAAAGAAGCGTTCTAAGTAAACGCCGATGTAATTACCTAAAGGCGCGATGACCATTAGTAGAATCGGCGCTGTAATTAATAAAGTTAACAAGGGTGAAAAAATAATTTTTAATGATTTTGGAACTAATTGGTTGATGTATTTATGGACATAACTTAATAATAAGACACCTAAAATAATTGGTAAGACCGATGAGGCGTAGCTATTCATCGGAATACTCATGCCGAGAAATTTCAGATGACTGACTTCCCCACCTGCTGCATAATTCATAATCGTCGGATACATTAAAATTCCCGCTAAAGTCACCGCTAATGATTGATCGGTTTTAAAGCGTTTAGCTGCCGAAAAAGCAATTAGAAATGGCAGGAAATAGAATGGCGCATCAGAAATCATATTTAAAATTTCATAACTTGAACTTGTTTCCGATAACAGTTTCATAGCAACTAATAACGCCATGACTCCTTTTAGTAATCCCCCACCTGTAATCGCTGGTAACAAGGGTGTGAAAATCCCTGATATCGTGTCTAAAACGACTTCGATCGGGTTGCCTCGATTACTGCTTTCATTATTTTCCGTAAGTTTGCCATCTAGTAACTGACTGATTTCAGCATAAACACTAGTGACTTCATTGCCGATAATAATTTGAAATTGACCGCTTTGAAACTGGGCCCCTAAGACCCCTTCTAAGTTACGAATCCTTTCTAAATTAATACTCTCTTTGTTTTTAAAATTAAAACGTAGACGGGTAATACAATGCCAACTTTGATTAATGTTGCCGGCGCCCCCTAATTCTTCAATAATGGCTTGGGCTAGTTCTTTCTTATTCATGTTCAGTCCTCTTTTCTATGAATTTTTCTATCAAAAAAACCTAAACAAAAATCTGCAGACTTAATCATATAAATTAAGCTTTGCACATTTTTGTTTAGGTTAATGCCTAGTTTTAGTAACACACCACTACAAAATGTTATTTAGTTTTTATCCTCTTTAATAATTCGTTCAATATGAATCACTAAGTAAACAATTTCATCTTCTGAGACTTGCCAGCTATAATCTTTTTCAAGCATTTCTTTAATCATTAGGCCACAAGCATAGCTTTTAATGTAACGTTCCCGAATAATTGCTTTTAAGTCATTGTCCATTGCCACCGTTTTAGCTTCTGTTGATTCTTGACGGGCAATAAAATAGCGTAAGTGAGTGATAAACCGTGAGTAAGTCATCGTCGTTTTATCTAAAGTAACATCGAAAAGCCCTTGAATGATTTTAACAATGTCCTTAGTCAAAGTCGTCATACGAATCGTTTGATTCATTGACTGATTATCCGTTTGGGCATTCACAAAATGCAAGGCAATAAAAGATGCCTCAGTTTGGGGTAATTCCAGATTTAATTCTGTTTTAATCAAGTTTAAAGCTGCTTTACCAATTTCGTATTCCTGATAGTATAAATGGGGGATTTCCCACTGAAAGGGGGCATCAATATCAACTTCATGAGCTTTTCTTTCAACTGCAAACTTTAAATGATCGGCTAAAGTAAAAAACAAAGATGGGTTGATGGCCAAGTTTAAAGCTTGCTCGCCTAAGGTAATAATTTTTTCAGTGACACTTAATATTTCGGGTGGCAAACTTTCTAGTAATAAGCTAGCCTGACTATTTAAACCTGTTTGAAAAATTTTTGTCGCTTCTGCTAGATCAACTAGCTGACCTTTTTTTCGTTTAAAGCCAATGCCGGTCCCAAATGCCACTAGTTCGCTGCCTTCTTCAGTTACAGCTAAAATGATATTATTATTTAATGACTTGACTACGGTTAACATTGGGCTCCCTCCTCTAAAACCACATAAAAAAACACCAATATCGCTAATAACATTCATCCTGAAATGAAACGGGTTCCCCCTTTGTTATCGTTGACTTGGTGGTGCCTGATCGGATCAGTAACACTCCTGTATCTAACTTATACATCTACTTTAGCATTAAAAGAAAACGTTGTCAAACATTATTCTTAAGAGTAGTAAAGTTGTCAGCGATTGTTTAAGAGTTTCCCTTCTAGCAGCTGATGATCTCTTACGACGTGTTAACTTTGATACAACTGAGTTAACTCACCAATTTTTCTTTTCAATTCTTCTCGGACCTCGATAGGTTCTAAACACTCACACTTATTACCAAAACTTAGCACTACGTTGTAATAATAGTCAGTAGCAACGAAAGGAAAATCAACGAGATAGTAGTCATCCTTTTCTGCAGAAAAAGCCTCTAAGGAACAATAATCAAGGACCCGATCCATGACTGATTGATGGACTCGCAGTTTAATTGTCGTATGAATCGTCTCCCAAATCTCAGTAAAATCAAAGACCGGTTGTTCAAAGCTTCGCGGCTCAAAACTAGTTACCTCAACTGTTAAGTTGGACATACGTCCCAGTTTAAACAACCGAAAAGCTTGTCTTTGATGACAGTAACTGTAGCAATACCATTGATTACCTTTTAAGACAATTTGATAAGGCTCAACTTTCCGCTCCGTTTGCTGTCCTCGGGGATTAGTATAACTAAAAGCAATCAGCTGATTGTTTTTTAACGCTTTTTTGATGCTTTTTAGATCACTTTGAACATTGCGATCAGTTTGCCACTGACTTAAATCAATTTGAATTTGATTGGTTTTCAATGAAATATCAGCTTCCCGTTCCACTGGAATAAAACTTTTGACTTTGACAAGGGTATTAATCAACTCTTGACTCTCCACCATATTTGTAAGCCCTGAAAGGCCGATTAAAATAGTTGAAAGGTCGGTTGCGGAAAAAACATTGTTCGTAATTTTGTAGTTTTGCATAATTTCAAAGCCGCCACCAACTCCTGGTGTTGCATGAACCGGAATTCCAGCCAAATTAATCGCATCAATGTCCCGATAAATTGTCCGAAGAGAGACTTCAAACAATTCTGCAAGTTCTTGCGCGCTGATTCGCTTTTTATCTAATAGTATCGTAATAATACTGACAATCCTGCTTATTTTCATTGGCCACTTTCCTTTCATTCTTACTAATTGCCTTTATTTTAAATTGTTGACAGATAGTTGTCAACAATCCCTAAGTATACTAAAGAAGTAATTAATAATTATTGGAGGAATGATGATGAAAACAATTTATTTATACGTCCTTGAGACACTCGCTGACTGGGAAATCGGTTACTTGACTGCGGAGCTACATTCCAGACGCTTCTTTAAACAAGATGGGCCACAACTAACCTTGAAAACCGTCAATTACTCCCGAGAACCAATTACAACAATGGGTGGAATGACACTCACGCCTGACTGTTTAGTTAGCGAGATTCCCTTAAGTGAAACTGTTATGCTTATCTTACCGGGAGCGGACACTTGGAATCTCCCTGAACATGTTGCTATTCTTGAGAAAACAAAGGATTTACTAGCAGTTGGCGCCACAGTTGCCGGCATTTGTGGAGCCACAGTAGCTTTAGCTAATCATGGATTACTTGACGATGTCCTCCATACTAGTAACGGCCCAGGTTTCCTTGAAATGTTTTCACCGACTTATCTCGGACAAGACAACTATCGCAATCAACCCGTTGTCGTAGCTAACAATTTGATTACTGCTAATTCAACTGCTGGCTTGCTTTGGACTAAAGAAATCATTAAAGAACTAGCGGTTTTCCAACCAGCTACTTTAACGGCTTGGACTAATTATTTTTCCTCTGGCGATGCCAATTATTTTTATGAACTACTGGAAACTTTACCAGCTAGTCCGCAAGTTTAAAATCCCCTTAGCTACAGACCATTCAAAAAGGCTAGCAACTGGCGCTGTATTAGCCCTTTGCTAGCCTTTTTTGTAAGTCCTTTTGTTAGCTTTCAGCAAACTAAAAATGTTAGTTGCTCAAATTTAAGCCATAGTTATTTTTTCTTGTTTAAGACCGGCCTCAAAAATTCTTTCGATGAGTAATAAAACCTCTCGCACTTCCGGATTTTTAACAATTGGCTGGGCATCTTCACGAACCACTCGGTAAAAATTATCGTAAAAAGGTTCTAAATCAGTTGGTGCTGCAGGTAATGCTTTTCTTTCCGTCATCTCTTCTGAGGGCGGAGCCATCGTTTTAGTTAAGCCTTGGCCAGCTTGAATTGGGGTTGGTTCATATTTCTCCGTTGTTTCTCGTTGGAGGACTAACTCACCAGTTAAGTCCCAGTCATGAATAATCCCTGTTCCTCTGTAGCCTTTAACATACCAACGTGGCAACTTAATAAAGTTACTTGTACCAACTTCGATTTGAGCTCTAAACCCATTTTCAAAAATCAGTTGGCTGACAAAACCGTCATCAACTTCATCCCCTAACACATAGCTTAAATCGGCATAAACACTTTTCACTGGGCTATCAACCATGAATAGCAGCTGATCTAACAAATGAACGCCCCAGTCTAAAAGCATGCCGCCACCTTGAGCTTTCAAATGACGCCAGTCACCTGGTATGCCATTAGCTCCATGAACTCGGGATTCGATTTGGAAAAGTTCCCCTAGTTGTTGACTTTGATACAAGTCTCGCATAATTAAAAAATCTTCGTCCCAACGACGATTTTGATGAGTCATAAAGACTTTTTGATTTTTTTCTGCCACAGCCACAACGTCATCAAAGTCACTGACTGATAACATCACTGGTTTTTCGCAAACCACATGTTTACCAGCCTCTAAAGCGGCAATGGCTAATTTTTTATGAGAATCATTTGGTGTGGCGATTAAGACCCCTTCGACTGCCTTATCATTTAAGACTGATGCGAAAGTTGGATAGACTTTAAAGCCTTCATTTTGAGCTTCTGCCCTTTTCATCTCAGCAATATCATAAATACCATACGTTGTTAAATAGTCGTTTTTGCCAACTAAGTCCCGGGCATGATAACTACCCATGCCACCAAAACCAACAACTACCATCTTAATTTTTGTCATTTGACTTCCTCCTCTAGTGACTTAAGCCCACCACATATCTGTCGGCATCTCTTTAATCATAATACTTTCTAAATTAGTAACTGCTCGTTGGAAGCCTTCATCGATTGACATGATTGGGTCTTCATGTTCAATACTTAAAACATAATCGTAACCGTACATTCTTAAAGCACTAATCATGTCTGACCACTCTTGTAAACTGTGACCACAGCCTACTGATCTAAAGGTCCAAGCACGACTTTGAACATTGCCATAAGGTTGCATGTCAGTTAAACCATACATGTTAATGTTATCTTGATCTAAATACGTATCTTTGGCGTGGAAATGATGTATCGCCCCAGCTTTACCTAAGATTTTAATCGCTGCCACTGGGTCAATTCCTTGCCACCATAAATGTGAAGGGTCTAAGTTACAACCAATCGCCGGGCCTGTTGCTTCACGTAACTTCAACATCGTGTACGGCGTATGACATAAGAAGCCACCATGTAACTCGATTCCGATTTTAACATCGGCTGCTACAGCTACGTCATTGATTTCTCGCCAATAAGGGATTAATTTTTCTTCCCACTGGTACTCAAAACTATCATTATACTCTGTGGGCCAAGGTAAAACAGGCCAGTTAACTGCCGTATCTGTCGCATTCCCACCTGCCACACCTGAGAAACAGTTGACTACGGGGACATTCATCAGAGAAGCTAGCTCGATTGTTTTCCGTAGTAACTGATCGGCTTCTTGAGCGACTAAAGGGTCTGGTGAAATCGGGTTATGATGGCAACTAAAGGCACTAATCGCCAGACCTTTTGCCTTCAGCTTAGCTTGATAAGCTTCCCGGGCAGTTGGATTAGCTAGTAAGTCATCAATGTCACAATGGGCCTTACCTGGTGACCCCCCTGTACCGATTTCGACCATTTGCAAGCCTGCTTCTGCGACTTTCTCAAGCATTTCTTCAAAATTCAAGTTATTAAATAGTGGTGTAAAGACGCCTAATTTCATAATAATTGCTCCTTTTATTTTGCTTTTATTTGTTCTAACGCTTGGTGATTACCATATTTCGGATAAGGATTACTCGTTGGCTTTGCCCAATTGACGGCATTTTTCAAGACTTTTTGAATATCTTTATGATAGTACGTTGGGTACGTTTCATGACCAGGTTGGAAATAGAAAATCTTACCATTGCCCCGACGATACGTACAACCGCCACGAAAGACTTCCCCACCTTCATACCAATTAATAAAAATTAATTCATCTGGGGCTGGGATATCAAAGTGTTCGCCGTACATTTCTTCTTGTTCTAACTCAATGTATTCCCCAAGACCAGCCGTAATTGGGTGACTCGGATTGACGGACCAAATTCGACATTTTTCATTGGCTTCACGCCACTTCAAATCACAGCTTGTGCCCATTAATTTAATAAATATTTTTGACATATGGCCTGAGTGTAAAACGATCAAGCCCATGCCTTCAAGGACACGTTGATGAACTCGTTCAACAATCTCTTCAGCGACTTCATGATGGGCGACATGTCCCCACCACACTAACACATCCGTTGCTGCTAAGACTTCTGCTGTTAAGCCATGTTCTGGCTCATCTAATGTGGCCGTTCTAACATTAAAGTCCTCAGCTAAGACTTTTTTTAATTGGCCGTGAATCCCTTCAGGATAAACGGATTGAACGTCTTGATCGCTTAACTCATGACGGTATTCATTCCAAATAGTGACATTAATCATCTTTGTAAACCTCCTCTAATAGTTCCTTGATTGCTTTCAGATTTATCTCTGCACTAATTAGCGGCTGATGCTCTTGGAAAGCTTCTTGTTCAACGACAATCCAAGGCATCTTGCGGGCTTTCGCAAAGCTGAGATAACTCCTGATAGGTAACTGACCTTGACCAATTTCCGTACTTTGACTGCCAGTTTCAGTCATTAACAAGTCTTTAATATGTAATAATTCGATTTGTTCTTGGTGTTTTTGTAACCAAGGCAGTTCTGGAACACCGGCCTCAGCTAACCAATACGTATCAACTTCTAACCTCACTTCAGGGACAGTGGCGATTAGCTGTGCTAAAAGGTCAACTTCCGGAAAGGTAGTTAATTCATGGCTATGGTTATGATAGAGCAACTGTAACCCGGCTGCCTTAATCTTAGGTGCTAAGACTTTCAAAGTTTCAAAATATCCTTGCCAATCTGCTAAGCTTTCGCCTTGTAAATAAGGCACGACAATTCGCTGATTCCCTAAAGCTTGTTCGAAAGCTAAGGTTTCATCGAAGGTTTCAGTTAATTTTTGAAAACTGACATGGGAGCTAGAAACGACTAAATCTAGTTCCACTAATTTGGCTTTCAATGTTTCGGCGGAATAATCAAAGTAGTCGTAAAATTCAACCCCTTCATAACCGATGGCTTTAACTTTTTCTAAAGTCTTTAATAAATCTTTTTGACATTCTTCTTGGAGACTCCATAGTTGTAAAGAAATATTAGGTTTCATGCTTTTAGTCCTTTCCTATCGTTCCTCTTTAATTTAAATAGACAGGCTCTCCAGTTTTAGAAGACAAGTAAATTGCTTCTAAGATTTCTGTGACGACTAAAGCTTCAGCTGGCATTACCACAGGGTCACTATCTTCAAGAATCGCTTTGATCCATGATTGGGCTTCAACTAACGCCGGGTCATCACTAGCACCGTCATAAAAATCAACACCACCAGTTTCTAATTCGATTTTTTTCTCAAATAGTAAGCCGCGATCTTCCCCGTTAATTTCTAAGCCATTTTTCATGCCGGCTCCGCCTTTAGTGCCAGAAAGAGTCGTCGTTGCTTCACTAACATCTAACGTATTCAATGCCCAACTCGCTTCTAAGAAAATCGTCGCCCCGTTTTCCATTGTGACAAAACCAAAGGCCGAATCTTCCACAGTGAACTTCTCTGGGTCCCAAGGTCCCCAAGCGTTAGCCGCATTTTTAGTTTGGGATAATTTATGGTACGTGTTGCCCACAACGTATTTCGGTTTGTAGTTGTTCATCATCCATAAAGTTAAATCTAAAGCGTGAGTACCGATATCGATTAATGGTCCCCCACCCTGGGCCTCTTCATCTAAAAAGACGCCCCAAGTTGGCACAGCTCGGCGACGAATAGCATGGGCTTTACCTAAATAAATCTCGCCTAATTCACCGGCTTGACAAACTTCTTGTAAATATAAAGAATCTTTTCTAAAACGGTTTTGATAACCGATTGTTAATTTTTTACCAGTTTTTTCAGCAGCGGCAATCATTGCTCGGGCTTCCCCTGAGGTTTTGGCCATCGGCTTTTCACACATGACATGCTTATCCGCTTCTAGAGCGGCAATTGAAATCTCAGCATGTGAATTATTCGGTGTACACACATGGATCACATCGAGAGCTTGATCCGCTAAAAGTTCCCGATAATCTTGATAAACGGAGGCGTTTTCATTTCCGAAAGCTTTTTTAGCTGCTTCTGCTCTTTCTAAGACAACATCACAAAAAGCAACCATCTCAACTTCTTTGACTTGAGCTAATGCTGGCATATGTTTGCCATTAGCAATCCCACCACAACCAATAATTCCTATTTTTAACGTCATAAAAAATCCTCCTGAATGTTTTGTATTTGTTAACTCAACTATACAAAATATTCAAAAGGATTTCTTCCTTAGAGTTACCATTTAATTCCCGAATATTGACTTTTGATATTTTAAAGGAGAAATACCAACATTTTCTTTAAAGACGTGATGAAAGGTTTTGACACTATTAAAGCCTGCTCGTTCAGCAACTTCAATCATTGGTAATTCTTCTGTCCCTAAAATTGATTTTGCCATGTTAATTCGGTAATCTGTTAAAAAACCGACAAAGGTCGTACCAGTATTGGTCTTGAAAAAGCGGGTGAAATAATGAGGACTAAAGCCAATATCTTTAGCCACAGCTTCTAAAGTAATGCCTTGATTGTAATTACTTTCAATATAGGCAAAAATTTTATCCATTCGCTCTAAAGTTTCCTTGTTTTTCATCGAGTCATCTCGTAAGGCTTTTTTTTGATTATCTGATTTTTCAGGAACTTCCCGCATTAATAAGACAAGGATGCCTAGTAAATGTTGCTGAATGACGAAATCAAAGCCTGGTTTTTGAGTTTCTGACGCTTGATAAATTTTTTGTAAATAATTGCTCATCATTATTTCCGTGGCTTTTTGCCAGTTAACACTGACATTTTCCCGGCTATTAAAGATTGTCTGTAAGGATTCTTGACCTTTTTTAAGACCTAACTCTTCATTAAAGAGACTAAGATCAAACTGATAGACAAGTCTTTCACTTTCAGGACTAGCTAAGAAGTAATGGGTGGCGCCACTTTCAAAAAAGAGAATTTGTCCTTCATTCAGTGTCAACAATTCGTCATTGACACCGATTTTAATGCTGCCTTTGATGACATAAATAAACTCAATTTCTTTATGCCAATGGGGATAAACTAAGCCTTCGCCGTAGTCATTAAAACAGCGAAAAGGAAACTGTTTGTCTAGATCTGGTAATTCTAAGTAATTACTACTACTCACTTACTTCCCTCCTGCTTCTAACTCTTTATTTCCTTCTAGTATAACTTATTTTTGATTTCTTAGTTTATTATTAAGCTTTAAGAGATTCTTTGGTAATTTTCTCGATTTATAGGTATACTAAATTTGTATGTCGTTATACAAATACTCTTATTTTGAAAGGAATGACGGAATGGATTGGTATAATCTATTTAAAGCAGTCATCTTAGGGATTGTCGAAGGTGTGACTGAATGGCTCCCTATTAGTAGTACAGGTCACATCATCTTAGTCGATGAATTTTTAAACTTAAATGCCACTGCTGACTTTAAAGAAATGTTTAATGTAGTAATTCAATTAGGAGCAATTTTGGCAGTCTGTGTAATCTTCTTCCATAAATTAAATCCTTTTTCACCACAAAAAACTGACGTTGAGAAAAAAGATACTTGGTCTTTATGGTCAAAAGTTATTGTCGGGGCAATGCCTGCCGCAGTTGCCGGTTTGTTCTTAGACGATTGGTTTGAAGAACATTTCCACAGTTTCTTGCCAATTGCTATTATGTTAATTATTTACGGAGTTCTATTTATCGTCGTGGAAAATTACGTTAAAGATCAAACACCCCGCTGTTCAGACTTAAACAAATTTAACTACAAAGCCGCCTTAATTATTGGTGGTGCCCAAATTTTAGCCTTAATGCCAGGAACGTCTCGTTCTGGGGTCACGATTATTGCGGCCTTGTTAATCGGCTGTTCGCGTTATGTTGCCGCCGAATATTCTTTCTTCTTGAGTATTCCCATCATGTTCGGTGCAAGTGGCTTAAAAGTCCTTAAATTCCTCTTGAAGGGCAATCGCTTTACCTTAGAAGAAGTTCTCATTCTCCTAATCGGGTCAGTTGTGGCTTACTTCGTCTCAATCTTTGTCATTAAGTTCTTATTGAACTATATTCGTGGCAATGACTTTAAAGCCTTTGGTTGGTATCGCATTGTTTTAGGTGTGATCCTCATCGGTTATTGGCTAATTAAAATGTAAAGAAAAGAAGTAGTGACTTTCGTCACTGCTTCTTTATTTATAATCATTACAAAAATACTGATAATGAGAATCATTCTCTAAATTAACAATTCAAGCTATTAAATCATAAGTAATCTTATCAATAATGATTTAAATGACAAAAGATAAGAATTATCATTATCAGTTAGCTTGAATTGATTATCACTTAAGCTTTTTCTTTGCTATGCTTGAAATGAAAGAAACAAAGGAGATGGCAAAGATGAGTAAAATTAAACATGAACAAAAAGTAATCTTAGCAACAATCATCTGTGGCTTAATGTTGATTTTAGGTTGGTTACTTCAAAAAAATAATAATAGTTACTACCCACTAGTTTATGTCACCGGGATGGTCATTGGAGGTTTTTACCAAACAAAAGAAGGCTTAATCGAAACCTTTACTGAGAAACATTTAAGTGTCGACTTATTAATGGCCCTAGCTGCGATTGGCGCTTGTACGATTCAGTACTGGTTTGAAGGAATTATGCTAACCTTTATTTTTTCATTAAGTGGCTCCCTTGAAGAATACACGATGAATAAAAGCCAACAAGAAATTGCTAGCTTACTTAAAATGCAACCCGTGGATGGCTTGAAAATTTTAGCTGACGGTTCGACTAAAAAAGTCCCTGTAGCTGAATTAACGATTGGTGATCAGTTACTCGTCCCGAAAGGTGCTAACATTCCGATCGATGGATTAATTATGAAAGGTCATGCGATTTGCGATGAAGCCTCGATTACTGGTGAGTCTATTCCTGTTGAAAAAGGGCTAGGCCAAGAAGTCTTTGCCGGAACGATTAACTTAGGGAACGCCTTTGAAATCCAAGTCGCAAAAGAAAGTAAAGACACCTTGTTTAGTAAAATTATTACTTTAGTGGCTGAAGCTCAAAATACCCCTTCAAAAGCCGCTAGTTTTATTGATCGGATTGAAAATACCTACGTCAAAGTTGTCTTACTACTAGTGCCCTTAATGATTTTTATTCCTTACTTCTTCTTAGGTTGGAGTTGGAGTGAAAGTTTTTATCGCGGCATGGTCTTACTCGTTGTTGCCTCCCCTTGTGCTTTAGTGGCAGCAGCTACGCCGGCAACTTTAGCAGCCATTTCTTCTGGTGCTAGAAATGGTGTCCTTTTTAAAGGTGGCGTTTATTTAGAACATTTAGCTGAACTCAAAGCGATTAGTTTTGATAAAACCGGTACCTTAACTGCTGGTAAACCTGTTGTAACTGATGCTATTTTCGTAAATGAAGACTTAAAACAAACTGGTATTAATACTTTAGTTGCTATTGAACAAAGAAGTACCCATCCTTTAGCTAAAGCGATGACGACTTACTTTAAATCAGCTACAACTAGTTCCATGGCTGATTTAATTGTAGAAGATTTAACTGGTTCGGGAATGACTGGCCGAGAAAATAACCATCTTTGGAAAATCGGTAAAGCAGATTTCGCTGCTACCCAGGGACTAACTGAAGAAATAAAGGCTGGCGTCGACACTTTCCAAAAAGCCGGTAAAACAGTCATCTTTTTAGCCCGGGACACGGAAATTATCGGCTACTTTGCCCTCTTAGATGTGCCAACTCCGGCTGCTAAAGGGACGATTGATTATTTCCGGAGCCAAGGAATTCGCACGGTTATGATGACTGGTGATCACCAACAAACAGCCCAAGCAATCGGTCACTCACTTGGCGTGGATGATATTTACGCTAGCTGTACCCCAGAAGATAAAGCCCGCTTAATTAAAAACCAACAAGCTGACTATCAAGTCAATGCCATGGTTGGTGATGGGATTAACGATGCCCCAGCCTTAGCTAATGCCTCTATCGGTATTGCCATGGGGCAAGGGACAGATATCGCCATTGATGTAGCAGATGTTGTCTTAATGCGGAATGACCTTGAGAAACTACAAATGGCTCACGCATTAGCTAAAAAATTAAAAAGAATCATTACTCAAAATATTATCTTTTCCGTTTCTGTGATTTTATTGTTAATCATTTCTAACTTTATGAAAGTTGTTAGTTTACCAATTGGCGTCATCGGTCACGAAGGCAGTACGATTTTAGTCATTTTAAACGGCTTACGGATGTTAGCCCCACTTAAACTAAAATAGACTGGCTTTCATTAGCAAGATTTAAAAATAATGTAAACAAAAAAGACAGATTACTCTGTCTTTTTTTGCTAAAGTTCAACTAATTTGCCATTAGTAATTTTCAAAACTTTCGTATAGTCTGTTAAATCAAGCTCATCTACTTGATGACTGACTTCAATTAAGGTTTGGGATAAACTTAATAATAATTGCCGAATATTAGCGGCTGTTTTTCGATCTAAATTGCCATAAATTTCATCAGCAACTAAAATTGGTCGTTGACGGATTAAGGCTCGCCCGATTTCCAAACGACGATTTTGGCCTCCCGACAGGTGACTGCCCCCTTCACCTACGGGATAAGCTAGGCCTTTCTCCGCTACTATTTCTTGTAACCCAGCTTTATTCAGAGTTTCTTCTAAAAGGTCTTCTTTAAAGGCCTCACCTAAGGTTAAGTTAAATTCAATCGTTTCATCAAAGATTTGTGACTCTTGAGGAATCACACCTAAAGCCTGAAGGAGAGTCTTTTCCTCACTAAAGGTCTGATTACCAAAGGTCAATGACCCTTGACTAATTGGGACTCGTCCTTGGAGTGCTTTCAAAAACGTGGTTTTGCCACTTCCTGAAGGACCAATAATTAATAGTTTGTCTCCTTGGTTAATGCTTAAATTGATTTCTTCTAAAATTACTTCTTCCCCATGAAAAAGGCTGACTTCTTTAAATGTTATCGGAAATAATTGAGGTGCCCTGTAATTGACTGAGTCTTGAACTAGGGCTTCTTCTTGTTCATACTTAAGTAACTTTTCCCGAATTAATTTAGTCGTCGCTAACTTATTCAAGCATTGAACTCCGACAGTTAAGGGATTAGCTATCCGGTCACTAGCAATAAAAATTGCGATTAATTGGCTCGTCTCTAGCCAATTTTCCAAAACGAAATAGCCCCCTACTAATAGTGGAATCAAACTACAAATATAGGATAAAGCGTAGGCACCTGTATTGATTTTGACTTGTAAGGTCACTAATTTGACAAAGTTATTCTCACTTCTAGCTAATTTCACTTTTAGTTTGTCTATGAAATAAGCCAAACGGCCATAGTTTAAAATCGTCTCTGTCCCTTTGATCGTTTCTGTTAATTCCTTAGTATAGCCTTGGTTCCCTTCAGTCCATCTCGCTGTTGTGGCTTCTAAAGTCTGATTAGTCAGCTTCGGCAAGATTAGCGGTAACAAGGCAAAACTAGTAAAGAGGATACCTAGTAAGAAATTATTGGCTGCAACGTAAATTATTGCAACACTAGACAATAAGAATGTTTGCAACATTTGCATGCTAGCCATGACGTAGTTTTGTTCTAACAACTTTAAATCATTTTGAATAAATGACAAGGTTTCAGAACTTTTTATGACTTGCTGAGCTTGCTTTTCCTGGACAAAATGTTGATAAGCTAGGCTTTTAGCTTTAATTGCCACATTGCGACTTAGCTTCGCTAAACTCCCTTGATAAAAAACACCAATGACTCCTAAGATGATAAAACCTACAATTCCTGAAACAACGGCAACAATTAACTGTTGAAATGAAGCAACTTCTAAGCTGTCAATAATATACTTTAAAGTCAGAGGTAATAAAATCCCTTCAAATGACATGAGCACCAATCCTAAAATACTAAGGAACGTGTATTTTTGGCCGCCAAAGCGGGTAAGCATTTTCATAGAATACTCCTTTTCCCTAACCCTTTGTGACTTTCCCTCAAAAACTGATTATTCTCACTGGCAAAGGTAAAAAAAAGAGCAGACTTTCATCTACTCTGACTAGCAACTATTTAACGCCAACATCCTTAAGCAACAACTTTACACCATAATTAAAGCACCTTTTTTCAAACAGTGCAACGGAAATCCCTTGGATCATCCACCTTTTTATTTCTTAATTATTTTTAATCACTAAGCCTGCCAAAACGTTAACGGCCTTCTCTGACATATCAATGACTTCTTCAAAGCGACGGTAAAGTTCTTTCCATTTAATGACTTCTAAGACGTCTTTTTCTTTAGAGAACAATTCTTTGACTAAGGTATTATAGAGAACATTTCCTCGTCCCTCAACGGTATTAACATGAATGATCATTTCTTTTAATTTTTTAGAATGCTTAAATTTTGAGAATTCTTGGGTTACAACAGCTAGTCCCGTAGTTGCTTCAACGATACAACTGACAATTTCAGTAGTTTTTGGACGCATCTCACTAATTAAAAAGTTATCGAACTGATAAGTAATCGCATTGATGCCATCTAAAACATCGTCAATTTGCTCAGTAATTAACATGATATCTTCTCGGTCAATTGGAGTAATAAAAGAGCGATCCAGTTCTAACATGATTTCATGAACAATTTCGTCGCCTTCATTTTCTAAACGGTGAATAATTTGCCCTTCCGCAACAACTTGCTCCAAGTGATAATCTTCGACAATTTTCAATAACTCTTGCCCTGCCTCCGCAGTTTTATCAGCTAATGCCACTAAGGCAGCAAAGTAATCAAAGCCTTTTTTCTTTCTTGCCATTTTATTTCCTCCTCTGTCTTCCTCTTACTTAAAAAATTGCTAAAAATATTTTTGCCATAAAGAAGGCAATCACGCCACAACCTGGGAAAGTTAACACCCAGGCTAAAACCATCTCTTTAACGATTTTCCAATCGACACTAGATAGTCGTTTAGCGGCGCCTACTCCCATAATTGCCGTAGTTTTTGTATGAGTTGTCGAAACTGGAATTCCAAAAAGAGAAGCGCCTAATAAACAAATAGCCGCACTCAAATCCGCAGCGAAGCCTTGGTATTTTTCTAACTTGACCATATCCATGCCGACGGATTTAATAATTCGCATGCCACCAACTGACGTTCCAAACCCCATTGTTAATGAGCAGAGAGCCATGACCCAAATTGGAATTACAAAACCACCTGAGGCACCGGCTTCCACTAAACCGTTATAAGACAGCCCTAGCATAAAGACCCCCATAAATTTTTGCCCGTCTTGAGCACCATGGAGAAACGCCATGGCTGCCGCCCCAAAGCCTTGACCGTAAGTAAAGAATTTATTGGCTTTGCGACGTTCCACATGCCAGAAAAACTTTTCGATAAATTTAACGACAAAATAACCACCAAAGAAACCAGCTAAGGTCGATAAGACTAGTCCAAAGAGCACTTTTGACCATTCCCCCATATTAACAGCCCCAAGTCCCCCTAAAGCCATGGCAGAGCCAGTTAAGCCAGCGATTAAGGCGTGACTCTCACTTGTGGGGATGCCAAAGTACCAAGCAGCAACTGACCAAACGACAATTGCAAACAAAGAAGCAGCTAAAGCCACTTGAGCCGAGTTTTTCGCCCCTTCAAACGTTACGATATTACTGATTGTTTCAGCTACTTGGGAGTTAATCATCGTCATGACTAAAGCCCCAAAAAAGTTCATGACTACTGCCATGCGAATCGCTGTTTTCGGGGTTAGGACCCGGGTTGAAATCGCCGTGGCAATTGCATTCGGCGCATCGGTCCAACCATTGACAAAGATGACTCCCATTACTAAGATGATTGTTACAACTAGAGCAATACTCACTTATCGACACCTGCCTATTCTATTAGTATATTCTTCTATATGATAACATATTTTTTAGAAAGTAACCCCTGCATTGAGAATGTTTTCACTAACTTTTCCACAAAGATAACAATAGTTTTTTACTGATATCCGATAAAAATATTGCAAACTCAAAAATCATTATGTATAATGGATAATGTTGAATTACGTTTAGTTTAGGCTTAGCGTAAATCCAAAGTTATCGGAGGTGAAATACATGCCAAATATTGAATCTGCTATCAAACGCGTACGTACAAGTGCAAAAACGAATGAACTTAGTTCTGGACAAATGAGCTCAATGCGTACTGCTATTAAAAAATTCGAACAAGCTTTAGAAGCTGGTGCAGATAACTCTGCTGAGTTATACAAAGTTGCTTCACGCGCTATTGATATGGCTGAAACAAAAGGTCTTATCCATAGAAACAAAGCAAACCGTGACAAATCACGTTTGTACGCTAAATTAGCTAAATAATAAACAAAACCTTAGTAACTGCAAAGCTTACTAGGTTTTTTTATTAGCTTAAAACAAAAAACAGAACCTTAAAGGTTCTGTTTTTTTATTTTCGGCTTAATTGCCCGTGTTTTAAAATAAACAATTCAAAAATTAGTTCTTTATCTAATTGACCAGTTTTAATGCGATAGTCATTATCAACTAATTCTAAGAAAGTTGTTTTCAATTGTTTTAAATCGAAATTGCGGACTTGTTGCATGGCTAACTTAACCCGGTAAGGATGAATTTTCAAGACATCTACGAGATTACTTTGTTGGTAACCACTGCTCAACATAATTTTAACTTGAAGCAATAGGCGAAACTGACTAATTAAAATTGCGTTGATCTTAATCGTTTCTTCCCCTTGAAGTAACAAGTCACGGTATAGACTTAAGGCTTCATCCGCTTTCCCAGCCATAACATACGTCACCATATCAAAAATATTATGATCTAAAGATTTCGGGACTAAGTTTTCAATCATCGGCTTCTGAATCTTTTTAGTTTCTGACGCATAGAGTAAGATTTTAGTCATCTCTCCCATGATTTTCGACAAGTCCATATCAGTTAGCCTGACTAACAAATCAAAGGCCTCTGGCGTGATCTCATAGCCCTCATTTTGGATATACTGCTGGGTGTAGTTGCGAACTTCTTTTTCTCCCATACTTTTGACGTCTAACAAAGTGGAAACTTTTTTTAAGAGTTTGACGACTTTTTTTCGTTCGTCTAATTTTTCATAAGGGCAATAGAAGACTAAAATTGTCGACTCTGAAGGATTTTCTAAGTAAGCGACTAATTCTCCAATATTATGATCTAGTCCGCCTTGCCGTTTTTCCCCTGTTAAAAAATACGGGTTCTCGATATTGACTAAACGATAGTCACCAAAAAAAGGAATGGTACTCGCTTCTTCGACAGCTAAGGAAAGGGTCGTATCATTCATATCATAGGTGGCAAAGTTTAATTCATCGTCTTCATCTTGAATAACTCGTCGGCTAATATCTCTTTTAACTATGTCACTCAAGAATTGTTCCTGACCTAAAACTAAATATACCGGTTGTAACTTGCCGTTATTAATCGCCTTTAAGGCTGTTTGTAAGCTCATTTTTATCCCCACACTTTACTATTTTACCTTGATTGGTAAAACAATCTATTTACTCTTTCTATCCTATCATTAGTTCTACTTTTTTCCTAGTGGCTCGCTACTTAATTTTCTTGATACGAGACAAGGCTTGACTAAAATCCGTCCACGTAAAATAAACCATACCGTTTAAATCTGTTCGGTAAATCTCAGAGCCACTTTGGGCTAAACGCTCTAAGGCTTCTTGATACGGATGGTTGAAACGATTATTAGCGCCTGCTGAGATCACACTAATGGTCGGTTGGACTGCTGCTAAAAATTCCGTTGTCGATGAGGTCCGACTGCCATGATGACCGACACTTAATATATCCGCAGTTAAGTCGTGGTACATCATAAGTAACTCCCTTTCCCCAGCAACTTCTAAATCCCCTGTGGTTAGAATCACTTGCTCTTTAATCACTAAGCGTAAAACTAAAGAATCATCATTCTCACCAGTCCCTCTGCGACGGGGAAATAAATTTTGGATGACTAAGCCTGATCTTTGCCAAACTTCCCCGCCAGTTAATTCAGTCACTTGTATCCCTTCCGCTAATTCCTCTACAACTTTAGCAAAATTAGCTTGGTCTGTCGTTCCAAAGGGATAGGCGACTTCTTTAATCACAAATTCTTGACTTAAAGGCAACAAATCACCGTAATGATCTTCGTGTCCATGAGTAATAAAGACTTTTTCCAAAGTTTTTACTCCCCGACTTCTTAAAAATGGGAAAAGAGTGTAATCACCATTACTGACTTTTTCTGTTCCTTGCCGCCAAGCTGGCTGGTCAAAAGTAATTAAGCCCCCTGTATCGATTAAGTAATTACCCCGTTGAAAGGGCAGCTGAATAAAGAGGGCATCTCCTTGCCCCACATCGACAAAAGCTAACATGCCTTGGGGATTGAAATATTTGACTGTTAAAGGCAAACACATGAGGACCACTAACAACCACTGCCTTTGAGGCCTATCTTGGCTTCGGCGAATTAACCAAACTAGACTAAGCAAGACACAGCTGACAACTAAAACGACTGGAATCTCCCCAGTAATAAAACTGCCCCACTTAATTAAACTGCTGCGGTAAATTAGTTGATCTAAAGCAATTAACAGTTGTTCTAAAAGGAGAAACTTAATAGTTGGCAACAGCAGACTAAGTAACAAACAACTGAACAAGGTTGGTAACAAGAAGGAACTAAATACTGGAATTAATAAGAGGGTTAATACAATCGACAAGAAATGCCATTGTTGAAAATGATAAGTAATTAGCGGTAAGGCTAACAAAGATAGACTCAAGCTAATCTTGATTTTCTGACCGCTCTTGCCCTGGCCTGTTGGGAATTTCTTAGTTAATAATAATAAATAACCACTCAAACCAAAGGATAATTGAGCACCGCCATTAAACAATAAATAGGGATTTAAAAACAATAAAACAATGACTACAAGACTCCAGCAATCTAAGGCGCTCAATTTGTTCCCCCACTTCAAATTACAACTTTTGAGGACTAAATAGCCAACACTGCGACTTACCCCAATGCCTTCCCCAGTTAAAATGAAAATGACTAGTAAGGCACTTACTTCTAGCCAAAAATAAGTTTCCAGACTAACCCCACAACGTAAACAGATGTAGCGCCAACTACCAATAAAAAAGAAGACATGCATGCCTGATATGCTAAATAAATGTAAGATGCCAATTTTCAATAAGGCAGGTTGATTTTCCCGAAATAGGTCATCTCTCACACCTAAAAAGAGGCTATTTAAATAGGAGCTACTCCGCGGTAAAAAACGACGATTAATATAATGACTTACCATTTGCCGAATGTTTCGTAAACCTTTTAAAGGATTTAAAGTGGTGATTTTTTGAATCTCAAGCATAGTTGTGACTTCCCCTTGAAAGTAAATCTTTTTTTCTTTCAAAAAACCTTGATAGTCAAAACCATGTAAATTACGGGGCCCTTGTGGCCGCTTAACTAGAACCTCTCCCGTTAAATAAAACTCCCCGACTTGGGCTTGATACCACTCCTGTTCTCTTTCCTCAGAGACTTGATAAACTAAGAGATATTTTTCCTTACTCTGACTATCCCGAGCGATGACTTGCAGTCGATCCCCTTTCATTTGCCAGTCTTTCGTTGTTGTCCTAAATCTTTTGACTACCCCTTCCCTCTCTACTGGTCGACTGGCAACTTTTTGTTCTTGATGTAAATAATAGCTACTTAAGACTGCTCCGCAACCAAACAACAAAAAACAACTCACCAAAAGGATGAGTTGTTTAGTTCGATAGACTCGGATTATAAATAAACCCCAAAGAATTAGTAACAGACCCTGACTTTGGCTTAAAAAAAGACCGATAGTCAGAGCTAAGGTGATTCCTAAGAAAAGATAATAACCGGCTAAATCAGTTAACTGGCCTTGATTTGCCTTGGTTTTAGTTTGTGTCATCTCCAAATGTAATGTCAGTAAAATACTGTTTTGAAAGGGTCACTTGAGCAACTTCCGCCCCATTATTTTTAATTAAATTCATGGCATAGTCGTCATTGCGATAATCAGACAAATAATGAATTTTTTTGATGCCTGCTTGTAAAATCATTTTCGTGCACTGCAAACAAGGAAAATGGGTCACGTAAATTTCAGCATTTTCAGTAGGCACGCCAAACTTGGCACATTGCAAAATCGCATTCATCTCCGCATGAATTGTCCGCACACAATGATTATCGACAACGTAACAGCCTTCATCGATACAGTGAACATCGCCACTTACCGAGCCATTATAACCACCCGCAATAATTCGCTTATCCCTAACGATTGTTGCCCCTACTGCTAACCGTGAACAAGTACTACGTAAAGATAATAAGACACTTTGTGCCATAAAATATTGATCCCAAGGTATTCTTTCAAAGGTCACACTTCATCCATCCCTTCAGCTTACTTTATTTTATTCATTGTAATCGTTTAAGGGAGTCAAATGCAATCTTTTTTATTTTGTCTTTTACTAACTTCTCCTTTTTTTATTTTAATAAGTAATCCCGGGCTTTAGTCGCTCCACGGTTTTTTGCCCAAAACCGTTCACTTTACTTAAATCTTCAAGGCTTTGAAAAGAGCCATGCTCTTCTCGGTAAGCAATAATCGCCTCAGCTTTAACTGCCCCAATCCCCGGGAGTTGCTGAAGTTCTGTTCGGTCAGCTCGATTGATGTTTACTAGCCCTGGCTGACTGTCAACTTCTGGACTTTGTGTGCCAGTTAAAGGGGCTGGTATTTCTTCACCAACCTTAGGTACATAGATTACCATCTGATCAACTAATAACTGAGCAAAATTTAGTTGGTCGGCATCGGCATCAGCTACTAACCCACCAGCTAGTTCTAGTCCCTCAATCAGTCGCGTGCCACTAGTAATCTCATACATTCCTGGTTTATTGACTGCCCCTTTAATATCAACATAATATGTTTCAGAGCTGGCGACGACTAACTGAGAACTGTCACTAGTCTCTTCCACTAAAATCTGAACTTCATGGTTTTCCCAGTCATTAGGCTTCAATAATTGCAGTATCAATAAAGTTGTCACGCTTACTAGACCTAGAGTCAATCCTAAAATAAGCACCATACTCCGCTCTTCCAACCAATCTTTCATTTTATTTCACCTCTTCTTAATTAACTTACGCTAAAAGGAACCATTTCATTATTTTCTTTGCTATGATTAACATAAATTACTATTTCAAGGAAAAAAGATACTTTTTTAACTAATTTCGGGATTCGTGATAGGAAATCCTTTTAGCTAACGTATATTAGTGTGAAGATTGGAGTTGAAAGAAATGACAAATGATGAACAGAAGTTAATCGCTTTAATTACCGCTAAAGATTTTCGGGGCTTAGAAGAGTTGATTGAACTTTTCGGGGCAGACATTTTACGAACTATTCAGTACATTTTAAACCACCCGGCTGAAAAAAGTTATATTGAAGACGTTCAAAATAAGGTCTTTTATCAGCTTTGGGAAGAGTTACCGACTTACGATGCTACTAAAAGCAGTTTAAAAACCTTTATCACTATTATTACGAAGCACCTTGCTTTAGATCAAAAACGCCAAATTATTCGCAACTTGAACATTGAGCCCATGGAAAATCCCGAAGCAAATGAGAGTTTTGAAGAAACTTACTTTGAAAAAAGCAATTTTTTACAATTACTCTCTAGCCTCTCTCTTGAGGATCAATTAATCTTTTTAAAATTTTATTACTATCAAGACAGTGTTATCAACATTGCTAAAGATTTAGCTTTATCTAAGGAAATTATTTACAATCGCTTATCTCGCGGGCGAAAAGCTTTAAAAGAACAGTTAATTAACGAAAGGGGAGAATTATCATGATGAATCAACACAATACATTTAAAGATGCTGTTGCCGATTTAAATTATCCGCTAGGAACTGTCATCGCTAAAGAGAAGGAAGATTTAACTCCTCGCCAAAAAAAGACCTTATTAACCCAAACTAAAATGTACATTCAATTGCAAGAAATCATTAAAAAAATCACCCCAGAATTAGCCCCAGCAGAAGAAATCATTGGCTACATGCCTTTTACTAACGAGGCTAACTCCGGCATGGGGACTAGTGGAATCATGGGGATGACGTATGTCACAACCCCTGAAGCGAAAAACTATCGAGATAACTTTCTTGATTTACGGGGCAATCGCTTGATGATTTTCACACAAGAACGGATGATTTTTATGGTTATCATCGACTTTCTTGAAACTCAAAGCTTTTTCAGTCATCCTTATGAAAGCATTGATGGCATCCGTTTTGAAAAACATCAAGTGGGCTACTTTGACTGGGATAATCGTAAATTCTTGCCTAAACGGAAAAAATTAAACTGGTATACATTAGACTTCCAAGCCGGCAAAAATGTTTTCACCGAAATCTTACAAGAAAAAGAGGCCCAACAATTCGCTAGTTACTTGACTGATATTCCGAAATTAAAGGCTGTGACAACGGATAATCGGACTCATCGGAAAAACCTTTTTGACTATCTCTTCAGTAATACCCACTTAGCTTATAACTTATTTAACGGCTTCTTCATCCTTTTAATTGCTAGTTTGCTCATTTACTTCGCCTACCTTGTTTTAACTGGTAAAACTAATATTATTGAATGGATTAAAGAGATGAATAAGATTAATGCAGGAACAAGTTCATTGATGATAGTGTTAAAAAACTTAATTTCTTGATCAAAAAATCAGGTCTAGCTCATGAGCTAAACCTGATTTTTAATTGTTTTTAGTTTGATAAAAGTCATACAACCCTTGAATATTATTACTTGCTAGTAGATGTAAGCTTTGTTCAATCTCTTTTCGTGGCTAATCAAACCAGCGCATTTCTAACAACTGGTTTCGCTCCTCTTTTGAGAAACGTTGTTTAATCACTTTAGCTGGATTGCCACCAACTACTGTGTAATCAGGAACATCACTAAAAACGACTGATCCAGCTGCCACAATCGCCACATGACCAATCCTAACACCAGGCATAATTAAGGCATTCATTCCTAACCAAGCATCACTTTCAATCCGAGTATCCCCTTTTGGCTCGTAGGATTCAGAGATTGTTTCAGCAAACGGATAGACTGTGACCCAATCCCCTCGATGGTTATGGTTGCCCCCCATCAAAATAACGACACCACTAGCGATACAGACATAGTTCCCGACAATTAATCGATCTAAGTGCCAGCCTTGCTCAACTTCCGGATTAAAAAGGCGCCGTGATGCTTCGTCTCCCCACAAATAACGAACACAGCCATCTTCAAAACTAGTCTGACTGTAATAGCCTGAGTAATAAGAATACTCGCCAACAGTAATTAAGGGGTTCGTAACTAATTCTTTTAGATATTTCGTTTCTGACCAATGCTTAAATTCTTGCTTTGCCATTTTCCACACTCCTAAGTTTTATTTCTTGACTTAGAAGTGCCCTTGCCACGCGACAGCCTTAAACCTCAATAGACGTCTAATCATTTTTATCATCCTTTACATCTCTTTTACTCAAGAGTTTAACAAGTTTCCTGACTTTTTGTCAAATAAAAAAGAACTAACCTTAAAGGTCAGTTCTTTTATTATTTTTTAAAGCTCTTCTTCTTCGTCTTCATCGTCAACATAATCAAGATCATCTTCATCAACAATCGTTAATTCGTCTTCAACACCTTCAGGAACATCTTCCTCGTCAATGTCGTCAGCACCAATTTCCGATAAATCTTTATTATATTCAGCGATTTCTTCATCTTCTTCATCTTCTTCGTCATCGATATAGTCGTCTTCATCGTCGTCAACTAAATCAGCATCTTCAGGATCATCATCGTTATAATCAATTGCGTTTTCATCGTCCATATCTAAGAATGCATTAACTTTTTTACGCTTCTTACGACGTGGCTTGTCTTCGTCTTCATCGTCACCGATGTGAGAGACTTCTTCGTCAATTGAGTCGATTGGATACCATGAGCGCAAGCCCCAACGGTTTTCCCCTAAAGAAATAAAACTACCATCAAGATTTAAATCTGTATAAAATTGAGGTAATCTTTCACGAATATCACTATCCGCTTTACCTAAGTAATTTTGAATTTGGTTAACTAAGTCTGAAAACTCCATGACATCTCCATGTTGCTCTAAAATTGCGTAAGCAACTTCTAGCATTGATAATTCATCCTTGTTAATACCTTCAAAAGCTTTTATTTCCAAACGGCACACGTCCTTTCACAGTCTACTCCTTATCATACAATAAATTGGTCACAAAAAGCAATGAAAACTTACTTTTTAAAGGCAAATATTAGCCTTTAAGCCGTAAATTGCAGGCGTAAATGATAAACACCTAGCTTTTCTTCACCGGCAAACAAATCGTAATCAATCGAAATTTTACCAGAAGTTGGATTATCAGCTAAAGAGACACGTAAGTTATTAGTGAATGTGTAAATTTCCATTACTCCATAAGGCGTACGGTAATTCGTGTGATTTTTTTCTTGATAATTAAAAGTCAACCGGGTCCGTTGTTGGGCTGCTCGAATCAAATGAATACTCCCATCTGCTTCGATTTTAATCGTTACTGGCACTTCTTTTTCGCCATCAACACTAGGCTCGGCATATCTTAAATACAAAGTCGTTCCCATTTTTACTAATTGACCTGGGACATCAAAAAAATGTTCCTGTTTATCATCATTTTGAAAGACTTCTGTTTGTAACTGAATTTGAATCGGCGTTCCATTTTTCACCTGTCAAGACTCCTTTATCTTTCCATTTTAATTAATGCTTCGGCAATGTCACTATCAACAATCATGGCAGTGACACCCTGGCCTTTCAATAAAGACTGAATACTAACAGCTTTTTCCTGACCAGTTCCAATGACTAAGACTTCTTTAATCCTTGAAAGTTCTTCGACTTTCAAGCCAATCATTCGTTTAGTAATAATATTGTCAACTGTTTGACCATTTTTGTCAAATAAAGAAGCTACGCCATCGCCAACAATGTCTGAAGCAATGACTTGTCCTTGGCTAAAGTAGCCTAAGTTTTGCCAAGTTGAATGTTCTTGGGGATTCCCTACACCAATAATCGCTAAATCAACCTCTCGGGCTGCCCCTAAGGCATTTGCCACTAGTTGACTGGCGTTTAAAGCCTCTGCCAAGGCTTGGCTTTCTGCTAACGCGGGGGCGTAAAAGTAACTACAACGACTGCCTAACTTTTCAGCTAACCGAAAAACGAGATGATTCGTATCATAAAAGACATGCTCACTGGCTACTCCGCCAACTAAGGGCCGGACTACCATCTTTTCAGTAGTGACATAAGGCATTGCCTCAATTACAGCAGCAAGAGTCGTCCCCCAAGACAAACCAATCGATTGAATCCGAGGTAATTGTTCAACTAGCCAACTAGCACTTGCTTGAGCGACCCGCTGTTGCAAGGCATCAACGGATTCTTGGCGATCTTTTTTTACTGGAATTACAAGGACATCATTTAAGTGGTAGCGTTTTTGTAAAATCAGTGCCTGATCAACTCTCAAAGCATCCTCATCATTAATATGAATTTTAACGATTCCATCTGCTCGGGCAGTTTGCAAGAGTTTTGAAATAACTGGTCGGGAGACCCCAAGTTGTTTTGCGATTACGGCTTGGGTCAAGCCTTGATTATAATAAAGACTGACGACTTTTAAGAGTTTCCGGCGCTCTTCCGTTAACTTCATTTAATTGTCCTCCATCAGTTCCCGAGCAGCTTGAACTAGCTCCTCTACTTGGGGAATTGCTAATCGCTCTAACTCTACAGCCACAGGCATGGGAACTTCCACCCCACCTAAACGTTTTATCGGTTTCAACAACTGATAGAAGAGCTGACTTTCAGCAATCATAGCAGCTAATTCACTGGCAAAACTCCCTCGTTTGACAGCTTCTGTTACGATTAATAAGCGTTTCGTTTGGCTGACACTTTTGGTGATTGTCTCTAAATCTAATGGCACTAAAGTTCTCGGGTCAATGACCTCAACTGAGATTCCTTCTTCTAAAAGTAAGGCTCGGGCTGCCAAGGCTTTACTAACCATTATCCCTGTAGCAACGATCGTGATATCTCTGCCTTGAGCTTTGATGGCTGCTTGGCCTAAAGGAATCTGATAACTTTCTTCTGGCACTTCCTCAAGTAAGGGATAACACAATTTATGCTCATAAAAAATCACTGGGTTATTATCAGCAATAGCAGCTAAAAGTAACCCTTTCGCATCGTAAGCACTACTCGGTTGTACTACTTTGACCCCAGGAATATGAACAAGCCAACTTTCTAAACTTTGGGAATGTTGGGCACCTGCTCCTGTTCCTGAGCCAGCAGCTAAACGAATCACTAGAGGTACAGCAACTTGTCCGCCAGACATATAGCGCATTTTCGCCCCTTGATTAACTAATTGATCCATGCCAATCGTAATAAAATCGGAAAATTGAATTTCAACAATTGGTCGCATCCCAGTCATAGCTGAGCCGACAGCGGTCCCTAAAATCGCACTCTCAGAAATCGGTGTTGAACGAATTCGCCCTTTACCATATTTGGCTTCTAAGCCTTTCGTAGCGCCAAACCCGCCGCCGTAAATGCCAATATCTTCCCCCATTAGAAAGACTTTTTCATCAGCTGCTAAAGCACTATCTAACCCTTCATTAATACTTTCAAGATAAGTTAATCTTCTCATAATGATACTCCTCACTTGCGTAAACATCGGTCATTAAATCCGCAGCTGTTGGTCGTGGCTCACTTTTAACGACTTTGATCAGCTCTTCTATGATCTCTGCTTCTACTTGAATTAGCTCAGTAATTTCCGTAGCCGTGATAATTTTTGCTTGGCGTAAACGGGTCTCAAAATTCTTGATAGGGTCAAACTTTTCCGCCCACAACGTTTCCTCAGTTTGACTGCGATACGCCCGTTTATCTGATTTTGAATGACCCCTTTGGCGATAAGTTAAAGCTTCAATTAACGTCGGCCCCAAACCTTGGCGGGCATCTGCCACAGCCTTCTGCGTAACATCATAAACTGCTAAGACATCATTGCCATCAATGGTAATGCCTGGCATACCATAGCTTTGGCTACGAGTTGACAGCTCTTTAATTTTAACCATTTCTTGAATAGCGGAACTCATACCGTACTGATTGTTTTCAATCAAAAAAATAACTGGCAATTGCCAAATTGCCGCTAAGTTCAGCGCTTCGTGGAAACTGCCTTCATTAGTAGCCCCGTCACCGCTGTAACAAAGGACCACATCTTGGGTTCCTTGGAGCTGAGCTGATAAGGCGGCACCAGTAGCAATCGGGAAATTACCACCAACAATGCCATTTCCACCTAGATTGCCGACAGCTTGTTCAGCAATATGCATACTCCCCCCTTTGCCTTGATTTGTTCCCGTTTTACGGCCAAGAATTTCAGCATACATTTTTTGCATATTCGTGCCCTTGGCTAGAGCATGGCCGTGATTGCGATGGGTTGAGGTAATCCAATCGCCCTTACTTAACGCTAAAGCTGATCCAACTGCCGTTCCTTCTTGGCCAATGCATAAGTGCATCGTGCCATGAATTTCCCCAGCTGCGTATAATCTTTCTAAACTTTCTTCAAATAAACGAATCCGCCACATCTCTCTTAACAGTTGAATTAACTCATTTGCTGATAATTGACTGTCTCTAATCCCTTTGTCCCCAAGCATTTAGCAACCTCCCCTTACATTTGTTCGACTCTCGGTCATTTGTAAACATTTTAAGTCTTTTAGTAGTTGAAAGCAAGTAAAAAAACTCTAGGAATTGATGAAAGAATCATGATAGCACAGCATTATTGTCACACTTTATTTCTAAATCAGCTATAATGGTCTTAGATAGTAACCAATCCGATACTTACGATAGAAAGATGATGATCTCAATGACCCTTACACAAACTGTTTTTAATCAGGAAAGCATAACTTTCTTTGATCAAGGGCAAGTTGCCCAAACAGCTAATAATTTTACACCTTTTGCTTACACTGATCTCTTAACTCATTTGGTGACTGACAAACCTCAGTCCTTTATTCATTTTTGGGAGTTTGAAAAAACGGTTATTTTAGGCATGAAAGACACCCGTGTCCCTAACTTACCGACAGCTTTAAAAACTTTGAAAACCGCTAATTTTAACTACTTAGCCCGTAATTCTGGCGGCTTAGCCGTTGTCTCAGACAGAGGCATCTTAAACTTCTCAATTGTCTTTCCTAACTTAGCGGAAAATCCCATCGCCATTGAGGATGCTTACGAATTAATGACTGACGTGATTCAACGGGCCTTTGGGGACTTCTCCGTGACAATTACGGCGAAAGAAATTTCTAACTCATATTGCCCTGGCGACTACGATTTAAGTATTAAGGGCCAAAAATTTGCCGGAACTGCTCAACGTCGTATCCGTCAAGGGATTGCGGTTATGGTTTACTTAAGTGTCAACGGTGATCAACACGGTCGGGGAGAATTGATTCGTGATTTCTACCACGCCGGCTTAAAAGAAGACTTTGGCAATAATGGCTACCCACCAGTTGAGCCTGAAGCCATGGCAAATCTTAGTGACCTTCTAGGAGTTGACTTATCCGTAGCTGATGTTAAGGAACGAATTTTACAAGTCTTTCAAAAAGATTTTTCAGCTGATTTACGCCAATCTGACTTTCCTAGTTACTTAGAAACTGAAAACTTATTTCCTGAATTTGAACAACACTTAGCCAAAATGACTCGTCGCAACAGCGATATTATGGAAGTCGAGGTACTTTAACATGACTAAACTATACAAAGAACAACTATTACCGATTGAAAAAGTTTTTCGTGACCCAGTCCATGACTATATTCACATCCAACATCAAGTTATTCTTGATTTAATTAATTCGAAAGAATTCCAACGTCTACGACGAATCAAACAACTAGGAACGACTTCTTTTACTTTCCATGGCGGTGAACATAGTCGTTTTGGTCATTCTCTAGGAGTCTATGAAATTACTAGACGAATTTGTGATTTGTTTCAACGGAACTACTCAATTGAAACTGACCCTGAAAATGGTTGGGATGATCGTGAACGCCTCGTCGCCCTTTGCGCTGCTTTACTTCACGATGTCGGTCACGGCCCTTATTCCCATACCTTCGAGGGAATTTTCAATACTAATCACGAAGAAATTACTGTGAAAATCATCACTTCCCCAGAAACAGAAATTTTTCATATCTTAAACCGCGTGGAAGATGGTTTTCCTGAAAAAGTCGCTAGTGTGATTCGTAAAGACTATGCCAATCCTCAAGTAGTCCAAATGATTTCTAGTCAAATTGACGCTGACCGTATGGATTACTTACTACGTGATGCCTATTTTACTGGAACGGAGTATGGCACCTTTGATTTAACCCGGATTTTACGTGTCATTCGTCCTTACAAAGAAGGCATCGCCTTTTCAACTAATGGTATGCATGCCGTGGAAGACTATGTTGTCAGTCGCTACCAAATGTACATGCAAATCTATTTCCACCCAGTTTCTCGGGGAATGGAAGTTATTTTAGACCATCTCTTAAAACGGGGAACCTTTCTTTATCAAACCGATCCCAATTATTACGCTGGTCAATGTCGTTTATTAGCACCTTTCTTTGACAATACGTATACCTTAGACGATTACTTAAAACTTGATGATGGGGTTTTAAACACTTACTTCACCTTATGGACGGAAGATAAGGACCCAATTTTAAGTGACTTGGCTACTCGCTTTATGAACCGGAAGCCCTTAAAATCAGCCCGTTTCAATCCAGAGAAGGATCAAAAATTACTGGGAGAGCTCAAAGAAATCATTGAAAAAACTGGCTATAATTCAACTTACTATACCGCCGTCAATACGAGTTATGATTTGCCTTATGACTTTTACCGACCAGAACAAGCTAGCCATCGGACTCAGATTGAACTAATCGAAAAAGATGGTACCTTGATTGAACTTTCCCAAGCTAGTGACTTAGTAGCCGCTTTAGCTGGTCAAACCCATGGGGATGAGCGCTTTTTCTTCCCGAAAGAGATGCTAGCTACGGAAAGTCTGAACTTGTTTACTGAAAACTTAACTCAATTTACTAACTACATTCACAATGGGGAATTAATTTCTCCTAACTAACTGAAAAAGGAGCTTTTATTTTGTCTATTAAACTAATCGCTATTGATATTGATGGCACACTTATTGATTCAAATCACCAACTATCACCAGAGGTCAGTCGCGTCTTACAAGCCAAAAGTGCTGAAGGCGTTAAAATCGTCTTATGTTCTGGCAGACCGATTATCGGCATGACCCCATTTGTTGAAGAACTTGGACTAATGGCGGAAAAACAATATACGATTGGGTACAACGGTTCCCTTGTCCAACATAATGGGGATTTAGAAGTCTTAGTTAACCACACTTTAAACTACAGTGATTTCGAAAAAATAGAAGCACTCAGTCAAGAGATTCAAGTCAAGATGCACACCCTTGACTTAGAAAAAATTTATACTCCTAATAAGGAAATTAGCGAGTTTACGGTTTATGAATCTTATGCAACAGGGGTCCCTTTGACTTATTGCGCAACTGAAGACATGCCTCGAGACATGATTATTAGTAAAATGATGCTCTGTGAAAAACCTGAAATTTTAGCTGCAGCAATCAAAAAAATCCCTCAAAGCTTCTTTGAAGACTATCATCTCATTCATAGCATGCCCTTCTTCTTTGAAGTCTTGAATAAAGCGGCTAGTAAAGGGAATGCACTTCGGGACTTAACTAAGCTCTTAGGAATTAAACCTAGTGAAGTTATGGCGATTGGTGATAATGAAAATGACTTAGATATGTTAGAATTTGCTGGCATTGGTGTTGCTATGGGGAATGGTACACCGAACGTTAAAGCCATTGCTGACGTTATTACTAAATCAAATGACGAAAACGGTGTGGCCTATGCCGTAGAAACTTGGGCATAGAAAAAACCTTAGGAATTTTTTTCCTAAGGTTTTTGTTTTTTTAACCATTCTTCAACAGCCCATTTATGACTGCCGCGTTTAAGCTTAGTAATTGCTTCGGCTACTGGGAACCACTTGATTTGATTGAAGGCTTCTAAGGGCTCTCCTTTGACGCGCCAATTTTTAGCAGAGAAGAAATAACCTGGATGATAATAGTAAGTGTCCCGATGGCGAGAATAAAAGTATTCATCTCCTTGGCCAAGATAGTCGCCAATCTCAGCTTCAAAACCTAATTCTTCAAAAATCTCCCGGTGAACTGCTTCTTCTTTAGTTTCTTGTCCTTCGATTTCACCACCAGGTAAAAAATAGGCTCCGTTTGGTGCTTGCACTAAAATTATTTCTTCTGCTGAGGCATCAGCTATGACGATATATGCGCCGTAGCGGGGTACATAGTTAACCTCTTCTTTAACACCAAAGACTGGAATGTTTGTCATCTGCTTTAATTCCCTTCATTTTCTTTCTATTTTACGGTACTTTCAACTAACCTGCAATATAAATCATTTTTAAACAGCAAACTAGATTGCCTGGAAAGTTTTGTGCTAGAATAGATATGTAAGTATAATTCTGAAAGGATGATTACATCATGAAAATGGCACATACTTGTGTTCGTGTTAAGGATTTAGAAGCTTCCTTAGATTTTTATCAAAAAGCTTTTGACTTTGTCGAGTCACGTCGCCGTGATTTCCCGGAAAATAAGTTCACCTTAGTTTACTTAACTTTACCAGGTGATCCCTACGAGTTAGAACTGACCTACAATTACGACCACCCTGGTTACGACTTAGGTGATGGTTATGGTCATATTGCGATTTCCGTGCCTGATTTAGAAGGGCTTCACGCTAAACAAAAAGCAGCTGGCTTTAATGTCACTGACTTAAAAGCTTTACCTGGAGTACCACCTTCATATTTCTTCGTCGTTGATCCTGATGGCTATAAAATTGAAGTTATTCGTGAAAAGTAACAACATTAAAAACGGTTAGGGACAAATTGTCCCTAACTTTTTTTTATTCTTAAGCTCTTTTCCCACTTGACTCTTACACTATGTCAGGCTTTAAAGTATAATTAATTAATAAGGGAGGGATTAGATGTTCAAAATAGGCGATTTTTCACGATTGTCAACTATTAGTATTCGAATGTTACGTTATTTTGATCAAGTTGGCCTATTGAAACCCCTTCACGTCAATCCTACTAACGGTTATCGCTACTATGGCAGTGGACAATTAGCAGTGGCAAATACTATTAAACAGCTACAAAATTTCGGCTTTTCTTTAAGTCAGATTAACGAGTTATTAACTAATAAAACCTCTAAAAGTATGGCAGAGGCTTTAGACTCTCAACTAGACTTGATTGAAAAAAACTTGCGGAACTGCATACTCAAGCTACTTTAATCAAAAATGCTAAAATAACTTTAGCCCAAAAGGCTCCTCTTAAAAACTTTCACGTTGTCAAAAAAACATTGCCTAGTTACCCGATGATTAGTCTGACAAAAGTTATCGCAACTTATGAAGATGAAGAATTACTCTGGCAGGAATTTAGCCAGTTAGCAGATTTTAAATACATAACAACCCATTATCAAACGACTACTCGTAGCCTTTACCACGACTTAGAATATACTGGTTGTGAGATGACTGTTGAAGTTCAATTACTCATTAATAATTTAACTAAGGCGACTTTTAATTATGACCACAGCCTAGCCCTTGAAGTTGCTAGTGTGACTTTTAATGGTCCTTACGAACAAATGACTGAAGTCACACTGGCAATTGCCGCTTGGTTAGAAGCTTATGATTATCAATTAGCTGGCCCAATGTTTAATATTTATCATCGGAGTTTCTTTGAGACAACCGATCCTCACGACTTAATTACTGAAGCTTGTTTTCCCATCGCTCCATTAGTAACCAATCAGAAAGGATGATTAACATGGCTCGCCCACAAAATAAAACAGACTTACTACTACAAGGAACAGAAAATTATCAAAAATTAATAGACTTGATTACAAGCATGCCTCCGGACCTGCAAAGAGGAACCTTCCCTTTTGAAGATCGTGATAAAAATATTCGCGATGTCCTTTGTCACCTTCATGAATGGCACTTAATGATGGCCCAATGGTATACTGTTGGGATGGCTGGTGGCAAACCTGAGATGCCTGCTCCTGGCTATACTTGGCGGACAACTGGTCCACTGAACGACGTCATCTGGGAAAAGTATCAATCTTTAAGTTTTGAAGATAGTCTCCTAAAACTTGAGGAATCCCATCAACAAATTTCGAGCTTAATTGCCAGTCACAGCAACGAAGAACTGTTTACTAAAAAAGTCTATCCTTGGACAAATACAACTTCTCTTGGGGCATATTTTGTTTCCAGCACTAGTAGTCATTACGACTGGGCAATCAAAAAAATTAAAAAGTACCAACGTGAATTGAAAAAGCTTCAATAGCGCACACCTCCCACCTTTGGCTTTTCTAGTTTAATCTATCCCCTTTATCTGGTACAATAAGGTAGATAATACTTTTAAGAAAAGAGAAAGGACGGATTGATAATGACAGGTTTTGCTTCTAAACAAGCAGAAAAACATTATTACGAAACAGAAGCCACAGAACAGGAGTTTCTAGCATGGTATGCTGTCCAAGATTTACCGACTTACGATACCCCTTCGGTCACTATTGATAATGTTTTGCTTTGTTACAACCGTTCAGAAGATGAGTTAAAAATACTCTTAATCCAACGGAATACCCATCCATACCAATATTCATGGGCCCTACCAGGCGGCTTCGTCAATCGCAATGAAGCCACGGAAGATAGTTGTATCCGTGAAACGAAAGAAGAAACTGGCGTCGGCATTACGACTAATAACATTGAACAGCTCCATACTTTTAGTACTCCTAATCGAGACCCTCGTGGTTGGGTGATTACCGTAAGTTACTTAGCCTTTATTGGCGAAGAGTCACTTGTTGCTGGGGATGACGCTAAAGCCGCTAAATGGTTTACCGTTCACCGGGAAGGCAACTTATTAAAGCTGGAAAATGATGAACACGATGCCATCGTTTTAAACTTAGACACTGGTGACTCACTTGGTAGCGAAACTCTAGCCTTTGACCATGAGCGGATTATTTTAAAAGCCTTTCGTCGGGTATTGAATAAAATGTACCATGAGCCAAAAGTCTTACAAGTTCTTGGTAAAGAGTTCTCAATTACCGAAGCTCGGAAAGTTTTCGCTAAGTTTTTAGGGACTGACTATAAGACAATTGACCACTCCAACTTTAAAAAAGCTATGCTTGATTATTTTATTGAAGTTGCGGAACGGCCAACTGGAATCGGTCGCCCATCAAAAATTTACCAATTAAAAGAAATGATCGAGTAATTCCTGATAGCAAAAAACCTCATTAACTGCCTTCTCTTTAGGGAAGGCAGTTAACGAGGTTTTTTATTTATCGTCAGCAGCTTTTTTCTTGATTTGTTTACTTCTTAATTGACCACAGGCAGCATCAATATCTGTTCCTTGTTCTTTTCGAATGACACAGTTAACCCCTTTGCTTTTTAAAACTTCATAAAAGGCTAAAACGTCTTCTTTTGAACTACGACTATACTGATCGTGCTCACTAACAGGGTTATAAGGAATTAAGTTAACATAAGTCAGTTTCTTTTTGTTGCTTAATAACTCCGCTAATTGGCGAGCATGTTCTGGTCGGTCGTTAACATTCGATAACATAATGTATTCAAAAGTAATTCGACGGTTAGTTTTCTCTAAGTATTCATCAACTGCTAACATCAGCTTTTCAACTGGGTTGTTACGGTTAATTCGCATAATTGAGGTTCTAACTTCATTATTTGGGGCATGTAATGAAATCGCTAAGTTAACTTGCATGTCAAAGTCAGCGAATTCTTTAATTTTATGAATCAAACCACTAGTTGAGACAGTCATATGACGAGCGCCAATGCCTAAGCCTTTGCCATCATTAACGATATGTAAGAACTGCATAACATTGTCGTAGTTATCAAAAGGTTCACCGATTCCCATCACAACGATGTGACTCACTCGTTCACCAAGTTCCCGAGCATCTAAGAAAAACTGAACTTGCATAATTTGTGCCACAATTTCACCAGCTGTTAAATCACGCTGTTTTTTTAATAAACCACTGGCGCAGAAAGTACAACCAATGTTACAGCCAACTTGAGTCGTGACACAGACAGATAGGCCGTATTCTTGGCGCATCATAACCGTTTCGATCATGTTCTTGTCGGATAACTCAAACAAATATTTAATTGTCCCATCTGCCGATTCTTGAACAACGACTTGATTTAAAGGACTCATATCAAAGGCCTCTGTTAATAAATCAATGGTATTCTTTGCTAAATTAGTCATTTCCTTAAATGTTTGTACTCTTTTAATATATAACCAATCCCAAACTTGACTGGCACGGAATTTCTGTTCCCCTTGTTCTTCAAACCAGGTTTGTAAATCACCCATTGTTAAACCATAAATTGATTGTTTCAGCACGCTACTTCCTCATTTCTCATATCTGACTTGCTTTAAATACTATAGCTTAAATAAAAAGCCATTGCAATACGTTGTCAATTATTTTGCTTGATTCTTATAAAATGATGCTTTTCGAAATACTAAGTTTAATAATACTTAAGTTACTGATAAAAAGTTACTTATTTTTTAGTTATCGTTTAATAAATTTGCTATAATACTTAAGAGGTGATGTGTATGAATGTGTTAGTAGCGAGTATTTTGATGATTGTTCTTGTTATTATATCAAATATAATTAGTCATTATTTAGTATCTATTCCAACTGCTTTAATCGAAATTGTTGTTGGACTAATCATTGCGTTAAGTTTCGATATTCAAATAAATTTAGAAGCCGATTGGTTTATGTTACTCTTTGTTGCCCCACTTTTATTTAATGATGGGAAAGTTTTCCCTAAAAATGAACTGTGGGAACTTCGAGCGCCGATTTTTGCTTATGCGATTTGGCTTGTTCTTTTAACAACAGTTGTTGGTGGTTTCTTTATCCACTGGTTAATTCCAAGTATGCCTTTAGCTTTAGCAATGGCTTTAGTAGCAGTCTTATCGCCAACTGATCCAATTGCTGTTCACGGGATTGCCGAACAAATCAAACTACCGAAAAAAATTCTTAGCCTCATTAGTGGGGAAAGTTTGATTAATGACGCCAGTGGCTTAATTGCCTTTAAGTATGCCTTAGCTGCCTTTATGACTGGTCATTTCTCTTTGACTCAAGCAACTGGGAACTTTCTTTACATGGCTTTAGTCGGTGGTTTAATCGGGATTGTCTTTATTTCTTTCATCCACTTTTTACGACTATTTTTAGTCCAACAAGGTATCCAAGATGTAGTCTTACATACGGCTATTCAAATCATTACGCCTTTTGTCATCTATATTGTGGCTGATGAATTAGCACATGCTTCTGGGGTAATCGCTGTCGTAGCAGCCGGCGTGCTCTCAATAAATCAAGCGCCGATTTTCCGGAGTCAACATTCGGAAGTCCGCTTAGTGACTAATAAAATGTGGGATATTCTTGTTTATTTATTAAATGGGTTAGTCTTTATTTTACTAGGAATTGAGTTACCGATTGCTATGAGGGAAACAATTGAAGATCCAAGCATTCACAACGGCACGCTTTTATTTTACATTGTTACGATTTGGGTCTTTTTACTTTGTATTCGGGTCGGTTGGTCTTACATGTATATGTGGTTAACTTACTTGCGCAAAGACAACGGCAAAAACGACTATCCTTCTTTCAACACAGCTTTAATGACCGGAATTACCGGGGTTCGTGGGGCTGTCACGATGGCTTCGATCATGTCGATGCCCTTACTCTTACCTAACGGTGGGGTCTTCGTTGAACGGCCTTTAATTGTCACCTTAGCCTGTGGTGTCGTTTTAACTAGTCTCTTAGTCGCAACGATTACTTTGCCTTTTCTAACGAAACAACGGAAACGTTTTTCTTTAGTCGGTGATGATTCCGTAGTTAACGCTGATTTCGCTAATAAACAATTAGTCGGTGCGCTTGATTCCCAATTAACAGAATTAGAAGCCCGTCAAATTATGGTTAAACATGCGATTTTAACGTTGAAACAAGAAACACTTAATAAAGAAGACCATTTAATTCTTTCTGATTTAATTCAAGAATTTGAATCCCGTTTACGTCACTTATACCGTGAACTAAACGATGATGAAACTAATCGCTTGTACTCACAATTGGAAAGTAAGATTCAAAAAATTGCCATTGCTGGTGAACTTAAAGGAGTCGAGCGAGTTGTGGCTAGTGGTGAAGTTTCAGAACGTTTCGCACGTAACTACATTAAAATGGTTGCGACGAAAAAAGAAGCCTTCGAACCTGGCTTTATCAATTCCGTTAAACGGATGCTCTTTGTTTTACGCCGTCAAGGCAATCTAGTTTTTTGGCGTTTTAAATCGAAACAACAGCAAGAGCAAATGTTGTTAGGTGAAACATCGATTATTAAACTTGAAACTCAAAGTACTAAAGGAGCCATTGAAGCCTTAAAAGCTTATAAAAAAGAGTTGCTCCAAGATAGCTCTTGTCCGGACTTACACAAACATATTTTAAGTCAAAAATTATATGAATATCTCCATAAATTACAACGTATTAAACACTTTAGCAAACAAACGAAACGAGATTATCAAAAATTAATTCAAGAATATTATATGAAAGCCTTAGATGCTGAGCGTGAAACCGTCCAAGACTTATTCCAAAACGGCCAAATCACATTAACAATGGCAAATCATTTAAGACAGTCTTTGAATTATTATGAAAGTTCTTTGCTGCAAAGTGAAAGTACTCACTAAAAAAGTTCTAGCTGCCCCTTTATGGGCTGCTAGAACTTTTTTTTATGTAAATCCAGTAAAAATCTGCTCCTGATAAATCAATTCCGTTAAGTTTAAAAAGTCTTTTAACTCTGTTAAGACACCTAAAATTTCTGCTGTATATCTTTCTCGATTCTCTGGCTTAAAAAAGACAAAACCTTTGATAATCAATTGACTTAACTGGCGCTCATTTTTTAAATCCACCGTCCCAATCAGCTCCCCAGCGATTAAGATTGGCATCGCAAAATAACCATAGCGCCGATTTTCAGCTTTAATATAACTTTCCAATTTAAAATCAATCCCAAACAACTTAGCCGTCCGTTCACGATCTCTAATTAAGTTATCAAAAGGTGACAGTAATTTTGGTGGCAAAGTCGGAAATTCAGCTAAATTAGTCACTAGTTCTTGATCACTGACTAATAAATAATGCTCCCCATAATTTTCGACACTGATTTTTTGAATGTCACCTGCTGTTAACATCTCAGCAAGTATTACCTTAGTTAACCCTTTTTTTAGATTAAAGTAATGGCTAGCTTCCCCTTCAGTAATAATACCTAAATTATTAAAAGTCATTAAAATCAATTGTTGATACATCTGATATTCTAAGACTTGCGGACTTAACTCAGACCGGATTCCCTTTCCAAGATGCAGACGTTTATTAAACTTTTCATCCCGTTGACCTTCAATTAAGCCAGCTCGCCACAGCTTGTCGATTAAACGGTCTTTTGGTGACTGCTGCCACGTTTCTTGCTGTTTATTTTTAATAAATGCTCTTTTTAAGATTGGTTGAACTTCCGCTAGTTCTGCTAGTAGGGTCTGACTTTCAGCCACCGTCGAACTTGCCATTAAAGCTTCGTAAGCTTTGCCTTGGAATAAAGGGACAAGTTCAGTATCTTTCAAATGTAAGGTTAAAGCAAAACTATATAATTCGACAGCTTGATCTTGATGATACAGTTCTAACAAGTCCCCTAATTGATAGTTTTTTAGCCGTGCCCAACAAACCAGCTCTTGGCTCCGGGCAACAACGCTCATTGAATCTAGTTGGATGAATCCCAGGTTGGTGAGTACTGATTGGACGTTTGCCCTATTCTCACGGCAAAAACTTGAAAATTGTTTATGTAGTTGAACTTGTCTAATTGTATCAATATTAATCATCTGTCAAAACTCCTTCTTTAATTCTAACAAGGTCTCTTTACTCTCTATTAATAAAAATGACTATGTTAGATAAATCAGTGACAGTGCTTTGTCGTTATTTAGATAGTCAGTACGCCTTTTCTGATGTTTAATATCAAAGGTAAACTAAATAATAAGACTCCCCCCCCAACACTGTACACAAATACTTAACCTCAATCATGTCCCAACTAATAAAATTAGCAGCTATGATTGCTCCTAAGGGATAGCCAGCAGCACTCAATGAACCCATTAATGTGAAAACACTACCTTGTTGTTCCTTTGGTATAACTAGTTGAAAAATAGTTCGACTATAAATCAATGCTGGCGCTGAGACAAGCCCCATCAGGAAGAAGATAAGACCGAACATTGATATATGGTTAATTAACCCAATACAACAATATAAAATTGAGTTAAGACAAATTGATAAAAAAACTAGCGTCATCATATTATTTTTAAAAGGTAGCAGGCCAATTAAAAAGGAACTGCAAACAATTCCGCCTGACAATAAAACTGACATAATTGAATAGGAAATAAGACCACTCAAATAAGTTTCAGATATAATTGGACTTAAAACAGGTAAAGTCCCCCATAATAATAAATTCCACAGAAAGAAAATGATGATTAACGCCCTCATTTGTTTATTTTTTAAAGTAAATGACAAACCTTTTTTGATTTCCAAAACCCATCTTTTAAAAGAAAATATAGCTTGCTTATTTTTTTTATTTTCTTGGTACTTAATCTTTATTTGTAAGTACAAATGTGCAGAAAGGATCAAAAAAAATGCATTGACTAAGTAAGCCACTTTTTCACTAAACAGATTAATAAGCCCTAAGGCAAGGACTGGTCCAATTACTAATGAGAAATCAATTTGAATATTCATCAAACTATTTACCGTTACTAAATACTCTTTGGGAGTTAATTCAGTAATAATAATATTTTCACCTGATTTTGACAAAGGTAATACCGCGCTAGATATCCCTAAAATCGTGAAGAATATGACGTAGGAATTAACAGTAGTTAAATTCGCAAAAAACAAATACACAAAAAGGATTGCTCTAAGTAAATTAGTTAAGTATATAACTTTAACAACAGAATACCGATCTAATACAAAGGCAATTAGCGGCGCAACAATAATTGAAGGTAATTCTAATGTAATCAGTGAAATAGCAATCAAAAACGGACTTTTTGTTTGATTATATATAAACCAAATGAGGGTTAAACTCATAGCTGATTGACCGATACTTGTTAAACTCGCACCTAATAAAAATTTAGACATGTCATTTATCTTAAAAACTTTTAACATGGGATTATTTTTTTTCATATGTGTTACCTTCTCTTTATAAATAGCTTCCCTTCCTTGGCAGTTGATTGAATCGAAATTTAATTGCTTTAAACATCTTTCTTACACTTCTCAGACCATATTATTTCCCATACTTCATTTCGGAAATTTTCTAAGATAAACTAATTTCTTCTTTTCGATAGTTACTTTTTTCAAGTAAAGCATATTTTATAAAAGAAGACAACAAAAAAGGGGCCGCGACATTCGTCACGACCTCCCTTTCACTTTAAATATCCAAACTTTCTTGTCCGACAGGCTCTTCCACTTCAGGAACGAAACTAATTAAGACTTTACGGGGTTTGCTGCCTTCTGAAGGGCCAACAACACCTTGTTCTTCCATCTGGTCAACGATCCGGGCGGCACGGTTGTAACCGACTCTAAAGCGCCTTTGAATCATCGAGATACTAGCAGTTTCCATTTCGATGACCATCGCAACAGCATCATCATATAATTCATCTAAAGGTTCCCCACTAGCTGAGTTGTTAATCGGTTCTTCTGAGGGCATCATGCTTTCTTGATAATCAGCCCCTTGTTGCTCTGTGACAAAGGACACCAAATCTTCAACTTCTGAGTCAGAGATAAAGGCACCTTGCACACGGATTGGTTTATTCTCACCCATCGGTAGGAAGAGCATATCTCCCCGACCAAGGAGTTTTTCTGCTCCGTTGCTATCAATAATCGTCCGAGAATCCGTTCCACTGGAAACAGCAAAGGCGATTCTAGAAGGGACATTAGCTTTAATAATTCCCGTAATAACATCCACACTTGGTCGTTGGGTCGCTAAAATCATATGAATCCCAGCAGCTCGAGCCATTTGGGCTAAACGCGTAATCGCATCTTCCACTTCGTTACTAGCTACCATCATTAAGTCGGCTAACTCATCAACAATCACGACGATAAAAGGTAGGACGGGGCGATTTTCGCCATCTTGCATATTGTGTTCAATCACCATCTCGTTATAACCAGTAATATTTCTAACGCCACTACCTGCAAAAAGTTCATAACGACGTTCCATTTCACTAACAACTTTGTGTAATGCTTGAGCGGCTTTCCGAGGATTAGTCACGACTGGTGTTAATAAATGAGGAATGCCATTGTAAACATTCAGCTCCACCATTTTCGGGTCAATCATCATTAATTTAACTTCGTGAGGTTTCGCACGCATTAAAATACTTGTGATAATCCCATTAATACAAACTGATTTCCCACTACCTGTTGACCCGGCAATTAATAAATGGGGCATCTTCGCTAAATCAGCAGAAATCACATTTCCTGAAATATCTCGGCCTAAAGGAACTTCTAATAAATTAGATTCGTTTTTCGGCTGTGCTTCAATAATATCCCGGAATGAAACCATACTGACTGCATTGTTCGGGACTTCGATCCCAATCAAAGACTTACCAGGAATTGGGGCTTCCATCCGAATGTCTTTGGCAGCTAAAGCTAAGGCTAAATCATCAGTTAAGCCGACAATTTTACTAACTTTAACGCCGACAGCTGGCTGAATTTCATACTTAGTAACTGAGGGCCCTAAGCTAGCTCGCACGACTTTAGCATCGACACCGAAACTTTTAAACGTTGTTTCTAAGACGCCGACATTTTTTTCAATTGATTTGTATTCATCACTTTGATCAGTTAAAGGAATTTCATTTAATAAGTGAGACTCTGGTAAATGATAGTCCCGGTTTTCTGTTTCTTCCGGAATTTCAAATTCCAACTCTTCCCCTTCAGCCTGATCTTCAGCTAAGTCTGTTGGAGCAGGAGTCTGTCGTTTAATTGGTTCCTCAGACTCAAATTTATACTGATTTTGATAACTATCAATTTCCAATGACAACTGTTCTGTTTCAGCTTTCTTAAGGCTAGCTTGTGCTAAGTCTTCAACTGATTCCCGGGCTAATTCTTCCCCAGGTGATAAGTTTCGGACTTGGTTCTTAGCTGCTTCCGCGGCTTGAAGTTCTTCTTGTTCAGCCTTTAAAACAGCTTTTTCCGCGGCCTTGGCGGCTTTTTCAGCCTCTTTTTCGGCTTTCAATTCTTGCTTAGCAATTCTTTTAACTTTATTTTCAGCTAGTTTGCTACTAACATTTTTACTGTAAGAACTGATTCGATCAGTCATTTCTAAAATATTCATATTAATTAGTAGTAAACTCCCACTTAAAATTAATAAACCAGAAATCAAATAAGTGCCTAACTGGGAGACTAAGAAGTAAGTCGTACTGTATAAGAGACCTCCAACCATACCACCACCAACATTTTGATTGACAGTATTGCCACGAATATCCGTAAAGAGTTTTTGCCAAGTTAACTTAATAATATTCGTTTCCTCAGTCATGATTGATTGAAACAACACGCTGTGAATTAAAATTAAGACGCCAGCATATAAAATAATTGCGCCGATAATGCGTTTTTTTTCTTTAATTTCTAGATCTTTACCTGCAAAGACTAGGGCCACACCGTAAATAATTAAAAGTAGGCCTAATAAGGGATAAGTGCTACCACCAATGATTCTTAAAACATTTGCTACTAAGACACCTAAAAATCCTAATTTTAAAGCTCCAAAAACACCTAATAAGACAAATACTAGGCCAATTATAATGTACATTGTCCGTTCTTGTTGCTGTTGTTGTTTTTTAGTTACTTTTTTTCTACTTGTTTTTTTCTTTGCCATCAATTTCCTCCTGACTACTAACGACATTCAAAGACTTGTTAGTAGAGTTCCTTCCCATTATACACCAAAAGAGAGAATAAAATAACTGCTTTATTCTCCCTTTATTTAACTGTCTTTATTGGTCTTTCATCGCGGCCTTTAAAGCTAAAGCTAGTGGACTTTCTTCAGGTTCACTTTCTTGGCTGTATTGTTTCAGTAACCGTTTCTCTTCGTGCTTCGTCATTTTTTTCTTCCGTTCTTGCCCTGTTGGAATTTTTTCGGTAATGACACAGAATTTACATTTGAAAAATTCACCATTTTTACCTTCATGAATTTCCATTTTTTTATGACATTGCGGACAACGCTTATTAGAAACTTTCGGGTCCTTACGACGGCGGTACTTACAATCTTCTTTCGTACAGACAAAAATCTTACCATCACGAGTATTTCGTTCTCGTAAAGGTGAGCCACAATCTGGACACTCTTTGGCGGTAATTGAAAAGTCTGTGTACTTCTTCTCACTGGTTTTAATTTCTTTAACTAGTTGAGCAGTATCTTTTTCAATTTGCCGAATAAAGTCTTGGCTTTTCCGTTTGCCTAAAGCAATTTCTTCTAATTCCCGTTCCCACTTTTCTGTTAAGTCAGGTGAGACTAACGAAGGATTGACGAGTTTCAACAACTGTTTGCCTTTTGGACTAACGGTTAGTTTACTGCTACTTCGTTCCATTAATTCCGATTTAATTAATTTCTCGATAATTTCGGCTCGAGTAGCTGGTGTCCCTAATTTATGTTTTTCCATTAAACCAAGTAAGTTACCTTCTGATAAAGGTGCTGGTGGCGTCGTTACTTCTTTATTAATCACTAAGGTAGCAGCTAAGCTTTGACCTGCTGTAAACTCAACTTGTCGCTGACTGTCATTTTTATTAGTGCCTTTCCAACCAGCTTCTTCAATTTTAACTTGTTTAAAGACAAACTGATGGTTGCCAACAGTTGCTTCAACGGTTTGTTGATTAGTGACATGAGGGTCACCAAACAAACTCAAGAATCGTAAGGTAATCATTTGATAAATCTTTTGTTCGTCGTTATCCATTTTTTCGGCCCGTGGTGCTTGCTCCGTTGGAATCAAGGCATGGTGATCCGTGACTTTGCTGTCTTGGAAAACTTTTGGTACTTTGACAACTGCTCCTTGGCGAATAATTGCTTTTGCTTCATTAGGATAGTAGCTAGTGACTGCTTGAAGACGTTCTTTCATTGTCCCCTTCATGTCACTTGTTAAATATTTAGAATCCGTCCGGGGATAAGTCACAACTTTATGAATTTCATATAAACTTTGAACGATTGATAACGTCTTTTTCGCTGAAAAGCCATACCGTTGGTTAGCTTCTCTTTGAATTTCCGTTAAGTCATAAGGGAGCGGTGCTCCTTCGGCTTTTTTCTTATTAGTAATTTTTGTGACTTTGACTGGTTTTGTGCCAATCTCTTTTAAGATTAACTCAGCTACTTCCCGTTCTTTCATACTTCGTGGGTTAGCTAGTTGCAAACGGCCTTTTAAGCCTTGATACGTTAAATCAATCGTAAAGAAATTTTCTGGTCGAAATTTTTCAATCTTTTCTTCCTGGCCTCTAACTAAGGCAAGGGTCGGCGTTTGCACACGACCAGCTGATAAGCTGTCTTCATACTTAACTGTTAAAGCTCGCGTCACATTTAAGCCAACTAGCCAATCAGCTTCTGCTCTAGCTAAAGCTGAGTAATACAAATTATCGTATTTTTTACTTGGTTCTAATTTTTTAAAACCATCTTTAATCGCTTTTGTTGTTTGTGAGGAAATCCAGAGACGTTTCACTGGTTTAGTAAAACGGACGTATTCTAATATCCAACGCGCGACAAGTTCCCCTTCACGTCCAGCATCAGTGGCGATTACGGCTTCGCTAACATCTTGCCGTTTTGCCAATTGACTGATCGCTTTTAATTGTTGGCCTGTTTTTGGTAATGGTTTGATGCCGACTTTTTTAGGAATCATCGGTAAGCTCTCCATCTGCCATGTTGCCCACTCTTTATTGTAATCTTCCGGCATTTTTAAGCCTAATAAATGACCAAGTGCCCAAGTAATAATGACAGTTGGTCCTTCAATATAACTTTTTGATTTTTGAGTTGCTCCAAGAACTTTAGCTAGATCTCTTGCAACACTTGGTTTTTCCGTGATAATTAGTTGTTTCATCGTTGTCCTTTCCATCTTCTGATAGCTTGCGACAATGTCTCAGAAGCATCAGTCCTTTGTACTGTTGAAGGTCCTCGTCACAATCGTCGCAGTAGAGTAGCTCCCCTTCATTCCAAAAGGCTGTTAAGTAATCTGGTTTCTCTTTCATCATACTATATTTTGCCTGTAATTGGGCAAATTTTTCTTGATAAGCTAACTGGGCTGAAGCTAAATCTGCAAATAACGTCTCTTCAACGATATCATCTTCCCAATCATCAAAAAACCACCATGGCTCATTTTCACTATATGTTGTAATTAATTGATACATGATTTACCATCCTGTCTACATAATCTAATCGCTTTTCCCTAGTTTAATAGCTTTTGCTCTTTTCTGCAAATAATTGATTTGAACATTGTCGAACAGAAGACTTTTATGCCTCAAAGACAAATAAAAAAGCTACTTTTTCAGTTAAAGTGAAAAAGTAGCTCAGCTTTATTATTCGCTAACAGGTTTAATTTTTCCATCCCATTGTTTAGTAATCCAAGCTTGGGTTTCTTCTGAACGCAGTGCAGCTAATAATTTATCAATTGCCTCATCGTTTTGATTATCACTACGAACAGCTAAAATATTCGCATAAGGTGAGTTGTCTTTTTCAACTAAGACTCCATCTTTTTCCGGTGATAAATCAACGCCACCAGCAAAGTTGGCATTAATTGCAATTAAATCTGCTTCATCTGCTTCATAGGCTTTTGTTAGCAACTCAGGGTTAACATCATAAATAAATTCTAAGTTTTTAGGATTTTCTTCAATGTCATCAAAAGTCGCTGTTAATAAATCTGTGCCAGCTTTCACTTTAACTAAGCCAGCATCTTGTAAAATCGTAATAATCCGGCCCCAGTCAGAGACAGAGTTACTTGCAATGACTTTAGCACCATCTTTTAAATCTTTAATATCTTTTAGATTTTGGGAATACAACGCCATTAATTCAATGTGAATGGCCCCTTTGTTAACAAAATCATAGCCATTTTCTTCGACTGATAAATCGAAAAAGGGAATGTGTTGGAAGTAATTTGCATCAATAACTTTTTCGGCTAAAGATTTATTCGGTAAAATATAGTCATCGAATGTTTCGATTTCTAAATTAACGCCTTCTTCAGCTAATTGCGGTTTGATATGTTCTAAAATTTCCGCGTGAGGTGTGGCTGATGCCCCAACTTTAATTGTTACTTCATCTTTATTACCAGCTGTCTCTTCTTTACCTTTACTGCCACAACCAACTAAAGCTAACGCTAAAGTACTTACTGCTAAAATCCCGATTAATTTCTTTTTCATACTTAATTCCTCCTATTTTTTATACTATTTTAACGTTTATCTGACTTCTTCACGGCCAGATCGCCAATTCCTTGAATAATAAAAACGATAATTAAAATACAAATGGTTGCAAACAAAGTAACTGTTTGATTGCCTCGCATAAAGCCATCCTGATAAGCTAGGCCACCTAAACCACCGGCACTAATAGCACCAGCCATTGCGGTAAAACCGATCATTGTAATCGTTGTAACAGTTGCGCCTGAAATTAAAGCTGGCAAACTTTCTGGTATTAAGACTTTCCAAATGACTTGTAAGCGGGTGGCTCCCATCGCCTCCGAGGCTTCGAGAACACCACTGTCAACTTCCCTAAAAGCAATTTCAACTAAGCGACCATAAAAAGGGGCTGCTGAAATAACTAAAGCGGGAATTGCTGCTGTCGGTCCTAAAAAAGTACCAATCATTAATTTAGTTATAGGTATTAATAAAATAATTAAAATGATAAAGGGCACTGAACGACAAATATTACTAATGATTGAAATAATATTATAAAATACTTTTGCCCCAGAATTTGAACTTTTACTTAAGTAGTATAACAATAGCCCTAAAATAATCCCAATTATAATGACAAAAATCATAGAAATTCCAGTCATATATAAGGTTTGTTTCGTAGCTTCTAGAAATTTTTCACCATCTAATTTTGAAAAATCAAAATACTCTTCTGCTAATGTTTTCTTCATTTACTTTTCCCCTCCACACCGACGCCAGCTTTTTTGAAAAAAGTCTCAGCTTTGGCAATTTCCGCTTCAGAACCAGTTAATTCGACAATCAGCGTTCCAAATGAGCTACTTTGGGTTTGTTGAATTTGCCCTTGGATAACGTTAATATCAACGTCACATTGGCGGATAACTTGAGAAATAATGGGGTTTCTTGCTTTACTGCCTTCAAAAGATAGTTGTAAGATTTTACCAGCTGTAAAGGTTTCTGCTAAGAAACTTAAGGCATCTTGATTATTTTCTGCCGGTGCCGTTTCTTGTTGGACAAAACGCTTCGTAACCGCTTTTTGGGGATTACTAAAGACTGTTAAGACGTCTCCTGATTCGACAATTTTACCTTGCTCCATGACTGCAACTTTATGACAAATTTTACGAATCACATGCATCTCATGAGTGATTAAGACAATCGTCAAGCCTAGTTTGCGATTAATATCTAGCAAAAGTTCTAAGACTTCATCTGTTGTTTGAGGATCTAAAGCACTCGTTCCTTCATCACATAATAAGATTTTAGGGTCATTAGCTAAGGCTCTCGCAATTCCAACCCGCTGTTTTTGCCCACCTGACAATTGACTAGGATAAGCTTTCTCACGCCCTTCTAAACCAACCAGTTTGATTAATTCTTGAGCTTTCTCTTCTCGTTCTGCCTTAGGAACACCGGTCATTTCTAAAGGTAGCGTAATGTTATCAATAACCGTTCGTGACCACAATAAGTTGAAATGTTGAAAAATCATGCCAATTTCTTTCCGAAATTCCCGTAACTCTTTCGGATTCAACTTAGTAATGTCTTGATTATCAATAATTACTTCTCCCCCAGTTGGAATTTCCAAACCGTTTAATAACCGGACTAGGGTACTCTTACCTGCCCCTGAGTAACCAACGATCCCAAAGATTTCACCTTCAGCAACTGAGAAATTAACATCAGAGACAGCCGTTACTAAGCCACTTTTACCTTTAAATTCTTTTTTTACATTTTTTAAATTAATGAGAGTCATCATTTTCACTCTACTTTCTGTGCATTTCACTTATTTTCTACTTTAAGCTGATATCCGATAAACCCAAGCTATCGCTTCCCTTGTCTATTACTTCATCAACTCGTTCCTCGTTGTGAGGGGATGATGAGGCAACGCAATGTCATGGCTGACATTCCCTTGTACTGCAAGTCATCTAATTACTACGTAATTAGTGGCTTGCAACAAAAAAGCTTCCGTCCTTGTTTTTGCAAACAAGGACGAAAGCTTATGATTTCGTGTTACCACCTTTATTTATTACTACCTCGCGATAGTAACCTTCATCAGTACAGGACAAATTCGTCGGATACTGGTACACTTTAACGGGTGTTTACGTTATAAACTTACTGATTTAACAGCTCATCTATACTGCTCAAAGACCATCTTCCATCTCATTTCAGTTATCCGCTTGCACCTGACCGGACTCTCTTTTAAACTTTCCTGATATGTACTCTTCTTTTCAAAGCATTTCATTTATTGTTACCCATTCTATCAATTAGAATTTTAAATGTCAATCTAATTCGTTAAATTCTTTTTCCTCTACATCAGTTAGAACAACTAACCATGCAAAATCTTCATTTTTAGCATCTAGGGCTGAAGCATCGCTTAAGGCTTCTTGGTTAATTGATACAACTTTACCACTTAAAGGCGACACTAATTCTGTCACAGCTTTTTCAGCTTCAATTTCTGCGAAAGACTCGCCAGCTTTTAACAGATCACCAATTTTTGGTAATGAGACAAAAGTAACACTGCCAAAATCATCTTGGCCTTGATTGGTTAAGCCGATTGAATAATCTTCTTCAATTTTTCGCACCCAGATTTGTTTATTAATTACTTTTTTCATTGCACTACTCCCATTTGGATGTTTATTTTAATAACTCTTCGTATTGACTTTCTTTAAAGCCTAATAAGACAGGCTGACCATTTTTTTCCATAATTGGACGTTTGATTAGCATACCATCGAGACATAAACGACCAGCAGCTTCTTCGATTGAAAATTCATTGACAACATTTTTTAGTTCTTGTTCACGGTAACGAATCCCACTCGTATTAAAGAAACGGCGAATCGGTAAGTCACTTTCTGCCATCCAAGCTGCTAATTGCTCTTTAGTTGGTGGCGTTTCTATCATATCGATTGTATTATAAGTCACATTGTTTTCATCAAGCCAAATTTTAGCCTTCTTACACGTTGAACATTTCGGATACCAATAAAAATTTACCATCTGATCCCTCTTTCCATTAATTATCTATTCTTAGTATAACATAAATTCGACTTAATTCTAAGGTTGTCTTGTGATATTAGTAATTATTATCTGACTTTCTTTATCACGACAACTCTTAATTTATCAAAGAAAAACAGACAACTTTTGGCTAGTTGTCTGTTTTAAAATCTAAGTAATCGTCTTTTTGAAAACGCATTGACATAATAATTCCGACACCAATCAAGTTACCAATTAAAGATGACCCACCTTGGCTAATAAAAGGCAGTGGAATCCCTGTTAATGGCAGTAGACCAATATTTGCCCCAATATTTTCAAAGACATGGAATAAAATCATCATAATAATCCCCGTTGCGATGTAAGCATAAAACTCGTTGTTCGTGTCAAAACACACACGAATCATGCGGTAGATTAAAATAAAATACATGATGATAATTAAACAACCACCAATGAAACCAAAGTTCTCACCAATAACTGTGAAAATCATATCTGACTCTCGGACTGGTACATAAACTTCTGAAACATTGAAGCCTTTACCAAACATCCCACCTGAACCAATGGCTATTAACGACTGAGCTTGTTGGTAAGAGTGACCAGAGGCATCGTGGAAAGGATCTAACCAAGATTCTACCCGTAGTAGCTGGTACTGCTTAACCCCTGCTGTTCGTAAAAATTCCCGACCACTGTCAGTTGTTACTAAGAAAATCGTAATCCCTGCCCCAATCGCAAATACCGTAATCACTGGCAAGATGATTTTCCAAGAAATTCCTGACATTAAAAAGATACCACCTAAAATCGCTACATAGACTAATGAGGTTCCTAAATCTTCTTGAAAAGTTAATAAGAAAATAACTGGTGCTGTAAATGCGGTCAGCTTACCGATTAAAATAAAATCATTTCTAATTGTATGCTCTCGGTTGACATTATGCCTTGTAACGACATAGGCCAACATTAAGATATAAGCAATTTTCATTAACTCCGAAGGCTGAAAGGTAAAACCACCAAAACTAAACCAGTTTTTCGAGCCTGTCAATTCTGCTAATTTCTTATCGTGTAAAAAAATTAAGGCAGTCATTAAGCCGAGCCCCATAACATAAAAGACCGGTGTCATTTTCCACAACATCTTTGACGTAAACTGCATTAAAATGACGACAGCGATTGCTCCAATTAAGAGCCACAAGACTTGTTTTAACATTGGTGTCAAGATATCTTTGGTCACTAAATCGTGAGTCAAAGCGACGTATAAGGAGGCTAGCCCCATCAATGATAAAACAAACACAGGTAACATCACACCGTAATCAATGCGATTATCTAAACTATATTTGTATTTCTTTTTATTCATAGCACATCCCTTTTCTATTCTACAATATACTATTATACCTAATCTAATCTTTTCTTAATAGCTTACTGACTAACTTTAAGAATTCTTTACTATTTCAATGGTTTTAAAAATTCAACAACTGCTTCAAAAGTTGCTTGTGAAGCTGGCAAAGTCATATCAAACTGATACTCGTGGTCCAGTTCTTCTTGACTGTCATAAAAAGCAGTAACAACTTCAGTTCCTTGGCTTTCAAGAAGTTTAGCTAAAGCTTTTCCTTGGTCTTCAAATGAGAAGTTATGGGCATCAGTAATAAAACTTCGTGGGAAATTTCCAGTAATATGAGTTAACATATCTGCTTCCTGAATAATTGTCGATTCAAACCAATCCGGATTCCCTGTATAGGCCCACCCGATTCTTTTAACAAAAAAATCAAGTAAAGGCAGTTCTCTTAAGGGTTTTGTCGCCTCACTTAAAGAAAAGGGGGCACAAAAGAAAATCGCGCTTTTTATCGTAGCTGGATCGACCGTTCTTTCAAAACCAGTCCCTTGAGCGTATTCATCGTTAACTTGACTATTAATAAATTGGGCAACTATTTGGCCCCCAGCTGAATCACCACCAAAGACAACATTTTCTAAGTCTAAAGAATAATCTGTGGCTTTTAACTGAATTTCACGATAAACTTCTGCTAATTGAATTAAGGGCCCTGGGTATCTCGTCCTAGGTGCTAAGTCATATTCGATGTTAACAACGGCAAAGCCCTCTGCTGCTAACATGTTTGTATAAATACTAACATCTTCCTTTTGACCACCGACATAAGCACCACCATGAAGCCAAAAAATTACTGGGTGTTTGCCAGTTGTTTTCGGTAATATTAGATCATAACGATTATTTGCTGCTGAAGAAGGATAGCTTAAATTCTTTTGAACATCAATTTTTTGGTTGACTTCCAAATAGTTAGTAGGCTCTTTCGCAGGGCCACCGTTAGAAAATACTTGGTGAATAACTCCCGCTGCCGGATAGGGTGTAAATACTGCAACAAACAGTGACAACAACAGACAAACAAATAGAACAATTCCAGTATCTTTAAAAATGCTTTTCATTAATTAATTCCTTCTCCATCTCAGGTCATTTCAACCATCTTTTGGGCTTTTTTTATTACCAATATTGTAACTTGTTTTAGTGACAATCACAACAGTAAGAGAAGCCCGCGAATTCTTCCAACTATTCTTTGAGCTAAATTCATCTTATACTGCTCTAATCACTTAGAATGAAACATTAAAGGTTAATGTGTCTATCAATTAATTTTACACAGGTTGTAAAAAACACGAATTGGAGTTAATGCCTATTTTATGGTATAATAGACTTAGAGGAAACAATTACATGTTTCTTTTTTCTTTTAATCCTTGAAAGGGAGTGGCGTACTAAATGTTTAGACCAGCTCAAAAAGTTGCTTCAGAAATCGGTAAAGATTTCCTACCTGACACTAAAGTAAAGTTTTATTTCCGTGGTGATTTAGAAACCGGTAAAGTAATTAAACAAATGACAAACTCAGCAATTATTTCCATAAAAAAAACTGCTGACAATAAAGATGTCATTTTCCAAACAAACGGCAATATCGTCATCAGTTATGAAGACTTAAAATTAAAAACGAATTAATTAAATAAAAAAAACGGTTAGCAGTGACTTATCTCTGCTAACCGTTTTTTTATGCAATTATTTTTAAACCAACAGCAGCGATTAAGATCAGACTAATACAGACAATCCGCTGCCAGTCTTTTCCTTCATTGTAGATTAACATGCCTAGGATCGCTCCCCCTGAGGCACCAATTCCGGTCCAGACAGCGTAAGCCGTCCCCATTGGCAAATAGTCCATGCTATATGACAGTAATAAAAAACTAACGGTAAAAGTCCCTACTAATAAAAGTAAAGACGACAGATTTTTTTTATTATTAAAACGATTAATCGAAGCCACCCCAAACATTTCAAAGATGCCAGCAAAAATTAATGAAATCCAAGCCATTATTGTTCCCCTCCTGCATTCACTTCTTTAGGTGTTGCTAATTTAAGTCCAACAACCCCAATTAATAGTAAAACAATTAAACCAATTTTTGCCACACTTAGAGGCTCTTTGAATAAGAGACTTTCTAATAGCACTGTCCCTGTCGTTCCAATTCCAACAAAGACAGCATAAACAGTTCCCACTGGTAACTTTTGACTTGCTGAGATCATTAAATAAAAACTAAAAAAGATTGCTAATATTGTTAGCCCCCACTCGAACAAGTTACTGGCATGTTTTAAGCCAATTACCCAGCCAACTTCAAACATTCCTGCAACTAATACTTTTGTCCATTCTTTGTTCATGTACTCCACCTCATCATTATTATTAATTGCCCAGCGCAAACAGAAAAAGCCTAGGAATCTACTGCGCTATCCAGTATCTCCCAGGCTTTTATCCTTCCGTGACATAATCTATGATTATGAGTTTTCTCTTGGACCAGACCACTGACGTGCGGAACCCTAGAAAACATTTACTTTTCAATTATCATTTCATTATACTCATTTACACTAAAAAAGCAAGCCTCTAACTAAAAGATGTCCATGAATTTTCTACCTATAGAATAAACATATGTTTTTTGATATACTGAATAGTATCTTACGTAAACGGATGTGATAACTATCAAAAAAACAATTATTACTATATTAGGAATCATTTTATTTTTAGAATTAATTGCAGTAGGCTACTTTGCTGTCACTAATCAACAAGGGAGTAAAAAACAAGAGATTGAAACCCTCATTACGAAAGAGGATCAAAAGCGAACCCCTGTTAGTGAATCTTCTGAAGTGACCAGTGAACCTTTAACAACTGAAAGCTCTGATGAACATGAGAACTGGCTAAAAAGTGACTCAGAAATTAGCTTTCCAATCTTGATGTACCACAGTCTTTCTGAAGGTAATAGCCTAAAAATCCCGCCTGCCGAATTTAAACAACATATGGAGTGGTTAAAAAAAGAAGGCTACTACACATTAACCCCTGAAGAAGCTTACGACGTTTTAACCTTAAATAAAAAACCTGCCGAAAAAATTGTCTGGATTACTTTCGACGATGGCTATTTAAACAATTACACTGATGGCTTTCCAATTTTAAAAGAGCTAGACTTAAAAGCAACCATCAACTATATTACAACTAAAATTGAAGCAGAAAACACCTTTAATCTAGCTCAAATGAAAGAGATGAGTGACAGCGGCTTAATCAGTATTCAAAGCCATACTGTCAATCACTTAGAAGTCAATGTCATGCCTTATGATCAACAGTTTAGTGAAATGGCTGATTCTAAAAAATTATTAGACGATCAACTTAAGCAAAACACAACGACTTTGTGTTATCCTGCTGGTCGTTACGATGAAAACAATTTTAAAACAGCTAAAGATGCTGGCTATCAACTGGCTCTAACGACCGAACCTGGCTATGCCCAAGCCTCTGATGGTCTCTACGCCTTAAAACGAGTACGAGTTTCTCCTGGCTACGATGGTGCTGGTTTTGGTAATTTACTATTAAGTAATCAATAATAAAACAAAAAACTTAGAACCCCTGACTGGGATTCTAAGTTTTTTTGTGACTGATTTATTTAGTTCCGAATAAACGGTCGCCGGCGTCACCTAAACCTGGTACGATGTAACCATCTTCGTTCAGACAGTCATCTAAACCAGCTGTGTAAATATCAACATCTGGATGAGCATCTTGTAAGGCTTTCACACCTTCTGGCGCTGCTACTAAACAGACAAATTTAATGTTGTTGCCGCCACGTTTTTTCAAAGCATCAACTGCTAAGATCGCTGATCCACCAGTTGCTAACATTGGATCCACAACGAATAACTGACGTGTTTGAATATCAGAAGGTAATTTAACAAAGTATTCAACTGGTTCCCATGTGTCGTGGTCACGATACATACCGATGTGTCCAACTTTAGCAGCTGGAATTAATTCTAACATCCCGTCAACCATGCCGATACCTGCCCGAAGGATTGGTATAATCGCAACTTTTTTACCTGACAAAGCTTTTTGAGTTGATGGTCCCATTGGCGTCTCAATCTCAACATCTTCTAAAGGCATGTCTCTTGATACTTCAAATGCCATCAACATTGCTATTTCATTAACAACCTCACGAAATACCTTTGTACCACAGTTCTTATCACGGATGATAGTTAACTTATGTTGAATTAATGGATGATCAATAACTTGAAATTTTCCCATAGCAATTCTCCTTCTTTCTGGTTTTGACTTCTCGTCGTTGGCAATAACGCCTATGGCTAGAAGTCTTCTATTTTTTATCCTCTACTATTGTAAAGGAAAAAAGAGTGATTGACTAGTCAATCACTCAAGTTTCTAACGATAAAGTGGAAATTTTTCAGTGATTGCTTTAATTTCTTTAGAAACTCTAACTAGAGCTTCTTCATCGGTGTGGTTTGATAGGGCCACATCAATTAATTCCGCAATCCGAGTCACATTAGCTTCTCGCATGCCACGAGTCGTAACAGCAGGTGTCCCAATTCTAATACCACTTGTTTTAAAGGGGCTTAAAACTTCAAAAGGAATCGTATTTTTATTAACAGTAATATGGACTTTATCTAACAATTCTTCTGCTTCTTTACCATTTAAACCATAACCTGACACGTCAATTAGTAACAAATGATTGTCAGTTGCGCCACTAATTAAACGCGCTTTTGGCGCTTGGTTAAAGACTTTCGCCATAGCTTTAGCATTCTCAATCACTTGCCATTGGTAATCTTTAAAATCCTCATCTTGGGCTTCTTTAAAGGCTACTGCTTTAGCAGCAATCACATGTTCTAAAGGACCACCTTGAATGCCAGGGAAAATCGCACTATTAATTTTCTTAGCTAATTCAGCATCATTTGTTAAGATTAAACCACCACGAGGGCCTCTTAAAGTTTTGTGAGTCGTTGATGTCACAATATCCGCATAAGGCATGGGATTATCATGATACCCTGCGGCTACTAGACCAGCAATATGAGCCATATCGACTAATAATTTAGCGCCAACTTCATTAGCAATTTCTCTAAACTTAGCAAAATCAATTGTTCGGCCGTAAGCACTAGCTCCTGCCACGATTAACTTAGGTTTAATTTCCCGCGCTCTGATGCGCACAACATCATAATCAATGACTTCTGTTACTGGATCAACACCGTAACCATGGAAGTCGTAAGTCTTACCACTAAAGTTGACTGGTGAGCCATGAGTTAGATGACCACCGTGGTTTAAATCCATCCCAAGAACTTTATCACCAGGCTCAATTAAAGCCAAATAAGCCGCTGTATTCGCTTGTGAACCAGAATGTGGTTGAACATTAGCAAAATCAGCATCAAACAATTCTTTCGCTCGCTCAATGGCTAAATTTTCAACGATATCCACATACTCACACCCGCCATAATAACGGCGACCAGGGTAACCTTCCGCATACTTATTCGTTAAAATACTACCTTGAGCAGCCATAACTGCTTCTGAAACAAAGTTTTCCGATGCGATTAATTCGATATTTCTTTCTTGTCTTGTTGCCTCTTTATTGATTGCATCCCATAATTCAATATCATTTCCCTTAAAACTCATACCATCAACACCCCATTTTCTTTTCTATATTGTACCATAGTAAGCTTTCATTCCTCAAAATAAACAAGCCCTAATTAAAATATTCCTGATTTGCGGCTTTTTTTAAGCGATTCATGTAGGCTCGCCCTTCACCTTGATCTGGATAAGTCTCAGCTAAAATCAAGTCTAACTGAGGATCTAATTCATCTAACGCTCTCAGACCACTGAACAAATTTTTACTAGCCACAAGAACATTATTGTCTTGACTTAAAGGATAAGCTACCTGGAATTCTCCCTGATATTGGTTAATTAACTGCTGATTAGCTAACAGACCGACTTGTAAGCCTTCCTCGTTAGCCCACTTTAAGGCAGCTCCCCACTTAGATTGATGACAGTCAATCATCATGACTTTAGTGACTGGTGCATAATGTTGATACTTCATCCCTGGCGCTTTAGGCGCTTCATTTTCATCAACTAAGTGTTGGTCTAACTTAATATCCCCAACAACTGCCATTAATTGCTCTTGAGTAATTAAGCCTGGTCGCAAAATGACGGGAATCTCTGAAGTTAGATCTAAAACTGTTGATTCTAAACCAACTTCAGTCGGCCCATCATCTAAAATACCGGCGATTTTACCGGCTAGATCATGAAAGACATGAGCAGCTGTCGTTGGACTTGGGCGACCTGACGTATTGGCGCTAGGGCCAACAAGAGGAACCCCTGCTTTAGCAATCAAGTCTAAGGCTAGCTGGTTATTTGGTACTCTAAAACCGACTGTGCCTAAGCCGCCAGTCGCATTACTTGGTAAGCTACCTTTTTTGATGTTAAAAATTAACGTTAATGGTCCCGGCCAAAAGGCTGCCATTAGTTTTTCCGCTTTTTCTGACCAACTAGCAACATAGTCACTTAGCTGACTTTTATCAGTAATATGAACGATTAAGGGGTTGTCACTTGGGCGACCTTTGGCCTGATAAACTTTTGCAATTGCTAAAGCGTTCGTGGCATCAGCCCCTAGTCCGTAGACGGTTTCCGTTGGAAAGGCGACAACTTCTCCTGCTTTCAAACAGTTAGCAGCTGCTTCTATATTGGCTTGTTTAAATATTTTTGTTTCCATAGTAAATTTGTACTCCCTTACTCATGATTTACTTGCTACTAATACGTGCCTTGTCATTGGCCAGACTATGTTAATAACTAATTATCTTTCAACTGAAATCATCCGATCTTGGCCTTGTAAATCTTGATGAACCAGTACTTGATGGTCTGGAAAGGCTTTTTGAAATAACTCTTGGACTGCCTGACCTTGTTGATAACCAATCTCTAAATAGATTTTTCCAGTTGCTTTTAGCCTTAAAGGTAATTCTTCCGCTAGGCGTTCATAGATTTTTAACCCTTGATGGTCAGCAAAAAGCGCTAATTTTGGCTCGTGTTGTCTGACACTTTCATCCATCACTGCCCATTCATCGTAACTGATATAGGGGGGATTAGAAACAATAATATCAAACAGCTGATGCTTGACTGGGGCTGTTAAATCCCCTTGATAAAAAGCTACTTCTAAAGCTAAGTTTTGACGATTCTTTTCTGCCACGACTAAGGCTTCTAAGGATAAATCAACAGCTGAGACTTGCCAGTCAGGCGCTTCCCCTTTTAAGGACAAAGCAATTGCCCCCGTTCCCGTACCGATGTCTAAGACTGATAAGTCAGCCTTTCTTGAATTATTAGTTAGAACTAAGGCTACTAATTCTTCCGTTTCTGGTCGCGGGATTAACGTCCCTGAGCTAACTTCAAAACGCCGACCATAAAACTCACAAGAACCAATAATATATTGTGGGGGATAATCTTTTAAAATTAAAGCCAAATCAGCTTCTAATTGTTGGACCTCATCCAGTGGCATCGGCTTTCTAAGATTCATTAGCAGCTCGGTTTTCTGCCAACCTTTTCGTTCCAGTATTAAATACTCAGCAATATAGCTTTCTTTATCAGCCTTTTCTAAAAAAGAAGAAGCCCAGTTAAGGACTTCTACATAAGTGGGATTATCCATTTTGAATCTCTTCTAATTTCGCAGTTTGATCATAGATAACTAAAGAATCAATGATTTCATCTAATTCACCAGATAAAATTCGATCTAATTTTTGAATCGTTAAACCGATTCGGTGATCAGTTACTCGGTTTTGAGGATAGTTATAAGTTCTAATTCGTTCAGAACGGTCACCTGTTCCCACAGCTGATTTACGACTAGCATCGTATTCACTTTGAGATTCAGATAATAATTTATCTGAGACACGAGCACTTAAAATTTTCATTGCTTTCTCTCTGTTTTGAAGTTGCGACCGTTGATCTTGCATAGCCACAACAATTCCCGTAGGTAAGTGAGTTAAACGGACGGCTGAAGCAGTCTTGTTGACGTGCTGTCCACCGGCGCCACTAGCATGGTAAATATCAACCCGGATGTCTTTCTCTTCTAAGTTAATCTCAACTTCTTCCGCCTCTGGTAAAACGACCACTGTAGCAGTTGAAGTATGAACCCGACCTTGAGATTCAGTTGATGGTACTCGTTGAACACGGTGAGCACCACTTTCATATTTAAGTTTTGAGAAAACATTTGTTCCAGTAATCATGGCAATGACTTCTTTGTAACCACCGATACCAGTAATATTCGCTTCTAGGACTTCAAACTTCCAGCCTTGAGAAGACGCGTAGCTTTGATACATTTCAAATAAATCCCCAGCAAATAACGCCGCTTCGTCACCACCAGCAGCTCCTCGTATTTCCATAATAATGTTTTTATCATCATTAGGATCTGAAGGGATTAATAGAATTTTGATTTTTTCTTCAATTTCTTCTTTTTCTTTTTTCAAATCAGAAAGTTCTTCTTTTGCCATCTCTTGCATATCGGCATCAAGTTTCTCCCCTAGTAATTCTTCAGTTTCAGCAATTCCTGAAACCACTTCTTTATAACGACGGTACACTGCCACAGTTTCCCGTGAACCAGCTTCCTCTTTTGATAATTCCATAAAACGTTTCGTATCTGACACAACTGTTGGGTCACTTAATAATTCCCCTAGTTCTTCATAACGGTCTTCAATTGATTGTAGTTGATCGTACATCGTTGTTCTCCTTTATAATTATGTATTTTTAGCGTTCACTTGGCTTTGGATTTAAAGCTTCGCTACAAAGGCTGTTGCAAATAGTGTTTGCGACAAACAGGGAAGTACGCTTCATTACCACCAATTTGGATTTGTTCTCCTGAATAAACTGCTTGGCCGTCTAACTGGCGCAAGTTCATAATCGCCTTGCGATGACAGAACCAACAAATTGTTTTCAACTCTTCTAATTTATCCGCATAAAGTAATAAATACTTTGAGCCTTCAAACAATTCGTTCCGAAAATCATTTTTCAAACCAAAAGCCATCACTGGAATGCCTAGTTCATCAACGACTTTGGCAAATTGAATGACATGATGTTTTTCTAAAAACTGTGATTCGTCGACTAAGACACAGTAAGGCTCAAAGTCTAACTCTTTAATAAACTGATAGACATCGGTCTGACTAAAAATTGGCGTAGCTGGTCGGGATAAACCAATCCGACTTGAGACTTTGCCAACACCGTCTCGTGTATCAAGGCCACTAGTCATCAAGACTACTGGTTTATTTTGTTCTTCGTAATTATGGGCAACTTTGAGAATTTCAATGGTTTTACCACTATTCATTGCACCGTATTTAAAAAATAATTGAGCCATAATAAGACCTTCACTTTCATTTTCTTCCTCTGTAAGTATACTGTATTTCCTGAAAAAAATCATCTTATTAGTTAAAAAAGCTAGCTTATGTCTTTAGTTTCCTTGTGATTGTTAAACAATCTTTGAAAAAGTTCCCTTGACTCGTTTTAAAATTGAACTTTGAAGCCTGGAAATTGATGGATGCCTGTGCCAAAATAAACTAAATCAAGATGTAACAACTCGGCCTTAGCTTTAAGTAGCTCTGGCAAAATCTCTGGTCCTAGTTCTAATTGGTTATGGGAGGGAAACACCCTTCTCACTCCCTCTAAACGAGCAATTTTTTCCCAAGAGTTGACTAAATCAAGGGGGTTCGTTGAAGGATAAAAGGCGTAGATTGGCGTTTCATCACTGTATAGTAAGTCACCAGTAAAAAGATAGCCTGAAGTTAGATCATAATAAACTAAGTGACCTGGACTATGACCAGGGGTATGAAGAACTTGGATGGCACGTCCCCCAAGCTCAATGACTTGGCCGTCACTTAAAAAATCTGTGGCTGGACCTTTAAACATTTCAAACGTCGCGACTTGAAACTCAGCTGGAAGTTCTTGGCTTAAATCGCGAGTCAATTCCCCTCGGACGTGTTCGTTAGTTTGACTGGGGATGCCATTAGCTAGCCAATCCCCTTCACTTTCATGAAGGTAGACTTCTTGATTGGCTGTTAAACCATTCGTATGATCCCAGTGAACATGAGTTAAATAGGCACTGTAAGGTAAACTTGTTAAAGACTTAACGACCTCATGAATTTGACCAATCCCTAAGCCAGTGTCAATTAGCATCCCTTGGTCTTGACCTAAGATCAAAAAACTGCGCACCTTTTCCCAATGACCGTATTCACTAATGGCAAAGGTTTGCTCATCAATTTTTTCTATTGTAAACCATGATTCCTCCATGTTCTTCCTCCTTTTTCTTTAAGTGTTTCAAAAAGGCTTGCTTGATTACTAGCTAACTCTAAGTAGCCTAATAATTTTAAGCCTGTCAACGAATTTTGCAAAAAAGGAGGGTGACAGTCGTCACACCTCCTTAATGGCTTACTTTAACTATTAATTTGGACCTTGGCCTTTAAACCAGCCAGTCTTAGCATTGATCGTTACTAAGTAGATTGGTAATTCTTCTTGTAAACGATCTTTTAACAATGAAGATTGTGTATTCGTTGCAAATAGATCATAGTAGGCTTCGCCGTCAACAATCATTCGCGGTCTTAGTTCATAACCACCTTCAACAATATAGCGACGACGTAAACTTTCGTTAATCACTTTATCTTGAATACCAGGTGCCCATGACCAATCCCCAGTTTGGACGCCAGCACCTTCATTAGGAATAATGCCACTTGGGGCATTTCCTTGAGTATTGTTAGTTGGTGCTACTGGTTGTTGCCCTTGAGGTTGAGCTTGCCATTGGTTTTGGTCTTGCCATTGACTTGCTGGTGGCACGTAACTACCTTGAGAGGCAGCTGCTTCTTTTTCAGCTGCTACAAGTTGGTCGGCGGCTTTTTTCTCTGCTGCTTTCAAAGTTGTTTCAACTTTGTCTAAATCTTTTGTGTATGTATCTTTTAAAGTTTGATTTGTTAATTTATTGATAGCTGCTTGGGCACTTTCAACATCTTTACGGCTTACTTCAGCTTTGGCTTTTTCAACTTTTGCCACTAACTCTTTGGCTTTTTTATTCAGCGAACCTTGTTCTTTGGCTAATAAAATTCCTTGATTAATTAATTCTTCAAATTTATTTTCTGGTGTTTTAATTTCTTGTGGGTAAACTGGTTCTTCGTCTTTTAAGACCGGTTTATCGGCTAGTTTATCGCCTTTAATAACTGGGCTAATAAATAATTGATTTAACGCCGTTTGTAATTCAATTTTATGACTTAAGTCCTCAATCATTGGGTCAAATTCCCCTTGAACTTTTTCATCTTTTAACGTAGCGACTTCTTTAGTTAACTTATCTAAACTGGCCTCTGAGGCGTCTTCATTTAAAAAGACTTTTTCTTCATTAAAATATAGTTTATTAAAGTTATTTTCTAGTAACGCAACTTCCTTAGCTAAATCAGCTGCCGCCTTTTCTTGGGCTTTTCCTTGATAGCTCGTAAAACCAAAGTAACCACCGACTAGTAACAACAAAGCTAATAGCCCCCAAAGGATTTTTTTGTTAAATGGTTTCCGTTCTTTTGGCGTTGAGACTGGTGTCTCTGGCGGAGTTCCTTCTGCCTTAGGCTCAGTCTTAGCAGCTGGTGGGATTGGCGTTGCATCAGGAGCAACAAACTTCTCAATGATAACCTCTTCCTTTTTAACTTCGATTGCTTCTTTAGTCGTAGACTCTTCTGCTTCTGCATGAACTTCAGCTTCTTCTGCCATAGCCGCTTCTGCTTTAGCGTTTAATGCTTTAAGTTCACTTAAATCTTTCGTTAAGTCTTTTGTAAAGTCTACGAAGGTCGGTTCGAATTGATCACAGTTGGGACAAAATTCTTCATCTTTCTGTGAGACATAGCCACAGTTAGGGCATTTTTTACCTTTTTTCATCATTTTTTTATCACATTCCTATTTTAATTTTAAGTTTTTTTGTAATAACAAATCATGTCTAGTTTAACATATAATGACGCCCTTTGTTAACTATTTTCGGTAAATGTCTAAGGATCAACTGGCATGTCCCTTGTCTCAAATCCCAAGCAGTGCTTGTTCTGCTTAAATTAAGGACTAGTCGTTGTTTCTTTAGGAGTAATCCAAATATTCAACCAATCTGGGCTATGCCCTACTTCAAGATTAACTTTGTCAGAATAACTAGTTTCGACTAGCTTAGATTCTGATTGCCTAATTTCTAATGGATTATCTTTTATGCGCTGGAAAATCAATTCCCGATCGTACTCTTCATTTAAAGAGACTATGACCATCTTTTTTTTGAGTCATAAGTCAACCTTACTCTATTCCTCAACAACTTCCTCAAAAGGCAAGATAAATAATGTCACTTCTGTTGACGTATGAGCGGTTTCCAAGCTTAACTTGTCTGAATAATTAGCCGTTTCACTTTTTTCAAGGATCGCTTCCCCTTCCACAGGATCTTTTTCTAACATCTTTTCAAAAACCCATTCTTCACGGTAGTCATCCTCCCCTAAAGCGCCAAAAAGCATTTCCATAATTCGACTGACTTCTCCTCTTGAATCATCTAAGTCTCTATTTCTAGTATCAATATAAACCAACACACTTTCTAAATGCTGACTATCTGGCCAACCTTCCGATTTATAATCTATTTCAATGACTTTATTCCGAGTTTGATAGATTGTACTATTCTCAATCAAATTAAGTTCATGAAAAATATCATAGTCCAACAGATTTTCTTCGAACTCACCGATTGTCTGCTGGAAATGAGGTCGATTTTTCCACGCCTCTCTTTCTTCTAAAAGGGCTAATTCTTCTTCAGAGGTTAGTGGCTCATCACTAACCTCAGGCTCTGATATCGCCAAGGAGCCACAACCACTTAAAAATAATAGTAAGGAAAGGAATAATACACCTTTTTTCATAAAACTACCCCACTTTCTAATTCGTAAATTTTATCAGCTAACTGATCAATATGTCCTTGGTCATGACTTGTAACAATCATTGTTTTGCCTGCCGACTTAGCTTCTATTAATAGTTTTAAAATATCCGCAACCCCTTCTTTGTCTAGACCGTTAAAGGGTTCATCTAAAATCAATACTTGGGGGTCTTCCATAATACTTTGAGCAATACGCAAACGCTGCTTCATTCCTAGTGAATAATGTTTATATTTCTTTTTCCCAGTCTGACCTAGTCCAACTTTTTCTAAATAATACTCAACTTCTGTTAAGGGGATTTTTTTTTGAATATTAGCTAACAGTTGTAAATTTTCTAATCCTGACAAGTAGGGAATAAAATCTGCTTGTTCGATGATTACCCCAGCCTCTTTAATATAATTTGTGCCATGAATAATTGTTTGCTTACCAACTGTCACCGAACCTTCATCTGCTTTAATAAAACCACAGATAACTTTTAATAATAAAGACTTTCCTGAGCCATTATGCCCAATCAATCCAACACACTGACCTTCTTCCACAGTGATTGAGACATTTTCTAAAACTGTTTGTCCTTTGTAAACTTTAGTTACTTCTTTTACTTGAATTTTCATTTTTTCCTCCTAAACTAAATCTCGTAGTCCAGTTTTTTTTCCCAGAAATAAGACAACACTATTAAACACATTCCTAACACACTACTGATGCTATAATTATCTTGCCAATCGATAAAAATTAAAGAGGCTTTAGGAAAACTCATATTAATAATAAAGAGACTAGTTATCACACCAGACATCCCAAACAAATAACCTAAGCTTGTAACTTTTAAATATAAACAAAACCCTAAATACCATAAACCTAATAAAAGTAAAGTATGGGCCAGGGACAATTTAACAAATGATTGATTAAACATTCTTAGACTTTCAGCATAAGGATAATTGTTCCCATAACTCACTAAAGTGAATAAGGAGAGATGAAAAACTAGTGAAAATACGACTACCTTTACACTGCCATAGCGCCTAATCCAGCGATAGCCTTTTTTCTTGTTTTCTGACCTGATTAACACGTACTGGTAATAATTTTTTTCCATAGATAAGAAAAAGAAGGAGCCTACAACTACGGCTGTAAGAAAAAAAATAAACGGTGAGACTAATTGCATGACATTTTTCCCAGCCATATAATCGATTCCATAAAAATCAGTGTGAATGAATAGTCGATTGAAAATCGCTCTTTTAGGTAAGTCTACTCGATAGTCCCCACGATAATAGTTAAGTTGACGAATAATCTGATAGTAGTTTAAATAACTTAAGCCGATTCCCGTAAGACTAATTAAACTGAATGTTTTTATTTTTCTCATAAGGTTTGCCTTTCTTAATAAGTAGTAACCGTCTTTTTTAGCCCAATAAACCAAAGAACTAACCCTAATAAGCATAAAGGCAAGGCTGCGTAAAAAACTTCATGGGTTTGATAGACTGTATTAAAAGCCCCAAAACTTGTAAAGACAGCGAAAAAACGACTACTTGTGATTACGCCAATATAATTAAAGCCATGATAAATAGCTAAGATCCCTAAAAGAACTTGGTATTCTTTTTCCAAAAGTAAAACTAGCCCACAAGCTAAAAAACTAAAAACTAGTGCCATAACAAAATAAATGCTCCAAACCATAAACATAAAAAATAAATAGGGGTGTCTTTCATAAAAACCTACTGGAAAAATTGAGGCAAAATCACCAATATCTGTCAAACCTCGTCTGACAAACAAACCACCAATAGAATAAAAGATTGTGCAACTTAAACAAAAAAAGAAGGCTGATTGAAATGTATAAACTAAACTACTTTTCAACATTAAACGACTAAAACTTTCAACGCGATGTCTACCTAAGTAAAAAAGTGAGCGTTTTTCTTGAAAGAGACTTAAAGTTGGTAAAATAATAAAAATCGGCAAATAGCTATGTAAAAAAAAGATTGACGAATCGACCAAACCTTCCCAGGTCATGATTTGCCAAATAAATGCTCTTCTAGTAAATGACTCCCTGCCTTGAACTAAATCTGGGGCAGCATAATCCATAACTAAAATTTCAAATAAACTACTAGCAAATAACCATGAGATAAACATCCCACTAAGCAATATGGCAATACTAAAAGGTAATAACTTATTTCCTAACTTAAACTTCAAGTTGGTCATTCTTCACACTCCATTCTAAAAAAGATAAAACAGTAGTTATTATTTTTTTAACGTAGTCTACTGTTTTATCTTTAACATTAACGTTCGTCTGGACTCCAAGAACCAGTAATTCTGACAGTTCCACCACCTGTATTATTAGTTTTTTTTAAGGCCTAAACGATAATTGTAAGTTGCTTCAGCATTTGGAGTAGCAAAAGTCGCTCTCTTTCCTCTTTGAACGTCAGTCCGTCCTCTGTAGGCGCCATTAGAATTTCTCATTGTTGCTGTAATCCAAGCACTCCCCGTATCATCACTTAAATTAATTGCCCCTCGTCTATTTGTAACAGCTTTAGTTCTTGAGCCAGTTAAACTTTCTTGACCAGTCGAGCTATAATCAACTTTAAAGTTAGTAAAGTAACCAATTTGACGAGCAAAAGCCACTTCACTACTAAAAAAAACAGCCAATAACAAACTAAAAATCAGTATTTTCAACTTCATAATTATATTCCTTTCTTTTTCGTATCAGTAACATCTCAAAAATCTAGTTCAGACGGAGGTTTGATTTTCGTTAGCCATTTACTTTTTCATATCATATATTTGCCTTATGAATTAGTGACATCCTTTTTCCAACAGCTCGACTTATCACTTTGAGCACCACCTCATTTAATTAACTATCTTAGTTAAGATTAGCAATAATCAGTTCCTAGTAGAGCAATTTATCTTACTAAGCTGAATTTTAGTCCTAAGTTACTTTACTAATTAAGAAAAGTTTAAGATTCATCGCCTTTTTTTGAATTTTTGAATCAGCTATACTCAAAATGAGGTGATTACATTGTTATCTGTCTTTATTTCCACGTCAAAAGTGCAGCAAAATCACGCACTGAAATCCTTTATTGCTAACTACATTACCATTGAAAAATTAGACATGACAATTGAACAGACGACTACAAATCCTGACGACATTTTAAGTTTCATAGACCCTCCCTCTCGTCTAACTGGCCTTTATTTTGTTGAAGTCCCTACGAACTTGCTAGAACCCACCTTACAGCTAATCCTCAAAATACGTGAGGCTGACCCTTTAGGAAAAGTTGTCTTATTAAGCTCTTCTTCTCACCTACTTTTACCACTAGTCTTGCCATATCATATTGAGCCTTTAGACTTAATTGACTTAGATAATTTAGCTGACATTACTAATCAAGTCACTGCCTGCTTAAAAACAGCCCAGAATCGTCATACCTCTCCTTTATTAACAGGCCGTGATTTCTACCTAGTTAAGAGCCAAGGCACTATACGCTCAATTCCTTATGAAGAGATTATTTTAGCTGAAACCAGCACTAGACCACACCAAATCACCTTACACTTAAAAGAGGAGGCAATTCCTCATTACGCTAATTTAAGAACAATCCAAGACCTTAGCACTACTTTCATCCGTCCCCATCATTCTTATGTAATTAATATGTCCCACTTTCTGCAAGTCGATTACAAGGCAAAAATGATCTATTTAACAGGGGATCAAACTTGCCCTCTGTCCCGTTCTGGCGCAGTCCGCATCAAGAATTATTTAACTAAAAAGCCAAAAAACCTAAGGATTAAAGTCAGGGACTTATGATTCCTTAGGTTCTTTTTAACTTTTAACTAACTTACAACTTTATTCTAAAAACAAATTCCCCACAATCTTCATCAATCTGAAAATCGTATTGATAGTCATACTGCTTCAAGATTGTAGCGACTAAATATAAGCCGAGACCGTGACTTTTTTCAAATTCACTGTCTGTTTGACTTGCTACCGTAATAAAGGGAGCAAAAATATCTTTTTGAGCTAAGTTGACTTCTGGGCTCATTTGATTACGAATTTCCCACTCTTCGTGATTGCCATTGATCGTAATTTGACCAGCAACTGGGGTGTATTTCACTGCATTGCCAATTAAATTTGATAAGATTTTTTTCAAATTGCCACTTGGAATATTAATCTTGCTACAAGGTATTTCCGAGACATTTAAGACTAACTCTTTATCTTTGATCATATATTCATAGACTTCTAAAACTTCTGCTGTCCCTTGAGCTAAATCAGTTTCACCAGTATAAATGACTGATTCAATTTTTGAAACTTCCAGCATTTCATTAACTAAACGGCTCATACTTTTCAAACGGGCATAACACTTATGTAAGTACTCTTCATGATTTTCAAAGCCTTCGACTTGGCTAATCATGCCTTCTAACATCGTGGTCATCGCCATAATCGGGGTCTTTAACTCGTGAGTCGCTCCTCGCATGAAGACTTGTCGGTCCTTTTCTAACCGCTTGACCGTAGTAACTTCAGTATTTAATTGGGCCATTGTAAGTTGTAAATTTTGATACATGGCATGAATGTTATTTTCTAGTTCTTTTAGTTCATCCCCTTGGCTGGCTTGGTAATCTAGTTCAATCGAACTACTAGACATCCCTTTTAAGAGATAGTTAATTTTTGTGATTTTTTCAGAGACATAACTTGCATAAAAACGGGAAACAATAAATGACACGCCTAAACCAGTCAATAATAAATAAGGAATCATCGACATTAAGACCGCTGTCACATCTTCTTGATTAACGGAGACCGGATAATAAACTTCTACAAAAAATTGGTTCCCTTGATAAGTAATTTGCCGTTGTACCAACAATGATTCTTGAAGATTGCTTAAAGTCGTTGCACCAAGTTGAGCTTGTGTCACTGGTTGAGTACTTTGAAAATCGTCCTGGTAATAGCCTTCAAGACTTTTTTCATCAAACTGAACACCGTCATTAATTACTAGGGAAGCAAACGCCGGGAATATCAGCTGATCTTTTTGACTGACAAAAACCGTAAAACCTTGCAACATATGCTCTTCTAACTTTTCAGTATTGACTCCCCCTTGGCTAATCTCATTAAAAATCATTTCAGCTTTTTGATCAAACTTACGTTGTTGACTTAATGTTAAAAATTTGGAAGCGAATAAGCCAAAAATAATAAAGAAGACGCCAATTGTCATTAAAATCGTTCCTGCTGTCACAGTCCAGGTTTTCCAGTACAAAGGCATTTTACTAATTTTAACTAACAGTCTTTGACTCATTTTTTTTATCATAAACGTTCTACCTTATACCCGATGCCTTTAATTGTTTTAATACAATCAATCGGTAATTTTTTTCTAATATTTTTGATATGTACATCAATGTTTCGACTGTCGCCTAAGTAGTCATAGCCCCAAACGACAGTTAGTAATTCATCCCGTGAATAAACTTTGCCGTTACTTAGAAGCATAGTCTGTAACAATTCAAACTCTTTGACCGTTAAATCAATGGCTTCCTCTTCATAATACACTTCGTAATTATTGATCAATAACCGTAACCCACGATAATTAATCTCTTGTTTTTGTTTTTCATAAACTCGCCTTAACAGCGAGGCGATTTTGTAAACAAGAATTTTCATAGAAAAAGGCTTAACAACATAGTCATCAACACTTTGAGCAAAGGCGTCTAATTGAATCAATTCATCTGTTAAGGCGCTGATAATTAAGATCGGCACATCTGATTTCCGACGTACTTTTTCAAGGACCTCTTCGCCGCCAATCCCCGGTAACATCATATCTAAAAGAATTAAGTGGAATTCCTCGGACTCAAAGGCTTCTAAGCCAGCTTCTCCCGTTTCCACTGCCTTCACTTGATAACTTTCCCGTTCTAAAAAGTTACTCATCGCTTGGCGAATTTCCTTCTCATCTTCAATTAATAATATTTTATAGGACATTTGGCTCACTCCTTAAAGGACTTATTGATGATTATTATATCATTAAACCTACCTTATGATTTACTTTCCATTACTTATATTAATTGTCACCGTATAATCTAAGGGGACATACTTATTATAAGCACTCATACTAACAACTGTTCCTGGTTTCTCTTCAGAGCTAACATAATTAACTAAATAGCCAATGTTTGCCCCTTTACTCGTGTATTCATCGTAGAAGATTTTTTGGAGATCACCTTCTGTTTCACCGACAACATCTTTTAAGTAAGGTTGCCCGGCAGAGTAAGTCACAGTTATGCCTAAGTCATCTTTACTCGTCAACTCGGTCTCAGCAGCAGTGCTTTGCCAAATAAGTTGACCATAAGGAACCTCTAAGTTAAAAGCTTGTTTCACTGTTACTTCAACGCCTTTTTGGGTTAAGGCTTCTTCCGCTGTTAACTGACTAAAATCAGGCACAATAATCCCTTTACCAGCAGACAAACTGACCGTTATTTTGGCTTGTTTAGCAACTTTTTCTTTGCTAGGAACTGATTGAGCAAAGCTTAAATCACTTTCAACGTCATCGTTAGCTACGTATTTAAAGGTCATCACTACCTCATTAGTCTTCCCCCAAGCAGCAATATCTGCCTTACTTTTACCACTAAAATCAGGAACGACAATATCTTTTTTCAAGACTTCTTTGCCACTAGAATAGTAGATAACGCCACTGTCTTTTCGTTTAAATGAATCAGTCAGTTCCTCTTCTTTTAGTTCCAACTTTAGAAACGTTCCTTTGGCAATTTTGGAATCTGCTTCATTAACTATTTTTAACTTCTCCACTTGGTTGTCAGTCAACCATTTTTCCGCCTCGCCAACTTTCAACTTACTAAAGTCTGGTAGTTTCAAGATTTCTTCTGGGTCTGCCCCTTGGCTAACAACGAAAGTTAAGGTAGAACCTTTTTTGACTTTCTTCTGCTTTTTGATTGGTTGTTTAACGACTTGATTAACTGGCACAGTTAAATCATAGACCCCTGTCGTTTCTATCTTTAGCCGATTTTCACTGGCCCAAGAGCGGACGTCCTCAAGCTTGCTTTGATGAAAATCGGGCATTGTCACATGCGTTAACTGATAAACTCCGAAAGCACTGACTACTAGCAGAAGGATTACTAATGCCATGATTTTTAGTTGGAATTTACGTTTCTTCTTTTGATAATTACGGTCGATTTCGATCTCTTCAACTAACCTGTGACTTCGGCTTGGTTTGGCTGAGACTTCCTCCTCACCTCGTTTTATTTGAGAGGACGCGACTTTTTCTGGTGGGTCTTGCTCTGGTTTTTTGGATTCGAAACTCGTTAAAAAATTACTCATTTCCTTGAAGTTTCCCTTCTTTCAGCACGAGAATCTCATCTGAACAATTCGCAATTTCTTGTGAGTGAGTCACGACAATCACACATTTATTGTGAATGTGAGCTAAATCTTTAAAAATTGTCACGATCTCTTGCTCCATGCCTTCATCTAAATTACCTGTTGGTTCATCGGCTAATATAATGTCGACATTCGTTGATAGGGCCCGAGCAATTGCCACCCGTTGTTGTTCACCACCAGAAAGATGAGTCACACTACGATCAGCTTTGCTTTTGCCGATGCCAATATAATCTAATAAATTATAGGCGACTTCTTTCGTATTTTTAGGAAGCTCATTTTCAGTAATTGACATTGCCAATAAGACATTTTCAACGGCTGTTAAATAAGGAATTAAGTTAAAACTTTGGAAAACGATGCCGATTTTATTACGGCGGTAACTGTCATACCCGATTTGGACAATCCCTTGATTTTCGTACAAGACTTCCCCTTTCTTCGGGGTGTCTAAGGCACTAATCAAAGATAAATAAGTGGTTTTACCTGAGCCAGATTGACCTAAAATAGTATAAAATTTGCCTTTTTCAAAAGTATTGTTAACGTCTTTTAAGATTGTACGTTTGCGATCCCCATCTTGGTAAAAATAATCTAAGTGTTTCGTTTCTAAAATAGTCATTTGGATTTTCCTCTCTTACATCATAATTTTCTTCGGGTTTAGGCGGATTAAGTAAGTCATTGGAACAATCGTCGCAATCACAATTGTGCTAATGCCAATTAAGTAAAAGCTCAGCACATATTTGCCACTTAGTTTGACTTGATACTCTTTCGTGACATCTTCTTTTGATAAATTACTTTCAGTCGGACTTACGCCAATTGACATCATACTACCGGCACTAGCCTCTTCCGCCTCTTTTTTATTTTCGGCTTCAATTTGGCTTTGCATCATTGAACTCGAGACGCCTTTCGCTAAATAACTACCTGAAAAAACGGCTAAGCTGATTGCTAAAAAGGAAATAACTAAAATTTCTAGTAAGACTTGGCCTACGACTTTTTGACGTTTTTCCCCTAATGATAAATAGATACCAAATTCATGTTTACGATCTCGTAAAAATAATAAGACAACTAAGCTAATAATTAATAATGAAGCACCAATCGCTGCAATTAAAACAAAGCCAGCCATTTTCGACATTGATTTAACTGGTCCCGCAATACTATTATATTGATCTGTCGAAGCCGTTAATTTATAATTTTCCGGAATTAGAGGCTCGGTATCAGCTTTAAATTTGTCCATGTCTTCAGAATTTTTCAAGACATATGTCGGGCTAAAAGGTTCCCCAGGTCCAGATAATTCAGGGTCGATTTTGTCTAATTCCGCCTTTTGAAAAGCCAGTTCATGGTTGACGACTTCATTAGGTGTATAAATTGTGTTTTGAAACTGGATATTCATAAAGGCACTCATTGGATTTTGATCCGTGTCTTTATCTTTGTCTTTCTTCTCTAACTCGATTGGTTCAAAAATACCAATGACTTCTAAGGGCACATCTCTTGTAGCAACGGGTTCAGCATCTTTGCCAAAACTCTCGGCAAAATTAAAGACATTTGTGATGTAAGTAATTTTGTCACCAATCGCTAAATTGTTTTCCTCAGCTACTTTTTGAGAAATAACTGCCACAGGTGACCCTTTTTCAACTTCTTCTTTCGTAAAGGTCCGACCTGATAATAGTTTGGCTTTTTTCGTTTTAATATCTAAAATGTCTTCATGCTGAATACCTTTTAAACGAAACTCCATGCCCTCTAGGTCGCCAGCCATCATCAGATTTGAGTCTTTATCCGTTTCAGGTTTAAAGGCTTTTAAGTCTTTCCCACCACCCATGATTTCTAAATTATAGTCATAGTTTTTCACGTAAGTAGAACTACCAATTTGATTGATAACTTCTTTACTTAAGGGATCGACAATTAAATTTTCTCCCTTGTTAAAAGCTTCTTCGTAGGCTTTGGGGTCAACATCGACAGTGACAGTCCCGCCTAATTGTTTTTTTATGTTTTTTTCAACATTGCCCGTTGCTTCTTGAATTGAAATTGCCCCGGCAATTAAATTACCTAAAATTAAAACAATGGCAAATAAAATAATTGAGCGACCTTTTTTTCTCGTAACACTTAAAAATGCACGTTTGACGTAATTCATAATTGATTCCTCCTGCTAATTGATTTTGCTCCTACTGAAGCTAAAATCATCTTAACAAGGCAATATGAAGCCCATGTAAAAAAGCAATGTAGTTGTCGTAAATAAAAAAAGAGCCCTTGACTAATGTCAACGGCTCCCACTTTAGCTAGACTATTCAGTTAATTCAAAACCAGTAATTTTAAAATCTGCCACATAGCCTTGAACCTCATCATCGACTAATTTAGCGGTAAAACTAACGTCATCGCCTTTTTCTAAAAAGGTAGCTGCTTCAAAATCATCAGTATTGACGATATAGACTTTGCCATCAGTTAAGACAAATTTTATGATCGTTGCCTCACTAGTTACCATTGGTGGTGTTAAACGACTAACTTTTCCACTTACTTCAACATTTTTCGCTTCTGACGTACTAGCGGCATTGGTCGTTTTTTCACCTAGTTTTAAACGATACGTTTGGAGGGTTTGAGAAACATTGTCTTCCATGGCAATAATGTCACTATCTGTGGCATTGACATAGGCAATCTTTTTGAAAATCCCATTTTTGTCTAACATTGAGACAACCCAAGTTGGTACCCCATCAATGTTGTAAAGGAGAGGCATATTTCCTTCTAATTTCTTTTCTGGGTAGACAAGGTCAACTAAATTAATTAAGCCTTCACTATCCATCATATTTTTCTTACTGTAATAAGTAATTTCTCCCGTTCTAGCGTTAATAAATGAGTAGCCAATGGCTGAATCATCAGAACTTGACGGTGAGGTAAAATCAGTGAAATAAAGCATTTCCCCAAGCTCATTAAAAATCGGAGTCACTTCGTCTTCAGTGCCATTCTCAGTTGCTAGCTTGACACCTTTTTTCGCCATTCGACTGTTTAACCAGCCGTTTTCGTATTTACCATAAACACTGTTCATTTCACTAGCCATCTCTGGTGAGATTGGCGCATCAATAAAGGCGGGGACATCATCTAAATCATAAACCTTAACTGCCCCATCTTCAGTGTCTAAAACGGCAATTTTCATTTTTCGATAGTTGGGATTCTCGGAAATTCCTCGTGGTTTATACAAGGTTTGAACATAATAAGCATGGCCCTCATCATCAATTTCTAATTGCGGGTCCCCAATCGATTTATAAGTAGCGGTAGCAAAGTAAATTTTCCGTTCAACATCTTTAAAAAAATAAGCACTTGGAATATAAGTCATTGGTGTTTTGACTGGAACTGGTTGCTCATAAACATCCGTCGCTGACATTTGTAAGTACCCTTCTGATTCGCCACCTTTTAACCAACGCCAAAAGCCTTTAAATTCCAAGGGAGCAACATAAACAACTTCTCCTTTTACCTTTTGAACTTGTAAGTCACCTAAATCGTAGAACTGTTGATTTTCAAACTGGTTCATCGATTTTTTCATTTTGTTACGAACCGTTTTCGGTGGAATCGTCACCGGTGTGTCTTTTTTGTCAAGTTCTGGTGTATCTGTTCCTTCAACTAAATTCAACGTACTATACACTTGTTTCTTACTATAAATATCATAGCCCGCTGATGCTCCAAGTAATAAGACACCTAAAACAATTAAAGCTATGACTTGCTTCAAGAAACGACTACTCCGGTCAGTGACTAAGTCAGAGCCTGAATTGATAACATAAACAATCCCAACACCAATCAGCCCTAAGACACAGTTAGTTAAGGTATAGTTCAATAATGATTTACTCGGTAATGCAACCCAAATAAAAATCATGTAGCCTAAAAGTAAAATTCCGACTAGACTCCCTAAACCTAGCCATTGTTTTTTATTTAAAGAAAAACTATTACTCATTAAAAATGTCACGATAATTACGACTAATAAAATACTACTAATGCCTAATTGGCTTATCATCTCAATCTCTCCTTTAGTTTCCATGCTCTTCTTTCAGTTTAGTCTTTATTGCTGACAAATACAATCCGTCCTAAGACTTAATCTAAATTGCAGTTATTTTAAGACGTGCTATAATTAATTTACTAGTAATTTCAGAAAGGGACCTAACTTTAATGGCCAAACATCGTTTTTTTTATGGGTACAAGCGTGACTTTGCACGCTTTATTTCAACACATGTTTCAAGTATTCAATTAATTGTCAGCTATTATGCTATTTTAACCGTCATTGCCTTTATTCTTTTGAAATTGCCCTTTTTTAGAAACCCAGGGATTCAGACGACGTTCCTTGACGATGCCTTTATGGCGGTTAGTACCGTCAGTGTTACCGGGTTAAGTACTTTTAATATTAATGAAGTCTTTAACGACCGAGGGGTTATTTTATTAGAAATTCTCTTCCAAGTTGGTGGCCTTGGAATTATGATGGTCTCGACTTTCTTCTTTATTGTTTCCCGCCGAAAGATTTCTTTGAAACAACGGCAACTAATTATGACGGATATGAACCAACCTCGTTTAAGCGGGATCGTTCGGTTGATTCGGACTACATTAGGAATTATTTTATGGATTCAATTTATTTTCGGTTCAATCTTTTCTGTCCATTTTTATTTATCGAATCACCATGCAACGATTCGCGATGCGATCTTTTACGGTTTCTATCAAGCTATTTCCGCTGTCACTAACTCTGGGTTTGATGTGACCGGTGGCTCAATTGAACCTTACGCTAATGATTACTTTTTTATTATTTGTATTATTATATTGATTATGATCGGTGGGATTGGTTTCCCCGTTATTATGGAAATCAAAGAATGGCTTTTCTTCAAAAAGAAACGACGGGGGTATCCTTTCCGCTTTTCTCTTTTCAGTAAATTAGCCATCGGGTCATTTATTATTTTGTTTGTCGCTGGTACGCTCTTTATTTATTTGTTGGAACGGAATCATCTCTTTGCTGATATGCCTAGTTCCCAACGCTTAATCACCTCGATGTTTTATTCGATGACCACCCGAAATGCCGGGTTGCAAATCAATGACTTAAATCAGTTTCAGACACCAACCTTGATCCTTTTTTCAACTTTAATGTTTATTGGTTGTAGCCCAAGTTCTGTTGGTGGTGGTGTCCGAACAACAACTGTGGCGATTGTCGTCTTATATCTTTTTTCTTTTATTAAAAGCGAAGAAAACATCAGTATTTTCGGTCGCCGAATTTCTGATGAAGATGTCAAAAAAGCCATAGTTGTCTTTAACTTATCCTTATTAATGTGCTTTTTCTCAGTCATGGTTTTATCTGCCACTGAGGATCATTCCTTAATTTCAATCATTGTCGAAGTCGCCTCGGCTTTTGGAACTACAGGCCTTTCCCTAGGCATCACTGATGACTTAACGACTGTCGGTAAAATTATTATTGCCGCCTTAATGTTTATTGGGCGAATTGGCATGTTGTACACGTTAATGTTATTTATCCCTAAAGAAATGCAAGATAAAGGTTATCTTTACCCAACTGAAAAAATAATCATCGGTTAAAGGATGAAACTATTCGATCTAAGTTAATTAGAAAGAATAGTTTTTTCTTAAGACGAGCCATGACTATTGGCAAGTCTGAATAATTACGCTATTATATGGTATGATTAGCAAGACGAAAAAATTTAGTTTCCAATGAAAAGTCTTAAATTTCATTGATATTAGCAGGAGGAATGAGCAATGAGCTTACGGAGTCAATTAGCCACATTTGTAGGGAAATCCACACAATGGTTTTTACAAACATTTTTAAAAGGTGGCAGTAGTTTGCCTGGCAAATTAGCCTTAAAGATTGATCCTAATATTTTAGCTAGTTTAGCGAAAGATTATGAAGTGATTGTGGTCACAGGTACTAACGGAAAAACATTAACAACTGCTTTAACTGTTAATATCTTAAATAAGGAGTTTGACAATGTGTTAACTAACACTACTGGTGCCAATATGGCTCAAGGAATTGTGTCGACCTTCTTGTCAGCGAAACACACGAAAGGTCAGAAAAAATTTGCGGTCTTAGAAATTGATGAAGCTAGTCTGAGTAAAGTTACCGCTCAAATTAAACCAACCCTCTTCTTATTTACTAATATTTTCCGCGATCAAATGGATCGTTACGGCGAAATATATACAACGTATCAATTAATTGTTGACGGTGCTGCTAACGCGCCAGAAGCAACAATTTTATGTAACGGCGATTTACCAATTTTCAACTCACTTGAGACTGTTAATCCCCGCCAATACTTTGGCTTTAATCATCAAAATGATAGCCAGCTAATGGCTCATCATAATACTGATGGAGTTGTTTGTCCTAAGTGTCAACATATTCTCCACTATAAAATGATTACTTACAGCAACTTAGGCAAGTATTACTGCCCTAATTGCGACTTTAAGCGTCCAAAACTCGATTATCAATTGACAATGCTTGGCGAAATGACTAATACTTCCGCTGAATTTGTGATTGACAATGAGCGTTACGCCATTGAAGTCGGCGGCTTGTACAATGTTTATAACGCCCTAGCAGCAACAGCTGTGGCTGAATACTATAAGGTTAGTCCTGATAAAATTCGCGAAGGCTTAGCTTACGATGAAAAAATCTTTGGTCGTCAAGAAGTCATCACTATTGATGGTAAAATCTGTACTTTAGTTCTCGTTAAAAATCCCGTAGGCCTTAATCAAGTCATCGATATGATCGACTTAGCCCCTCGACCATTTTCTCTCGTTAGTTTGTTAAATGATAATTACGCAGATGGCATTGACGTCAGTTGGATTTGGGATGGCAATCATGAACTTTTTCCTGAGATGGGGGTTTCCCAAGTCATTACTGGTGGTGACCGTTCAGAAGATATGACCTTGCGGATGAAAGTCGCAGGTATTCCTGAAAATAAATTAAAAGAAGTGCCGGCTATTTCTGATGTTATTGAAGAAATCAAACAATTACCAACGGAACAAGTTTTTATTTTAGCCACTTATACTGCAGTCTTACAACTTCGTAAAGAATTAGCACATCAAGGCTATATTAAAGGAGGCATGTAAGATGTCACAATTAGAAATCAGAGCTTGTCACTTATATGGAAATTTACTAAATACTTATGGTGATAACGGCAATATGTTAATGCTTGCGTACCAAGCAAAAAAACGAGGAGTGACCTTTACTTCTGAGATCGTCAGTATTCACGAAGGCTTTAAAGCTGAAGACTACGATTTTGTCTTCTTTGGTGGCGGTCAAGACTATGAACAAGTCATCGTTTCTAAAGATATTCAAAAGAAAAAAACTGAGTTAACTAAGTTCATTGAAGAAGATGGGGTGACTTTAGCGATTTGTGGTGGTTATCAAATGCTCGGTCATTATTACATTGGTGCTAATGGTGAAAAAATACCCGGTATCAGCGCCCTTGACCACTATTCTTTAAGCCAAGATAATAATCGTTTTATCGGCAATGTTGAAATTTACAACGCTGAATTTGATGAAACTTACTACGGCTTTGAAAATCATAACGGCATGACTTTCCTAGGTGCTGGCGAACGCCCCTTAGGTCAAGTTAAAGTTGGTCACGGCAACAATGGTCAAGATAAAACTGAAGGGGTTATTTACAAAAATACCTTTGGCAGTTATTTCCATGGTCCTTTGTTAGCCCGTAACGAACACCTTGCCGTCCGCTTAATTGACTTAATTTTAACTAAAAAATATGGCCCTGATTATCAAAAAAAATAAACTGACTAGTGTCTTCCAACCTTTACAGTTAGGAAGACACAGTCAGTTTTTTACATTTCATTCGGATTATCAGAGACATCTTCGAAAAATTCCCGCGTAAAGCCTTCACCAATCACACTTTGAGCGTCATTAATAATAACAAAGGCTAGTGGGTCAATCTCATTAATAATTTTTTGAATTGGTAATAATTGTTGACGACTAATCACTACATATAATAATTTTTTCTCGTTTTGTTGATAGTACCCTTTGCCATTAATAATCGTTAAGCCACGTTCTAGTTGCTCACTAATTTCTTTAGATATGGCTTCATGTTTTTCAGAAATAATCGTCACGGTCTTTTTCGGATTAGAGCCTTCTAAAATAAAATCTAACAGCTTCGTTGAGACTGCTAAAGAGACAATTGTAAACATCATGCTTTCCAGTCCAATGACAAAAACTGAAGGAATCACGACGATTAAGTCAAAGAATAATAAGGCATAGCTGGTGTTCCACCCTAAATACTTATTGGCTAATTTGGCCAAGATGGCACTTCCTGCCGTGGTCCCATTCCCTTTCATAATCAAGCCCATGCCGATTCCCATTAAAGCACCTGCCCCAATGGCTGCAATGATGACTTCATTTGTTTCAAAGGCTAACGTTTCAGTCAGCTTTAAAAAGATTGACATCGTGCCAATGGCATAAATAGTGTAAAATATAGTTTTACGGTCTAAATATTTGTAACCTACGACCATCAAAATTGCATTAAAGAAAATATTTGTCACGGCTGGTGACAGCCCATTCGTATAATAAAGGATCATCGTTAAACCAGTTACGCCACCTTCACCTAGTTGATTAGGTAAGGCAAAGACATTTACAGCCATGGCAAACACTAATGACCCAATCGTTATTTTTAACAAATTAAATAATAGCTCACGGTAATTCTTAGTCAATCTAACTCCCCCTTTAAAGCCTTCACTAATAAAAAAAAGACGTTTACGTCCTCTCTAAAGATACTAAATGTTTTAAGAGAATGCAAATCATTTTACTGGATTTTTATACACAGGGGTCACTTCCCTTAAACTAATAGGAAAATAATAATAAAGGAGCTCATTTCGATGACAAAAACAATTATTGAAAAACTTAACTTAACTAAATATTCCCAAGGGGTCTTTTTAAACCAACCACAAGATTCGACTTATTTTGACGAACTTATGCCATTAAAAACGGACTTAACTCATTTGAAGGAACCGCTAGACTTACTTTTTACTTTTGTCGATTCATTACCTGACTTAATTGCCCAAATCAAGAAACTGACTAATGAAGTTGTTTTTGCCCCACAAGGTTATCTCTTTGTCGCCTATCCTAAAATTGGCAATCAAAAATACCCGACTAGTGTTCATCGCGACGCGATTTTTCCAGCACTAGGGATTGATCCTGATGGTGATGGTTATTTAGCAGAGACAGATTTCAAATTTTCACGGATGGTCAGTCTTGATGATACTTTTACGATTGTTGGCCTTAAATACTTACCGAAAAAAAAGACTGTTAAAAGCCAACCAGCCAGTCAAAGAGTCAGTGATTATGAAGCCTTAATCCCTAAGTTAAAACAAGCTTTGCAAACTAATTCAGTAGCTTTAACTTTTTTTGAAAGTCTAACCCCTGGTTATCAAAGAAGCTGGGCCCGCTATGTTTACAGTGCCAAGCAAGACACTACCCGTCAGAAACGGCTAAATGAAACGGTTGACTTATTACTTCAAGGCTTTAAAAGCAAAGACTTAGCTAGTAAAAATAGTTAAAGATAAGTTGCCTTGATTTTGAGTGTTGATCTTTCTCATCAGCTAAATTTATACAGAAGATTTTTAGTGACATGCCAGGCACCTTTCACAAGACTAAAAAGACTGTCACATTTGAGTTAACAGTCTTTTTAGTTTAATTATTTTCAATTATCCTTGATGAATTTCGGTTTCAAAGACTGGGCTATTAGCTAATGAGTCATGAACTGGACACGTTCTATTAATAAATTCAACAAAATCGGCAATTTCAGCAGCTGTGTTATCTGCTTTCACGTAAAATGTTGAGGTGATTTTAGAAAAGCCAATCTTCGCTTGGGGATTTTTCCCAGTAAAGCCATCTGGGTCAAGTTCACCGGCTAATTCGACTTTAATTTCTTCTAAATTAATCTTATGTAACCTTGCAAAAGAACGGGCAACAATCACTTTACATGCCCCTAAACTACAAAGTAAAGCTTCCACTGGATTCATTCCTTCATCAGTACCACCTAAATTCTTTGGCTCATCTAATAAAAATTCAAACCCTCTTGAACTACATTTAACTTGTAACCCTTTGATTGACTCTGTTTGCGCTGTGAATGTTTCTACTGCCATTTTAATTGCCTCCTTTTATTAATCACTCTTACAAGTGTAATATATCACAAACTAAACCGTTATCATTAAAAATCACTCTTTTTTAATCATTCTCTTACTATCTTTACTAATTATCCTTCATTAAATAGACTTTTTACCTCTTGGTTACCACGTATTAATAGACTTGATAAGAACTTAATCAATAATAATAAGGGCCTAACTCTGACATTTTTGGATAATTAAGCTAAAATAACTTAATAAGGAGGGATAGTATGGTTAAGAAACAACCACAAGTTGGAGTCGGTGCCCTATTACTAAATGATCGACAAGAAGTCTTACTCGTTTTAAGAAAGAAAGCCCCTGATCCACACTGTTGGAGCTTACCTGGTGGCAAAGTCGAATGGTTAGAAACGATTGAACAAGCCACTATTCGCGAAATTAAAGAGGAAGTTAATCTTGATATTCAACTAGAAAAATTAATTTGCGTGACTAACCACTTGTTACCTGAAGAAGACGTTCATTTTATTTGCCCAACTTTTTCAGCTACAATTGTAGCTGGTGAAATAGTTAACAATGAGCCTGAAAAACTGGCTGACATCCGTTGGTTTCCCATAACTGATTTACCTGATAATTTAACTTATACGACAAGTTATCCACTGTCTTTATTAGCATAAAAAAGTGAACCTAAGAATATATCTTAGGTTCACTTTTTTCGTTACAATTGAGGCTACAGTCTACTTCGCCACCAATATTTTATAAAATACCAACTAATGTTAGTAATTTCATGACTATCAAAAGAGCTAGTCATCGGCAAATAATAAGCTTCTTTTACGTAATACATAACACCCTCTCCCCCGGGACTGAACCCTTAAAATGAGACAGTAATAAAAACACCTATGCGGTTGCTTGTTTTCGATAATCTATCGGAGATAAGTAACCGTATTTTTGTTGAATTCTCTTTTCATTATAATACTTGATGAAATTTTGTACAGTTTCGATTACACTAGTAGTAGAGCATCCAAGCTCTGACTGTATTGAGAACGTTTCAGACTTTAGAGTGGAATGAA
>NZ_NGJU01000040.1 GCF_003987495.1 Vagococcus salmoninarum
TAAGTAAACAATCTATAAGTTTGCTCACTCAAAACTGGATGTTGAAGTTAATCAAAACATAATCGTGAATCCTACGTGTAAATCTTGGTTAAGTCCTCGACCGATTAGTACTAGTCCGCTCCGTACATCGCTGCACTTCCACTTCTAGCCTATCTACCTGATCGTCTCTCAGGGGTCTTACTTCCTAAAAGGAATGGGAAATCTCATCTTGAGGGGGGCTTCACGCTTAGATGCTTTCAGCGTTTATCCCGTCCACACGTAGCTACCCAGCGATGCTCTTGGCAGAACAACTGGTACACCAGCGGTGTGTCCATCCCGGTCCTCTCGTACTAAGGACAGCTCCTCTCAAATTTCCTGCGCCCGCGACGGATAGGGACCGAACTGTCTCACGACGTTCTGAACCCAGCTCGCGTGCCGCTTTAATGGGCGAACAGCCCAACCCTTGGGACCGACTACAGCCCCAGGATGCGACGAGCCGACATCGAGGTGCCAAACCTCCCCGTCGATGTGGACTCTTGGGGGAGATAAGCCTGTTATCCCCAGGGTAGCTTTTATCCGTTGAGCGATGGCCCTTCCATGCGGAACCACCGGATCACTAAGTCCGTCTTTCGACCCTGCTCGACTTGTAGGTCTCGCAGTCAAGCTCCCTTATGCCTTTGCACTCTACGAATGATTTCCAACCATTCTGAGGGAACCTTTGAGCGCCTCCGTTACTCTTTAGGAGGCGACCGCCCCAGTCAAACTGCCCATCTGACACTGTCTCCCAACACGCTAAGTGTTGCGGGTTAGAATGGTCATAACACAAGGGTAGTATCCCACCATTGCCTCCACCGATACTAGCGTACCGGCCTCTACGGCTCCTACCTATCCTGTACATGTGTCACAAACATTCAATATCAAATTACAGTAAAGCTCCATGGGGTCTTTCCGTCCTGTCGCGGGTAACCTGCATCTTCACAGGTACTAAAATTTCACCGAGTCTCTCGTTGAGACAGTGCCCAAATCGTTACGCCTTTCGTGCGGGTCGGAACTTACCCGACAAGGAATTTCGCTACCTTAGGACCGTTATAGTTACGGCCGCCGTTTACTGGGGCTTCAATTTTGAGCTTCGCTCGAAAGCTAACCCATCCTCTTAACCTTCCAGCACCGGGCAGGCGTCAGCCCCTATACGTCATCTTTCGATTTTGCAGAGACCTGTGTTTTTGATAAACAGTCGCTTGGGCCTATTCACTGCGGCTGACATTGCTGTCAGCACCCCTTCTCCCGAAGTTACGGGGTCATTTTGCCGAGTTCCTTAACGAGAGTTCGCTCGCTCACCTTAGGATGCTCTCCTCGACTACCTGTGTCGGTTTGCGGTACGGGCAGTTATATTCTCACTAGAAAATTTTCTTGGCAGTGTGATGTCAGAAACTTCGGTACTTTAATTTCCCTCCCCATCACAGCTTGTCCTTAATGACGGTAAGCATTTTACTCACCCTCAGACTCACTGCTTGGCCACACACTTCCAGTCGTGTGGATTTCCTAACCTCCTGCGTCCTTCCATTGCTCAAACAAATATAACTGGTACAGGAATATCAACCTGTTGTCCATCGCCTACGCCTTTCGGCCTCGGCTTAGGTCCCGACTAACCCTGGGAGGACGAGCCTTCCCCAGGAAACCTTAGTCATACGGTGGACGGGATTCTCACCCGTCTTTCGCTACTCATACCGGCATTCTCACTTCTAAGCGCTCCAGCAGTCCTCACGGTCTACCTTCGACGCCCTTAGAACGCTCTCCTACCAGTGTGCCAAAGGCACACTCCACAGCTTCGGTAATATGTTTAGCCCCGGTACATTTTCGGCGCAGGGTCACTCGACTAGTGAGCTATTACGCACTCTTTAAATGGTGGCTGCTTCTAAGCCAACATCCTAGTTGTTTGTGCAACCCCACATCCTTTTCCACTTAACATATATTTTGGGACCTTAGCTGGTGGTCTGGGCTGTTTCCCTTTCGACTATGGATCTTATCACTCACAGTCTGACTCCCGGATATAAATGAATGGCATTCGGAGTTTATCTGAATTCGGTAACCCGAGATGGGCCCCTAGTCCAAACAGTGGCTCTACCTCCATCATTCTTCATCCGAGGCTAGCCCTAAAGCTATTTCGGAGAGAACCAGCTATCTCCAAGTTCGTTTGGAATTTCTCCGCTACCCACAGCTCATCCCCGCATTTTTCAACATACGTGGGTTCGGTCCTCCAGTGCGTTTTACCACACCTTCAACCTGGCCATGGGTAGATCACATGGTTTCGGGTCTACGACAACGTACTCAAGCGCCCTATTCAGACTCGCTTTCGCTACGGCTCCGCCTTCTCAGCTTAACCTCGCACGCTATCGTAACTCGCCGGTTCATTCTACAAAAGGCACGCCATCACCCATTAACGGGCTTTGACTTGTTGTAGGCACACGGTTTCAGGATCTATTTCACTCCCCTTCCGGGGTGCTTTTCACCTTTCCCTCACGGTACTGGTTCACTATCGGTCACTAGAGAGTATTTAGCCTTGCGGGATGGTCCCCGCGGATTCCGACGGAATTTCTCGTGTTCCGCCGTACTCAGGATACTCATAGGTGTGCAGTCAATTTCGCCTACGGGGCTTTTACCCACTACGGCTGACCTTTCCAGATCGCTTCGACTATTTACTGCAACTACCACAACTGAGTCCTACAACCCCAAAGAGCAAGCTCTTTGGTTTGGGCTCTTACCGTTTCGCTCGCCGCTACTAAGGTAATCGAATTTTCTTTCTCTTCCTGCAGGTACTTAGATGTTTCAGTTCTCTGCGTCTCACCTCATATACCTATGTATTCAGTATATGATGACAGCCTATAAAAGCTGCCGGGTTTCCCCATTCGGAAATCTCTGGATCATAGCTTACTTACAGCTCCCCAAAGCATATCGGAGTTAGTCCCGTCCTTCATCGTCTTCTAGTGCCAAGGCATCCACCGTGCGCCCTTATTAACTTAACCTATATTTACTAACAATGATGTTAGATTTTTGACTTCCA
>NZ_NGJU01000041.1 GCF_003987495.1 Vagococcus salmoninarum
GCTGCTTCTTTAACTTCTAATGGGTATGAAATTCGTTTAACCATAAAAATACACCTCCGTTTTCTTCATTTTACACGAATTCAACGGGGGTGTTTTTATATTTGTCTCAACCTATGGGGTCAGTTCAATTAATTGACGTCTTTTTATTAATCAATTGACAAGCTGTTCAGGTAAAGAGTATACTAAACATGAGTAGTGCTTTAATTGCTAGCCAATCAGCGCTAGACAACATTATTTTAGGAGTGTTTTTGTGAGTGTAAGTATCAGCTAAATTGGTAACTGAAGTCTTAAATAAATTGCTAAAGTGCAAGTTTATTTAGTATACCAAAAGATACTGAGCTAACTCACCAATAAGAGCCTTTTAATGTTGCTTAATCAACTTAAAAGACGTTTATTTGAGCTAGGGCGGAATCCCTAGCTCTTTTTGTCTATAATTATAGCCTAGCCAGTCTCTTAATTAATGATAATTAAGGAGCAAACAATGAATAAACAAACAATGGAAAAAACCCAATTAAACGAGATTAAAACACGAGTAGCTAGCTACGCCATTAGTCTCTACGGCAAAGAAAAAATCGCTAAGTTGCAACCAAGTAGTAATTTAGCAGTTGTCGAAAATTGGCAGCAAGAAACACTAGAAGGCAAAGCCCTTTTAATGAGTAACCAGCACGTTCCTTTTATGGGACTAAGTAATATTGAGCATTTAACGGAACAAGTCAAAAAAGGGTTTGTGTTAAGTCCTTCTGAGTTAGTGGAGTACGCTGATTTTTTAAGAAGTGGACGCTTGATTCAAACATTTATGACTAAAAATCAATGGCAAGCCCCTTTATTATGTGCTTATAGTCAAGGCCTTCATACTTTTTCAAAGATTGAAGAAGAGATTTATCAAGACGTTCAAAACAATCACATTCGGACAGATGCCAGTCGTGAGCTGAGAAAAATTCGCCGTGGCATTCAAGAAACCGAAAGTGCGATTCAACAAGGCTTACAAAAGTTTTTAAGAAATAGCCAAGTCAAAGATAAAATCCAAGAATTCATCGTTGTCAAAAAAAATGAACGCTATACAGTACCAATTAAGGCAAGCTATAAAAATCAAATTCCTGGAACAATTGTTGAAGAATCAACTAAAGGGACAACGGCCTTTATTGAGCCTCAGTCAGTGGCGAAACTTAATGATAAATTATTTGACTTAAAAGTAGCGGAAAGCAGTGAAGTTTATCAAATTCAAGCCAGTCTAACGGGCTTAATTGCTGAAGTAATGACGGAAATCAGCTACAACATGGAAGTCGTTTCAGAATATGATGTGATTTTTGCTAAAGCTAAGTACAGTCGGGAGATTGAAGGGATGACGCCGAAAGTTAATCGCTCTGGCTATCTAAAATTAATCAAAGTTAGACATCCCTTATTAGAAGAAGCCTTACCTTTAGATTTGGAATTAGGAAAGAGCTACCGAGGACTAACGATTACTGGACCGAATGCTGGTGGTAAAACTGTGGTATTAAAGACGATTGGCTTGCTAACATTAATGACGATGTTAGGATTGCAAATTCCCGGGGCAGAGGGCACCGAAATTGCTTTATTTGATGAAGTTTTTGTCGATATTGGTGATGAACAAAGTCTTGAAAATGCCTTGAGTACCTTTTCAAGTCATATGGCTAATATTTCTGTGATTTTAGAAGGAATCTCAACTAATAGTTTAGTCTTATTAGATGAATTAGGCAGTGGTACAGAGCCTAATGAAGGGGCTGCCTTAGCGATTGCAATTATGGAGGCTCTCTACCAAAAAGGGTGTCGGGTAGTGACAACGACCCACTATGGCGAAATTAAACGCTATGCCCAACTTCATCCTGACTTTATTACGGCTGCCATGGCCTTTGATCCCGAAACCTTAGCTCCTCGCTATCAGTTAATTATGGGAGAAACAGGGGAAAGTAATGCCTTATGGATTGCCAACAAAATGCAATTACCACGTAAAGTCATCCAACAAGCGGAAAGATATTTAACTAAACGTGAATATGATCTAACTAAAATTTCTGAGGCTCTTGAGCCTAAAATTAGCCAACTAGCAGAAGCGACTAAGGTGTTGACTGATTTTTCCATAGGTGATCGGGTTTTTTATCAAGAAAAAGCTGCTAATGCCTTAGTTTACAGTGTAGATGATGAAAAAGGGCAAGTCACAATTTTACTAGGGGAAGAGTTGCTGACTGTTTTGAACCGCCGTTTAACATTAGTTACAGCAGCTGTAGACTTATACCCAGCAGATTATGATTTAGCTAGCTTATTTACTAGTTACAAAGAACGAAAGCAAGAGCGGGACTTAACTCGAGGATCGAAAAAAGCTCACAAAGCCCTAGCTAAAGAGAGGCGTAACCGTCTTCAATAAGAAACAAAAAAAAGACTGAGATTTGAACTGACCCCATAGGTTGAGACAAATATAAAAACACCCCCGTTGAATTCGTGTAAAATGAAGAAAACGGAGGTGTATTTTTATGGTTAAACGAATTTCATACCCATTAGAAGTTAAAGAAGCAGC
>NZ_NGJU01000042.1 GCF_003987495.1 Vagococcus salmoninarum
TTTAAACACCGCATTCTAATCAGTTTTAAAGTGACACAAAAAAGCAACTTCACCATTTCTGATGAAGCTGCCTAAGTAACTATTTATTCGACTAAATTTTAGCCATCCACACAATTTGACGTAGAGCCGTAGTTTTCTGATGCTTTTATTTTTTCGTTAAACTGTTGCCTGACCTAAAGTTTCTCCAAGAAGATTCAAGCGAGCTTCCCATTGATCATGACTTAAGTTCTCTTCAACGATGTAGCGGTTTGCTTCATGAACGCGACACTCATGAGAGCAGCCACGAAGATGTTTATGCTCATTCGCTTCTGAGGCAATCATTTGACGATTACAGAAGGGATTGGCACAGTTGACATAACGTTCACAAGGTTCGCCATCGAACCAGTCACGGGCAACGACAGTGTGTTCTACGTGATTGATTGGCACACTTAGGCGTTCATCAAAAACGTACATCATACCATCCCATAAATCGCCACGGACTTCAGGGTCCCGACTATAGGTGGCAATTCCGCCATGAAGTTGACCAACATCTTTAAAGCCTTCACGAACTAACCAACCTGAAAATTTCTCACAACGAATACCACCAGTACAGTAAGTCACTACACGTTTATCCATAAACTCTTCTTTATTGTCGCGAATCCACTGAGGTAAGTCTCTAAAGTTACGAATATCCGGGCGAATCGCCCCACGAAAATGACCTAAATCAAACTCATAATCGTTACGAGCATCAATAACTACAGTATTTTCATCTTCAACAGCTGCTCGAAATTCTTTAGCAGAGAGGTACGTGCCAGTTAAGTCTAAGGGATCAATGTCATCTTCTAGATTTAAAGAAACAATTTCTTCACGGGCTCGGACATGCATTTTTTTGAAAGCATGGGTTTCGGCTGCATCAATCTTAAAAATCATTTCTTTAAAACGTGGGTCATTATGCATGTACTCAATGTATTTTTCAGTGTCGGCTGTTAAACCAGACAATGTTCCGTTAATTCCCTCATCAGCCACTAAAATACGGCCTTTTAAGTTAAATGAGCGACAGATTGCTAAATGCTCTTTGGCAAACTGTTCTGGGTTTTCAATTGCTACATATTGATAATATAATAATACTTGATAATTTGGCAATGTAATTCCTCCTAAAATTCGTTCATTAAAATTATAGTGCCTTCTTAGCAAAACATCAATTAAAATGCTTATTTCACAAACTAAAGAATCTTTTAGTTAAATAGCTGGAAATCTGTTGACTAACTTCCAGATACTAGGTAATCTAAAGTATAAGCTTACAAGTACCTAGAGAGGAGTGTCTTTTAATGTTTTGGAAAGAAATCAAAAAACAATTCAAATTTTTTGACGGCGTAATCATTATTAGTCTGATTATTTTATCCTTTCTGCCTTATGCTGTCTTTGCGGTGAATCATAGTAACCAAAACTATAACAATCAAGAAACCGTTGCGATCATTTCAATTAACGGCAAAGAAGTTGACCGCTTCGTCTTATCTGAAGCAACTCCCCATCAAGAAGTCACTTACCGCCCTAAAAATAAACAATATAATATTGTTGAAGTCGCTGGCAAAAGAATTCGCGTTAAAGAAGACAATAGCCCTGATCAAATAGCTGTTAATACAGGTTGGATCAGTAAACCAGGGGACACTAGTATTTGTCTGCCCCATCGTTTAGTTATTGAAATTTCTGGCGTCCCTGAAGATGATGAGGACGATATGATTATTACTTACTAAAAAAGAAGGAGGTGTGACAAAAGTCGTTTAAATACAAGTACTTCGTTGTCCCTGTCTCTAATGACTGCCGTTGCTCTTGCTAATTTATTAGCTTAGAGGCAAGGGACAACGTAGTAAAGTCATAAGAGGCACGGCTATTGGAAATAAATCCGACTTCGATTACATCAACTTCTAACGATTAAAATCGTAAGAGTTGAAGGAACAATCAGTTCTTTTGATTGTGGCCTTTAATTCTTAATGCTTTACTTCGTTGTCCCTTATTTCTAAATGCTAAAGCATTAAGAATAACGGCAGCACTTAGAGATTAATGTGAGCGAAACAGAGTGTAGTCGGATTTATTGAAATTATCGCGCCTTCAACGCTTAGCGCTTTACTTCGTTGTCCCTTATTTCTAAATGCTAAAGCATTAAGAATAACGGCAGCGTTTAGCAGTTGTTGAGAGGGTCGCTATTTGACTTTTGGAACCCGTTTATCAAGTAACGTTCGTCAAAAAAGGGTGCCGATGACTAATGTCTAAAGTGTACCCCTTGTCAAGGACATAATAAAAAAAGTGGTATGAATTGTGTAAAGATGATTCCCAAAATTTGGGGATCATCTTTTTTATACTTTGAATGTTTCGTAATATTTTTGAGGTGTCAATC
>NZ_NGJU01000044.1 GCF_003987495.1 Vagococcus salmoninarum
TAAAGTGTACCCCTTGTCAAGGACATAATAAAAAAAGTGGTATGAATTGTGTAAAGATGATTCCCAAAATTTGGGGATCATCTTTTTTATACTTTGAATGTTTCGTAATATTTTTGAGGTGTCAATCTGTTTAAATGCCATTGTCCACGATAGTTATTGTAATAGTCCATGTACTCATCGATCTCCGTCACCACATCATCGAAAGTTAGGCAATGATGGAGATTAAGTTCATCTTTCATATGTCCATAAAAGGATTCTTGAGGTGCGTTGTCCCAACAGTTCCCTCGACGAGACATCGATTGAGTGAGACCTAATTCTTTGATTTGTTTTTGGAAAGCGTGAGATGTGTAGTGGAATCCTTGGTCAGAGTGAATGAGTCGATGCGTTTTTGAGCCAGTTAAATGATTGACGCTTAGATCGTTCAAGGTTTCTAACACGAAATTAAGTTTTAGATTATGAGACACTTTGTACGCGACAATTTCTTTCGTACAACTGTCTTTAATTGTCGACAAATAGGCATGTTTGTTTTGATAGTGGAGATAAGTAATATCGGTTAAAAAGACTTTTCGAGGTACAGACGGATTGAATTGACGATTCAGATGATTGGGATGACGACTGTTGGTGGCCATAGATTTAGCCATGCGACGGTAGGGATTTGCCTTTCTAATCGGACAAACCAACTCAAATTTTTTCATTAAGCGACGAATCTTTTTAAGATTCATCACTGCATTGAACTGAGTAGCGAGCGTCATTTTTATTTGACGGGCACCTTTCTTGCGGTTTTTAAATCGATAGGCTCTTAAAATGAGCGAAAAATCCGCTTCATCTTGTCTACTTTTTGGCGATTCAACGGCTGAGTAGTCCAAATAATGATAGTAGCCCGAGCGAGAAACACCGGCGAAGTCACAGAGGTGATTGATTTGAAGGAGCTGACCATATTTTTCTCGTAATAATTTGATTACTTCGTATTTTTCTTGTGTTTTGAGTTTGCTTTCCAAATCGCCTCTCTTTCTGCTTGTTCGAGCTTTTTTAGGAAGTCATTTTCAGCTTTTAAATAGGCAATTTGTGCCTTCATACGTTTGAATTCTTCTTCAACCGTTAGATTTTTTGTTTTCGGACAACCACTATTTCCAGGTCGTTCATCTTCTAAACTTTGGCCATTGGTTACTTTTTTACGCCATCTTTGGGCGGAACTATCAATTCGCTTCGCTTTTAAAATAGCTGGATCAAACCCTGCTTCTCTAAATATCTCGGTTGGCATCATTCCCTGATTGTCTTTCAAAATAAACAACTCTTTAAATGCTTGTGTGTACGTGATGGAAGACCGACTGACTCGTTGAACATATGGATTTAGTTCTAAATCTGTCACCTCTTGCGGTGTAAACTTATTAATTCCCATTTGTGTCACTTCCTTTTCTATTTATCATACAAAAATACCCTACAGAAGGCACGCTTTTTATTTCGTGTCCATTCTATAGGGTACAGTTTA
>NZ_NGJU01000045.1 GCF_003987495.1 Vagococcus salmoninarum
TAAACTGTACCCTATAGAATGGACACGAAATAAAAAGCGTGCCTTCTGTAGGGTATTTTTGTATGATAAATAAAAAAGGAAGTGACACAAATGGGAATTAATAAGTTTACACCGCAAGAGGTCACAGATTTAGAACTAAATCCATATGTTCAACGAGTCAGTCAGTCTTCCATCACGTACACACAAGCATTTAAAGAGTTGTTTATTTTGAAAGACAATCAGGGAATGATGCCAACCGAGATATTTAGAGAAGCAGGGTTTGATCCAGCTATTTTAAAAGCGAAGCGAATTGATAGTTCCGCCCAAAGATGGCGTAAAAAAGTAACCAATGGCCAAAGTTTAGAAGATGAACGACCTGGAAATAGTGGTTGTCCGAAAACAAAAAATCTAACGGTTGAAGAAGAATTCAAACGTATGAAGGCGCAAATCGCCTATTTAAAAGCTGAGAATGACTTCCTAAAAAAGCTCGAACAAGCAGAAAGAGAGGCGATTTGGAAAGCAAACTTAAAACACAAGAAAAATACGAAGTAATCAAATTATTACGAGAAAAATATGGTCAGCTCCTTCAAATCAATCACCTCTGTGACTTCGCAGGTGTTTCTCGCTCGGGCTACTATCATTATTTGGACTACTCAGCCGTTGAATCGCCAAAAAGTAGACAAGATGAAGCGGATTTTTCGCTCATTTTAAGAGCCTACCGATTTAAAAACCGCAAGAAAGGTGCCCGTCAAATAAAAATGACGCTCGCTACTCAGTTCAATGCAGTGATGAATCTTAAAAAGATTCGTCGCTTAATGAAAAAATTTAAGTTGGTTTGTCCGATTAGAAAGGCAAATCCCTACCGTCGCATGGCTAAATCTATGGACACCAACAGTCGTCATCCCAATCATCTGAATCGTCAATTCAATCCGTCTGTACCTCGCAAAGTCTTTTTAACCGATATTACTTATCTCCACTATCAAAACAAACATGCCTATTTGTCGACAATTAAAGACAGTTGTACGAAAGAAATTGTCGCGTACAAAGTGTCTCATAATCTAAAACTTAATTTCGTGTTAGAAACCTTGAACGATCTAAGCGTCAATCATTTAACTGGCTCAAAAACGCATCGACTCATTCACTCTGACCAAGGATTCCACTACACATCTCACGCTTTCCAAAAACAAATCAAAGAATTAGGTCTCACTCAATCGATGTCTCGTCGAGGTAACTGTTGGGACAACGCACCCCAAGAATCCTTTTATGGACATATGAAAGATGAACTTAATCTCCAGCATTGCCTAACTTTCGATGATGTGGTGACGGAGATCGATGAGTACATGGACTATTACAATAACTATCGTGGACAATGGCATTTAAACAGACTGACACCTCAAAAATATTACGAAACATTCAAAGTATAAAAAAGATGATCCCCAAATTTTGGGAATCATCTTTACACAATTCATACCACTTTTTTTATTATGTCCTTGACATGGGGTACACTTTA
>NZ_NGJU01000005.1 GCF_003987495.1 Vagococcus salmoninarum
TTTAAACACCGCATTCTAATCAGTTTTAAAGTGACACAAAAAAGCAACTTCACCATTTCTGATGAAGCTGCCTAAGTAACTATTTATTCGACTAAATTTTAGCCATCCACACAATTTGACGTAGAGCCAAAATAAGTCATGAGCGAAGCTGGTTTTTTCATTTTAATTATTTTGAAAAGCGTTTTTTTATTTTACTTAGTAAACTTTGATTTGGTGATTGCTGAGCCTTAGCTCCTTTTGAGTCTGCTAGTTCTTCAATCTTTAAAAATTCAATAATCAAGCCTTTTTGAGTCAGGGGCAGTAGCAAACTAATTTTTTCTTTAGCGCCTGTTAACTCACTAAGCTTTTTCATGTGATGACGTTCTTTTAACTGTTCTAGGGGAAGATTACTCAAAGCCTCGCCAGGCAAATAGAAACGTAAAACCCCTTGGTACTCTGAGTTAATCATCTGTTGGTTAAAGACTTCGATATATTGCTTAATGTAAAACTCGAAGGCCTTTAAGCCACTGTCCAACATATAAATGGGGTTAATCGTCCAGTAAGCAATTAACTGTTTGTTTTTTTCGTCACGCCAAGGAAAATAAGCATTTTCATTTAAAACACCATAACGTCGACCTTCGACATACTGATTAGTCGGGCCATTAAACAATCGGGTAGTAAAATGTCTAGCTTTAAGTTTCGTCGTCGGTTGTAAAGAACTGTTCTGAAACTGAATCATTTGAGTACCATTATTAAAAGTTGTAAATTCAGTATACGCTTCCCGCATAACCCCTACCCCGTTCCGCCATTCTAAATGATCGAAACCAAGTTGGTCTCTAAATAAAAATTGAAACTTAATGTTTTGGGAGTGCTGCCATAAATGGGGATCAGAATATAAGACTACTTTCACAGTTTTCTCCGAGATTGCCGAAACACTTGTTACTTGCTGTAAATCGAGAAAGACTTTTTTAGGAATCACTTGAAAATAATCCCTCGTATACCACATTTGCCAACATGACGTAAAAGTCAGTTCTTCAAGCTGATAGTCATAGCCACTCAGTTGACTCGTATCGACGATTTCTTGATGATTTTGATCATACATGACAGGTAGTTCTTTCGGAAAATCTAAGTTTTCTAACTGTCGCTCCTGAAAAGTTTGAAGGTTGTGACTTAAAAATTCTGCCAATGGGCGGATAAAGGCGTAACTACCAGTTTTCTCCATCAACTGATTGACATAATCTTCAAGGAGATTCTGGTTGGTGACATACGTTTCTTCTATTAATAAAAAACGTTGATGGCTTGTTTGATTACTATAAACGTAAGAAAGTTCTTCTTGCTGGTTTTTTAAAGTTAAAACAATCCGTGACTCGAACTCAAATTCTTTTTTATTTAAAAAGTCAGTGAACTGGCTAAAAGATAAGTCACTTTCATGATTGTCTATTTTTAAATGATAAACTTGATTAATTCCTAATAATTGTCCTAGAATCCCCCAATTATTAAGACTATTTATTAAAGATAGCTGATTTTTATGCGTTTCTTTTGTAACAACATAAAGTTTAAACGGTTCTGACATTATCGCGTCTCCTCCTTACTATGTTATTATAACTCATAAAAATAGCTATCGTCTATTTACTTTACATCCCTTTAAAACATTATTAGATGACAACTCTCTTAAAAAGTCTTATACTAAGAATGAATCGTTACTACTGTATCAATACTTAGGAGGAAGAAACATGGGCTTAAAATATAATAAGATTGATAACTTAGGGAAACTTTTTGAAGAGTTTGCCATTGATCCCGATCAAGTTGAAAATCAAGAACGAGCAAATCAAGCACAAAAAGAAGCTGATTATTTTTTAAATAAAGAACAAGAGCAAATTGCTAAGCAAGCCCTTGAAGCAAAAAAGGAAAATCTCTAAGATTTTCCTTTTTTTTTAGACTCTTTTAGTTCGTAAATTACGACGGGCCAGATCAAAGACAATTAAGCCACCAGCAATCGCCCCAGCAATGGCTAAGACACGAATGCCGTAAAACATCGCAATGTTATACTCCCCGATTACTAAGTTGTAAGTCATTTTATAAGAGATTCCACCAGGTACTAAGGCGACAATTCCCGGGATGTTGTAGAGGGTCGCGGGAGTGTGACGATGACGGGCAAAGTAATAACTAACGGCAGCGATTGTTACGGCTCCTAAGAAAGTTGAAATTGTTACACTGATTCCGACAATTCCTGCTAACCAGTAAACTAGCCAGCCGACAGCCCCGCTAATGCCACTATAAACAATCGAGTCTTTCGGCACACGCATAATGATTGCAAAACCGACAGACGAGATAAAACTTAACACTACTTGCTCTATTAATTTTAGTATAATCATTTTTTCTCCTCCTATTGCATGACGTTAAAAGCGACAGCAATGCCTGCGCCAATCATCGAAGCGATAATCAAGGCTTCGACCCCACGACTAATGCCAGATAGCATGTGCCCTTCTTGTAAGTCACGAACCGTATTAGTAATTGCAACCCCTGGTACTAAAGGCATGATGCTTCCGATAATCATATGATCAATCGAGACATTTAGACCGATTTTAGTCATCATAAACGCACTTACCCCGATGACAAAAGAGGCAATGAATTCATCGACATACTTTAATTTAAAATAAGTCACACTAAACATGTAAACAGCATAACCGATGCCACCAACTAAACAAGTGGCTAAGAAATTACTCCAAGTTCCACCTAGTAAAATCATTAAGCAGCCACTTAAAATAGCCGCACTAATTATTTTCAACGTTAATATTTCCGGTGCTTTCACTTGATCAATCTGATTTAGCTCCCGATTTAATTCGTGTAAACTAATTTGTTCAACTGAAAACTGCCACGACAAATCGTTGACTTGAGAGACTTTTTCTAAGTTAGTCGTTCGCTCACTAATCCGTTTCATTTGAATGCTTTTAGTGCTTTCCAAGCCCATTAAGACAATTGTTTGGGTAACAAAACTAATTCCCTCTTCTTGATGAAAGTTGTCGGCAATGCGATTCATCGTATCTTCAACCCGATACATTTCCGCCCCATTTTCTAACATGATTTTGCCTGCTAAGACACATGTTTCTAATAAAAAATCTTTCTCATTCACTCATGAGCCCTCCTATTTTCCTTAGTAATTGATTATTGACCAGTTAGTCTAATTTAGTTGCAGCAATAACTTCCCTAATTTGATCTAAGCTATCACTAGACTTTTCCCGATCTCGGTACATGACATTAACAAATAAGCCATCTACTAAACTCAACTGGGTTAAACGGGAAGCTAAGGCTTCTGGTCGATACTCCACTTCTTTAGAGGTAGATAATAAACAAATATCTGCTAAAGCTGCTAAAGGCGATAATAAGAAGCTAGTAATCACAATCAGTTTGGCACCACTTTTTTTGACTTGACCGGCTATTTGAAGAATGTCCCGGCTTTGACCGGAATGAGAGATTAAAACGGCACAGTCATTTTCCGCCATTTTAGCCGCTTGCATTAACTGGATATGGCTATCGGTAGCACAGCTCACTGCTAAGGGGCTTCTCAAAAACTTATGATAGGCGTCCATGGCAATCACATTTGATCCACCAATGCCGAAAAAGTAAATGGTTTGAGAATGAAGCAATAAAGAGACTGCACCTTCAAAATTTCTTTCATCTAAGAGTTCGACAGTATCTGTTAAAGCTTGACGGTTGGCTTCAAAGACTTTTTTGGCAATCGTCTTAGCAGTATCTTTTTCTGAAATGCCTTCATAAATGTCATGGCTTAATGGTTGTTCTTGTTTTTTAAATGTTGCTAAATCAATTTTAAATTCTTTATACCCCTTATAACCTAATCTTTGACAAAAACGAAAGACAGTTGACTCTGCCATCCCTAGCTGTCTGGAAAGGTCACCAATTGATTGATGGATAATTCGTTCTGGAAAATTTATGATATAATCAGCAATTTGCTGTTCTTTACGACTAATATCGCGATAAACAGAATTAATTTTTAGTTCGATTGGATTCTTCATCGGTCTTTCCTTTCTAATAAAAAATGTTAATTTTATTATAACACGGCAGAAGAAAAATTAAATTCTTTATTAACTTGAATAAAATAAAATTTTATTCTATAATGAATATAATAAAATAAAATATCGGAGTGATGACAATGGAATTAGGTTTAGTAGGTTTAGGAAAAATGGGTATGAATTTAGCGATTAATATGACTCGTGAAAATCACGAGATTATTGCCACAGATATCAACGTAGACTCTCGTCAACAAGCAGAGGGACTTAATGTAAAAACTGCTGAGACCTTGAGCGCTTTAGTGCAAGCCTTACCACAACGAAAAATCATTTGGGTCATGGTCCCAACTGGTGCCCCTCTTGAGGGTGTCCTTGAAGAACTACTAACCCTTTTAAAACCTAATGACATCGTTATCGATGGCGGAAATTCTAACTTTAAAGAATCTGTGGCCCACGCTGCTAAATTTAAAGCACAAGGCATTCATTTCCTTGATGTTGGAACAAGTGGTGGAACGAGTGGCGCTAATGCTGGCGCTTGTTTAATGATTGGTGGAGAGGAAGAGGTGTTTGCTGACTTAGAACCTTTATTTAAAGATATTTCCTTGACTGATGGCTACTTATACACTGGCGCAGTCGGTAGTGGACACTTTTTAAAAATGGTTCATAACGGGATTGAATACGGGATGATGCAAGCCATTGCTGAAGGCTTTGAAGTTTTAGAGGGCGGTCCTTTTGATTATAATTTAGCCGAAGTTGCCAAAGTTTGGAATCACGGCTCAGTTGTCCGTTCATGGTTAATGGAACTAGCTGAAGATGCCTTTAAAGAAGACGCTAAACTAGAAAACATCAAAGGTGTAATGAATTCTTCTGGTGAAGGAAAATGGACTGTTGAAACCGCTCTTGATTATCAGATCCCGACACCCGTCATCGCCCTTTCATTGATTATGCGTTACCGCTCGTTATACGACGATACTTTTACAGGTAAAGTTGTTGCTGCTTTACGGAATGGTTTTGGTGGCCATGAGATTGTCAAAAAAGATTAAACTAATTTACTACGAAACCCCCAAAATTTACTAAACTAAAAGGCAGACCAGTGACTAATGTCACTGACCTGCCTTTTTATGCTTTACTTTACTCAGTTATCATTAAGGGAATGGCGCTCTCTGCTTCTTTTATCATTGTTGCAAGCTCACTTGATTCATATTCAAATTCGATATCATCAACTAGTTTACTAGCCCGACCATACTGATCTAATTCTACTACTAGTAATAATTCTTTTTCTTGGTTGTTGATCAAAATAACCGGTTCCTTGGTGGATTTTTGACTTATTTTATACGTACCATCAATCAAATCATCAGCTACAAATTGGTAGCTACTAAATTCCAAGTCTTCCATTAAGTCATTGTTAACTAAACCAACTAAATTATCAAGCTCCATGTCACGTTCCCAATCATCTATTGCCAAGTAGTTTTCAATTAATGCCGAAACAATTATTTGGGGTGCCACGGTAATCTTCGCAACTAATTCATCCCATTTCTCTCGACCAAGATTCTCCCAACGAGTGCCAAATACAGCTTCAACAGCACTATCATTTAAGATTAAAATAACATCCGCTTGATTGTCAGTCAAAAACAAAAAATCGACTTGCTCTTCTGCTTGATGGCTTTTTATAATCTCATCTCTCAAACTATTGTCAGTTGTTCCTTCATCGGCAATATAATAATCACGTTGATAATTAACAAATAGTTCTTTTAACTCATTAGGAACATAGCTCTCAATAAATTCCGTTTGTCTAATTTCTCGATCACTGCGATAAGCTTCCCTAAGGAAGTATTCATAAAACTCGCCTTCTATTGTATCAGGATAACTTAAATCTTCTCCATTTTGATCGGTTTCTTCAAACTCATCTTCGTACATCGAGAAATTTTCTTCCTGATTACCAAAAATATTACCTAGTAAAGAAATCCCGATGGCTGCTAAAACAACAAATCGAATTAAGATTGCAGGACTCAGGTTAGACATTTGTGGTAATTTTTTTAGTGGGATCGCTTTTTTTTGTAACAACTGCGGGGAAAAACTATTTTTAGTCACTAATGGTTTAACTAACTGGGCACTGGAACCTTTAATTTGGGAAAAATATTTTTTAGCTTGTTCTTGATCGTTCACTGCATAAAATGCGAGACCGATTAGTAAGACTTTTAAGTCTGCTTCTAAATAAACTTCACTACTATTTTTTAAGGTAGTACTTTCTTTTGGCGTTATTTTTTTTGTCCGAAAGACAGTAAATACTGTTCGTAAAAAAACTGCTGTTTGATTTTTTTCTGTTGCTAAATTACTATTTAAAGGCAATAAATGCTTTTCGATTGCTGTTAAGGATTCCCGATTAGTCACAACTTTTTCAAGATTTTCTTTAATCACAAAGACTGCTGCTAAGTTTTCAATATCTTGATCAAGCAAGGACTGACCTTGTAACCAGTCAGGATTTTGAGCAAACTTTTCTAATAGTTTTTTGATTTCAAATGAATGACTTTGCCAGTCCTTTCGCGATACTAGTAAAAACAACTGATATCGGGTTTCAAAATACGAATACGCCTCTTCTTCTGGTAAGTATAAAACTATCTCAAAGGAAAAGTCTGGTAGTTCACTAATGTCGTAATACCAATTTTTAGTACTCGTTAATTCCAACTGATCCATTTCAAACTCTTCATATAAATAAAATAAAACAGTTTTAGGCAAATAAATTAATTCATCAGCTAAAAAAGGCAACAACAACTGTTGATAAGTTTGCAACTCTTGAGTAATATCCTTTTTATATGATGCCAGCAACTTTTGCCAACTCGATTTCTGAATTTTTTCTGGCCAGTCCTTTAATAATTGTTCTAACTCGCGACTGAAATCTTTACTATCTACTTTCCCTTCAATTGGTACCTCTGTTACAGTAATAGTTGGGAGCTTTGACTGCCCTTTCTTGTCTTGATTCACTTCATCTTTCAGTTCTTTTTCTGGCATTAAAGTGTCTTTAACTTTTGGGACTGTCCCTCTATCTTGTCTCTCAGAAGTCCTTTGAAAGTCCTTTTGATTTATTTTTTCAGTTTTACGTTCTAATTGATTAGTCTGCCCTTCAATAAAAGCAATTGCCGCTTGTTCAGCATCTGTTAATTTTTGATAGGCGTCAGGCTGAAGCTCACCTTTCACTTCTTGATTTTTTAGTTGCCGAACTTGATCAACATAGGCTTTTTTCACTTGATATATTTTTGTCGTTGGTTCAATTTTTAACACTTCCCAAAACCAGCTCATTATTATCCCCCCTTTTTCTTAATTGTAAGTTCATTATACCGTTTATTGAAGACTTTAGCCTACTTTTTTAAAAAAAGAAACTAGTCAATTGGTTTAGACTAGTTTGATTCATCTAATTTTTTTAAATACCATAACTCCATTGCGCCATGTTCAGAGCCTGCTAAAGGTTCTTCTAATAATTCAAAGCCATATTTTTGATATAAACGATTAGCGATGTCCAAACGTTTTGTCGTTTCCAAATAAATCCCCTGATATTCTTTGGCAGCCTCACCCAGTATTTTGTCCATTAACAAGCGAGATATTCCTTGTCCTTGGGCTGCTGGCGCAACATATAGTTTTTGAAGCTCACAAATCGTAGTTTCTTGACCAAAGGGCCCAAATCCTCCACAACCGACGACTTGGTCCTGATCTGTGACAACTACCCAATAACTTCCATGACCTTTTCTTTGGTAATACTCAGTCAAGTTAGCTAATTGTGGATCATAATAGGCTGTCCCCGGAATATCTAAGTTAAAACTTTTCAATGTTTTTTGAATCAATCTTTGAACTTGTCGATTGTCTTTCTTTTGAATTTCACGAATTTTCATCGATTGCCTCCTAATTCTGATTTTATTTTTAACTATATCAAACTCTAAAAGAAATAACTAGCAATTGTGGCTAAAAATAAAAAGGAGACTAACTTTCCCTAGTTAGAATCCTTTCACTTAGTTTTTAGTTAAATAAATGCTCTGTTTCCCCATGCCTTGATATATTTCAGAAAATTGCTCTTGCTTAATTGTGACTCTTTTACCTAAAGCATCATTCAAAAAAATATTTTCTTCATCATAACCGGTAATAACCGCTGCATGATACTTATGACTAACTTCAACATCCCCATCAGAAGTTTGCCACATTGTAAAATCATTAGCTGTTGGGACAGAATAATCAATTGTTACTGCGACCCACACTGGGCTTCCTTGACGGATTGCAGCTAATAACGTCTTAACTGATTGACCTGTAGCGTCTACCACAAGATAATCCTCGCCAACAACTTTTTGAGCTAGGCGAGCAATTGGTTCATGGTAGACACCTGTTCCTGGCTGTTTACCACTTGCATCACCGACAAAGCCTTTATGAGGGTTCCCCATTAAGCCATTAGCTAGTTGATATGGTTGCTTTTCAATAGCTTCTTGCAACTTATTTTTATTCCCCTCATACCCGTAATACTCTAAAATCATCCCTAAGGCTGTTACTTCGCAGCCATATAACAAGGGGGGATCACTCATTTGATTTTTCAAAGGTATGTCTAGTTGGTAGTTTTTTTCAACTTTATTTAGGTTGTGACTATTTACTAATGTCACGCCTCTTACTAAACTAGTTACAGGGTACAGGTCGAGATTTCCTTCTGCCGCTTCAAGAGCGGCTCGGTCTGAGCTAGTTTTTACTACTGAATCGCTCTGTTTATTCCGCCACCAATTAACACTAAAAAGTAATAAGAGACTCGCCGTAATAACTAAGAGCAGTTTTGTTTTCAATAGTTTCTGACAACGAGGCACACTTTTTTTTCTTAACATCTTTTGACTCCTTGCTAACTAATTTCTAATTCATTCCAAGTCGTTTTTAATTCTTCTAACATTTTACGGACTAACTCGAATTTTTCTGGTTGCTTTTCGATATTTGCACTTACTAACCGTTCAAACATAAAATCATATATCTGATTAAGTTGTTCCGTTATTTCTCCTCCGGCTGTTGGGTTCAACGCATTTTTCAGCTCTAATATAATGCTTTGAGCTTTAGTACTATAACGATTAACACTTTCAAAGTCAACTGTATCTAAAGCCAACTCGGCTAACTTAATATTTTTTATTGCACCTTCGTAAAGCAATTCAATTAAACGTTTTGGTGAAGCCGTCAAAATCTGATTGTTTTTATACATTGCCGTTGCATCTCTGTACCCCATTTTTTCACCTCCGTGAGTTAATTATTAAAAGTCTTTATCAATAAAATGTGAGTCTTGAGACTTTAGTAAATACCCTTCAATAATTTTATCTTTTTTAGTTACTTGGGTTAACTCTTTTACAACAGCTACTTGAGCTATTTTTAGACTTTGATTGATTTGATTTGTTTTTTCAACAACCTCTTGAATTATTTGGTAATCAGTTTCAGTCATCGGCTCTTGGGTGGCTTGGTAGTTTAGTAAGAGTCCTTGATTTTCTTCAATAATTTTACTTCCCTTGATAACGTCTTGATCCCAACTATTTAAATTAGCTAACATTTTAACTAATAGTAACTGTCCTTGTGTTCTTTGCTGCCCCATCTTTTCACCTCACTTATCTAGCGGTAAAGGAATCCATTTGACTTTGTAAATATGCCATTTGAGATTCAGCTTGCATCATCACTTGATCTAAACGAGTAAAAGTTTTAACGTAATAATCCCGCTTCTTATCGATTTGTGCTGTAAAGCGCTCGATTCTTGAATCTAATTCCTTTAAATTTTGTGACAATGTTTCAGTTTTTGATGTATAGACACTGCGAGCCCCATTGGCATCACTTAGATACGTATTCATCAGTTCTTTTAGTTTAACTGTATAACCGACTTCTTTTTTATCTTTGACAATTGTCGTGACACCGGCTTGATCGGTCATTTCGACTTCTTGTGGTAGTTTATTAAAGAAGAAGTTTTGAACAGCTTGGGGGTCATTCCCTAAGGCTTCTCGAAATTTAGCTTCATCAAAGACGACTAGTGATGTCCGATCTTTACTATCAATACCTATTTCTGAGGGCTTCAAATGACCGGTTGTTTGATTTTCTCCTGGTGAACTCGTCATCAATAGTCTCAAACTTGATTGTAATCTAATTAACGAGCTATCCCCTGAAAGACTTCCAGGTTTATTGTCTTTTTTACTTGGGTCGCCTGTATTTAACTTTTCGTTAATAAAATCCATCACCGCATTGTATTGATCAACTAAATCCTTAGCAGCAGCTACGGCTTTTTCATCATCAGTTGCTAGACTAATTGTTGCCGCCTCTTTCGTTTCACCGTGTAAATTAATCGTCACATTTTCAATCACATCAGTAATTGTGTTACTACTCCGTACAACTGACATCCCGTCAATTTTAAAGTTCGCATTGTCCCCTTCAGTGACTGTCCTAGCCTCTGGGCTTAATCCTAACTCTTTAGCTAAGCTACCGGCAACATTCAATGTTTTGGCACCTGTTGCCACATTACTAATCACAATCCGGTTATCAATCAACGATCCTTTAATACCTGTTTCTTTCGAATTAGCATTAATCTTAGTAATAATATCTTTGGCGCTGTCCCCTTCAACAATTTCAAGGGAGCTAACTTCACCAGCATCATTAGTAAGCTCTAAGCTACCTTTCAAGTTGAGGCTTGCATAAATCGTTTGATCTTTTAAAGCTAGGATTTCTCCTGAAGCAACTTTAGTCGCCGTTGCTAATTGCTCAACGACTATTTGATAACTACCTGTTTCAGCGCTATCAGTGGCACTCATAGTGACTTTATCTGGTTGAGAACTCGTTATTTTTTTAGTATTAAATGTGGCATTCTTTTGTAAATTTTCAATTTTACCTAGTAGGGTATTTAATCGTAACTTCACATCTTTCCAAGCATTTTGCTGTTCTGAGAGTTGTGTTTTACGATTGTTTAGCTTAACTAGAGGGAGTGATTCAGCCTCTATTAATTTATCAATATCTTTTGCTGTAATTCCCGAATAGCTACCTAAAGTACTACTAATACCATTTGAACTCGATACTCCTGCCATACTTTCACCCCTTTTTATTAACTAACAAACCAGCTGCTTCCCAGATTTGAGCAACTGTATCTAAAAACTTTTCCGGTGGAATTTCTTTAATAATTTCTTCTGATTGAATATCTACTAAGGCAACTAAGGTTCGCCTTGTACCTTCATGAATTTTATATGTAAACTTCGTATTTTTGCCAACTAAAAAACGATTAGCATCTGCTATCCCTCTGTCAATTTGTTCTTTACTGTATTCCGAAAGCGTACCTGGCACGTAATCCTCGCCGTTAACATCTTTAAGTTCTACCTTTACTTCTTCCTGCTCAATTAATGCCATAAATTCTTTTTCAACATATTTTTCTACTGTTGGATGGAGCCTCGTAATTTCACTCACAGAATTTATATAATTTGAAATACTCATCAGAACACCCCTATCATCTAGTAAAAGCCGACAAATTGCTAAGTCGGCTTTCTGTAAGTTATCTAATTATGCAAAAGTATTAGTTAGTGATTATTGTAATAATGATAGTACGCTTTGAGGCATTGCATTAGCTTGAGCTAACATTGATGTTGCAGCTTGAGCTAAGATGTTATTTTTTGTAAATGACATCATTTCTTCAGCCATATCAACGTCTCTAATACGAGAGTTAGCTTCTGTTAAGTTTTCTTGTGTTGTTGATAAGTTGTTGATTGTGTGAGTTAGACGGTTTTGAATTGCTCCTAAATCAGAACGAGTGCTTGAAACAACTGATTTAGCGTTGTCTAATTCATCAATTGCTGCATTAGCGCCATCTGCTGTTGCTAAGCTTAATTCATTTAAACCTAATGATTCAGCATCCATTTTACCAATGCTTACATCAATTTGTTGGTTAGAGTTAGCACCAACGTGGAATGATAATTTTTTACTATCATCATCTGCTGCTTTTGAAACTGTTGCTTCAGCCGCTGTAAATGCGCCAGTTGCTTTATCTGCTGCCGCTGCTTTACCAGCATCAGTTAAAGTAATTTTACCAATGACTTTTCCGCCATCTTTGATTTCATATGAACCATCTTTACTAGCAGTTAATGTTTCGCTACCGTATTTAACGACCATATCAGCACCAGTTGCTTTTTCAACACTGATTTTAACATCAGTACCAGCTACGATTGAAGAATCGTCACTAAATTTAACTGATTTAACCATTGTTTTAACATCTTCAATATCAGTAGTTGCTTTAGCTTTTGAGTCAAAAGAACCATCTAATAATGTTTTTTTATTGAAGTTCGTTGTATCAGAAATACGTGAAACTTCTTCTTTTAAAGCATTGAATTCTTTGTTAATTTCAGCACGGTCATCATCACCTAATGTACCACTTGCTCCTTGGTTAGCTAAGTCGCGCATGCGGTTAAGGATTTCATGTGTTTCGTTTAAGGCGCCTTCAGCTGTTTGGATTAAAGAAACACCGTCTTGAGCGTTACGTGTTGCTTGTTTTAAACCACTGATTTGACCTTTCATTTTTTCTGAGATTGCTAACCCAGCAGCATCATCACCTGCACGGTTAATTCTTAAACCTGATGATAATTTTGCTAATGAGTTACTTTTAGATGCATTGGCTGACGTTAGACGTGAGTATGTGTTTAACGCAGATACGTTTGTATTAATTCTCATTGTTGTTGCCTCCTGATTTTTATTGAGGTTACCCTCTGCTATATATATCGGTTCTAATTCAACTTCTTTAATCCTAAAATAACGTTTTTTTAAACTTTCTTTTAGTCCTTGGAATCACTGGGTTTTTATTATCATTTGTGCTAAAATTAACTTACTAATAAAAAAGATAGGTGTTATTTAAATGCAACTTAAAAAGTTTTTCTCCCTTACTTCAGTTACGAAAAAAAAAGTTAAAGTCTGTTTTTTTATCCTGATTTTAATCGGTGTTGGCTTTAAAATAATAGTCCCTAAAGAAAAAGCCAAAAGCGAGCAAATTGGTGGCCCTAAAGTGAAATTTAAATCAGTGACTTCAGCAGAGCAACCATTAACTTTGCAAAAAAAGAACACTCTTACCTTTCATGAATCAAGTGATGCCAATGTAAAAAAAGCCTGGCAAGATTTAAGCTGGCAAGTCATTCCAACTGAACAAACTGGTCACCATCAAACAAACTACCAAGCTAATAGTAGCGATCGTTTAGAATTAACTAAAGGTATCCTGGAAGCCACCAACTTGCCCTCAGACGATTTAATTGAATGGTGGATTGGCGCAATTGATGAACAAACAGTCTTTGCTTTAGTTAGTAACCAGGAACAATCCCTTTATTATCGGTTAACCTTCAGTTGGCAAAAGAACCAAGGCTGGCTTTGTCAATTAAATGAGGAACTCTGGCAGCTCCCTTCATATTAAAAAAAACCTCTTTAGTCAATTAAAAATGACTAAAGAGGTTTTATTAAATAGCTAAAATGAGCCTAGCATCTCAAGAAAACGATATCTAATTAAATGTAGTCTAAAATACTTGTTTGCATAATTTTGGTCCCCATTGATAGGGAGGCTTGATATGCTAACATCTGTGTTGAGTATTCCATATATTTCTGAATGACATCAACATCTTGTTTTTCTGAAAGCACTTCTTTTAAGTTAATGCTTTCACTTTCATTTCTTTCTTTCACTGCTTCTAACCGATTATTTACCGTCCCAATACGAGAACGGACATTTACAAAGTTTTCAGTATGAGTATCAATTTTGGCTAATAACTCACCAGACAACTTATCCTTATCGTCAGAATTTATTGCTGTCATAATGTCTTTGAAAAAACTTCCTAAATTATCAGGATTCACACTATCCCCGGTTTCTTTCATAAACAAGCGACCATCAGAGATCAAATCAACGGAAACCCCTGTAGCAATTTCTCGTGAAAGATTGCCGTTTTGAGGAATCTTTTGTTGATTATTATCAATTTTATCGACTGTACCATGATATTTCAAATCTAAAATATTCCCATCGCCATCTTTAACAATTTCAAATGGTGGTGTTTTCGTATTCTTCCCGCCAAAAATGTAGCGACCATCGAAGTTAGTATTTAATGAATCGACGATGCCTTCAAATTCTGAAATAATTTCATTTTTATTGGCAAGCATCTCTTCTTTTCCTTGGGTACCAGTGGCAGAAGATTCGATAAGTTGACGGACACGATGTAGTGAATCAGTCGCACTCGCTAAAGCTGAATCTTGGGTTTTCCCCCAAGCAATACTATCACCAATCGTAGAATTATAGTTAGCATTTTGCGTAATAGAGTTATTAACATTGATAATTTTAGCGTAAACTAAGGGATTATCTGATGACTTACTGTATTCTGACAATGAATTTAATTGGTTTTGATACTTTTGTAATTTATTTAAATTTGTTGCCATATTACGGTTAAATTCTGTATGCATGGTTGAATTAGAAATTCTCATTTTTCACTAAACTCCTGTCCGATTGATTAACGTATCTAGCATTTCAGAAATGACTGATATCACACGTGAATTAGCTTGAAAGGCCCGTTGGAATCGAATAACATCAGATACTTCTTCATTGATGTTCACTCCTGAAACTGAATCACGACGTTGCTGTAGTTGACTAAGTAAATAGTCTTGTGAGGTCATTGTGTTGTCTGCTTGTTGCTTAGAAATCCCATTTTTAGTTACGATATCAACGAAGGCCCCTAAAAAGGTTAGTCCGCCCTCCTGATCTTTAATTGTCATAGTTGCCGAATCATACAAACTAGCTAAATCGGTCTCTGACACCGGATATTTTAAGCGAACATCTTTTAGCTTACCGATGGCTGCTGCTCGTGAGCCGTCACCAACTTCATGACTGCCAAGTTCTTGCCCCGTATTGATTTTAGTTGGGTCTTTTTTCAATTCCCCTGATACTTGTAAATCTAAAGCATAGTTTTTAGATGTTCCTAAGTTAAAGAATGGCTCGCCTTTACCATTATCTGAATGAATCATATTGACAGTAGAAGCCAAGTTAAAGGCAAAACTATTTAATTCATTCAGCCGAGCATCCAACTCTCCTAAAGATTGTTGCAATCCTTTGGTGGCACCGGAAGTCATTTCAACTGCAGTGTAGGTGATTGGTTGGATTGAACTATCAGAAATCAAAATATCCCCGACTTGGTGATCACCACTTAAGACATCCCGACCTTTCAAAGCGTCTCCACCTTGAGAAACTAAGAACTTGCCATTTTCATCCTTGCCAACTATCACATTTACTGTTTTTAACGTTGTTGGTGTTAAAACATCTTGGCCTGATATTTTAACCGAAACCCGGTTGTACTGATCAAAACTAGTTTCAATTTTTGAAAAACTAGCTAAACTTTCTAAAATACTATCACGCTGATCTAATAGATCATTGGGAACCGTCCCATTATCTGACATTTTATAGATTTGTTGATTAATGACATCTAGTTGCTGTAACTTACCATTGAAATCTAGTGTGCCTTTTTCTAAGGTTGCCAGACTGTTATTAGCTAACTCAGTCATCTGCTTAGCCATATGATTAATCGTGTCTGTCAGCATATTACCATTTTCTAAAACAATTGTTTTGGCATTATCAAGTTCCGGGTTGTTACCTAGTTTCGACCAAGAATCAAAGTAAGTCGCTAAATTATCAGATAACCCTTTACTAAAGGGGGTCTCATTTAAAATTGTTTCTAGTTGACCGAGAATGTCCGATTTTTGTTCATAATAATTATAAGTTGATGTCTCAGACCGTATGTTGCCAATCACAAAATCATCGACTACTCGGATAATTGAAGTGATCTTCACCCCTGTTCCAACAGAACCAATTCCAACCATATGATAAGGTTGATCCGCTTGCATATTGACTCGTTGCCGTGAGTAGCCAGCAGTATTGGCATTAGCTATATTATGACCTGTTGTTTCTAATGCTTTCTGTTGTGCATTTAACCCTTTATTTGCCGTCCCTAAGGTACCAAATAAACCTACCATAATCTTTCACCTCTTTGCCAATTTTTGCTAAAAAAATCAGTCCTTAAAATTGTTGATTAACTAAACTGATATCTTTAGGACCTTGGATATTTCCTTGTCGTGAATAGGTCGGATTCACATCTTTAACACTTGCACTAATCGCCGAAAGAAAGGCCTCTTGATAACTTAAGGTTTGCTCTGTCAAAAGGAGATTATCTGTTTGAAGTTCTTGAATTTCTTGAATTAAAGTCATCGACAATTCAGAAGTCCCACTTTTAAACTCACTAAGTAATTCCACAAAGGCTTTTTTTTCTTCAACAATTGCCATAATTTTAGTGCCTTCGTCTTTAATTAAAGCTTTTTTCTCTTTTTTTAACAATCTAATAAATTTTTTTAATAATTGTTGTAATTCTCGTTCTTGAGCCATCTCTACATCCTCTGTTCTTTAAAAGTTTCCAGCAACTTGTCTGTTAAAGCATTTGGTTCAACGTGATAAGTGCCAGCTTGAATGGCTTGCTTAATATCAGCTAACCGTTTGTTTTCAGCTACAGATGCACTTGTCTCTTTTGAACGAATCCGTTGACTAGTTGTTGAGATATCAAGTGTAACGGATTCATCTTTAGCGCCCGTAACGGCGCTTTCACTTTGTCCGTGTTGGGCATAGCGATGAGTCGCTTCTAGATATGGTTGATAATCATTACCGATTTTCATGATAACTCTCTTCCTCCTTTTAGCTCTATTTCTTGGGACGAAACAACTGTTTTACTTAACTATAATTATTATCGGTTGTCTAGGGAAAATATTAAGTCCAAGGTTAGAGGTAAAAATGATAGTTTAACTAATCAAAGTTTAGCATAACAAACAAACACAATAGAACATTTAAGTTCATAACGTCTACTTAAGATAATTGCTAGGCTCATATTATATATTTCAGTTGAATAAGTTGTTTAAACATCCGTTAAATAACACTAGTTTTCTATTTTTAAAGACAAAATAAAACTAGGTGCTTAGCCTTGGTGGCATCTGCAACCTAGTTTGTGTTTAACGCTGATTTAAATTAGTGATTCGTTGTTTTGGCGAGAGGATATCCGTCAATCTTACGCCAAAATTTTCATTAATAACGACAACTTCCCCTTGGGCAATCAGTTTCCCATTGACATAAACTTCTAAAGGTTCATCTGTTAGCTTATCCAGTTCAACGACTGAGCCTACTCCTAAAGATAAGATGTCTTTAATTGATTTACGACTATTGCCTAAAACAACACTAAAATCTAAAGGGACATCCATAATTAAGTCTAAATTGTCAATCGTACTTTCTTTAGGCTTATTTTCTAAAGGCTGAAACCTAGGCTGTTGAATGTCGACTTTCTTTGAGCCATTCGTTTGTTGTTCAGAGCCTTTGAAGCTCATCCCTTGGATGTTTTCCTCTAAAGGTTCTGCCCGTCCTTCTAACACTTGGCCTGTATCAGCCAGCATTAGATCAGAAATTTCAGTGACCATTTCTTGCGTATAAATTTGCATAATTTCACTTTCAATGACTCCTTCAACTGATAAATCAAAAGCTATCTTACAGACAACTGTTTCATTAGCAATACCAGCATAGGTCACTTGAGCTTCATCTTGCCATAAATTAACTTCGGGAGGTAAAATATCAACTTTTTTACCAATCATTGTCGCCATCGACGTCGAAGCAGAGCCAATCATTTGGTTCATCGCTTCCCCAACGGCACTAAGCTCTAGCTCCGTAAATTCTGTGTTAGTTGTTGTTCCATCCCCACCGATCATTAAATCAGCAATAATAATTGCATCTTCAACATTCAATAACAACAAGTTACTCCCTTCAAGGTTTTCCTTAAATTCAACTACTGTTGACACTTTAGGCGTAACTAATTCCGCTAAAATTTGTTGAAATTTGACGTAAGTGACGCGGGGAGTTGTAATAGTCACTCGTCGATTTAAAATGGATGATAACGTTGTTGCTGCTTGAGACATTGAGATATTACCGACTTCACCAATAATATCAGTAATCGTTTGATCAAAGACCTCGTCATTCGTATCTTTCATTAATGTATCAATTTCTTGTTGTGATAAGCTTCCACTCATTATTACTCACCGTCTCCTTCCATTAGCTCTAAAATTTCAGCCGCTAAGTGCCCGTCTTTTTGACCAGGCTTTACTTTACTAAATAATTGATTTTCAATATACATCTTCAAAGGTTCCGCAATTTTTTGATTTAAGCTAATTGTGTCTCCTACTTCAAGTTGCGCAAAGTCAGCTAAGGTCATCGTTGTCTCACCTAAAACTGTTTCCATTTTTAACGTAACTGTCTCAATATTTTTCTTTAGCTGATCATTATCTGCTTCATTAAAACCTTTATCAGCATCAAACCAATTTCTGAAGCTTAATTTATCAACAATTCCTTCAAAGAAAACATATGGAACACATAAATTAATAAACGTATTCTGTTTAAAAATTGTGACAGTAAAAGTAATTAAGACAACTGGTTCGTTTGGTGACATATTTTGTAGTAATTGCGGATTCGTGTCTAGACTATCCAGCTGGCTTTCAATCGTTGTAATATCTTGCCAAGCGTTTTCAAAAGCTGTAACAAATGTCTTAAAGACTTCTTCTAAAATAGCCATCTCTATGTCTGTAAAACTTTTTTTACTTAGCTCTTCCCCTTTAGTGATTTGGGCTTCTGAAGCGCCACAGAGTAATTCGACTATTAACATACATAATTGTGGATTAACCTCGATCATTTGAATGCCATTTAATGGGGTGGAATGGAATAACCCCAGTAAAGTAAATTTAGGGATTGAATGAATAAATTCATCGTAACTAATTTGCTCAATCGAAGCCAACTTAAGATTAACATTTGTTCTAATTTGTGTACTTAAATGATTCCCTGCAAATTTAGAAAAATCTTCAAAAATCATAAATAATGTATTGATATACTCTTTTGATAATTTAGTCGGCCGTCTAAAATCATAGCTTTTAGCTTGAGGTGCCTTCTTTTCTTCAATTAATAATTCTTCATCAATGTCACCATTACTCATTGCACTTAACAATGTATCAATTTCTTGCTGACTTAAGACTTGTTTCAAATTGATCCCTCATTTTCAGAGAATAATGTCATGATATTTATAATATTAGTCGCTTTATCATCGATTTGAATCAAGCCTTCAATACTTTTGACTTGTTCTAACTGTTGGATATCTGCAGAGTTAATCGTGTAGACACCGACGATACCTTCAACTAAAATACCAAGTTTCTCTTCCTTATTTGTAATGATAATTATGTTTCGATGCTCTTCACTATCAGCTGCTCCTATAAATTTGGCAAAATTTACTAACGTCACTATTGTGCCTCGTAAATTAATTAAGCCTTCAACCCATTGAGGTCCTTGTGGAACGTGATAGAATTGGGTACTTTTAATAATTTCACCGACATTTTCAGTTTTTATGCCGTAATATTTTTCGTTTTTAGTAAAGACAATAATTTGCATAGCTTCTCCTATTCTTTTCAGACATCACTCTGATAAAGTTAGAGACTGACTTTATCTAAAGCTTTTATCACTCGGTCACTATCAAATGGTTTAACAATAAAATCAACTGCACCAGCACGAATAGCGTCCATCACCATGCCTTGTTGTCCCATGGCACTGCACATTAAAACTTTCGCCTCAGGATGCTCTGCTTTAATTTTTTTCAATGCTTCGACGCCATCCATTTCTGGCATTGTGATGTCCATTGTAACTAAATCAGGAGTCGTTTCATTGTAACGCTCAATCGCTTCGAGACCATTTTGAGCCTCTGCTACAACTTCATAACCGTTCTTTTCTAAGATATCTCTTAACTTCATTCTCATAAATACTGCATCATCAACGATTAATACTTTTTTTGCCATTTTATTCTTTCCTCTCTTACACTCCAAATGCTTTAAATAATTTTTCTAGTACACCTTCTTTAGGAATGAAGTACAATGCTGCTTCTAGTTTATCTCCTAAATAAAAGAACTCATTTCTAATTACCATGACTTGTTCGTCATATTGTTCCAACTCCATATATAAGCTACTAATAATTGCCCCAAACATTTCGACACGTAACAGTGGCACAGAAGAGACTAAATTCACATCAAGCATCTTACTAATAGCATTCAAAAATGAATTAACTATGATGTTAACTAGTTCTTTAGTAGCCGATTCCATTAGTACGTCTGTTTTAGGGATGTCTGTTGGCATCATCATTGTTGTTAAAAGATCAGCCGAGTCAACCGATAATGCAAATAGAAAAACACCGCCAGCATCGCCATAAACTTGACTCATAACACCGTAAACTTGCTGATCCTCTGCCATTATTTTCTGATATAACTCTTCGTAAGCCATAATTTCAATCAAAGGGACTTCCATATTGACTGGTTTACCGATTAATTGAGAAATGCTTGTTGCCCCATGAGCTCCACCAATATTAATTAACTCTTTAAGGACATCTAGTTGTAAATCAGTGAAATTATCAGACATAAATTCCACCATTACTTTCGTAACACAACGTATTGATATCTAAAATTAAAGTAATATCGCCATTTCCTAAAATTGTCGCTCCTAAATATTTTGTCAAAGTTTTTAATTCTTGACCTAATTTTTTAATAACAATCTCTTGTTGACCGATTAACTCATCGACAAGTAAAGCGTAATAATATTTACCTAGTAAAACCATAATCAAATGGGGATGTTGATTATCTAATTGTTCAGGAATTTCAAGTGATTCATTCACACGTATAACAGGTGTTGCCACGCCCCGGTAAAAATACACTTCTTTTTGATGAACTTGAACAATTTCTGATGGCTGAATTTCAATCACTTTTTCGATTACCCCAAGTGGTAATGCAAAAGTTTCTTGTCCGACTTTTACCATTAACGATTGGATAATCGATAAAGTTAAGGGCAGATTAATAGCAAATGTTGTCCCTACATCAACCTCACTTGTTAGTTCGATTGACCCACCAAGACTATTAATTTTAGAATGAACCACATCCATACCAACTCCTCGACCAGACACATTTGTTACTTCTGTGGCTGTTGAAAAGCCTGGATGAAAAATTAATTGCATGATTTCTTGCTCTGATAATCCTTCTACTTCTAATCCCTTTTTTTCGGCACTGGCTTTAATTAAAACTGGGTTTAAACCTTTTCCATCATCAGAAACACTAATCATTACACGATTGCCTTGTTGGGAAGCTGTTAGCCTAATTTTACCAATCTTTGGTTTCCCAAGTTCTGCTCGTCTCTCAGGTCTTTCAATGCCATGATCAGCAGAATTACGAATTAAATGAATTAAGGGCTCACTCAGTTCCGAAACAACTGTACGATCTAATTCTGTATCTTCGCCCTCGATTTCTAATTCAATCTCTTTGTCTAATTCTTTTGCTAAATCTCTCACGACACGGGGAAAGCGATTCATCACAATCCCAACTTGTTGCATGCGAATTTTCAAAACTAAATCTTGTAGTTCAGAAGTAATTCGAGCCACATGATCAAGGGGTTCTTTAATTTCAGCTGTTTGATAGCGACTACTCAAATTCTCTAAACGAGTTCGATAAACTACTAGCTCCGAAACCAAATTCATAAAAGAATCAAGTTTGGCTAATTCCACACGAATTGATTGATTACTGTGATTAGCTTCTACCTTAGTAGTTTGAGCAAGCTTGCTAGACATCGTTTTTTTAGATTCTAAGGCCTGATCTACAAGGAGTTCCTCACTTTCAAGACTTGTTTTCAACTTGTAGTCTTGAAGGCTTTCATTAGTCATTTTTTCAACTACAAGAGCCTCAATATCGCTATTACTTAAAATTAATTCTGTCACTTTTTCTGGTTCTTCTTGGCTCATAAATAGCAACTGAAAATCCCCTGAAAATTCACCACTTTCGAGAATTTCTGGACTTGGTTCAGAATGAATAACCTCGCCATAACTTTCTAACTTATCTAAAATCAAAAAGACTCTTGGCCCTTTTAAGGCACACTCTTGTTCTAAACGAATAGCAATCCCATAAGCCCAATAGCCTTGTTCGATTCCTTGGGAAATAATTTCTTCATCTGATAAGGATAAGTTAATAAAACTCAAGCTAAGTTGCCCTTCCTTTTGACTCGGATTTCCTCCTACTGTACTTTCAGTCTGACTAGTAGCTTCGTCAAAGTCCGTTAAACGTTGAACTAAAGTAGCAATCGTTGCTTCTGAAATGTCTTGCTTTAAACGGAGCCCTTCAACGATTTCAGCTAACTTATCTAAGCAATCAAAAATCAACGTTATCGTCTCACTTGAAATACTTAAGGTTCCGTCTTTAAATTGTTGAAATAAATTTTCCATCTTGTGTGTGAGTGTTGCCATCGTTTCGTACCCCATAGTCGCAGCCATACCTTTCAACGTATGAGCCGAACGGAAAATACTATCTAACAGTGTCCGATTGTCTGGTTCTTTTTCTAATCTTAAAATATCGTCGTTGAGACTTTCTAAGTGTTCATCAGTTTCTTCAAAAAAGAGTTCCCGATATTTAATATTATCATCCAACTTAAAAACACCTCTTTGCTCTTAGATTATTTATATCTTTTGATAAATAAAGGTTGATATCTTTTTAAACCCGATACTTTCAGGGTTATTAATTGTCTCAGTCGCTCCTGTAAAAAATATTCCGCCAGGAACTAGCGCTTTATGAAATTTTCGATAGATCTCGTCTCTCGCTTCGTTTTTAAAGTAGATTGTGACATTGCGGCAGATAATAATATGAAACCCCTTGTCATAGGGACTTTGCAATAAATCGTGTTGCTTAAAGCGAATCATGTTACTTAATTTCTGGCAGATTTGCTGCCCCTCTGTCGTAGTCGAAAAGTATTTTTGTCGCTCATTTATACTAAGATTTTTCAACTCATTGTCTTTATAACAACCTTTTTTGGCTTTGATTAAAACAGGTTTATCAATATCCGTTGCTAATATTTTATCGCCTAAAGGCCATTCATTTTGATCGGCAATCATCGCAACTGTATATGGCTCTGCCCCAACAGAACAAGCGGCACTCCAAATCTTAAGTTGTTTGTACTGGGGTAGTATTTCTTCTGAAACCACTCTCGAAAATTCTGTAAACAACTCTCGATTACGGTAAAATTCTGTTACATTAATCGTTATATAGTCTAAAAACTGTTGCTTGATTTCAGGCTCACTATTAATTAGCTCGGCATATTCTTCTAGGCTACTTGCACCTGTATTAGTCATGATGCTTAAGATCCGTCGCTGTAATTGTTTTTCTTTATATGAATATAAATCTAGTTGCAAATGCTTTTGAACCCATTTATAAAAATACTCAAAATTCATTAACCTTGCCTCACTTTTATAATCCAATTTAGTCTTTTACTAAGTGCTTGAAGACTCATTACTTCGTCGACAACACCGGCTTCAATCGCTTGGCGAGGCATTCCAAAAACCACTGAACTGCCTTCATCTTGGGCGATATTATAGCCACCTAAGGCCTTGATTTTTTTCATTCCTACTGTGCCGTCACTTCCCATGCCTGTCAAAATAACAGCAACCAAGGTTGTTTTAAAGTCATCAGCTGCGGATTCGAATAAAAAATCAACTGCCGGACGGACACCGTGTCGTTTTGCTAGTGTGTGTTCTAATACAATCCTTTGCGCCACTATGCGTAAGTGGTAATCACCTGGTGCTAAATAGATTGTTCCTTTTTGTAATTTCATGCCATTTTCAGCCTCAACTACTGACACTTGAGCTTCTTGATTTAATCGTTTAGCAAAAGAATGAGTAAAGCCGGCTGGCATATGTTGAACTATTATTATAGGAATATTTAGTTCTTTCGGTATGTCTTTGACTAGATTCATCAAGGCTCGCGGACCGCCAGTTGATGCCCCAATCACGATACATTTGACTTTAAGAGGCAAACTACTAGGCTCGACTTGCTCCCGTAGAATTTGTTTTGGCTTTTTATTTAGACGGTGTTGATTTAGTTGCCCCTCATAAATTAACTTGATTTTTGTGCTAATTTCTTGTTGAAATTCTTGACTAATCACTTGCAAGTTCTGGGGTTTCTCAATAAAATCCATAGCGCCAAGCTCCAGTGCTTCGATAGTAATGTCTTCTCCGGTTTGGGAACTTAACATAATAACTGGAATCTGGTAATCAGCCTTAATTTTTTTTAAGGTTTCTAAGCCATTTAAGCCAGGCATCTCAATATCTAAGGTAATTAAGTCTGGCTTTAGTTTAGGAATCAAACGTAAGGCATCCTCGCCATCCCGTGCGATGCCACATACACTTAGCCCAGAACTACTTTTAATTTGATCAGAGATAATTTTACGCATAAAGGCAGAATCATCAACAACTAAGACTTTAATTGAAATTATTATTACCTCTTTTCCACTAATTAATTTATAGCTCAATGATGTCACGATTAACAAGTTTAACTTTCACACTTAAAGTCGTTAAATCGACTATCAACGATCTGCCCATATTTCCACCTGTATGACTACTCAATAGGGGGATTTTTAATTTTTCGAGAACTGTAGTAACTGCAATAATATTGCGCTCCCCAATATTTGGTGCCTTGCTGCCTTCATTGAAGTTAAACATACTTGCCCCACCAGCCATTTTAGCAACAAATTTTCCCCGGGGTTCTTGTTGACGCATCTCTTGAATCATCTTAGGTAACGCTAAATCTGCAAATTTTTCTTGTTTTAACTGACTACGAGCCTTGAAGACCTCACTATCTGGCAGCATAATATGACTTAGTCCACCAAGGTGGCTTTTTTCATCATAAACAATAATTGCGATACAGGAACCTAAACCTAATGTCGTTAATTTATTGGGATTTCTCGTAATCTTATAATCAGAAATGCCGACTTTAACTTCTTCACTCATTGAGCATCCGCCTCAACTTGTTCACTTAATTCCAGCAAAAATGGCTCATACATCTGGTCTTCTTTCAGAATATCTAAAAGTCCTTGGCCATTAAATAGTTCATCAATGGCTAATTGAATAATAATATCTTCTTTAGTTTTTATAAAATACTTTAGATAGGCTTTTTCTTGTTCTAACTCTGTTTGCGGTTCTTCAATTTCCTCAAGAGTAAAATCTTGAATTCCAGTAATCCCCTCAACTAATAAACCAATCAAGCTTTCCTGCCATTGGACTATAATAATTTTAGACTGTTCGTTAGTCACCGTTTTTTGTTGATACAAACGTTGCCTTAGATCAACAATCGGTAAAACTTTTTGATCATATTGAATCATGCCTAAAACATATGTTTCCGTTTCTGGTACAGGCACTGGTAATTCCCATTGAATAATCTTCTCAGTTTTAACAATCGGTAAACTAAAGGATTGGTTATGGCTGACGAAAACAATTTGTTTTTCCATAGGTTACCCCTGTCTTTAATTAAAATGGAACAATTACCATGAAAATCAACGTTTCCATGGTAGTTGTTATTTTTAAGTTGTTATTTTTTCACAATAAAGCTATTTGCTTGAAGTTTCAAAATTTCTGAAATTTCTTCTAACGTTGCAATATTCGTTGTAAATTCTTCCATAGTTGCTAAAATTTCCTCGGCGTTAGCAGAGACTTCCTCTGTTCCAGCTGAGTTTTCTTGGGTTGATGCTGAAATATTTTCAACTGAGAATAATACACCATCTTTTTGATTTTTAACAGCTTGACTTAAGCCGTCTACAGCTTTAATTTCTTTGATTAATTCTTCGAACTTTTCTGACACTTTATTAGCAGAGTTAATTGCATTATTAATAGCTTGAGTTTGTTTTTCTCCACCTTCGTATGAGTCAGAGACTTGGCTAACCATACCATTTGACTTGCTTTGAATTTCTTCAATAATCAATTCAATATCTTTCGTTGAGCCAGCACTTTGTTCCGCTAATTTACGAATTTCCTCTGCCACAACAGCAAAGCCTTTACCTGCTTCACCAGCTCGAGCAGCTTCAATCGAAGCATTGAGAGCTAATAAATTAGTTTGGGAAGAAATATCATTGATGACTTGAATAATTTTATTGATGTTTTGAACATCTGTATTCATACTAGTCATATTAGTTACTAATTGACCAAGTTTTTCTCTTTCTATCTCCCAGTTTTCATGAACGTTAAACATTAACTCAGAATTATGGTTATTCAATTCTGTTGCGATATTCGCATCATTGTTCATGTCGACTGCACTTTGATGAATTGATTCAATCGAGTCACCTAATTGATTCATCTCATTTACAGTTCGTTCGGCATCCACCGCTTGAGAACTTGTCGCTTGAGCGATTCCAGTAATTGTTTCAGATACTTCTTCTGTGGCTGAACTTGTTTGTTTAGATATTTCACTTAATGATAAGGTCATATCGGCAATGCTGTTACTTTCATCTTGAATCCCTACAACAAGGGCAGCGAATCCACGTAACATGGAATTGAAGGCATAGGCAATCTGCTCGATTTCATTCCCATTTTCACTAACTGTTTCTTGATTAATTAAATTAAAGACCAACGCTTTCAAAGGATTTTTACTATCTTTTTTCGCTTCTATAGCCGTTGAATTACTAATTTCAGCTGTCAAATCTCCCATGCTGGCACGACTGAAAGCATCAACTAACATCTTAGCGGCTTGAACCACTTTTCTCGAAATCCAAAAAGCTAAAAGACAAGCTAGTAGTCCCCAAATAAAAATGACAAGTCCTGATGTTTTTAAGAACGCATTTTTTTCTTGATTAAGTTCTTCTTTTTGGACACCTGCAAAAACATTTAAGTTTGTTTTAGTCTTTGCGTAATACATTTGGCCAGTGGCTGTCTTAACAAACCCTGAATCTTTATTAGCTTTTTCAAAAAATTCTTGTTCTGCTAAATTTTTACCAACTTCTCCTTTAGTACCTGAGCCTAAAACTAAACCATCTTTAGTCGTTAATACCATCCGACCGGTTCGTCCGATTTTAGTTTTGGCAATAATTTCACTGATTTGTGAGAAGTTAACATCAACACCTAAAATCCCCATTTCTTTACCATTTCGTTTAACAGTTGTCGAAACAGTGATTACTAGACGGCCAGTATTATTATCGGCAACTGGTTCGGACCAAGTCACATTCTCAGGGTTTAATTTAGCTGACTTATACCAATCACGGGATAAGTAACGGCCTTGCTTATCATCACGATTATTACTAGAAATCAAATGATAGTCAGTTGGTACAAAGTAAACTTCTTCAATGTTAACATCTGCATCTTTAATAACCGTCATCATTCGACGAACAGCTTCTTGATCTTCAAAAGTCTTAACTGGCATCTTAAATTCCGGTTGTTCAACTAGTGTTTTCGTAATACTTTCAACATTTTCTTGAATTGATTCTAAGCGGTCAACGACTCGCTCAGTACTATTTTTTTCTTCCACAGTAATGCGGTTATTGACTAATGTTGTCATGATTTTTAAATTTAAAAACAAGACAATCAACACTGGAATAATTCCCATTGCGATTAACAGTCCGACGATTCCTGGTCCAAGAGATTTTTTCTTCTCTTTTGTATTTTTCCCCATCTAAAAAACTCCCTCTAATTTTTTTATATTACCTTTGATACTATCGGTAAAGACTTAGATTTAGTTAATAGTTTATGGACAACTCTTATTTTTAAATGATATACACATCTTTTTCGTCATCAACTAGGCCATAACCACCTGTTTTTTGATCGCGGATAATTTCGCCATTGCGAATTTCAATGACCCGATACCTTATGGTGTTAACAATGGTACTGTTATGAGTTGCCATCATGATAGTTGTTCCTAGTTGATTCAGTTTATAAAATATTCTCATCACTTCTACGGAAGACTTGGCGTCAAGATTACCCGTAGGTTCATCGGCAATCACGATTTTTGGCTGGTTAACAATTGCCCGGGCGATACTTATTTTTTGACGTTGTCCTTGAGAGAGTTCCACTGGTAGATGATCCTTGTATGCTAACATCCCCACTAACTCTAACGCATTGAATACTTTTTCTTTGATTAATTTATGACTAACACCAATTCCTTGTAGAGCATAAACTAAGTTGCGATAGACAGTGACTTCATTAATTAATAACACTTCTTGGGAAACAATTCCTAGTTGTCGTCGTAAAAAGGGAATCCGCCGATCTTTCAGCGTACCTAAATCGGCATTACCTATTTGAAGCTGACCGCCAGTTAGACGTTCTTCACATGTCAGTAACTTAATTAAAGTCGATTTTCCTGCACCACTAGGACCGATTAAGTAAATAAATTCACCTTGATGAATTTCGCAAGAAATCCCCTTTAGCCCCCAGGTGTTATTATCATATTGTTTTAAGACATTTGTTAGTTTAATCATTCACGTTTCATCTCTTCCCTTATCCCAGTTAACGCTGACTAATCTTATTGTTTAAATTCATTAATTTGTTGCATCATTTCATCTGTCGCTTGCAAGACTTTTGCATTCATCGAATAACTTCTTTGAGTGATGATCATATCCGTCATTGATTCTGCAATATCGACATTTGACCCTTCTGTAAACCCTTGAATCATTTGAGTCGTTCTATTTTGCTCTAAGGCGGCTCCTGCTCTTAATTGATAACGGTTTTCGCCAACAGCACTTAATTGATTATGATTATTAACATCAAAAATTGGAATTCGCCCAACTACTTGGTTTGCAATTCGAACTTCCCCTGTTTCGCTGACTTGTGGAATTCCCTGGGGCCATTGATTTTCTGGCAAACTTTTTTCTATTTCTAAGACTAACCCTTCACTATTTCTAAAAACACCAGCACTATCAACATGGAATCGGCCGTCACGTGTTAAAAATAATTGTTGATTGTTGTCTCGTACTCCAAAAAAACCCGGTCCTGTCAATGCTAAATCAGTGCCATTATTACTTTCAGCTAAAGCACCTTGGCTGAAATCAACGCTTTGTTGATTGACTTTTAAGCCACGGTTAATTGCTAAATTTTGGGCATTTTGACCTAAACCGACTTGATTAGGTCTAATGTCATTTTGCAACAGTGTTTGAAAACTGCTTTCTTTTTTCTTAAAGCCTTCCGTGTTAACATTAGCCACATTATTAGCTACTCGATCTAAATGATTTTGAAGACCTTTTAAACTTGTTTGGCTAATTCCTAGTGTTGTCCTCATAATTACCTACGCCTTCCCAATCTCATTAACAGCTTTACGCAACGTTTCATCTGCTGCATGTAGTAGCTTTTGGTTCGACTCGAATTCTCGAGCAGTTTCAATTAAATTAACCATTTCATCTGCCATTTCAACTGTTGAAGCTTCCAAACTTTTATTTTGCACAAGTGAATCAGTGGCGTCTCGTCCCGCTGTAGCACCTGTGAAGAGGGTTTGACCACGACTAACTAACTCTTCTGGATTATCAAATTGGGTTAATTTAAAGGCTGGTTGCTGTGTCAGCTCTTCAGCCCTAATAGGTTGATTATTTTGATTTAAAACTAAATAACCTTCTTGAGTCGTTAACTGATTGTCTTGATTAAGGGCAAAGTTGCCATTTCGTGTATAACCGGTTTGACCATCTGCTAATCGGACATTAAAAAAACCAGTACCAAGGATACTAAAGTCAGTTTCACGGCTCGTCCCTTTAACTCCCCCCTGACTTTGATCAAGACTGACACTATCAATCTGATTAGCAAAAATAAAATCACCTACTTGATTCAATTGATTTAACTCTGGTCCATTAGTAAAATTAAACATGGCTTGGGCTGGAGTTGTTGATTGGATGATTTGCTGCGCTTTATACCCAAAAGTGTTCGTGTTAGCAACATTGGCACTGATATTTTCTTGCTTCTTTTGTAAAATATTTAAATTGCTTTGAATCGTATCAATACTTCTAATCATGTTAACTCTCCTTCAATCAATAATTTTAGTTTCACTAAGATTTTACCGTGGAGTTGAGATACTCTTGGGATTGAAACATCCAACACTTCGGCAATCTCCTTTAAGGTCAATTCTTCCACATAATATAAATTCAAAATAATTTGTTCCCGGGAGCCAGGTTTTAAGACAGCTTGACTTAAGGCGACTTTCCGTTCTTCGTCTAACAATAAGTCATCAAAGGGAATCATCTTCTCATCTTCAATGATGTCTTTTAATTCCAATGTTTCACCAACACTACTGAAAATAGTGTCTTCTAAAGAAATATTAGCTAAGTAGTGAACCGTCTCATGAATTGTTGCTAAATTTTTAGCCGTAATTCCCAGCTCTTCACAGATTTCTTGATCGCTTGCCTCACTCATCTTACTTTTTTCAATCTTTTCCTTAGCACGATAAAACTCATTCAGATTTTCCATACGTGTTCGCGATACCCGTGAGGTTCTTCTAACTTCATCAATAATTGTTCCGCGAATACGAATATAAGCGTAGCTTTCAAAAGGTACCTTCTTGCTAGCATCAAACTTATTTAAAGCATCCATCAAACCGATAACACCGATATTAAATAGATCATCGTTATCGTATTCACGATTTTTAATCCCAATTCGATTAACTACTTTCTCAACTAATGGTAAGTATTTCACTATTTCAGTTTCAAGATCTATTTCATACACTTGGTTATCCCCTTTACAATTCTCTCTCTCATGGCAATAATTTTTAAGTTACTTGTGTCGTAATATCAATCATTCCTACCGTCTCAATCGCAATTTCATTAGGAACTTCATTCAGTGAAAGAACAGCTAAATCCGGAAAGTTATAAGAAATCAACTTTCTAAAAATCAACCGCATATTAGGTGATGCTAAAATAACATGGTTAACATTTTCAGCTAATAGGCGATTATGGGATTGGCTTAAACTATCAAAAATCTGTGTAATGATTTCTGGTTTCAGAATTGGAATCGAACCGGTTGTCGTTTTTTGAATCCCTTTACTCACTAACTCTTCGACTTCAGGGTGAAGTGTTATCACACGTAATGTTAGGTCCTCATCTAAGTACTGCTTTACAATCGTTCGTTTCAGTGATTGACGAACGTGTTCCGTTAATATTTCTGAGTCTTTAGTCGTTGTTCCATAGTCTGCCAATGTTTCTAAAATTGTCACTAAGTCATTAATTGGGATTTGCTCCTTCAATAAATTTTGAAGAACCTTTTGAACTTCACCTAAACGCATAATTTCTGGAATTAGTTCATCTATTACCACGTTATATTTATCTTTAATCCCTTCTAAAAGATGCTTAACTTCCTGACGCCCAAGTAATTCAGCTGTATTATTATAAATAACTTCTTTTAAATGAGTCGCAATAACCGTAACTGGCTCGATTAAGGTTGCCCCATGTAAGTCAGCTAATTCCCGGTCTTTTTCATCAATCCACAAAGCATCTAAACCAAAGGCTGGCTCCTTAGTTGGAATACCATTAAAACTAATTTGTTCATTTTCAGGATTGATTATCATACATTTATTCGGATAAATATCCCCACGACCAACTTCATTTCCTTTAATTTTGATACAGTAATCATTTGGGTTCAGTTGTAAATTATCTCTAATTCTGATCGGTGTTAGTAAGACTCCTAATTCATGAGCACATTGTTTTCGAATATTTATAATTTGCTTCATTAAGCTATTATCTAAATGGTCATCTGTCATTGAAATTAACCCATAGCCAATTTCAATCGAAATTGGTTCGACTTGAAAGGATGAGACACTGTCATCTTCCTCTAATTCTTTTTCCTTAGCTAATAACGTCATCGCTTGTCGTTCTTCAATCAGCCGCTTCTCTTGGTTTTTTTCATCGGCTTTCATTCGATACGCAATCGTTCCAAAAATAAGGGCAATGATTAAAAAAGGTATTTTTGGAAAACCAGGTACTAAGGAAATAATGACTAAGACTGTGGCAACAATCCAGGAAATCGTTGGGCTTCGGAAAAAATCCGCTCTAATTGCCTCACCGAAACTATTGTTATCATCAGAACGTGTCACAATAATTCCTGAAGCAACTGAAATTAATAAGGAAGGTATCTGACTGACTAAGCCATCACCGATTGAAAGTTTACCAAACTTATCTAGGGCCTCAATCACGCCCATCCCTTGACCTAAGGAAAAGATTAAAATACCACCAATTAAATTGATTAAGGTAATGACAATCCCTGCGATCGCATCCCCTTTGACAAACTTACTTGCCCCATCCATCGCTCCGAAAAAACTTGCCTCCCGCTGTAAATCTTTGCGGCGGTTTTTTGCCGTTTCTTCGTCAATTAAGCCAGCATTTAAATCTGCATCAATCGCCATTTGTTTGCCGGGCATGGCATCTAAAGTAAACCGAGCCGACACTTCTGAGACACGACTTGCACCGTTTGTAACTACCACCATCTGTACGATAGTAATAATTACGAAAATAACTGCTCCAACGATGTAGTTATTACCTGCGACAACATTAGCAAAAGCATCAATAACATGTCCGGCTGAACCTTTTGTTAAGACTAAACGCGTTGAAGAAATATTTAATCCTAGGCGGAACATCGTTGTAATTAACAATAATGTCGGAAATGTGGCAAATTCTAACACATTTTTCGTGAATAGAGTTATTAATAACACATTTATACCGATAGTAATGTTTATAATAATTAAAAAATCCAAGATTGCACTTGGAAGAGGAATAATAATCAAACCAATCACGGCAACGACTAAGAATGAGATGATCACATCTGAATAATTAATCCTCTTTGATTTACTTTTTGAAAACATTCACTCATCTCATCCCTCTTTAACTTTTTTACTAATTGCTTTTTTAAATTTTAAATCTTCCCATTATTCTTGCAAAGCTTAGATTTTATGTTTATTAGCTTCTTCCATTTGATAAACCACGGCTAACACTTCCGCAACAGCTTCATAAAGGTCTTGCGGAATTGCTTGACCGACTAAAGTATCTTTGTATAGTGCTCTAGCCACTGGTTTGTTTTCGATAATTGGAACTTGGTGTTCTTTTCCTTCAGCGCGAATTTTTTGTGCTAAGTAATCAGCACCTTTCGCTATAATAATCGGCGCTGAGTCCCGTTCCGTTTCGTATCGAATGGCAATTGCTAAATGAGTTGGGTTAGTAATAATCACAGTCGCTTCTTTAACTTGGTTCATCATGCCACCAACCATCTGTTGATACATGCCACGCCGTTGGGCTTTAACATGTGGATCCCCTTCTTGTTCCTTACACTCATCTTTTACATCTTGTTTTGACATTCGTAAATTTTTACGGAACATAAATCTCTGGTACAAGTAATCAATCACACCTAAAACTACTAAAACTAAGGCGATTTTGAGACTTAACGTCTTGATAAACAGTAATAAAAAATTTAATAAATGCTCCACCCCAACTTCACCTAAAGTTAGCAGTTCAGTTAACACTTTTTTTATTTCTTGTAAACTCAAATAAAATATTACTGCTAATTTACAAAGATTTTTTACTAAGGAGAATATCGCCTTAGAACTAAAAATATTTTTAAAACCACTAATTGGATTAAGTCTTTTGAAATCTGGTTTTAATGGTTTGGTTGTGAATAAAAAGCCAACTTGACCTAGGTTAACTAGCCAGGAAGCCAAAAATCCTAAACTAACAAATGGTAAAACGATGATCCCTAATTTTAAAATACTCTGAAGTCCAATTGCATTTAAGTTATTAGCTAACGCCTTCACTTCAAACCCTTTAGAAAAATGAGCTTGCAATAGACTAAAACATTGACGTGTGACATACTCCCACATTGGAACTACGACTATTGAAAAAATTGCAAAGGTGATTGCTGAAGATAATTCTGGGCTTTTAGTTAGCTCTCCTTTTTGGCGAGATTCCCGTAAGCGCTTAGGACTGGGCTTTTCCGTTTTACCATCTTTATCTGCCAAACTCTTCACCTCATCCTGTTAAAGATTTTACGAACCCTTCTAAATATTGACTAATTAATGGCATAACTTTAGATATTGATTGAACCACATTCGGCAATAGCAATAACATAAAAAAGAAACTGACTAATATTTTTAAAGGCATACCTAGCATTAAAACGTTAATTTGTGGCACACTTTTAGAAATAATCCCTAAGACTATATCTGAAATTAAGGCAACAATCATCATAGGTGCACCTAAACCTAAAGCGATTTTAAATACTACTGAAAACAACATGATAGTCCCTTCAATCCCATAATTACTTAATGTCGCCGTTCCGATTGGTACAACTTGAAAAGAATCTAATAAGCTTTGGATTAATAAATGATGCATGTCTGTTAGAAAAAAAACAGCTAAGGCTAACCAATAATATAAGCGGCCGTAATTCGACCCGTGAACCCCTGTTGCCGGGTCGAACATTGCTCCCATTGCAAAACCGACTTGAAAATCAATAAATTGACCAGCAATTTCAATGCCAGTGAAAATTAACTGCGAAATAAACCCCATTGCCAAGCCTACTAAGACCTCCCTTACAAGATAAAATAATAGTAGGTATGAACTTATTTCCAGTGGTACTAAGACTGACATGCCATTTACTGCCAAAGTTAGTGCTAATGCTAAACAGACTTTTGCCGTTGTTGGCATACTTTTAAAAGAAAAACCCGGTGAAATGACAATAAAGGCCGAGATTCTGCTAAAGATTAAAAGTAAATTAATTAAATTTTCAGCCATAGCCTCACCTTTATAATGTTGATATTATTTTAAAAATTGATTTCGTAAATTCAACTAACGTGTTTAACATGAAATTGCCTAAGAAGATTAAAGTTAAAAAAACAGCAAGTAATTTAGGGACAAAACTTAATGTTTGTTCTTGAATTTGTGTTGTGGCTTGTAAAATACTAACTAATAAGCCAATAACCATCGCCACTCCTAAGACTGGCCCTGCGATCATAATAATTTTCAAGAAGGCTTCGCCCAGTACGTCTAGTACCATTTGAACTGTCATATCTTCCCTCCTAATAAAAGCCACGAACGAGTGATTCGACAACTAAATACCAGCCATCGACTAAAACAAATAATAAGAGTTTAAAAGGTAAGGAGATCATTACCGGTGACAACATAAACATTCCCATTGACATTAAAATACTAGAAACAGCCATATCAATAATTAAAAACGGAATAAAAATTAAAAAGCCAATACTAAAAGCGGTTCTTAATTCACTAATTAAAAAGGCTGGCACGACAATAACTAAAGAAAGATCTTCTGGCTTAGCTACTTGGTCTTTACCTGAATTTTTTAAAAATAATTCTAAGTCCTTTTCACGTGTTTGCTTTAACATAAATGCTTTCATCGGTTTCTCTGCTTGTTCTAAGGCAACAGATTGACTGATTTCATCTCTCATCAAAGGTTGGATGGCAGTCTCATTAATTTCACCAAAGACCGGTTGCATAATAAAAAATGTCAGAAATAACGCAATTCCGATCAAAACTTGATTAGGTGGTGTTTGTTGGGTCCCTAATGAGCTACGAACAAATGATAAAACCATAATTATCCGCGTAAATGATGTTGTTAAAATTAACAATGTTGGAATTAAAGTCAATACCGTCATTAAAACAAACATTTTTATCGTATCTGGTGACCCTTCGTTATTTCCTGCTAATTTGTTTAGTGTTGTTGTCACTTCATCAACATCAATCGCTAAGACTTGGAGAGGTCTGACAAAAAACAAACTGTAGATAAGTAATAGCGTAACTGTCAGTTTCTTTTTCACAACTTTGACCTCTTCCTGATTATCTTTTGCCAGTAGTTGACGACTTGTCTTTGCCTATTTTTGAACGTAATAGTTTGAGTTACTTGCTGTTCCATTTCTCTTAGTTGGTTTTTTCTTATTTCATTTGCTTCCCTATCAGAGAGTTCTTTAATAATCTCATTCCCTTGAGCTGTGAAACTCATTAAGTAATAAGAATCACAAATACATACGATCGTTAAAGCAGAATCTTTTGAAACTGATACTTTTTCAATAATTTTAATATTTTTCTGATGTTTATTAGTAAAGTGATTCAACTTTCTTAGGAGATAGTTCGCTAAGAGAATGATCGCTATTAAAAAAGCCATACTTTTAAACAAATACATAAAACCACTCATCTTTTCGCTCCCCGCACTACTGAATAACTAAATTTGTAATAAAAACTTCACGAGCCAGTTCAGAGCCATAGTCCTCGTTAATTTGTTTTTTTAGCGATTCCTTTAATTTATTTACACCATCTTCTTCGTTTAAAATACTATTTGCTTGTTTCTGCCTAAGTAAATTGATCACACTGTCTCGTACTAAATCTTGGCTCGCTTTGGCAGTTTCTGCATTTTTTTTATTTGCCGTTAAAAGTGACATTTCGATTTTAATATAGGGGGTTTCACCATTATCACTTTTAGCCAAATTAATTAGAAACTCTTCTAAAGGAACCGAAATCTCGTTATCGTTATATTTCTGCTCAACTTCCTTAGTTGTTTGGCTTCCTTGAACTTTTCCAAAGAAATGATTACCAATAAACGTTCCTGCTGCGCCACTAATTACTCCTACTACTAGAACTAATATGATAAGCATCATTAAACGATTTTTATCCTTTTTTTTCTCTATAACTTGTTCATCAACTTGATCTTCCATGATCATCTACACCTCATTCATTGCTTATTCCTTTATTTTTTCACGTTTATTCATCTTGAAATTTACTTCTGATTGATTCTGCTCGAATAGCTTGCTGATAAGTAATTATTTTATTGACAACTTGTTCAGGTGTTTCTTTAACCATTAAACTTTTACCATCGGTTAAGATAATAACGGTATCTGGTGTCGATTCAATTCGGTAAATTAATGAATCGTTTAATATGAAACTTTGGTGATTCATACTAGTTATTTTAATCATCATTAACTCCTTTAATTAGTTACTGCTAATTTTTATTGATATTAACGTTTTAAATTGATTAATTCTTGTAACATCTCGTCTGATGTTGAAATACTTCGCGAGTTTGCTTGATAGGCCCGACTTGCAATAATCATTTCTGTAAATTCATTGGCTAAATCGACATTTGAACCTTCTAAAGCGCCTTGAACCAACATGCCAGAACCTTCTGTTCCTGCTGTTACAATAATACTATCACCAGAGTTACCTGATTGGACGTAGTTGTTCCCACCCATTTTTTCAAGACCATCTGGATTAGAAAACGTTGCTAATGAAATTTGACCAATAACATACGTATTATTATCACTGTATTTTCCTGTTACCATACCAGATCCGTCAATACTGTAACTAACTAAATCTAAATCTTTTCCACCAACAGTAACTTTATTTTTAATTTCAATCGGTGCTAAATCTCCTAAAGGTTTTAGATTATTAGCCGCAGTGAAATCTTTGTCGTTAAGAACTAATTCGTCACCAACTACCCCTCGTCCCATAACAGCAAAACCATCAGCATTAGTTAACTTTCCTTGACTATCAATCACAAAACCACCGTCACGAGTGTAGTACTTCGTTTGATCTTCGTCATTTTTTTGTAAGATGAAAAAGCCGCCAGCATCTAAAGCAAAATCTAATGGACGACCAGTTGGTTGAGGTGTACCAGCTCCCATCATCGTGTCAATCGAGCCTACTTTAACACCTAAACCTACTTGGCGAGCATTAATTCCGCCGTTGCCATTAGCCGTCGGCCCTTGAGCCCCTGCATCTGTCTGACTTAGTAAATCTTGAAAACGGACCCTTCCAGCTTTAAACCCAACTGTGTTAACGTTGGCAATATTATTTGAGACAACATCCATTTTTGTTTGTAAACTCTTCATTCCACTGACACCTGAATATAGTGATTTAAGCATTTTACTTCCTCCTATGATTTTGTTTTTAGGCACCTAATTCTAGAATATTACTCATTAGATAATCTTTTCCTTTGACTTCAATCGTTGCAAAGCCTGTTGAGAACTTGACTTTATCAATCTTACCTTCCACCTTTTGATCACCGTCCATGACTGTGACTTCTTTACCAATCATGCTGATTGCTTGCTGTTGCTGGGTCATCATCATCGTATACTCTAAATTCGAGCTCAACGTTTGGATTTGTTCTAAAGTTGTAAACTGAACTAATTGTGAAATGTAATCCGTGCCACCACCACCGCCACTTTCACCACCTGATAAAGAAGGGTTACTCATAGTTGCCGCTAAGATTTTTAAAAAATCATCCATCTTAATTCCACTAGTGTTATTACTTTTTGCACTTTCCATATTACCTGTCATGTTACTTCGACTAACTGGCATCTGCTGATTTATTGCTGGCATTTGACTCCACCTTTCAAACTAAAATATCAACACTGTCTGCTGAAACTTCTTGTTCCACCACTTCAAATTTAGCTTCTTTCAGCTTGTAATGATTGCCTTGTTTACTCATTTTTTGGCGTTGCTCTTGTTGGCTTTGTTGTTGGCTAAATTGTCCAGAAAAATTTAAAGCTTCTTGAGAATTCTTTTGAACGACAACTTCCATTTTAGTAATTTCCATCCCTTGTTTAACTAAGTTTTGTTCTAATTTGGGCATATTTTGTTCAAATAGTTGTTTAACTTTTTGATTTTCTACTAAAAATTTAGCTGTTACTTTCCCATCTTCCATTTGTAAAATAACTTCTAGTTGCCCTAACTTTTCCGGTTGTAAAGTCAACTTAAGTGTACTTGTTTGACCTTCTGTTAGGGGTTCGACTCCTTCACTTAGCACATGATTGACTCTCGTTAGATTTTCTTCGAAATTTACTTTTAAGGGCTGATTATTGGGTAGAGTTTGACTAAGCTCCTGGTGCTTAAGACTAGTGATATTTAGGGGACTTTCACTTAATTTAACTTCTGTCCCTTTTAATTGTCCCATTGCTTCATCAGTTTTTGGCGTTTTTTCAGTTTCTGACAACTGAGGCATTTTCCCTTGAGCATCAACCTCTTCACCTGTTTCAACTTCTAGTGCTTCCTTTGGATCACGTGAAACACCTTGGGGATTTTCAAGGCTTTCTTTATTAATCAACGGCTTTTCTATCTTTTGATTTATCTCAAGAACACTTGATGATTCTTGGGTAATCAAAGTAGCTGCCATGCCTTCAGTCCCCTCTTCAGAAGAAAAACTTAAAGGTATTTGAAAAAAACGTTGCTCATGAGTTTCTCGCTGGCTACTTTCGGATTGAACCAATGATTGTAGAGTTTCTGGTATTTTTTCAATCGGGACCATTGAGTGTTTATTAAATATCTGAACTTCTCCATTTGACCTTAGTTCACTCTCAGGCTTAAAAAAAATTGGTTCCTTAACTACTAACAGTTCTTGAGCAGTCATTAAACTTTGAAGATTAATTCCTAGCACACCACTATCAGTTTCCTTCTCTGCTGTTTCACTCACTAGTTCAGAAGTCGAAGCTAACTCGCCGCCCTCATTGTCACTAATCAGCACGCTCGGAAGTTCTGTCAACTCTTCTTCTGTTTCAACACCCTCATCAGTCACTGGATTTGGTGTTTTTATGCCTTTTATTTTAACTGCTAAAGACTCACTAAAAGAGCCTTCAACCGTCGTTTTAGCTGAACCGATGAGATTACTTTCTTTAGTAATTAACTCTGATTGAATTTTCAATGACACACCTCCTAAATTAGAATTAGTTAAATCATAGAATAACCGTAACGCAAGCTTCCCATCTCATCTAATTCTTTTTGTTCGGTATTTTTTTGTTGAAATAAAAAGGTTTCGTATTGTTTTTCTTTAATTTTATCCATGATTTTTCGTTCTTTTTTTGCTTGTAAAAAGATGGCTAACTCCCGTTCGGTCTCTTGGGTAACACTGGCCAGATGACCTTCCTCAACTTCAATCTGTTCAGCTAAATAATTTTTGTACAAGTACTGTTGCCGCATTAAGTTAATATTGCTAAAACGAACACTGGAAACTTTTAAGTCATTACTTGCTTTTTTTATTGCTAATAGTTTTTGTTCCTGTTCATCTTGTAAGTTCTTTTGAGTCAAAAAATCTGACTTAGCCACTGACTCGACAGATTCTCGCCAGTTTAAAACTTTTGTTAAAGAGAATTGATAATTACTCACTGTTTAACCCCACTTTTTTTAACATTGTACTTTTCAATTGAAAATTCCTTGTAAACAAGTAATTGTTTCCTCAAATTCCATTGGTTCATCTACTTGTTGCTTTAAAAATGACGTTATGGCCTCGTGAATTTCTAAAGAACGATCTATTTTCAAGTTACTGCCATGTTTATAGGCGCCAATATCAATTAAGTCCTTAGCTTCCGCATAAATAGCCATATTCTCTTTCAATTCACCTGCAAGTTGTTGATGTTCCTTGGCGACAATACTCTTCATCAAACGACTTAAACTTTGTTGAATGTCAATTGCTGGGTAATGATTTTCAGCTGCAATTTTTCGAGAAAGAACAATGTGCCCATCTAATATTCCTCTTACAGCATCAGCAATCGGTTCATTCATATCATCCCCCTCAACTAAGACCGTATAAAAAGCCGTAATTGAGCCTTTAGCCGACATGCCACTCCGCTCTAATAATTTAGGTAACATCGTAAAAACTGAAGGCGTATAACCTTTCGTCGTAGGCGGCTCACCTGTAGCTAGACCAATTTCTCGCTGGGCCATTGCAAAGCGAGTTACTGAGTCCATCATCAAGACAACTTTTTTTCCTTGATCTCGAAAATGTTCTGCAATTGCCGTTGCTACAAATGCACCCTTTAGTCGGACTAAAGGCGGCTGATCTGATGTGGCACAAACAATCACCGATTTTTGATAACCAGCAGGCCCTAAATCATTTTCAATAAACTCTGCTACTTCCCGCCCACGTTCACCGATCAAGCCAATGACAATCACATCAGCGTCACAATTCCTTGCAAGCATTCCTAGAAGTGTACTTTTCCCGACGCCACTACCAGCAAAAATCCCCATTCGTTGACCTTCGCCAACAGTTAACACACCATCAATTGATCTGACACCTGTTCGCATTACTTGAGAAATTCTTTGACGAGTAAAAGGATCAGGGGGCGTCCCACGAACTTCGTAAAAATCACCGTCAACAGGTTCATCACTCGTTAATACCCGACCTAAACCGTCCAATGTCTTTCCTAACAACTTATCGCTAATTTCAACTTTTAGAGAGTGGCCTGTCGGTTCAACTAAACAGCCAGGACCAATGCCATCTAATTCGTCTAAAGGCATTAATAGCACGGTTTTATCGATGAAACCAACGACTTCACTTTGAACTATTTTGTTTTTACGAGGAAGAAAAATTTCACACACTTCCCCAATAAAAACTTCTAAACCTTCAACTTTAACAACTAAACCAACAACTTGTGTTACTTTACCGAATTTTTGGTAAAAGTCAGTGCTTTTCAAACTTTCCCGATATTTTACTACAGGCAAACTAAAACTCATTAGTCGTCACCTCTTTAAATAACGAAAGCATCGCTGTTAACTGTTCTTCTAAATCAAATTTGATCACTTCATAATCAGTTTCAATTGTGAAGGCTACTTCATTTAGATTAGGATCAATTAAGACCGTATATTTCATTAACGGTTGTTCTAATTTTAGTTCTGACATTTTTGCTTGAATGACGTCAAAGTAACATTCTTGAGTTAAAATTGTTATAAAATTATCGACTTTATTGATTTTATTTAAAATTGGTTTTAATAGACTAAAAAGTTGTTCTTCTGTTTGTTCAATTTGACCTTGGATGATTTTTTCGGCCATTTCTTTTGCTAAGCCTAATAATTCTGTTTGTTTTTCTAACTGATATGTTTTGACCGCTTGCTGAGCTGCTTTCAACATTTCTAAACTTTCTGCTCGCAACTCAGCGGCAATTACTTGGCCTTCTTGATAACCTGCTTGATAGCCATCTGTTTGACCAGACATTTGACCTTCAGCAAAGCCAGTTTCATAGCCAATTTTGTGCTGATTCGCTACTTCTACCTGAGCGTCTTCTAAGACACGGTCTTTCAGTTCTTTTAATTCTCTCAAGTAGGTCATTTTTTCATTTTCTAACTCCCGCTGTAGCTGTTTGCGACGTTCTTCCTCATACTCAACTAAATCTTGCTTTTTTTTAGCCTTGAGTTCTTTGAATTGCCTTTCAAGCTGGCGCGCTCTTCTTTGTGGTGTTTCTTGTGTGTCACTTGTCACGACTTCCTTAGCTTGTTCCACAAGCGGTTCTTCACGAAGTTTTGGAACATGAATTGTGTCGATTACTTTTGCAGTAGTGACATAATTCAGTTCACTATCTTTAAAAAAACTACGTGATAACGGCATCTTGGTCCCCTCTTCCGATGTAAATTTCCCCTTCTTCATCTAAACGACGAATGACTGCTACAATTGTTTGTTGCGCTTCTTCAACAGCAGAAAGTCTTGCAGGTCCTAAGAATTGTAAATCTTCTTTTAACATTTCCACGGAACGACTACTTTGATTACTATAAATAAAGTCTTTTATTGTTTCTGAAGCACCTTTAAGAGCTAAAACTAGCACATCATGCTGAACATCTCGTAATACTTTTTGCGCATCTGCTTTTTGTAAGCCGACGATATCTTCAAAGGTAAAGAGATTGGCTTTAACTTCTTCCGAAAGTTCTGGTTGTCTTTTTTCTAAATCACTAATAATATTTTTCTCAGTACTACGGCCCACCGAGTTTAAAATCTCTACTAAGGTGTTGACACCTCCAACATTTTCCGTGTCATTTTCAACAAAATTAGAAAATTTATTTTCGATAACTTTCTCGATTTTTTCAATTACAATCGGCGAAGTACTAGATATAGTACCTATTTTTTCAGCGATTTCAGCTTGGGCATGATCAGGAAACTGAGCTAATATTTGAGCTGCTTTATCAGGCTGCATGTAACATAAAATTAACGCTACAGTCTGGGGATGTTCACCTAATAATAAGTTAGTCAACTGCTGAGTATCAGCTTTTCTCGCAATATTGAAAGGCCGTTCCCGCAGTTGAATTTGATTTAATACGGCAATAACTTCTTTAGCTTTTTGAGCTCCTAAAGCTTTATTTAATAAATCAACTGCGTAATCAATGCCTCCGTCAATTACATTTTTTCGAGCAGAAGACATTTGAATAAATTCATTGATAACTTCTTCCCGTTCTTCCGGGTGGACGAAATCAATATTCGCAATTTCATAACTGACTTTTTGAATATACTTTTCCGGCAATAATTTCATAATTTGTGACGATGTTTCCGACCCTAGAGATATCAATAACAGCGCTGCTTTTTTTGTCCCGTCGACATTTTCCATTAACTCACCTACTTATCTTTCATCCAAACTTTGATTAACTCAGCTGCTAAATCCGGATTTTCTTTCGCGTATTTCTTAGCTTGCTGCTCTTTATCAGTCATCATTTGAGCTAATCTCAGCTGCTCAGCTTCAGCCCGCTGTGCTTCTTTAGCTAATTTCGCTTCCCGTTCTTGAAGCTCATTGAAAATTAATTCTTCCGGCTCAAGCTCTTTGATTAACGGCTCTTCAACTAGTGGGACTTTTTCAACAATTGGCGGTGTCGGTTCTACCATAATTTGTTGAACATCTAATTCAGGTTCTTCATCAATGACTTTTTTACGACCTTTCATGACTATAACCAAAATTAGGAGAATCATAACTAATAGACCAATAATCCCACCAATAATTAAAATACTTGGCTTCATACTTTGAAACATTGAGTTTTTCATAGTTGCTCCTGTTTTCTCTGTTAATGATTCCTCTTGCCCTTTAGCAAAAGTCATTCCTTGAACTGCAATTGTATCGCCTCGTTCAGCTTCGTAACCAATTGCTGATTGAATGATATTTTCTAGTTGACTAATTTCAACGCCCGATAATGTTTGATTTACTAAAACAGAAGCTGTTATTTTTTTGACAACTCCTGGAGCATTTAAGACAGTTGTGGTTTCTGTGTCAAGTTCATTATTAACATTACGTTCATAAGTCTTGTTACCTTGACCATTGCCACCACCAACGACATTTGAAACATTATCATTTACATTTCCGCCTTGAACTTCTTGTGCATTAACAGTTCCACCAGAGGCTTGAACATTCTCACTTCTTATTTTAGGATCAGCATACTTAACTGTTGTTTTCTCAATCGAGTCAAAATCTAAGTCGACATTGATGCTTAACCGAACTTGCTCTTCACTAAAAACTGATTCTAATAAGGCGGTAGTTTTAGTTTCTAAGTTTTTTTCAAAATCAGTTTTAATCAGCTGATACTTACTTGCAAGATCAGTGCTTTTCAACGTATTATCTTCTTCCAAAAAGTTAGAAAGAACATTGCCTTGATCATCAACAATTTTAATATTTTTAGTCGGCAAATTTTCAACTGCACCTGAAGTCAATGAAGCTATTCCTTGAATTGCTGATTCTGCAGGTTGCTGACCGTCATGTAAAGTTAAAACAATTGAAGCAGTTGCTTCTTTCGTTTTGTTTTCAAAAATGCTTTTATCTGGAATTACTAACATAACTTTAGCTTTTTGGATTGACTCTAACGTCTCAATTCCTCGTTGAAGTTCACCAGTAACTGCCCGTTGATACATTATTTTTCGATCTTCATCAGTCGCCATCATATTTTTCTCATCAAAAATTTCAAAACCCGTTGATTTATTTGGTAACTTATCATCTACTGCTAGGTCGATGCGAAATTTATCTAGATGTTTTTCATCAATTAAGATTTTCGAACTATTATTTTCAAGTTTGTATTTAATTCCTTGATCATCTAATTCCTTTGCAATAACCCCACTTTCAGTTTCAGACAATTCAGAAAACAAGACTCCATAATTAGTTTTATTAACTAAAAAGATTGCTGTTAAAATCACAAAGGTAAGGCTGAGTGTCGTAAAGATGATTGCCGCTTTCTTCATAGTATTAAAATTATTCCAACTAGCGACAAGCCGCTCTTGAAGCTCTTTTAGTTTATCCATCATATCTAACTAACACACCCCTGTTTCTTTCTAAAATTGCATATTTTTAATTTCATTGTAGGATTCAACACACTTATTTCTAACTTGAATCGCACTTTGTAATGTGAGCTGAGCTTCAGTCATATCAATCATCATTGTATGTAAATTGTCTAACTCACCAGTAATCAAAGCCGGTGTGTTTTGATTTGTTTTAGCGACGCTAGCATCTAGTTTGTCTAAGGCCCCTTTATACACAGTGCCAAAATCGACTGAATCATCTGAAGATTCAGAATTTTTTAACGACACATCTAACTGATTAAGGCCTTTTAATTCCATTTGATAATTTGTTAATGTTTGAGCAGAATTATTAGTAATCGGCATCTTTTTAAGTCTCCTTTATCTTCTTAATCTTTGGAAATTTCTAGCGCTTTTTTCATTAAATTTTTACTGCTTTCGAAAGCCGAGATATTTGCCTCATATGTTCTAACGGTGTTCATTAATTCAATCATTTCATCTGCCATGTTTACATTTGCTTGTTCAACATAGCCATCTGCATCTGCATCTGGATGATTAGGGTTATAGGTAAATTCTACATTCTGATCATCAGTCAAAAGTCCTGTTACTCTAACACCTTGACTTTTAATTTGTGTTTGGTAATTTTTTTGATCTTGGATAGTCTTTAAACTTTCTTCAAAGACTACTGTTTTTTTACGATAGGCGCCACCTTCAGCTGTTCTAGTCGTGTTAACATTAGCAATATTGCTAGAAATAGTATCTAGCTTTAATCGTTCTAAAGCTAGCCCACTGGCATTAATATTAAATGATTCAAAAACTGTCATTTTTATTCTCCTCTAGTTAGTGATTAATCACGTAGTTCAACATGGCATATTCACCATTTAGTTGTCGAGTTAATGAACTATAATAGAGTTCATTAACGGCTTTTTCTGACATTTCCATATCTATATCAACATTGTTCCCATCTTTCTTGATTGCTGTATCTTCCCGTTTAACAATCTCAGGGTTTAAGTCAACGGTTTTCCCTCGACTAGTCAAGTGTTTATCATTTGTTCGTTCTAATTGAAAACTACTTTCTGATATTACGTCTTGTAGTTTCTGTTCAAATTCTACCCGCTCAACTTTATAACCCGCCGTGTTCACATTGGCTATATTGTTGGAAATCGTTTTTTGACGCAGGCTAGCTGTGTCTAAAGCTTTTTGGATTAATTCGATGTTATTCATAACAATCCTTCCTTTCTTCTATTCTGAATTAGTGAAGTCCTCTACAAATTAAAACGCATCCACGAAACGGCATTAAATAACACAAATAATAAAATAATTTTGAACATTTTCATCTTTTTCATAAAAATAATCTGACTCTTTTCAGAGTTTTCCAAGACAAAAAGGATTATATCTTAGAAAAAGCACTCACAAGGTTTCAGAAATTGCTTATAGATACGCAATATTAGTCAATTTATGATATCATCGTTGACATCATCAACTTTATTGTGAAATAAAATACTTTTTGAAATTCTCATCAAATTATAATCTTAATAGTACTTAACTTTTTCTTTTTCTTACCGATATATAAGTGTGGGCCGCTAAAACATGTTAACATCAAGTTTTCACAGCAACAAAGCAACTACTAATAAATAGCAAACTATTAGCTTAGAGGCTAATAAATAATTAAATAGGAGTTACATCATGGATATCTTTTTAATTTTGGGAATAGTTTTAGGCTTTATTTCAGTAATTGTAGGAATGATTGTTAAAGGGGCAAATGCCCTAGTATTATTAAATCCTGCTGCAGCCATTATTATCGGCTTAGGAACGCTGGCAGCTTTGATTAACTCTTTTCCAAGTTCTGACATAAAACGCTTACCAAAAATTTTTAGTGTTTTAATAAAAAATAACAAACAGAACTCTGCTGATGAGACAATTAAAACAATTATGTCCTTGGCTCAAAAAGCACGGCAAGAAGGGGTACTAGCCTTAGAAACAACCGTTGATAACCTTGAAGACCCTTTTCTTAAAAATGGTATGGAAATGGTTGTTGATGGCGTTGACGCAAATCAAATTCAAGATATTTTGGAAAATGAAATTATATCTTTAGAAGAACGTCACCGGGTTGCCTCTGGCATGTTTAAAACAGCTGGTTCTTCTGCACCAACCCTTGGTGTTTTAGGAGCTGTAATCGGCTTAATTGGGGCTCTAGGCAACTTAAATGACGTGGATGCCTTAGGACATATGATTTCGGCTGCCTTCGTAGCTACTCTTTATGGTATCTTTTTCGGTTATGTTTTGTTAATTCCTTTTGGTTCTCGTTTAAATCGTAAATCAGAAACGGAAGTCGCAAACATGACAATTGTTATCGAAGGTGTTTTAGCCATTCAAGCTGGCCAATCTCCAAGTACGATTGAACGAAAACTTTTAGGTATGTTAGATCCCAAAGAACGAAAAAATATTGCAACTAAAAATTAAGGATGCTGATTAATAATGAAACGTAGATCGAAGAAAGAGGAACATGTCGACGAAGGTTGGTTACTTCCCTATGCTGATATGATGACCTTATTATTAGCACTCTTTATCGTCATGTTTGCCATGGCAAAAGTTGATGACCAGAAATTTGAGGCTTTAAGTGAGCAATTTAATATTATCCTTTCTGGACAACCTAAAAGTGGCAATGGCGGTATTTTACCTGACCATCCTAACCCAAATAAAGCGACTGAAAAGAGCGCAAAAGAAACTGATGAGGATAAAATAGTCGCTGCTGGTAACTCGATTGAAAAAGATTTAGCTGCCGCCGGTCACCAAGCTGACATCGATGTTAATCTAGAAGCTGACGGTTTACGGATTGCCATTAAAAGTGGGCTTTTATTTCACTCTGGTAGTGCAAAATTAAATTCAGAAATTGAAAGTTTAGTCTTAGGGATTTCACATTCCCTAAGTAAATTAGACAATGAAGTGATTATTGCTGGATACACAGATAATGTACCTAATCAGACGGCTGACTATTCAACTAACTGGGAGCTAAGTGCGGCACGTGCCATTAATGTTATGCAATTTTTAATTGAGACTCAAGGCATTTCTGAAGATAAAGTATCTATTCAAGCATATGGTGAATTTCGTCCTAAAGTGGCTAATAACACTGCTGAAAATCGTTCTAAAAATCGACGTGTCGAAATTTTCATTTTACGGAAAGAACAATAAAAGGAATCTTAGTTATACTTAGTAAATTTATGATTACTTCCTTGACATCCTGAACATTTGTTCGTATTATGAATAAGAGAAGGAAGTGACACTAATGACAATTAACGAATTTATTACTTATTTAGAATCATTAATGACAGCTAAGGATGCTTTTTACGTAAAGTTTACTGAAAATGAAGAAACTAAAAATATGGAACGCTCACCAGCTAAACGTTGGAATGAAACAATCATTGAACGAGCAGTCGATAAACATTGGCTTGAGTTTATGAGCCACATCTACGACCAAGTTGCCACTAAAGTTAAAGTCACTACTCCTGCTAATCAAGGTTGGCTTGATTTTATTAACAGTGGCGAGTTTATCAACTCTTTAGATCAGTCGATTCATGAGATGGAAATTGAAGAAGATTAATAAACAAAACACTGTGATTGATTTCGTTTAAAGAAATCACTCACAGTGTTTTTATTTGATTTTTAATTATTTATGAATATTTTTTTGAAGGACTTTGCGACACTTGTTTCATTAGCCAATCAAGAAATCCTATTTTAAATATTTAAACAAAAAAGAACGTTGTGGCAAGCCACAACGTTCTTTTTGACAAAACTGCTGACTATTCGCCGGCGTTTTCGTCTTTGATTCCGTATTTTTTGTTGAAACGATCCACACGGCCGTCTGCTTGTGTAAATTTTTGACGTCCAGTATAGAATGGGTGAGAATCAGAACTGATTTCCACACGGATTAATGGGTATGTGTTACCATCTTCCCATTCAACAGTTTCAGAAGTTGTTTTAGTTGAACCTGACAAAAATTTGAATCCTGTCGTAGAGTCCATGAAGACAACTGGTTGGTAATTTGGGTGAATATTTTCTCTCATGTTTGTTTCTCTCCTTTGCCCTGAAACATTTGCTGATCCAGAGTTGATTTGCTTTTTACAACATTACTATATTATCACATTATAAGTCTTCTGACAATCATCTTTTCGGATTTCTTTGGCTAGATTTGCTGCCAAAAGAGACATCTTTAAAGGCTTCAAATAATTGTTTGTTATTATCAGTTCGTCGTAAGAAATTTAATAGTTGTTCAGTGTACTCTAAAGAGTCACCTTTCATGTTGCGACGAAGCTTCCAAATATCTTCTAACTGGCTACTTGTCATTAAGAGTTCTTCTTTTCGTGTCCCTGATTTTTTCACATCAATCGCTGGGAAAATTCGGCGTTCTGATAATTCACGAGATAAGTGCAATTCCATATTGCCGGTACCTTTAAACTCTTCAAAAATCACGTCGTCCATGCGACTGCCTGTATCGACTAAAGCCGTAGCTAGGATTGTTAAACTGCCACCTTCTTCGATATTCCGAGCCGCTCCGAAAAAGCGTTTCGGTTTATAAAAAGCCGCTGGATCAATCCCGCCACTTAAAGTTCGACCACTTGGGGGAATCACTAAGTTATAGGCTCGGGCTAACCTAGTCAAACTATCCATTAAAATCACAACATCACGTTTGTCTTCCACGAGGCGCATCGCGCGCTCTAAAACAAGTTCAGCTACTCGCGTATGGTTTTGTGGTTGCAAATCAAAGGTCGAAGAAACCACATCGGCTTTGACACTCCGTTCAATATCTGTCACTTCTTCTGGTCGTTCATCAATTAGCAAAACAATCAACTCGACTTCAGGATGATTTTCAGTAATCCCATTGGCAATTTCTTTTAAAATTGTCGTTTTGCCAGCTTTCGGCGGCGCTACAATTAAGCCCCGTTGACCAAAACCAACAGGTGAAAAAATATCAATCATGCGAGTACTTAAACGACCTTTAGTTGTCGCTAAGTTTAATTGACGGCCTGGATAAAGAGCAGTCATCCCAGGGAAATGAGGCCGTTCTTTCGCTTCTTCAGGATTTTTACCATTGACTGTTTCCACATGCATTAAGCCGTAATAACGCTCAGACTCTTTTGGTGGTCGAGCTTTGCCCCCGACTTTGTCACCGTTTCGTAAACCAAAACGCCGAATTTGTGACGAGGATATATAAATATCTTCTTGACTAGCTGAATAGTTAATCGGTCTTAAGAAACCATAGCCTTCGTTAGCGATAATATCTAAAACGCCTTCCATAATAAAGAACCCTTGTTTTTCCGCTTGGGCTCTAATTACAGCTAAAGACAATTCTTTTTTATTCATTTGGCTATAATAAGGGATTTTAAAATTTTTAGCATAGGTATAAATCTCTTTCAAGGTACTATTTTCAAGTTCCCCCATGGTTAAATAATCTTTCATACGTCCTCCTTTGCTAGCATCCATCGTTACTCTTCGATCATCTTTATATCAGCTCCAAGAACTGTTAATTTTTCAATAATTGAGTCATAACCGCGTAAAATATATTCCACATTAGAAATTTTAGTCGTGCCTTCTGCCATTAAACCAGCAATCACTAAACAAGCACCTGCTCGTAAGTCACTAGCAACGACTTCAGCTCCTTGTAATTTGTTAGGACCTTCTAAAATAATCATATTGCCTTCGATTGACGCCTTAGCGCCCATACGAGCCAATTCAGGAATATGGTTCACTCGTTTTTGATAAATTGTATCGGTAACGACACTTTGGCCTTTGGCTTTTAATAATAAAGGCGTTAGTGGCTGTTGGAGGTCTGTTGCAAAACCTGGATAAGGATAAGTTTTAACATCTGCTCCGACAATCTCTTGGGCGGGATGAACATAAACTGAATCTTCGCCAATGTCTAATTTGACACCAATTTCTTCAAGTTTAGAAATAAAACTTTCAATGTGTTCATGAATCACATTTTTGACTAAGATGCCATTACCAGCTGCAGCGGCTAAAGAAATATACGTCCCCGCTTCAATTCTGTCAGGAATAATCGAATGACGACACCCATGAAGCTTCTTAACTCCGTCAATCCGAATTTCATCAGTACCAGCGCCACGAATTTTAGCTCCCATATTGTTTAACAAGGTAGCTACATCGATGATTTCTGGTTCTCTAGCAGCATTTTCAATCACGGTCCGGCCTTCCGCTTTAACAGCCGCTAACATGACGTTAATCGTTGCCCCAATCGAAACCATATCCATAAAAATTCGTGTGCCTTTTAAGCCCTTTTCAGTGGCGTTTAAATAAGTCGCTCCATGTTCTGTTTTAACTTCAGCTCCTAAAGCTTCAAAACCTTTCATGTGCAGATCAATCGGTCTTGGGCCTAAGAAACAGCCCCCAGGAAGACCGACAACCCCTTCGCCGAATTTACCTAATAAGGCTCCCATAAAGTAGTACGAGGCTCTCAAACTGTTGATTTTGCCACTTGGCATTGGTACAGAGACCATCTCTGTTGGGTCAATCACCATTTTATTATCACCAAAGGTTACTTTAACGCCCATAATTTCTAAAATTTCTTTTAATGAATGGACATCGTTAATATCTGGTACGCCTTCTAAAGTTACTGGTGAGTCAGCTAAAATCGCAGCGGGAATTAAAGCTACTGCACTATTTTTGGCTCCGTTGATTGTTACTTCACCAGTCAGCGGGTTACCACCGTTAATTACAAATTTTTTCATAAATACTTTCACTCATTCCTTAAAAAAGCCACGACATTGTAGCTTATACTATTTATTAAATACTTGTCTATTGAACTAATTTTAATCTTCATTATTCTACCACAGTTTTAGGGATATAAAAAGGATTCCTCCTGTTTTTAATGAACGGCTGCTAATATATCAGTCTACTTCTATTAAAAGATGAGTTTCTGAAACGCTGTGTTTCACTCAAGAAAAACCAATCTAAATCTATGTAAATGGTTACATTATGGAATTAATAAGCTTATGATAGAAATGTAAAGTAACTAGTAAAGGAGAGATACATTATGTTTCATCACAAATTAGAGCCCTTCCCAAAAGAGTTTCTGTGGGGTTCCGCATCTGCTGCTTATCAAGTCGAAGGTGCTTGGGATGCCGATGGTAAAGGGGAATCAGTCTGGGATAATTACGTCAAGATTCCTGGTACAACTTTTAAAAATAGTAATGGAAACGTGGCTGTTGATCATTATCACCGGTATCAAGAAGATGTGGCTTTAATGGCTGAACAAGGCTTAAAAGCTTACCGCTTTTCAATTGCCTGGTCACGAATTTTACCAAATGGTAAAGGTGAGGTTAATCAGCAAGGCTTAGCTTTCTACAATGATTTAATTAACGAACTACTAAAGTACGGAATTGAACCAATTGTCACAATCTACCATTGGGATTTACCACAAGCCCTTCAAGACGAATACAAAGGTTGGGAATCTCGTGAAATCATTCAAGACTTCACTAATTACGCTCGGATTTTGTTTGACGCTTTTTCTGACCGAGTTAAACACTGGGTTTCATTAAACGAGCAAAATGTGTTCATCATGCACGGATACATGATGGGGTCCCATCCCCCAGCTGTTCAAGATCCTAAACGAATGTACGCTGCGAACCATATCGCTAATTTAGCCAACGCTTCCGTTATTCAAGCCTTTCGAGCTGGTAGTTACCCTGGGAAAATTGGCCCAAGTTTCGCCTATAGCCCAACTTATCCAATCGATGCTCATCCTTTAAATGTCCTTGCCCACGAAAACATGAGTGATTTTTCAGCTCACTTTTGGATGGATGTTTACGTTTATGGGCGCTACCCTGCTACGATGTTAAAAAATCTAGCAAAAATGGGTGTTCTACCTGAGATTAAACCAGAAGATTACACCTTATTAAAAGCTGGCACACCTGATTTTATGGGCTTGAATTATTATCAATCAATGACTGTCGCTAGTAACCCTTTAGATGGCGTTGGCATGACTGGTGAAGCTAACTACTCTGGTGAAAAAGGCACAACCAAAGAAATGGGTATGCCTGGTATTTTCAAAATGGTTGAAAATCCTTACTTGGAAAAAACGAACTGGGATTGGACGATCGACCATGAAGGCTTAAGAGTTTGTTTACGTCGCATTGCTAGTCGCTACGACTTACCGATTTTAATTACTGAAAATGGCTTAGGTGAATTTGATACTTTAGAAGCTGACGGGACTATTCATGACCAACAACGAATTGATTATATCAATAATCATTGTGTAGCAATTCAAGAAGCAATCAGTGATGGTGTCGATGTGATTGGTTACTGTACTTGGAGTTTCACTGATTTACTTAGCTGGTTAAACGGTTATCAAAAACGTTATGGTTTCGTTTACGTTGATCGTGACGAAACAGATCCGAAAGAGTTAACTCGGTACAAAAAAGATAGTTTTTATTGGTATCAAGACGTCATTAAGACAAATGGCCAGTCACTAAAAAAATAAAGTTATAAGGAGAGAATAAATAATGGAAGCATTAGAAAAGTTTTTAAATAAATTTTTAGGTCCTGTAGCAAATTGGATGAGTCAAAGCAAATTCTTTAGCGCTTTATCAGAAGCTTTTATGCGAACTACCCCAGTAACACTTGGTGCTGCAATTTTAATGATTATTGGTAATTTCCCAATCCCTGCCTGGGTTGCTTGGGTTGAAAGTTCTGGTATGAAAGTTCACTTTGATTCAGTCATTGGGGCGACAATGAATGCCATCTCAATCTTCATCGTTTTTAACTTCGCTTATGTCTATGCTCGTAATGAAAAACAAAACCCCTTATCTTCAGGGTTACTAGCAATTGCCAGTTTCTTTATTTTAATGCCTCAACAAATTGCGATTCCAACATTGGAAACTGCTGTTGAAACATTTCCAGGTCAAGCTGTCGTTACAGCTATGGAAAACAAAGAAGCTTTCGATACATTCTTCACTGGTGGAACTGGTTTAATGGTTGCTATCTTTGTTGGGTGGTTAACTGCTTGGTTGTTCGTCTTCTTAAATAAGAAAAACTTAACAGTTAAAATGCCTGATACAGTCCCAACTAATGTGGCAGAGTCATTAAGCCCATCCATTCTTTCAGGTGTCATTTTTATTGTCTTTTTCTTAATTCGTTTAGCCTTTGCCTTTACGCCATTTGGTAGTATTTTCTACTTTATTTTTGGCTTAATTCAACAACCGCTACAAGCTTTAACAAGTTCGCCAATTGCCATCATCATCATCTTTACTTTAGCAAACTTACTATGGTTCTTCGGGATTCACCCGAATATGGTTTACGGTGTTGTAATGCCAATGTTAATGGCTAATGGCGTGGCTAATATGAACGCCTTTAGAAATGGTGAACCTTTACCTTTCTTATTAATGGGTGTCATCGCGCTTGTCTGTGGTAATGGTTTTGGTGGCCAAGGCGGAACTTACGGTTTAGTCATTGCTATGTTTACAGCAAAATCCGAGCGGTATAAATCACTAAGAAAACTAGCTGGTCCGCCGGTAATCTTCAACGTCAACGAACCTTTAGTTTTCGGAATGCCTTTAATGCTTAACCCGGTTTTCTTTATTCCAATGGCGATTGGACCAATCTTAATGGGCTCCGCTGCTTGGTTAATGGTTAATATTTTAGACTTCACAAAACTTAATCCGATGATTAGCTTACCATGGACCACGCCAGCGCCAATTGTGATGGCTCTTCAAGGTGGGTTTAAATACTTAATAATTTTCGTAGTTGTTTTCATTATTAACGTTGTTTTATGGTTCCCATTCTTCCGTATTGCTGACAAACATGCGGTGCAAGAAGAAGCTGAAGCTGCGGCAACGATGTAACAAAAGAAAAAGGTTGAGACATTTGTCTACAACCTTCTTTCTTTACTTATTAATTTTCAAACATATATAATTTTTTAACGACTTTTTCAATGAAATAAACTACTGGTAATTGTGAAGATAAGTCGGCATTATAGTAAACCCGATCGTAAGACGTTCGGTAATAAATATCCAAATCCGTTGTCTTTGATAAGGTGTTTTGTTCACGATTAGTAATGCTCACAGTATAGATTGGACTCGTTTCAAGAAGTTTAGCAATATGGACGATCTCGATTGTCTCACCAGAAACAGAAAAAATTAAACAGACTTCTTTACTGTCTAGTTCCCCTTCTTTTTTTGGTGCTAAATAAGGAAAATAAGTTGACGTTGAGGCAAAGCTTCGGTAGCCTAGAGTTGAAAATTGCCGAGCGGCATACTCCGCCATAATGCCTGAAGCACCTAGGCCAATGCAATGAATAAAATCAGCCTTTAGCAAACGCTCGACTAAACGGTCAACCTTTTCAGAAAAATCTACTGGAAAAACATCTAAGCTAAGTAACTCTTGCTGTCCTTGACTTTCTCCATGAATTTCTTTACGTTTCGCTAATTCTTGCTTAACCATGACTCGTAATTCAGGGAAACTACTAAAGCCCATCTTTTGGGTAAATCGCACGATGGTAGCTGGTGAGACATGGGTAGCATCAGCTAATTCACGGACCCGCATAAAAGCAACTTTTTCAATGTTAGTCATAATGTATTTGGCAATTTCAGAGTCTAATTCCGTCGCCGTTTTTAACTTATCCATCTCGAACATTTTTTTCATCTCCCTCTTCATCTATCTTAATAGAAATCCACATACTAGTAAAGGAGCTTATTTAAAATGACTACATATATTTGTATCGACATTGGCGGTTCAGCCGTTAAACACGCCTTAATTAATACTGCAGGAGTAATCTCAACAACTGGGGAAGTTCCAACCCCAACCTCCCTTGAAACTTTCATCGCAACGATTAAAGACATTCAAGCGATTTATCAAGACACCCAGACTAAAGGGATAGCGATTAGCATGCCAGGTCTAGTTGATTCTGATACTGGGCACGTCATTCATGGTGGGGCTTTGACCTTTATCCAAAATCTTAATATTCGTGACCTCTTACAGGAAGCCTGTCACGTCCCTGTTGAGATTGAAAACGATGGTAAATCTGCAGCTTTAGGCGAGCATTGGTTAGGCAACCTTCAAGGGGTTGAAAATGGCATTGCTTTAGTAATTGGTACTGGCATTGGTGGTGGCATTATTGTTCACAATAAACTGCTACGAGGGCATCATCTCGGGGCTGGCGAATTTTCTTACATGCGCACCAACAGTGAATCCAATGATTTTAATTACTTATTTGCCATCCAAGGCAGTTCTCAAATATTAAGTAATACTTACGCTGAAATCAAAGGGTTAAAAGAGCAAGACATGAATGGCAAACTCTTTTTTGAAGATGTTAACAATGATCTTCCCGATGCTACTAGTTTACTTAACTCTTACACCGAAAAATTAGCGAAACAATTAATGAATTTACAAACGATTTTAGATCCAGAAATCATTACAATTGGTGGCGGTATCAGCAGTCAAGAACGCTTATTCACTAGTCTCAATAAACATATTGATGAGATTGTTAGCTCTTTCCCTTTACCCTTAATCAAACCGACAGTTAAACAATCTAGCCTCGGTAACAAAGCTAATTTACTAGGTGCTTTGGCTAATTTCCAAAGTCAAGTAGGCGAGTAAAAAACGTGTTTTTCCTAAAAAAAACTATTCGTTAATATATCAGGTATAATGAACATAGACTATTAAAAGGAGTGATTTTTTATGAATAAAGGATTTAAAGATGGCTTTTTATGGGGTGGCGCAACAGCTGCTAACCAATTTGAAGGTGCTTATAATGTTGATGGTAAAGGTTTAACCATTGCTGATATTTCTCCCGGTGGCAAACAACGGATGGGCTTATTAATGTCTGGGGACTTCCCTTTAGAAGTTGATAAGACTAAATATATTTATCCTAACCACCAAGGCATTGATTTTTATTCTCGTTACAAAGAAGATATTGCCCTTTTTGCTGAGATGGGCTTTAAAACTTTCAGAATGTCAATTTCATGGGCGCGAATTTTCCCTAATGGCAATGATGCTGAACCAAATGAAGCTGGCTTAGCATTTTACGAGAACGTCATTGACGAATTACTAAAACATAACATTGAACCAACGATTACGATGTCTCACTATGAAACTCCATTAAATTTAGTAAAAGAGTACGGTGGTTGGAAAAATCGTGAACTAATCGGTTTGTTTGAAAAATACGCTCGCACCATCTTAGAGCGTTTCCATTCAAAAGTTAAGTACTGGATGACTTTTAACGAAATTAATACTGGGGTTTTTGGCTCATTCTTTACAACTGCCATGCGTGGTGCTACTCCCCAAGATAATTTCCAAGCCTTACATAACCAGTTTGTCGCTAGTTCATTAGCTACGAAAATTGCCCATGAATTAAACCCTGACTTACAAGTTGGGTGTATGAGTATTTACGCAACGATGTACGCTTATGATTCAGATCCTGCTAACGTCATGGCTATGGAAGAAAAGAGCCGCATGTTTAACTACTTCTGTAATGATGTGCAAGTCCGTGGGGAATACCCAAGTTACGCTCGACAATTCTTTGACCAACATGGGATTAAGTTGGAAATTACTGATGAAGACTTAGCTATCATTAAAGCTCATACTGTTGATTACTTATCCTTTAGTTATTATATGTCAGCCACAGTTTCAATCAAACCGGAACACCAAGATGAAAAGAGCCAAGGGAACTTCTTTGGCGGCGTTAAAAACCCCTTCTTAGAAGCTAGTGAATGGGGCTGGGAAATCGACCCTGTTGGTTTACGCTTAGCTCTGTGTAACTTATATGGCCGTTACGGAGTGCCTTTATACATCTCAGAAAATGGTCTGGGAGCAATCGACACCCCTGATGCTGATTTCACTGTTAATGACGATTATCGAATTGATTATTTACGTAAACACATTGCCGAAATGGAAAAAGCCGTTACGATTGACGGTGTCGACCTCTTCGCTTATACTCCTTGGGGCTGTATTGACTTAGTGAGCGCCTCAACTGGGGAAATGTCAAAACGTTATGGCTTTATCTACGTTGATCTCGATGATGAAGGTCATGGTACGATGAACCGTTACAAGAAAAAATCATTTGACTGGTACAAACGAGTCATTGATACTAACGGAGACAACTTAACTGATATTTAAACAAATAGACCAGAATGTGGAACACTCTCCACATTCTGGTCTTTATCTATTTTAGTCAAAAATTAATAATTGAAGGGCATTTAACGTCTTTGCTTCTTCATCGACTTGCCAGTACTTTTTATTTTTGGCATTTTCACTGAGTGTTAACGTGACTTTTTGTTCTTTTTCCACGACTTCTAATTCATTAACAGCAGCGACAATCACATCTGTTAAGTTTTTGGAGTTACTTTGAAACTCCTCATTAATTTCTAAAATACGCTCATAATCCCCTTGTTTAGATAAGTTTGCTAAGTCATCTAAGGAGGTTACCCCTTCAATTCCCGCGGCTTTAATTAAAGCCAATAATTTCTCTTGCGATTTTTTCTCAACATTAGTAGTAAATTTCTTCATGTCAAAGCCTTGGACAGTTAATTCAATCACAGCTTGTTTTTTTTCTTCTGATAAAACTGTCGCTGTAATTTCTGTTTTTTCAGCCATAATTTCAATTAAAGCTTCAACAACTTGAGCTGAGTCGCCTTTCTCAATGCCGATTGCCGCCAAATCTTTAGCGATTTCTTCTTTAACTAAGCTTTCACTCTCAGCATCTACTTGAGAGCCAAAAGCCGTTTCATACTTATCGAAGTGCTTTAAATAGACTTCCGTATTAATAAAGGCATCTGCTGCCTCTTGACTACTGACCTTTTTAGCACATCCTCCTAAAGAGATTACTAATGTCACGATTGCCGCCATCACAACTAATTTCTTTTTCATCATTTCTCTCCATTTCGACTAATATAAATTAAATATACCATAATAAAATTAAAAACTCTGGTTATTTCATAATAAAAAACAATTAGTCTTGGGATTTTAAGACTAATTGCTCAATTTTATCTAAGGCGTTCTCAATCGGTAATTTATCCACCTCTTGATAATTAAATCTAAGGGGAACTTGGTTAATTTCTGGCTTAGTCCTCATTGAACTAGCCAGTCTTTGGCGAACTCGACGACCATCTGGCAACCGTTGAATGTTGCGATTGTCATCAATAGTTTTTAGTCGATCTAACAAAGTCTGCCGATCTATATCCATTGGTCGTTTTTTTCGATAACTTTTCTCACTATTTTTTTTATTTAAGTCTGCTAGCTCTTTGCCTAACTTTAAAAATAAACTTTCCTCCACTTGTCCACCCTCTCAAAACCTATGTTTATTGAACAACAATAGATAAAAAAGAAACACTCATAAATATATTTATACAAGTGTTTCTCCCCCCTATTTCTTGATGACATCTACATGAAATAAAATATGGATTTTATTCGGATCATCGATTTGAATCACTTTTTTGCCTTTATTGTAGTAAAACGGCACATCAAACTCGTTTAAATGAGTATTTAGGGCCTCTAACGTGGCTAAATCAGTGACTTTGAAAGAGATATAATCTAAACCAAAATTATCATCGTCATGGTCCCCTAGAGTCACTTGATTAAAGGTATTCATGGCTATATGCTGATGGTAATCAGCCACAGCTAGATATCTTAAACTTGGGAAAGCTTTACTCATTAAGTTCAAACCTAACATTTTCTCATAGAAATATTGACTCTTTTCTAAATCCACAACGTTTAAGTGGACGTGGCCGACGTAAGTTCCCCCAGGTAGCTTTTCAAAAACTTCTTGGCTCTCTTTTAGTAAACTTTCAGAATCTAAACGATTTAAAATACTATCCATCGACCCTTCAGTATGGTAGTCCCACTCAGATTGAGGTTTATCACAATAAATTTTGATGCCATTGTACTCACTGTCTTTAATAAAAATCGCTTCACTATGGCCTTGATCGCTAAGACCAACAATCGGATAATTTAATTTAAGTAAATGTTGATAAATTTCACTTAAATCTTTGCGACTAGGTACTAATAAGGCTAAATGATATAAGCCATTCCGTGAGTCTTCATTTACTTTGCCAGCTTCTTGCTCAATTAGGCATAATAAGGTTTTTTTAGTTGCTTTCACTCCCATAAAGGCCATACCGTTTTCTTCTCTTAAAATATCTAAGCCCAGGACCTCTTGATAAAATTTTATCTCATTTTCTAAATCCATTACTTTTAGCGCTACCATATCAACGTAACTACCTTTTGTCAGTTTAAAACTCATCTTATTCACTTCCTCATTACAACGTTTCAACGTTGTTTTTTCTAAATTAATCGTACCACTTTTTCCACACAAATGGTACTTTTATGAATTTATTAATATAAATAACCTACTATTAATGAAAATTAAGCTAAAATTGGTTTTTGGCACCCTTTCACTCACTAATTTTTTTAAAACTTACTTGCTGATTCTTCACTTTAAGTCCCTTATTAGGGGAATGAGTCTCCCAGAGAAACACTTAACTAGCTGACTGTTGTAAAATAATAATTGCTTCCTTTCCTTAAAAATAGTATGCTCAATTAATAACTAAATTTACTAGCAATCATAAAGGAGTTTTAATTAAATGAAAAAAACACTGTCTTTTGCTTCATATATTACGATAGGCTCAATGCTTTTTGGTTTGTTCTTTGGTGCAGGTAACTTAATATTCCCTGTACAAATGGGACAATTAGCCGGCTCAAATACCCCTTTAGCTACTTTAGGCTTTATCTTAACTGGAGTCGGGCTACCTTTTCTAGGGGTCTTAGCTATTGGCTTCTCCCAAAGTAACGGCCTTTATGATTTAGCCAAACGGGTTCATCCAGCTTTTGGTCTGTTCTTTACCGTCGCTTTATACTTAACGATTGGCCCCTTTTTCGCTTTACCCCGAACAGCAACTGTTTCTTTTGAAGTTGGGATTGCGCCTTACATTAGCGAAACTTGGCAAACACTCTGCCTGCTGCTTTTTTCCTTAACATTTTTTATTTTAGCTTGGGCCTTCTCTTTGAAACCAGCTAAAATCATGACTTGGATTGGTAAAATTTTAAATCCGTTATTTTTAATTTTTCTCTCATTCTTAATTATTAAAGCTTTCAGCCAGCCTATGGGAAAGATTGCTAATCAAGTCATTAGCCCCGCATACGTTGAAAGCCCCTTAATCACCGGCTTTATTGAAGGCTATAATACGATGGACGTCTTAGCCTCATTAGCTTTTGCCATTATTGTCATCAATAGTATTAAGAGGTTAGGTGTAACTAATCCCCTAGAGATTGCTAAAGACACTCTCAAGGCTGGGACAGTGACTTTGATTTTAATGACAGTCATCTACGGCAGTTTAGCCTACATGGGAGCAACTAGTCTCAGCCGCTTACCAATTGCTGAAAACGGTGGGCTAGCCCTTAATCAAATTGCTAATTTTTATTTTGGTCCGATCGGTAGTTTACTACTAGCAATTATTGTGACTCTTGCCTGCTTAAAAACAGCGATTGGTTTAATTACTGCTTGTAGCGAAACGTTTACTGAGCTTTTCCCTTTAATTAGTTATCGTAACTTTGTCCATCTCTTTAGTCTTTTTGGCTGCTTAATTGCCAATTTAGGCTTAACTTCCATCATTAAATTTTCTCTACCTGTCTTAATGTTTTTATACCCACTATCAATTGTTTTAGTTTTCTTAGCACTGCTCTCACCTTTATTCAAACATCAACCAATTGTTTACCAAATCACGATTGGCGTGACTTTTGTTTTAAGTATTTACGAAGGCCTGAAAGCTGGTCCTAGCTGGTTACAGCAACTACCACTAATCAAACCAATCATCACCTTTCTAGACACTCTCTTGCCCTTATCTGACTTGAATATGGGGTGGGTACTGCCGGCTATCTTAGCCTTTATTGTAAGTTTTATTTTAATGATTTTTACTAAAAAAAATATTTCCCCTTCTTGGTAGTCGGGGAAATATTTTTTATTACTTATTTTTTATTACGTTTAGCAATAATTGGTAAAATTAAACCTAAGGCAACTAAGACAATCGGTGTTAAGATGTTTAAAGTAAGTTCAAAGAACCAAGCTTTTGGATCAGCAGCAAATTCTTTTTTCGGTACCATTCCTAAGAAACATGCAAAGGCTGTAAAGGCAAAACACCATAAGCCAATTAAGTAACCAATTTTATTATTTTTAACAAATTTGTAATCAGATGGGAAACGTTCTGAATACTTATTGATCCACATAAAGGCTAAGAAGACCCATAAGTAACGTAACGGCATCACAACTGAGTTTAAGTTTAATAACCAACGGTAAAGCTCAGTCATATTACCCATTCCTAATGATGGAATAATAATTAAGATACTAACTAAGACACCTGTTAAGGCATAACCATTCGTTGGTGTGCCTTTTTTATTTAATTGTGATAATTTTTCTGGAATAAAATCAGGATCAGCATCAGCTAATAAGATTTTTAGTGGTGCATCAATTGAGAAGGCTAAGGCTGAAATTTGGGCCAAAGCATTAGCGACAGCGTAAAAGATTAAGAAGACATTTCCTACGCCGTAAAAAGCGCCTAAGCGTTGGAATGCTTCATAAGCACCATTAACCATTAAATCTTCAGGAATATTATTAGCATCAAATAGCATCCCCATAGCGATTGAACCTAGTAAGGCACACAGCGCAACCATTCCGGCTAAGACAATCATGCCTTTAGGGAATTCTTTAGCTGGATTTTTTGTATTGTTAACATAAGGGGAAATTTTTTCTGCTCCACCAACAGCAAAGACTAACATTGAAATTGTTGTTAAGTAAGCAAAGTTAAATTTAGGAATATACGTTGCCACACTTGTCATGTTTGGTGTTGCCACTTGAGCTCCTGTCATAGCTGGTGCTGAGACCGCTAAAATAATAAAGAGAATGGACATCACAAACATTGCCGTTCCAGCCATATTTCCAATCATCTTCAAGGTCGTTAAGCCTTTTGAGGCAATCCACAAGAAGAATAAGAAAATTACAAGACAGATCACTGAAATAATTTTGGCATCTACGGTATTAACGAAGGAGCCATTGCCTTTAAATAACCAACTTAAAGCAACTAAAATCCCCTGTGGCTTTTGAGCTAAATAAGGAATATGGACAACCCAATACGTCCAAGCGGCGTAATAAGCCAAACGTTTCGTTGAGGTAGCTTTAATCCAAGAGGAAACTCCACCGTTAGACTCTTTAAACGTTGAACCTAATTGACCGACACTTAATGCGTAAGGCACAAAATAAAGTAACATAATTAAAACCCATGAGACAACAACGGTTAAGCCTTGTTGTGCATAGTTATTCACAACATTACCTAAGCCCCAGACTGAGACAAAAGCCATCAACGAGATGTTATACCAACGTAACTGTTTTTCATTCATTCATTTTTTCTCCTTTAAAAATAAAATAGTTTAATAAGTTCCTCTCATAGCTTACTCTTTTGTCTTTAAACGGGTCAACCACTCTTTATGCTTTTTCATGAATATTTAATCAGACCACCTTGCTATTTTAATATTCAAAAAAAAAACGAGTAAGATAACAAACATTCTGTTATATTACTCGTTTTTCATCTCACAATATCAATGAATTGATTTTCTATGAACAATTCAACTTGTTTTCTCGTCACAATTGGACTGTCACCTAAGGTCGTATGGGATAGCACAGCACTGACTGTTGCTAATTCAACCATAGCTGCTTCTTGCCAGTCTTCTAGAACAGCCGTAATAATACCAGCTGCAAAGGCATCACCAGTCCCCACTCGATCAAAGACGTAGACTGGGTACTCAGGTGAATAATAGAGACCTTTCCCTGAGGCGACAAAACCAGTTAAGTAACGTTGATTCTCCCGGTTTGAGCGATTCGTTCCGACAAAATAAGCAACTTGATACTCTTTAATAAAGTTGGCAGAGAGGCTTTGAAAGTCGGCGCCTTCCACCCCTAAAAGTTCTCTAAGGTCCCGTTCCCCACCGATCACAATATCGGCAAAAGGGAGAATTTTCTCGTATTGCTCTCGGACCCAAGCAAGCTCGTTCGTTGTATTCAGACTTGGTCGGTAATTAAAATCAAAACAAACTTGTTTATTTTGCGCTTTCGCAAGCTTCGCCAAAGTGAAAGCCGCTTGCCGGGTCTCTTCTGTTATAACTAAAGAAATACCACAAATATGAACGAGATCAACTTCAGCAATGGCGGCTGCCATCTCAGCCTGACTCCACTGACTGATTCCGAAAGAACTATGAATTCGATCTAAGTAAGTCACTTCTGAGGGGCGATTACCAAAACCTTGTTCTAAAATATAAATCCCAAGATGATTACCAGCCTGTTTACAATAACGGTCTGAAATGCCTAATTTACGAATTTCAGCTTTAGCTGCTTCACCTAAACGGTTATCAGGTAATTGAGTCAAAAGTAAGGTCTCGTGACCAAAATGACTAATACCACTTAACACATTAAGGCCCGTACCAGTAAAGTTTAGACGGGCATCTTTCGTTTGTTCTAACATTTGATAATTATCCATCGCGATTCTTAACATGACTTCGCCAAAAGCTAAGACCCGTTTTTTCTTTTCCATCTCTGCTCATTCCTTTAGTTCTATTTTAAAATCTTTTTAACCGTTTCGTATAAGGTAACGACATCTGCTGGACGAGTATCACCTGTTTCAGAGTCAATGATTGAACTATAAATATGAGGGATAATTGTTTTAACTCCAGCATCGACTGCAATTTGCACAATCTTTTCAAAGTTTTCTAAATCAATCCCACCAGTTGGTTCTAGAGCAAAGTCATTTTTAGCACACGCTTCAGCTACGGCTTGGTATTCGGCTTTATGAGCTAAGCCATTCATTGGGAAAAATTTAATTGAGGTGCCACCCATGTCTTTTAACATGGCAATCGCTGTTTCGATAGGCACTTCCCCAGCGGTTGTTTGACTACTTAAAGGTCCTGTTGCGACGTTAACTAAGCCAACTTTGCCAGTTGGTGAAATTAAGCCATTAACAACCGTTTCAGATTGCCCTAATAAAGCTCTTGATGGGCCAACGCCAGTAAAGACTTGATTAACATGTTGAGGTTGCAGAACCCCTGAGAGACGACTAACCATTTGACTTTGATTAGGGTCGCCAGCTCCTAAGCCTACGGATAAGGCATTGTTAGTAGCAGCTTGATATAGTTTCATATCAGCAATTGCGGCTTCATCTGTCTCATAATTTTTAGAGAGCACCCCTAAAATAATATGACCTTCGGCAGCTTCATAACAGGCTTTAGCATTTTCAACTGAGTTTGCTAAGACATTTAAACTAATTTTTCCTTGATAATAATTTGGTGTCTTTTTCATAATTTTTCCTTCTTTCTATCCATTATGCCATAATTTCAGTCAAACGAGTCACGATTTGACCCATTTCAGTTTCGTTAACTGAACGAATATCAAATTCAATAATGCCATGATTGGCCCGATATTCCCGTGTGTAAATAGCTGGACTTTCAGCTTTTAATTGCTTGATGACTTCAAGAGCAGTCTGTTGCCCTTTAACTTGGACCTCAGCCCGATAAATTGCCCGACCAGCCCCATCTTGCACCTCTTGGGCCTGAATACCTGGGATTTGGTTTAAGTTCCTTAAAAAGGGCCCTAAGCGCCTTTGCATTGCTTCGCCAGTTTCTGATCCTTGACTTAGATAGTCTTCAATGGCTTGAGTAAAGCCTAAAATATTTTCTTTACCAATTTTCATTGACCGGCCAAGGCCTTTACTTTGCAGTCTCGTCCAAGCCACGTAAGCTTTTTTACCAATCACTAAGCCTGAACTTGGGCCTTCAATGGCTTTAGCACCGCTATAAATGACTAAATCGCCACCAAGCTGGACGTACTTTTGTAAATCTTCTTCCGCTGCTGCATCAATAATTAGCGGTAAATTATGTTTTTTAGCCACTTGGCTTGCTTCAGCCACTGTCAGCATACTTTTTTGAACTGTATGGTGACTTTTAATATATAAAATCGCCGCAGTTTGTTCAGTAATCATCATTTCTAACTGTTCAGGAGAACACATATTAGCGTACCCAGCTTCAACTAACTCGCCACCACCTTGGGCAATCATCACATCGACCCCTGTCCCGTAATCAACGTTATGACCTTTAGCTATGACAATTTCCCGTTTCTCTTGTCGCTTTTCGTAAGGATGATATAAATGATAGACATCCCCTTGGCCAATTATACCAGCAATCGACTGAGCAATTCCAGCTGAGGCACTGGCGACAATTACCGCATCTTCCACACCGATTAGCTTAGCAATGTAAGCCCCGGTTTTTTCGACTAAGTCAGCCATTTCAAAAAAGGTCTCACCTGCCTGAATTTGAGCCGCTTGAACAGCTTTAGAAACTTTTGACACTCCTAAAATCGTCATTCGCCCTGAAGCGTTAATCACTCTTTTTAAATGATATTTTTCATAACTACTTAATGACATAGACATTTCCTCCTACAATGGCTTGCTCTGGGATAACTTGCATTTTTCCAAGGCGTTGATTGCCGTTAGAATCGACTAATTGTCGCTCCCCATGCTCAACCTTGAAAATCGTGAGATCCCCGTCGTAATCAACTTTCAGTTGGCCTTTATTAGCTAACTTAAAAATAGCTGCTGGTTCTATCGTGATTTTGGAAATCAGCTCTTCTAAAGAGTAGCCAACTTCTAACATTTTTTCTAAGGTTGTTGCTAAATTATGAACTGGACCATTTTCACGGTTACGGTGATAAATATCTGTGCTAATTGTCCGAGGGACCATCTTCTCTTGTAAGGCTATCTCAGCTACATGGAAATTAAAACTATCTGTCCCGTGACCGATGTCGAAAACCACGCCCTTTTGATAGGCTTCCCAGACAAATGACTTAATACTATCAGTACTACCGAGGATGCCATTACTTTTGCCGTTAAAACAATGAGTCACTACATCCCCTGCTTCTAAGCAACTCAAAACAGCTGAAAGTTCCGGTGGGGCAGAACCAATGTGAACCATCAATGGTGGATTCTTTAGTTCCTTTTGAATCTTTTTAGCCATTTCTAAAGGAATGATATCATTTTGACCGACAACCGTTTTACTCATCCGCGCTTTCAGACCAACAATAAATTCCGGATAAGCTTGAAAGGCTTGATGAATCAATTGACTGTTAATTTTAGTTAAATCAGCTAACTCATTTTGAGCAACAATGCCCCATTCAGAAATATTTAAGAGGGCCAAGACATTCGTCCGACTGTTCCGACTACATTCATAAAAGTCACCAACATTAGCCGGTCCAGTTGAGCCAGCATCTATGACCGTCGTCACTCCTGTTTCGACACCGACTTTGTCTGGCTCGTCATAATACAATGTCATTTTTTCGAAACAATGAACATGACTGTCGATCCAACCGGCTGAAAGATAACTAGCTTGTGCCAGCTCAATCGTCTTTTTAGTTGTTCCTTGTAAATCAGTCCCAATTGCCACGATTTTCCCATTCCGAATAGCGAGATCAATCACTTCACCAGTTACTAATTTCCCTTCTTTAATTAACAAGTCATACATAAGTATTCATTCCTTTACACTAGTCGGAACTTACTCCAAGGTAAGATAAAATCTAACAATAATAATTCTTCTGCTTGGATATGCCCGACTAAATTTTTGCGCTCATCTTGATGAGGTTCTAAGACAATTTGTAACTCATTTTTATACTTACCAAACTCATCGTTTCCAATCACAACTGCCCCCCGTTGGAAAACCCCTTGTTGATCGTGAGGCGGATTAGCTAATGGTTGGTATTTTTTACGGACTTCCGTGGAACGAATCACTTGACTCGTAATATCCCCTCGACGGAAATGTTGTGGCTCAGTAACGATTCTTTTTTCAACAGTTGAACAAGTTGGTAAGAAATCTACAGCTAACTCCACTTGATAAGGATTGACAGCTGCCATGGCCGCTAGTTCTTCATCTGAAGCATAGGCATTGCCGATAATCACGTCGTCAATTAACCCTGTCCCAAACAAATGCTTCGTTTGGACTTCAACTGGTAAATGACGGTGAATTTCTAAAGTTGGTAAGCCATCATTAATGTCCCAAGGGCCAATTTGACCGACTTGTGAATTGACAAAGGCGGCTGTTCTTAAGCCTTGCTGTTTAAAGCGTTGACTACACTTAACAAAGAAATCGTATGGCAAGGCTGTTCCTGCTTGGGGGTAAAAGTTGTGACAACCGTATAAGAAAGGTTTATTTGCTTGATACGTGAGAATATTATCAAGATAAGCCACGTCATTACTCATGTTTAATTCAATTCCTAAATTATACTCGTTAAAGGTCAACATCGCTTCTTTATTACCATCAAAGCCCACATCTAACCGAATACCATCTGCTCCTAGCTCATGGAAGAAACTCAAATCATCGTAAGATATGGCTAATTCTTCAAAGATTGAAGGGGCAATATCTAGAATAACTTCGTAACCTAACTCCTTGCCTAAGCCGATAATTTTCTGAAATTTTTTCTTAACGGCTTCTTTGCCTTCAGTCACTTCCAGCATACTCATAAAAATTCGTGAAAAGCCTAAATTTGCTGCTTTAGTTAAATAATTAGCATCTTGCGTAAAATCGCTATGATCTGGATAAATTGATACACCTAATTGTCTTTTCATCGTTCCATTCTCCGATCGATTCCTTGGCGATACCTTACAACTAGATAACTAGCACAAAAAATCGTTCCTGCCCCACAAAATAATCTGAGGACTGGTAGCATCGCCCCTGTCAAACCTAAACCGCCAATTATAAAAACTGACACTATCATGACGAAAGGAAACTTTTTTTGATCTAATTTGTCAATCAGTACTAATTTTAGCGGCCGCTTTTCAATTAAATATAAGCTACTACTAAAGATAATTAACATAAATACAAAACTAGCACTAGTCATAAGTTACCTCCTTATTTATATTGAAGTGAATATTTTACAAAAAATCTATGTTTTATAAAGTTTATATTATTCATTATAACGTTTTTGTCTAATTTATACTAGATTTGCTGCTTCATTTTCAATTGCTAATTGTTGTTTTTCAAAGGCTTTGAAAAATGGGTAGTAGATAGCTAAACTAATTAAGAAGTTTACAATAACTAATCCCCCGGCTCGTAGACTATAATCAGTACTCATCCAAGCCGCAATAGGTGAAGGGATCGTGAAAGGCATCCGATTAACCATCATTGGAACAATGTTGGAAACAGTCAAGAAATAAGACAAGGTTGTCGTCACAAGTGGCGCAATAATGAAAGGAATCCCTAAAATTGGGTTCATGACAATCGGTGCACCAAAAATGACTGGCTCATTAATATTAAACAAGCCTGGTAAGAATGACAAACGACCTAAACTTCTTAAAGAATCAGATTTAGAAAACATCATTAAGATAACTAGAGCCAAGGTCATTCCTGCCCCACCAATCCAAACGTACCACTGTAAAAACTGCTCCGTAAAGATATTTGGCATATTATTAGCACTGGCTCCATCTAAAAAGGCTTCGGCATTTTCAGCAATTGAGATGTCCCAGAAAGGCCGAATGACTGGTCCCATAATGGCTGGCCCGTGAATTCCTAAAACCCAGAAGAAAGTAATTAAGAAAACCGTTAACAAACCGCCAAATAAACTGTTACCAGCGAGAATATCTTTAGCAGGTAATAATAAGTTACTTAAAAAAGCACTAATATCAAAGTTCAAGACGTAACGAATAAACCAGAAAAATAAAATCACGACAACTGTCGGTAATAAAGCAATAAACGAATTTGAGACTTCTGGTGGTACACCAGGAGGCATTTTAATCGTGATGTTGCGTTTTTTCATAAAATTAAATATTTCCACGGCAATAATAGCTGAAACCATTGCTCCAAATAAGCCAGCAGCACTTAAATTAGCCACATTCATGTAACGGCCAGCAGCCACTACACCAGGAATTTCTTCAGTAATATGAACTGGTTTAACTGAGGAAATCAAAAAGGCTAAAACTGCTAGAAAACCACTGGACATTGTATCTAATTGATAACTACTTGCTAAATTTGTTGCGATACCATAGGTTGCATATAAAGACATAATACCAACGGTGTATCTAAAAGGTGTATCTAACATCGGTTTGAAAGGCTCTATCCAGTCTGCAATTGCTGGAATTGGGAAATTTAAAAATATTGTAAAAAAAGACCCCACAATAATTAAAGGCATCGTTGCAATTAAACCTTTTCTAATTGCCATCATGTGCCGTTGAGAACCAATCACATTAGCAATTGGCATGACTTTCTCCTCCAAAAAATCCATTAACTTATTCATAAGTCTGCTCCTCTTCTATTTGTTTTATTTCCACTACAAATAGATTATAACATTATAATGTTTAATAGTAAATATTTATCATAAAGAAGTATCCTATCACTTGATTTGTAATATTTTAGTTATTAGAACTTATTGAACAGCTACAGTTGCGCCTTTTTGAACGGATTATTAGAGAAAAGTTCAGAAAAAAAGCAATGACAACTGTCACTGCTTCTTGGCTCTAATAGAGCTTTCCCTATATTTCAAACTCAATTTCATAAGGATACAAGTTAGTGTTATAGACTGAAACTGACACTTCAATCACCTGATTATCACGATTAAAGCCACGACGGACTCGTTTCATTCCATGACTCTCTGTGGTTTTTAGCACATTTTTTTCAGCTGCGCCAAGAACAGTTACCGAAAATTGGTCTTGAAAATGATCAACTAAAAAGTTCTCATCTGCTAAGATTCGGTACATAGACGTTGTCGCTAATCTTTCTTTGGTCTGTTGATAGACACTTCCTGGTAAATAATGATTAAAAATAATATAAGGTTGCTCATCAATATCATACATCCGTGTGATTTTAGTTACCGTTTCACCAAAATACTCATAATATTTATGCTCTTGATCGATTGCTAACTTATCAATCTCAACTAATCTTTTAGCAATCTTAAAGCCTTTTTTTTCTAATACTGTTGAAAATGAATCACCTTTTGAGAGTTTATTAAACAAACGATTACTTAAGACTGTTGTTCCTTTGCCGCTCTTTTTTTCAACGTAGCCTTGTAAAGATAAGACTTCGATCGCTTTGCGAATCGTAATTTTACTGACTTTAAACATCTCTTCAAACTCAGTTTCAGTTGGCAACATTTCCCCAACCAGATAAACATTATTTTGTATATCGTTCTTTATGCTCTCCGATATTTCCATGTATAAAACACTTTTTCTTTTCATTTTTTAGCCTCTCACTTTACCTGTAGTTTGTCTAATCCCTTCTATTATACAAAAAAAGAGAGAAATATTCTCTCTAAATGTGTTATATTTTAATTTTTTATTCAATTTCAGTTTGAACATGTTCATCAATAATTCGTTCTAGCATCTGATTTTCTGATTGAATCACATCAAAATAAGCAGCTTTTTCAACTAAATTTTCATAATCACCTGATAAAATAACAACACGAGGTTTCATCCATAAAAAGCCTTGACGAATTTTAACCCGATCATTAATCATTTTGCACTCGTCCATCATCACAAATAGTTCGATGTCTTTAGGGGATTGTTTTAAACGATTGACTCGTTCTCGTTCATACTTCATTTCACTTTCACCAATTGTTAAGCGCTCACTGATTACAATTAGCCGTTGATTTACTTGATAAGTGTGTTCTAAATATTTAGCTTTTTGATACAGTTGATCGTATTCGATTAAATCGATATGCTTTTTACGATACCAGTCTTCAGATCGTTCAACATAAGGAATTTCACCTTCAATAATATCAAGGCTATTTTCCATTACTTGACGTTCTAACCGACTAACTAAATGTTCAAGTTTTTCATTCGTTACTTTGATTCGCTCTTTAGCATCACGTTCCCGGCGTAAAGCTTCTTCATAATACAAAGCTTGCTTATTGAGAACTGTTGTATTACCAGAAACAGCTTCCTGACCATAAATTGCCATCCCTTGATTATTAAGCATCTCAATTTCTTTTTTTAATTGTTCATTTGTAGTTTTCAGACGTTCATTTTCAGCAGCTAATTGATTATCATTTAAAGCATAGCTGTCTGCTTGTACATCCTCCGAATATTTTGCTTCTTTAGTCTTTGGTTGAAACGACTTTGCTTCATCTGGAGCAACAACTGGTTCAGAAAAATTATAGATAAAAGATTCAGTTGTCCTTAGTGGTTCAACTACTTCATCGCCAACTTCGTCCATTTCCAAACCGCTCTTTAAATAATCTTCGACAATATAAAAAATTTCTTGTTCCCACGCAGAGACAGGATCTTCTTCACCAGGTACTCCTTGTTGAATTAAAGATTGAGATAAAATAGTCCCAAAGGGGAAACCTTGTTCATTTTCCACTAAAGGAATAAATTCAAAGGAATATTCTGAAATTTGTGAATCAATTTTTTTCACTTGTGTCCAAACCATTTGAGGATAATAGCGTTTTAATTTTTCTAATAAGTCTTCCCATTCAATGTCACTTTCTAAAAGTACAATGCTCAAACTTTTTTCTAATGAAACAGCTTGAAGAAGTTGAGTGAATTGACGCTCAACTTCTTCAGCTGGATAAGTGTAAATTGAATTTTTTTTCTCATATAACTTTCGACATTGCTCTAGTAGCGTCGCTAAGGGATTGACTTGAAAAACAAAATTGCCTTCCTCAAAGGTTGGATGTTGGTAAACTGATACTTCAATTTTGCCTTTCATCCACCTCGTCCTCTCACTTTAAATATATGTTATATAAGGACTCGTAGTTACTAATATTTGTCCTTCTGTTAATATCGTATCTTCTAAATTATTCCACTTAACTAATTGTTCCACAGGAATACCAACTTTATCAGCAATGTCACTAATATTTTCACCTTTAGTTACATAGTGAGTTTTATCAGTTTTGACTTGCTTGCCAGCAACCTTAAGGGTTTTAGCTTCAAATAAAGCTGAAGGTACTGCGTTTTTCATAGCATGACCTAGTTGACTAACTTTTAATAGGGCAACTTCTTTAGCTTCTTTAGTCACTAACTCTTTGTCAGTGGCTTTTTTTCGTTTACTTGCAGCTAAGCGATCTGTTTTCTCTTGAACTTTTTTGTCAGTCGATAATTTTTTCTTATCAGTAATTTCTTCAACGAGTTCACGTCTAACAACTATGGTTGTATTAGCTTTTAACAAAAACTCATCTTCCGACATTTTATTTAATTCTTTAAGTCGGTTGATTGTTGTTCCATAATGTTTACTAACGTCCCAAAGACTTTCACCTTCGGCAACTTTATGGCGAGTCACTTTAACCCGTTTTTTAACTTTTTTCACTTCATCAAACTGTTGTAAATCATAAGTCTCAATTAAGCCATTCAACTTCTGGTTGTAGCGAGAATCCGTCGCATAACGACCAGTTAAATAAGTCGTTGCGTCACGATAAGACTTAGTCTTACTTTTCCATGTCCCTTGATAAAAACTTGACGTTGAGTTAGTGCCACCTTTAATTAATAAGGCGTAATCTTCTAATGATTCTTTGTAACTTGGGTATTTTCTAAAGTTAGCGGTAATTGAATACATCTTACCTTTACCATTATCTTCTAGTGTCGGCATACCAACACTTTTCCCTTTATAACTACCTTTGATACCAAACAAGTTAAAGTTAGGGTCCCGGGCTAATGTACTATTCCCTGAAGCACTTTCTAAAATTGCTTGAGCAATCATTACTGAAGCATAAATATCATTTTTCTCACCAATCCGACTAGCTTGTGGGCCTATTTGATTGATGAACTCTTGAGTCGATTGGTTTTTACTATAAGTAATACTACCTTCATTCAAGAGTTCTTTGTCCGTTTGCTCTTTGTTACTACTAGAAGAGCTACTCGAACTTGAATTATTTGAGCTACTTGTGCTCGGTTTAGATGAACTTGAGCCTGGTTTAACGGTACTATTACTTGTCGTTGATGTGCCTGGTTTTGACGAGCTAGTACTTGGCTTAGTTCCACTAGAATTTGTGCTACTTGTTGACTCAACTGGCTTTGAACTACTTGAAACTGGTGGTTGACTCTCAGAAGACTGTTGGCTGCTACTAGAAGATTCAATAACATTACCTGACGACGTATCTATGGTCGGCTGAGGCACTTCTTCTAAGCTACTAGAAACTAGCGTATTACTAGTTCCACCAGTGGATGTCGAGCTAGCTTGTGATTTAGTTGTTTCGGCATATGCCAGTGTTTCTAAAATTGGTGTCGTTGCTGATACTAAGATCAACCCCGCACTTGCTTGGGCTCCTATCCGTCTTAGTAGTGCTCCTTTTGACTTTTTATTAGACATTCATCATTTCCTCTTTTCTAACTACCTATTCTTCCTCTGGACGTTCAACGTCAGAAAGGATTGTTAATTTTCTTAGTAGTTCTTCGAAAATCATTTCTGAATCACTCTTCGTCGCGTAAATCTTTTGATACAACGTCCGAGCATCTTGGGAGATATTTTCTAAATCTCTTTCAGCATCACTAACAATTCTTCTTGAATCATAGTTTGCTTGATCAACAATTTGACGAGCTTTTGATTTTGCTTCTAACATAACTTCTGCAATATCTTCTTTCGAAATCGCCCCTTCTTCAATTAAACGGCTATTCGTTGCTAATAATTCATCTTTAGCCGCTGTTAATTCTTGACGTAACTCACGTACTTGTTTTTTAAGTAATTCTTTTTCTTGCTCTGTTTCAGGATCTGGCAAGGCGGCTGTTTGAACATTCAACATTTTTTCAGTTAATTGATCTAATTCCGTTTGTTTTACATTAATTTCTCTTTGGAATTGTCGAGCACTTGCTTCAGCACGACTAACAACTTCCGTATTTTGTTGAATCTCTTGTGTCATACGAGTATTTTCTGAGCGTAAAGCTGCTAATTCAGCTTTCATTGCCGTTGAGTCTTCCTCTAATTGTTGATAGTGATTAGGTAAGGCTTGCACTGACGATAACTTCATAGCAAGTTCTTCTTTTTCACGTTTTAAGTTAGCTAATTCACGGTCTTTCTCTGATAAAAGACTGTCAAAATTATTTCCTTTAGGAGCAGCACTACTTTTAGGGGTTGAACCACTTGATTTAGTCTTTTCTGGCTCTTTATCCTCTTCGTAATACTCTTCATAATAGTAGTCATCATAATAATCGTCATCATCATAGTAATAGTCATCATAATAATCTTTGGCTTTTTTACTTTTTCTAAACACAGTTGTTCCACCTCTCTATGAAATACAGGGTATTTTCAATAATTAACTTTTGTCTACACAATAAAAGAACTTATAAAAGAACTTTTGTTAGTAAGCCTTGATAATAACCTGTTCGCTTGATTTCCAATTAAACAATTAGCTCTTATCTTTGTTAAAACCTACTCAAATATACACTCTAAATTATACCATATCCGTTTTAATATGCAACCTTTTTTGTTAAAACTCCCCTTTAATTACATAGCTTTTGTTCGTTAAATAACGAAGAAAAATATTTAGACACTGAGGTTCTTCACTTACGTTTTTTATATTTCATGGTATACCTTATAAACTTCTTGTTTTTTTATCCCTCTTATTTTAGCGACATTTTTAACTGCATCTTTTGATGATTCACCTGAGGCTATTAATTTTTCAACGTGTTCAAGAATTGATAAGTCTCGCCACAAGGCTTCTGTCTCAGCCTTGATAGCCGCTTGGCTTTTACCAGCCACTAGAATGCAGCACTCCCCTTTAATCTCATGATCTTCTAAATAGGCGATTATTTCATTTAAACTGCCTCTGATATATTCTTCATGAAGTTTCGTTAGTTCACGACAAAGAGCGCCTTGACGCTCACCACCAAAAACTTCAGCCATGTTTTTAAAGGTGCCTTTTAATCGCCGAGGCGATTCGTAAAATATCAACGTCTCTTCTTGACTTTCCAAAGGGGTTAACAAGGCTAATTGTTCGTTCTTTTTACGACCGATAAACCCATGAAAACTAAAGGTTTCAGCTGCTAAGCCTGAGGCAATCAAGGCCGTCACACCAGCCGTTGCTCCTGGCAATGAAATGACAGGTAAATCGGCTGCTAAACAAGCTAAAACTAGCTCATGTCCTGGATCACTAATTGAAGGCATACCAGCATCGCTCACTTGTGCAATATCAGCGCCAGCTTTTAACTTTCGAATTAATTCAGGTATCCGTTCATTATAATTATGTTCGTGAAAACTGATTTGGGGCGTAGTGATTTCAAAGTGATTGAGTAATTTTTGGGTGTTGCGGGTATCTTCACTAGCAATTAAGGTCGCTTCTTTCAAAGTCGTAATTGCTCGGAAGGTCATATCTTGTAAATTGCCAATCGGTGTAGGAACTAAATAAAGTCGCCCAGTCTCAATTGTCTTATCATAACTTTTTTGCTTTAGCATCGGTTTGACTCCTTATTTTAAGTAATTGTTCACAAGTAATACTAAAAAACTGGTAGGATTTCTCCGACCAGTTTACTTACGTTCGCCATAGATAACATCTAAACAAAAGGCACACTCTTCATCATTTTCACGGCGTGAACCGTAACAAACGTTACAGACATGAAAGCCTTCTTCATAAATTTTTTCTAAATTCAAACGAGATTTAGACAGTTCTTGTTTTTCATCAGAACTATTTTGAATCGCCTCTAGCTCCATTAAACGGGCTCGTAAATGGCGGTTTTCGATTTCTAAACTAACATTTTGCTCAGTTAACTTGTCGACTGCTTCTTTCATATCACTTAAGCGAGTTAAAATATTTTTGACTTCTGTTTCTAAATGACCAAATTCGTCATGTAGTGTTCGTTTATCCATCAGAATCTTCCTTTTTATCCGTTGTCACCTGAGCTAAGCCGTTCTTTTCAAACTCTTTTAGTTCATCGTAATCATAATCAACGGTCATTTCTTTACCAAAGAGGCGGACTTTAACTACTCGATCTAATAAATTTAAACCAATTACTTTGCCTAAGCCTTCTGGTGTTTTGATTTCTTTGCCATAATCGGGTAACTCACGACGAGCATCTTCATACATATCATTTTCATATTTCAAACAACACATTAAACGGCCACATAAGCCAGAAATTTTCGTTTGGTTCAATGACAAGTTTTGATCTTTAGCCATTTTTATTGAAACAGGAATAAAATCCCCTAAAAAAGTTGAACAACATAGTTGACGACCACAAGGACCAATTCCGCCTAAGATTTTAGCTTCATCTCGGACACCTATTTGGCGCAGTTCAATCCGCGTTTTGAAAATACTTGCTAGATCTTTGACTAATTCTCTAAAATCAATCCGACCTTCAGCTGTAAATTGAAAAATCATTTTTGAGCGGTCGTAAGCATATTCGACTTGAATAAGTTTCATCTCTAATTGATGTTCAGCGATTTTAGTCTTCGCAATCGTAAAGGCTACTGCAGCATCTTCGCGATTTTTATCTTCTTTTTTTATTTCGTCACTTGAGGCTGTTTTCAGAATCGGTTTTAAGTCATCTGGTAAATCCGCTGGTTCAACAATTTTCTTCGGAATTGCAACAGCCCCTAATTGTTTACTCTGTTGTGTTTCAACTAGTACTTTTTGATTGTATTTATATTCTTCTTTGCCTGGTGTAAAGTAATATATTTGTCCCGCTGGTCTAAATCTGACACCAACAACTTCTACCATAATAACCTCCTTATCCCTCCAACAGATGCAATGTAAACTGTTCACATACATTTTGGAAACTGACGTTTGCTTCGATTTTTTTACGACAATTCAGTGTTTCTTCAATCCCTTTTAACAATTTTTGCCGCGACCACTTAGTCGGAAACTGTTGAGATTTCTGACCTTTGATTGTCAGTGATAAAACACCTCTTAAATAAACTAATAACATATCAAAGAGAAGCCCTTGCTGCTCTTTTTCTTTAAAGACTTTAATGATCTTTTGTTGGACATAAACAAAAGAAAAGGGATTGTTTTCAAGGATATAGACTAACCACTTGTCCACAGTTTCCTTACTTTCATTAAACCACTCCTCTTGATAAATTTCAATAGCTTTATCAAGACTATGAGTCAATTGGGCCAGTAAGTCGCCGTCAATTTCAGAAATCCCTTGGCTTAACAACTCTGATTTTAAGTTTTTTTCTGATAATGGTAAAAAGTGTAACGCTTGGCAACGGGATTGAATCGTTGGCAAAATCCGGCCTTTAGCACTTGTTAGAAAAACAATCACAATCTTGCCTTCAGGTTCTTCAATAAATTTTAACAAGCTATTAGCAGCGCTAGCCGTCATCTTTTCGGCATCATGAATAATCAAAACTTTTTGCTGACTCTCCATCCCACTTTTAACGAATGTTTCTTTAATTTCACGTATTTGGTCAACTTTAATTCGTTGGCCGTCAGGTAAAATATTGATGACATCTGGGTGTTCTTCATTACTTATCCTTTGACAATTATGACAACTACCACAAGGTTGATCACTTGTTTCTAAACAAAAAATTCGTTGACTCAACCAGAGGGCCATTTCTTTTTTACCAGTTCCTTGCTCCCCTTCAAACAAATAAGCATGAGTTAAACGATTTTTAGCGACACTTGCGGCTAATTGTTGAAAGACAATCGGTTGTTTTTGTGAAATTCCCATCTTAATAGCGGTGGAAGCCTTCAACTGGCATCACGAAAACTGTGGCACCACCGACTTGAACTTCTACAGGATAAGCCATATGACTATCGACAGCCGCATCTAAACTAACTGGGGCAGTCACGTATTGTTCCCGGGCTTGGCAAATGTCTTTAATAATGTCTAAGGCGCCTTGAACACGCTCATCTTCAATCCCGATAATAAAGGTTGTATTACCGGCTTTCAAAAAGCCTCCTGTTGTCGACAATTTAGTCGCTCTAATGTTAGCGTCGATAAACTCGTTAGATAGACGGTTACTATCTTTGTCTTGGACTATAGCTAAAATTAATTTCATACATAACTCCACCTTTCTTTAATTGAATAACTCAGGGAACTGTTCACTGATTGCTGCAAAACAATGCTCAATAACAACTTCTAAAGATTCTCGAGCATCGATCATTACGATTCTTTCAGGATTTTCTTCCGCTAACTTCAAGTAAGCATGTCGCACTCGTTGATGAAAGACTGGACTTTCCACGTCTAAACGATCTAGCTCAGCTAATGAACGACCTTGTTGAATGCGACTTAAACCAGTGTCAGAATCGACATCTAAATACAATGTTAAGTCTGGCGTAACTGATTCAATGGCAAATTCGTTAATTGAAGCAACTTCAGCCATACCAATTCGGCGACCGGCACCTTGATAAGCTAATGAACTATCGACGAAACGGTCACATAATATCAATTTTCCAGCTTCGATAGCTGGTAGAATCTTTTCTACTAAGTGTTGACGGCGGGCCGCTGCGTAAAGCAATGCTTCGGTTCGTTCATCCATCTCTGTATTTTTAGGATCAAGAATAATATTCCTGATTTTTTCGGCAATCGGGATGCCTCCTGGTTCTCTCGTCAATACTAAGGGACGATTCAATTCATTTGCCAGTTTTGGTCCTAATTCTTTAATGACACTTGTTTTTCCAGCACCATCTGGACCTTCGATTGTTATAAAAATACCTTTCACTTCAACTGCCTCCAATGTCTTTCATATCTTTATTTTACTTGATTACGTAGTGACTGTCTATTTAGACGACTAAATTTCGCGGCGACCTTCAACAGCTTTTAATAAGGTAATTTCATCTGCGTACTCGATATCGCTACCGACAGACAAACCGTGAGCTAAACGAGTCACTTTGATTCCCGCTGGTTTAATTAAGCGGGAAAGATACATCGCTGTCGCTTCACCTTCTGTTGTAGCATTAGTTGCAATGATCACTTCCGTAATCTTATCATCGTGAAGTCGTTTAATTAATGGCGCAATGTTAATATCATCAGGACCCGTTCCATCCATTGGTGATAAAACTCCATGTAACACATGATATTGACCTTTATACTCCCGCATCTTCTCCATGGACATCACGTCTTTTGGTTCCTCGACAACTAAGACAACACTCTTATCACGAGTTGTTTCTTGGCAAATCTCACACGTTTCTTCTTCAGCGATATTGCCACAAATCGCACAATAATGTAAATCTCTTTTAACACTAATTAACGCTTTGGCAAATTCATTAACATCTTCTTCACGCATGTCTAAAGTGAAGAAAGCTAAACGGGCGGCAGTCTTCGCCCCAATTCCTGGCAAACGCATATAACTTTCGATCAATTTTGCGATTGGTGTTGGATAATGCATCCTATCCCCTACTTTCTAAAAAAGGGCTGTGACATTAGTCACCGGCCCCTTTTTTTGATGAACGTTGTTTGATACATGGGTTCCAAAAGTCAAAGACTTGTATTTAAAGGACTATTGTCACCCCTTCTTCGATCTCATCAATCAATTAAAATCCTGGCATACCTTTAGTGTATTTACCCATTGTTGCTTCTGTTTCTTTTTCAATCTTAACTAAGGCATCATTAACTGCCGTTAAAATTAAGTCTTGCATCATATCAACATCTTCTGGATCAACGACTTCTGGTTTAATTGTTAGATCAACCATTTTACGATCACCAGTAAAGGTTACTGTCACTAAATCATTTGTTGCTACTCCTGTAAATTCTTTAATGTTTAAGGCGTCTTGAGCAACCACCATTTCTTTTTGCATTTTTTGTACTTGTTTCATCATGCCTTGCATATTTCCCATACCACGCATCATTTTACATCACTCCTATATATAATTTTATTAAATTGATTAATCATTAACAACTTCGACAACGGCTTCACCAAAGAGTTCTAAAGCTTCATCAACGACTTTATTTTCGTCTTCGGCTGGTTCTTCACCATCAAACTCATTGATTGGCAAGGCATCATTAGTCGACGCCTTGGCCATCTCTGTTTGATGACTGTTCAAAAAGTCTTTCCGCAAGCCAGACCAACTGTCACTTGGAATACAGACTAAGTTTGGTTCGTATTGAATGAGGCGCGCTAAACCTTTCGTCACATTTTCTTGTAATTCCAGGTCTTCACTAGCCCGTTGACAAACAATTTCGTAACTGAATGAAATGACTAAACCGCCATCACTAGCAGCGACTGGCTCACTAGCTTTTAACATCGCTCGTTGAGTCACAGTTAACAACTGTAAAAGTTCTTCCCAAGCATCTTGCAATTGCTGCAAGCGCCCGCGAGTCGCGTCTCTTAAGACTTGATAGACTCGCTCTGTTGGCAAACGATACGTGGAAGGTTTAGGCGTAGGTTTATTAGCACCTTGGCTTTCTTGGACACTACCAGTATTTTTGACTTTCGCCAACTCTTTAGTTAATTCCGCCACTTGCTCTTGTAACTGGCTAAAGGCTGCAGATTCCACCGGCTCAGCTGTTGAACTAACTACTCCTTGATCCGCAGCTACTGGCCGTAATGTGCTTAAGCGGACAGTTGCCACTTCCAAATAAATATTCGGGTGATTCGTATAACGAATGTCATTTTGGGTATCACTTAATAATTTTATGTATTGATAAATAACTATTGGTGACAAGCTCGTCCCTAATTCTTTAAAAGCTGCCGTTAACTGACCACTCTGGTTAGCTAACAAGTTAGGGGCTTGTTGAAACATCAAAAGATCTCGACAATAAAGCAGTAAATCTTCTAAAAAGCGGCTACCCTCTTTGCCTTCGTCTAATAAATTAGCTAAGACGACTAAAGCTTCTTCCGTTTCTTGCTGAGCACAATGGCTCATAAACTGGTCCATCATTTCAAACGTTAGACTGCCGGTGACTTGTAGGGCATCATTTAACATTAACCCCTCTTCACCAAAAGATAAGGCTTGATCGAGAATACTTAAAGCATCTCGCATCCCCCCTTCAGCGGCTCGGGCTACTACGTATAGACCTTGTTTTTCAAAAGGTAAGGCCATTTCTTCTAAAATATGTCCTAAGTGATTAACAATATCTTCCGTACTAATCCGTTTGAAATCAAAACGTTGGGTCCGAGAAATAATCGTCAGCGGAATCTTATGAGGTTCCGTCGTTGCTAAAATAAATAAGACATTTTTAGGTGGCTCTTCTAAGGTTTTTAACAAGGCATTAAACGCCCCTGTCGATAACATATGAACTTCATCAATAATATAAACTTTATGTTCTGCTTGAGTCGGTGCGTATTTGACTTTCTCACGAATGTCACGAATTTCTTCAACACCGTTATTACTGGCAGCATCAATTTCAATTACGTCATTTAAGCGGCCTTCGGTAATCGACTGACAAATGTCACATTCATTACAAGGTTCACCATCTTGGTTATTCGGACAGTTGATCGCTTTAGCAAATATTTTAGCCGCACTCGTCTTTCCTGTCCCCCGTGGACCTGTAAATAAATAGGCATGGGAGGTTTTATTTTGGATAATCGCATTTTTCAATGTTTGCGTCACCGTTTGCTGGCCGACAATCGTATCAAACCGTTGGGAACGCCAGACTCGGTATAAAGCTTGGTAGCTCATTTATTCTCCCTCACTTTCAAAAAAATCGCTAGTTATTATTATACGTTAGAATGGGCAAAATTTCCACTCTTAAAAAGTCATCTGGCTTTTAGTTTGAAGTTATCTTGACTAATTACAAAAGTCAGCCCCTCTCTCTTAAGCTCTATGAGTCAAAATAAAAAAACGACTCAAGATTAGTCTTGAGTCGTTGAAAGTTTTAAATTATAAAGGCACATGGTGACACTTGTTAGTGCTGCTTCCTTCCGGACCTGACACGCTTGGCAAGCTCACCATTGCCCTAGCCTTGCGGCAAGACCTATTGTACCTTATTTTTTTTATTATAGCTAGTCTTTTTCACGAAAAGTTTCTCTCACTACCATTTTCGCGTTTTTTCGAAATGTTGGGCGCGGTTTTCTGCCTCAGCAATAATGCTTTTCGGATAAGCCATGACACTTAAAAGCTGAATAGCATTGCGACTTTTAGCTGGCCCATGGCGTAAGACATAATCAAAGGTCACCCCTTGATCCTCAGTAACTGTTTCAGAAAAATGGATATTTTCACAGTGATCTTTTAGCAATTCCGTTAATTCAATGTCATGGGTAGCAATGAAGGCTAAACTTTGACTTGCCCTTAACCAGTTGACAATGGCGGAAGAAGCGGAAATTCGCTCAACAGTGTTTGTGCCTCTTAAGATTTCATCAACAAAACAATAACAAGTTTCTTGACCTTTAACTTTCTCAATGATGCGTTTAACCGACTTAATTTCCGCGACAAAATAACTATCGCCTTCAAATAAACTGTCTTCTAAAGCCATCGAACTAAGAACGGCACCTGGTTTCATTTGCCAACTACGACTACAAGTGAGACCTATGGTTTGAGCTAAAATCCCATTAATGGCGACAGCTTTGAGATAAGTTGACTTGCCGGAAGCATTTGAACCCGTTACAAGCGTCGTTTTATGCCACTGGACCTCATTCGCAACGGCTTGGCTTAATAGCGGATGGTACATCCCTTGGCTACTAATGCCGCCTTCCGTAGCAAAACTCGGCGGACTCGTATAAGGCATGATTTTCTTGAAATTTAAAACCGCAATGGCACTGTCCGTTTTCCCTAAGATTTCCGCTAAGCGCAAAGCTTCATTTTGGAAAGTACTAATTTTATTGATTACGACATTATAGGAGATTAAAGGCACCATAAAGAGAATATTAAGGTATTCTAAAAACATCTCCGATTCCGATCCTGACTTAAAGCGAAATATAAAGCCTAGCTTCCCAACGGTTTTTAGCTTTTTGCTTAACTCCTTCAACTCCCCTTGGCAAGGGTGAGACACTTGACTTGCCTCTTTAGCTAAGGCAATCATATTGACTAAGTAACTCATACTCAACAACTCTCGTTCTAACTGTTGTTTTTTGATTAAATAGACGATACTATTCGTGACCACATTGGCAATTAGCCCTAATAAAAAGAGGCTATTCTGAGAAATAATCAAGGCCCCTAGCAACACAAGTGGGGCAACGCCTAAGCAGTAATACAACCAGGGATTGCCTAACTTGTTGGCTTGGGGTTGATTTAAGTAAACCGTTAACTGGTTACGATCCCGTTTGCCAATTTTAGCTAGAACGTATTGAATCTTACTGCGAGCCTGATCATCCCCTTCGTAAAAATCAAGATACTCTTGAAATTCAGCAACCCCCTTGGAATCATTAGCAAAACTTCGTAACAATCGGTAGAGATTTTCTGCGCCCAAACTAGATTTTGTATTATTTAATAATTCAAAAACCCTTGCCATATCTAAATCATTCCAAGTAATGTCATCAATTTTAAAGTCACTCGGATGTTGTTCCTCATAATTTAGCCACGCCGCTTTTAGACTCTCTTCTTTATCAAAGCGGCTTCCTCTAGGATGAATCCCCCACTCTTTCCTAATCTTTTCTTTTAATTTACGTTTTTCCCAACTCTGTATCCCTAGATATAAACAAAGACTTAATAGTAACATGCTAGTAATTAGCAACCATTGTTTACTCATCAGCGAGTCGCCTTTTTTCAGCTTTTTTACGGGCCCGTAAGTCTTTAAAAAATTGGGTTAATAATTGCCCACATTCAACCTCTAAAATGCCAGCTTCCACATATGCTTGATGATTAAAGCGTTGATCTGTCAATAAATTCATCAAAGTTCCAGCTGTTCCCCCTTTAGGGTCAGGGGCACCGTAATAAACTTCTTCAATCCGAGCCAAAATAATCGCACCGCTGCACATCGGGCATGGTTCTAAAGTCACGAAAAGCTGTGAGTTTGCGATACGCCAACTATCTAAACCGGCGCAAGCTTCTTGAATGGCACTCATTTCAGCATGAGTTGTCGGATCGCCAGAAACTTCTCGACGATTATGGCCCCGGCCGATAATTTGACCCTCTTGCACAATGATTGCCCCAATTGGCACTTCACCAATCCTTTCGGCTTTCAACGCTTCTTGATAGGCTTCTTTCATAAATGCTTCTTTTTCCGCTAAAGTAAAACTTGTCACTTTTTCCATTATCGTTCCTCACTTTTAATCAATCTTACCAAAATCACTGATTGGCCAATACTTAAATTTCGCTTCTCCACTAATCGCTTTTTTCGATATTAGACCAAATTCATTGCTGTCAAAAGAATGGGGGCGATTGTCTCCTAAGACAAAATAATAACCTTGGGGAATGTCACTAATATTTAAATGGCTCTCTAAACTATAATCTTCGGTAAAGAGCTGACCTGGATCTAACTGGCTTTTGTAATTCTCTAAATAAGGCTCTGGGATTTCTTCGCCATTGATGTACAATAAATCAGCTTTATAAGCCACATGATCGCCTGGCAAACCGATTACTCGTTTGATGTACGTTTTAGTAGGATCAACTGGGGATTTAAAGCTGATAATATCAAAACGCTCAATCTTACTTTGTTTCACAGCCCAAAGTCGTTCGCCTGTGGCAAGAGTTGGCGCCATTGAAATACCTTCCACTCTCAAGGGAGTAAATAAAAAGACTCTAATTAACAAGACTACTAAGGCAATAATGATAAATTGAAGCAAATCGCCTTTAGTTAACTTCCCTTCAATACCTTTCTTCTTCATTAATTTTCCTCTTTTCTCTGATTTGTTTTTTGTTCTGCCATTAAGTATACTATGAATAAATAGAATTTTACATAATTAATAGAGAGATAAATGGTGATGAGAATGGAAAAACAACAGTTACAGGAAATTTACAGTTTTGGTAACATGCTCCCGGCTCCAAAAGATCCCTCCCTTTATTTAAATATCCCGATTGAAAATCAGTGGTTTGTTTTAGCTTTGGCAGAGTTAAGTGAGTCAGAAGTTAAACTTTTAACTCATTTATACGCTAATCAAAAAACCCTTACTGTTAATGAGCAACAACACCCTTGGTATCGTTTTTTGTTTGAACAAAAGCCTTTGGAACAACCCACTGGTACTTACCGAATTATCCAATTTAATTTAATGAATCATGTCTCAAAAGTGGATCGTCAGGAGTGGCTAGAAGCCTTTGCTAGTATGTTTACCCATTTAGCAGACTACTTTTTCGTCACTGAAACTTACGGCCTCTTAGTTGAAGAAAAACAAGAAAACAACTACTCTTTAGAAGAGTTGGAAGGTATTTTACTGACCTTAGAAAGTGACTTTTTATGGAAAGGTAAAGCTTTTCTCGGTAGCTATTTAACTGTTAGTGATGGCTTCCCCCGTTTTTTCCAAGAAGAGAAAAATATCTTCTTAACTGAATTGCCAACGATTAAAAGTCAATCAGCTTTTTCTTTGTCCCAAGTCGCCTTACATTATTTCACTAAAGAAGCCTTAGATCAAAGTCTAATTATGCAAATCTTTAGTAAAAAATTAACGATTGACGTTGAAATGACTGAAATTATTACAGTCCTTTGGCGAAACCAAGGAAATATTAGTTCGACAGCTAAAGAACTTTTTATGCATCGGAACACCCTCCAGTACCGCTTAGAGAAATACCATGAGCAGACTGGTTTATCTTTAAAAAATATGGATGACTTAGTTCTTAGTTACTTATTAGTTGCCTAAAAAAAAAGAGTCGCCTCGAGGCAACTCTTTTTTTTAGGCGAAGGATTCCACAAAATTAGCTAACATTCTTTTGACTTCTTCCGTCCCCTCCCGCACTGGATTACTAGTGACAGAAATTTTTTTCCGGCCTTCTTTAACTTTTCTTAAAATACTAACGACTGATTGAACTTCCGAATCTGATAAATCATCAACTATGTTCAATAACTTTTCACTGCCATCAAATTTTTCGTTAACAAATTGCTTCACAGTTTGACGATTTTTCGCTTGCTTAATTGTTTCAATTAACTTATCCGAGACAGTCAAAGCGACTGCACTGCCAATAATAGTTGCGGTACCGATTCCAAGTATGACTTTCATTGATTTTTTCATTTTCTCAGCTCCTCTAATTTATCTAGTTTTAGTATAACATTATTAGTCTTAATTACCCATTAATCCCGTCTATTTCCAAAAATAATGATCAATCTTAACAATTGTAAAAAGACTGAAATTGCTGAGGCCACATAAGTTAAGGCAGCGGCAATCAAAACTTTTCGAGCCATGCCTAACTCTTCACTGTCTAAAACATTTTTCTCTTTTAAGATATTCAAGGCCCGACTTGAGGCATTAAATTCAACAGGTAATGTCACTAATTGAAAAATCAAGGCCAAAGAGAAACAGACAATCCCAATATTGATTAAAAACTGCCCAAAGAAAACACCCGCCATAATTAAGGGGAAAGAAATTGTTGCCCCAATATTTGCCGCCGGCACTAAAAGCGAGCGTAACTTCAGTGGGAAATAATTAACTTGATCTTGAACTGCATGACCACACTCGTGAGCAGCCACTCCGATTGCGGCAACAGACTGAGACTGAGCAGTGGCTTGAGATAGATTTAACGTTTTATTGCCTGAGTTGTAATTATCAGTTAAATCGCCACCGATTTCTTGAACCCGGACATCTCTAATCCCTGATTCAGCCAAAATAATATTTGCAACATCTGTTCCTGTATAGCCTTTTTTATTAGCGTATTCATCGTATTTCTTAAAAGTCGTTTTAACATAGTTTGAGGCTAAAAAAGACAACCCCATTCCGATAATAATTAAAATATACGTTGAGTCCCAGAATAAATTCATTGGTCCAAACATTGTTACTCCCCCCATTTCTAATAATCGACTTCTCGTCTGATACTTTTAATTTTACCATGAGAATCTAACAATTACTTGAATAAAGTATGAAGCATTTAAGATTAAAAAAAAGACTAAAAACTAACTATGGATACTAATCTGAAGTCTGGCTCTGATTATTATTCCTTGGTAAGTTTTTAGTCACTTTTCAACTAAATATTTAGATTTTTTTGACGAATTCTGATTTAAGTTTCATTTGCCCAAATCCGTCAATCCGACAATCAATGTCATGATCGGCATTATCTTTAGGATCAATTAAACGAATGTTTTTAATCGTTGTCCCTTGTTTAATCGCCGCTAAAAAGCCTTTAACTTTTAAGTCTTTGACGACTGAAACAGTATCACCTTCAGTTAAAACATTACCGTTAGTGTCTTTAACAACTAACCCAACTTCTTCTTCTAGTACTTCTTCACCAGACCATTCGTGGGCACATTCGGGACAAACGAATAAGTTACGATCCTCATAAGTATAAGTTGACTGACATTCTGGACAGCTTGGAATTGACATTTTTTTGCTCCTATCATTATATATTTCACTAAACATAGATTAGCATATTCAAAATAAAAAGCAAACACATTCTTGTTATTATATTACCCTTTATATAATAATCGACGGTTTGACTTCTTTCAAATAAAGAACTTTTAATAATTTTCCAACTTATTACTAATGTGTTCATCGTTAATTTCACTTATTTAATCACTTTTAACAAGATAAGTATCCTTAAAAACTTTTAAAACAGTTATTTTCTAGAAATTGATTTCTTTTTTCATAATATGGTTATTTAACACTTAAGCAACCATTTGAAATAATAATAAACAGTTCATTTAAAGTTTAATTTTAACATTTTAGTTAAAAATGCTATACTAGTTAAGTAACTGTTAAAGGAGGTCCAAATGAGAGAACTTTTAGACTCATCTACCAAAAGACGTTTAGAGATATTAGAACAACTAAACAGGTCTGCTGACTGGTTAAGTTCAAATGAACTTGCCAATACAAACAAAGCATCCCTAAGAACAATTAATAGTGATGTCCATTATTTAAAAGAAAATTGGTTTCCCCATCTAATCATTGAGACTTCAAAGAAGAACGGTGTTCGTTTAAGTACGCCACCAAGTAGTCATGCATCGGTTGTATACAATAGTGTTATTGAAAATTCTGAAGCATTTCAACTATTAGAGAAAATATTTTTCAATCCTCATACAAACATTGAAGACTGGGAAGACGAAATGTTTATTAGTGAATCTTCCTTATACCGAATTGCTAATCAACTGACTAGTTCATTAACACACTATGGTTTAAATTTACAAAAACGACCATGTCGCGTCTCAAATCAAAACGAAATTTATGTTCGTTACTTTTATACAACCTTTTTCTCAGAAGTCTACGGCATTCATGACTGGCCCTTTGCCCTTGATCGAAGAAAAACGGTTATTTTAGCGCGGGATATTTTCGTTAAATCTGGCTATCAAGTCGATGAAGTCTTAATTATGAACCTAGCTTACGTTATGGCAGTGAGTCTGGAACGGATTAGTCAAGGTTTTTATTCAGAAATCTCTCATCCAGAGCGGATTACTAAAGAAATGCGCGACCCTTTTTACGAATTTGAAGAACAAATAAATTCTTTGATTTCAGTCTTAGACTTGTCTTTAAACGATAAGCTCTTAGATGATTTGATTAACTCTATTTATTTCGTTAAGGCAATTATTATTGACCACGTTGATATTATTGCTTTAAAAAGTAAGTTAGCTGATTTTATTGAGTTAATCAAAGTTGCTTTAGATTTAGAAATTGATGATTTAAGCCGCCAAAACATTAAGAATGTTCTCACATTCATTTATCTCGAACATCTGACTTATCCTTTCGATGATTATATGTTGTTTAATCGCTACGAATTTAACGGTACAGCCATTCGTAAAAATTTTCCTTCCTTCACTAAAGTCGTTGAAAAAGGCTTAGGGACGATGGAAGCAGAAATGGCTTTCCCTTGGCTATCCACTTTTAAAAATGAAGTGATTTACTGGGTCATGGTTAAATGGCGTCGCTTGCCAACAATTCTCGAAAATAAAAAAGAAAAAGCTTCCATGTTAGTCCTCAGCGATCTCGGTGAAGAACATGCTAACTTATTAGCAGAAATGATTGTTAAAAACTTCGGCACGAAAGTTAAAGTTGTTGCCTACCAAGAATCGGTTATCTTTTTAGAAGAGGCTGATCCAGCTATTTTTGAAGGTTACGACTATTACGTTACGACCTTCTTTAAAGATATCATCCCTGAAGATAAGATCATCGTCGTTGACGCCATTCCTTCTGATCAAGATTGGGGTAAAATCCGTCGGGCAATTAATAAAATTAATCAAATTGACCCTGCCCTCTTAGATTATCTGAAAAAAAACAGTTAACACTTTTAAGGAGGTCATCTCTTGATAAACTTAAGTAAGTATCTAACGATGGTTAATGCTGGTGTTATTAATATCTCAATAATTATTGGCACCATCTTAACCTTTTATTTTATTTCCCTGTATTTAGCGACTAATAAAAATCGCACCAACTTATCTTTTGTTCCTAGTCATTTAGTTCAACCGAAACGCCTAAGAACTGTGATTTTAGTGGGGTTCCTTCTTGGTTTTATTAGTTTTATCTTATCAATCAACCGAATTCCAATTTTAGGGGCTTCTAACGGTGTTGACATGCGTTACGTCATGATTTACTTTGCTGTAATATATGGCTCAGAATTATTAGGGGTTACGACGGCTAGTAGTTTAGTCATTCTAAAATACTTAAGCTACTTCGCTTCAACAAGTCCTATTCCTTTAATCGAATACATCAATAACGCTCTTTTTACTTTTTTGATTCTAATCTTAGGGATTTATATTAAACGAAAAAAATTTCCAATATTTAAAACTCACATATTATTTTTAAGTGGCTTTATGATCACGCGTTTCTTAATGTTCAGTATTTATTTTCACCCATTTTTACAGACAACTAAACTAACTGAATTTTTCTTGTATGTCCTGATTTATTCAGGGATCTTCTTACTGTCTACGTACATCATCAATGTAGCTATCTCAGTTTCCCAGTCTGTTCACGTTTATCGAACAGCTGCGGTCTATGACAGCTTAACGAATGTTTATAATAAAGAATCTTTTCATTTTTTCCTTGACTACGTCGCTAATACTAAGTCAACTTCAGCTAATTTATCTTTGTCCGTCATTGATATCGATGATTTCAAAGACATTAATGATAATTATGGACACCCGACTGGTGATGCCGCTTTATCTTACTTGAGTACTGTTTTAAAAAAATACCAAAGTGACTTTAAGCACTATATTTGTCGCATTGGCGGTGATGAATTTGCGATCATCCATAATGAAAGTCCGACTGAAGCAGAAGACTACTATCGCAAAGTCTTTTACGACATTAATAATTCGCCTTTAATAAAGAACGAGGAAGAAATTTTCTTAGAACTATCCGTTGGTTTAACTCACTTTAAAACCCAAGACAAACCTGTGGATAGTGAATTCGCTTTAAAGATGGCGGACGATGCTCTCTATCAAGCAAAAAAACGGGGAAAACGCCAATTAGTTATTACCCGAGCCTAAAAAAGCTTAAATCCTTGAGGATTTAAGCTTTTTAATTATCTTTCTTGTGTATATTTATAGGCTGTTCCTAAAGAAATATTACATTCTTCAGCAATTTGACGTAGTGTGTATTTGTTGTTGTGGTATAAGAATTGAATTCTTTCAACTGTTTCTTCTGAAATTCTTGGACGTCCACCAATTCGACCATTACGACGAGCTTCTTCTAAACCACGAGAAGTTCTTTCACGAATAATCGCTTTTTCCATTTGTGCCATGTTTTTAATCATCGCTGTGTACGTTGCGTCATCAATTGAAGCCACGTCTGCTTCTTTTTCTAAAACAATTAAATCAATGCCTTTTTCATCTAACTCAGTAATAAACTCAGCTAATTGAATAATTGATTTACCTAAACATACTAATTCAAAAATTACTAATTTATCACCAGCTTCCATTGTTTCAATAGCAGCTTCTAATTCAACGTGTGGGTGTGTGACTGTTTTCAAACCATCTGTTTCTAAAACAATTTTGTCACAGCCGTGCTTGCCTAATTTTTCTAGTTGTGATGATAAGTACCCTTTGTCTTCTGTTGTATATGCATATCCTACGATTGTCATAATATTTCCCCCTGTTGTGTTTTTATCTTTTGTTTAAAAAACGTCTGATTTATTTTTCCTGGCTACATTAAGAAGTATATAAAACCTATGAATTTATTACTATGCCACACTTTGCATATGAGTATGAAATATTTGAATATATAGGACAATAAACAAACAAACAAGCTGTTAAAGCAAGCTTTTCAAGGTTTCTTGAGATTTTATTCAAATTTTGCGTATAGATACGCATCTTTTGAATAATCTACCTTTTAACAAAAATAAAGAAAGACTAGCTTTACTTACTTACATATAGTAATATAGTTAAGTGTTTAAAAAAATCGCTGGAGGTATCATCATGTCAAACGTTTTAGTCATTAAAGCCCATCCATTGACTGGGGAAGAGTCATCATCAATGAAACTAATGGAGCAATTTATTCAAACTTATTCAGAAAAACACGGTCAAGAGTCTGTTAAGGTTCTTGATTTATATAGTAGTTACATTCCAGAAGTTGACGAAACTTTGTTAACTGCTTGGAACTCATTAAAAGCTGGTGCTGAATTTACTTCGCTATCACCTGAGCAACAAACTGCTGTTAGCCGTTTTAACGAGTTAACAGAACAATTTCTAGCTGCTGACAAAATTGTCATCGCTAATGCTTTATGGAACTTAAACGTGCCAACTCGTTTAAAAGCTTGGATCGATACGGTCAACGTCGCTGGCAAAACCTTTAAATATACTGCAACAGGTCCCGTTCCTTTAACTGAAGGCAAAAAAGTCTTACATATCCAATCAAATGGTGGCAGCTACGATGGCCAAGATTTCTCTTCCCAATTTGTAAAAGGTATCTTAAACTTTGTCGGTGTCGAAGACTTTCACCAATTATTCGTTGAAGGCGTTGATCACTACCCTGAACGTCGTGATGACATTTTAGGAACTGCCTTAGCTAAAGCTTCGGCTTTTGCAACAGACTTCTAAAAAATAAAAACAATGATTCACACTGCTCTAGCGAGACAGTTGAGAATCATTGTTTTTTTATTCGCTTTCTTTAAGGTCAATCTCTGTTTCTTCATATAAGTTAGAAACATCTTTATACCATTCAAATAAGTGAGTAACTAAGACTTTTAAGGCGGCGTAACCAGGAATCCCGATTATCACTCCTACGACCCCAAAGAGCTTCCCAGCCGTTAAGAGGACGAAGATAATCGTCACTGGATGCATTTTTAATTGACTTCCTAAGACTAAAGGCGAGACAAAACGTCCTTCGACAACTTGCTCAATTCCAAAAACAATTAAGACTTTAACAAACATCGCCGGCCCACTGACTAAACCTAGTAGTAAGGCAGGAATAGTTGCTAAAGCTGAACCTAGATAAGGAATAAGATTTAAAAAACCTGCTAATATTCCTAAAGTAATACTGTAATCTAAACCAATGAGGCTAAAGCCGATCACAAACATTACGGCAACAGCAAAAGCCACTGTGACTTGCCCACGAATGTATTGGGAGACTTGTTTGTTAATATCTTCTAAGACTTTTCTCGTTGGTTTACGCGCTTTCGTTGGTAAGAATTTTAAGAAGTACGTCGTCATCTCTTTACCATCTTTTAACATATAAAATAAAATGAATGGTGTCGTAATAACTGTCACAAAGACATTAGCGACTGTACCGATAAAACTTCCAATACCTTGAAAAGTATTTTTTGAAAAGCCCTTAACTACGGTTGTAATACTATCAAAAACTGAATCACTAAATTTTTCAAGTTGTTCAGAATATTGATCCAGTAAAGGATGACTCAATAACTCTGTCGTTTTTGTTTGGATTGTTGCCCAATAATCCGGCCAATTATTGATAAAACTTAATGTTTGGTCTTGAATTTTAGGAACAACTATCACGATGCCCCATGTCATTAAAGCTATAATTCCGACAAAGACAATCGCTATTGACCAAACCCGTTTGACACCTTTTTTCTCGATTAAATTAACTAAGGGATTTAAGAAATAAAATAAAATACCGGCAAAGACAATCGGAAATCCAACAATCCCAAAAAATTGCCAAATCGGCGTAAATAAATATGAAACTTTAGTAAAAAGTAAAATAATCAGCAAGCACAACAATAGAACTAACAAGGCTGTGACGACTTGATTATTTAAAAACCATTTCCAAAACCAAGAAAACTTACTTTCTTCAGCACGTTTTTTTTCCATTGCGACCTCCTATTTAATTGTATTTAATAATCGTTCCTGTTTTAATTTCAGGTAAAATAAAAGGTTCAACGTAGATTGCATTAACTAAGGCATCTTCCGATGGCACTTCACTAAAAATAACTGTCACATGACCGATTTCGTTTAATTGACTTTCAGCTAAACGACCTAAATGAGTCATTGTGTAACGCTGCTCATCAAATGATAAATGACCACCTAAACCTAGTTTAATCGGACCTTTTGATTTATCAATTGTCTGGATAACTGAAACTTTCTTTAATTCCGGCGTTGCACTTTCGCCAAATAAAATAATCATCTGGTCGCCAGCGTCAACAGCCTGCTCACCAATCTCTATTACTTTTCCTTGTATCATGTCACTACTCCTAACATTATTTACTCTATGTTAATTGTACCACAAAGACCTTTTTTTTCCTCAATAAGCTCTTCTTCTTACTACTTTCTTTGTTTTTAAAGAAAAAACAGTACTTTTTTTCAAAGCTTTCTAAGATTCTCTGACTTTTTTTATGCTATACTTTGATTATAATATTTGAAAGGATGAGTAGAATGTTAGAAAAAATACTATTAGGTACTTACACAAAAAGAGAGAGTAAAGGTATTTACGAAATCTCTTTAGATACTGAAAAAAAAGCGTTAGTTGATTTTAAAGAATTAATTGCTGAAACAAACCCAACTTATGTCGGAGTTTCTGCTGATAAAAATCTATATTCAATGACGATTGTTGATGGCAAAGGTGGCATGGCAGCATACGCTCCCGCTGAAAATGGTGGCTATACCTTATTAAATACCGTCACTGAAGAAGGAGCTCCTCCTTGTTACGTTGGGATTGATAATCAACGTGGCCTAATTTTTGGGGCAAACTATCACCGTGGTCAAGTTACTTCGTATAAGATCCAAGTAGATGGCTCAATTAAGCAAGTGGACATGATTCAGCACCTTGGTAGTGGTCCTCATGCCAATCAAACAAGTCCTCACGCCCACTACGCAGACTTAACACCTGATAACCGCTTAGTCGTCTGTGACTTAGGGACTGATGGAGTTTACACTTACGACGTCACAGCAGAGGGCGCGTTAACTGAAGTTGCCTGTTATCAAGCCACACCAGGAACTGGTCCCCGTCATTTAGTTTTCCATCCTAATAATCAAGTTGCTTACCTTTTCGGCGAGTTAGCTAACACTGTAGTAGTCATGAGCTACGATGCTACGACTGGTACATTTGAAACATTACAAACATTATCGACTTTACCAGCTGACTTTACTGATTTTAGTGGTGGGGCTGCGATTCGCATTTCTCAAGATGGCAAACATGTTTACTTATCAAATCGTGGACATAACTCGATCGCTGTTTTTGAAACTAGTCATGATGGCCAAGAATTAGCTTTAATTCAATTAATTCCTTCTGAAGGAAACTTTCCAAGAGATTTCGATCTTAACAGTACGGATGAATTTTTAGTTGTGGCTCATCAAGAGTCTGACAACTTAACATTATTTAGCCGTGACACTAAGACCGGCTTGCTGAGCTTAATCTCTAAAGACACTTACGCACCTGAATGTGTCTGTACTTACTTTGTAAAATAAAAAAATAAATAAGCAAGCTAGTCCTCGAGTAACACGGATTAGCTTGCTTATTTTTATTTAGCTAGACGGATTTTTACCACTCGTCATCGTTTAAATCGTCACAGTCATTACTTCGTCACCTTTTTCGACTAAACTTGTTTTAACTACTGTTACTGCTTTAAAATCATCTGTATTAGAGACTACTAAAGGGGTTGTCAGGTCATAGCCGGCTTTAGTAATTGCTGCAATATCAAAGCGCATGAGTAAGTCCCCTTGTTTAATGATCTGACCTTGTTCAACTAAAGATTCAAAGCCCTGGCCTTTTAATTCGACTGTATCCATACCAATGTGAATTAATAGTTCAAGCCCTTCATTTGTTAAGATTCCGATCGCGTGTTTCGTCGGAAAGACCATCATCACTTCCCCATCAGCTGGGGCGTAAAGTTCACCTTTTTCTGGGTAAATTGCTAAGCCCTTTCCCATTGCCATTGATGCGAAAACTTGATCAGTGACCTCTTCTAAAGGTCTGACTTCACCAACTAAAGGACTAACAACCACTACTTCTTGACTTTGAGAAGCGCCTTTACTTTTTTCTGCTGAAATATTAGTCTCCTTAACTGCTGCAACGACTGGTAGTTCTTCTTTAAAGCCCATTAGATATGCGAAAACAAAACCTAAAACCAAACCAACTGCCGCTGCCACAAATGCTCCGTAAAAAGCGGTGTCCATTCCTGTTTCAGGGTTAATATAGCTTGGAAATGAAAAAATTCCTAAGCCGCCATTAATGTATTGTTTTGTGCCGAAAAAGCCTAAAACCCCACCACCGACGCCGGCTGCTAAACAACTAGCATAAAAAGGTCTTTTCAACGGCAAAGTGACACCATAAATAGCTGGCTCGGTAATTCCAAATAAACCAGAAATAAAAGCCGGAATCGCTAATGTTTTTGTTTTGCTATTTTTAGTTTTCAGATAAACTGCCGCCACTGCACCAATTTGTGAGAACGAACATGCTAAAGTTAAAACGACAATCATGTCATAACCTAAAACTTGCAAGTTGCTCATCATCACTGGAATTAAGCCCCAATGAAGCCCAAACATGACAAAGACTTGCCAGAAAAGACCCATAAAAATTCCGGTGACAATTGGGCTAATATTATAAAGACCTTCAGTCATTGCCCCTAAAAGATTTCCTGCCCAAGTCGCAATCGGCCCAATTACTAAGAAGGTTAAAGGAATCATCACTAACAGCGTAAAAAATGGCACGAAGAAGGTTCGGACAACACTTGGAATAACTTTAGTAAAAGCTTTTTCAACTTTCGCCGCTACAAATGTGGCTAAAATAATTGGAATGACCGAGGAAGCATAACTCATCATTATGACTGGTAACCCTAAAAAGGTCACATAAATCGGGGCTTCAAACAAGGTATTACTAAATAACGTATATAACGGTTCCGCTCCTGAGCCAGCCATTACTAAAGGCGCTAAACCTGAAATTGCAGGGTATAACATTGCTCCAGCAATAGTCATGGCTATAAATGGATTGCTCCGGAATTTTTTAGCCGCATTATAACCTAAGAAGACTGGTAGGAAGTGAAACATGGCATCTCCTGTCGCATTTAAAATTAAATGGGTACCAGTCCCTTCGACTAAGACATTCATTTGTAATAAGATAGCCACTAAGCCTTTCAACATCCCTGAAGCTGCTAAAACCCCTAAAGTTGGCGTGAAAATACCTGAAATTAAATCAATAAACCGATCAAAGAGATTGCCTTTGGGCTCCTCTGCATCAGAAATATCCATCTCTTCGGTTTTTATCTTGCCAACTTTAACGACTGCCGCAAAAACTTCTGACACATGGTTCCCAATGACGACTTGGTATTGCCCGCCACTTTCCATTACCGTAACGATGCCTTCTAATGTTTTTAATCCTTCTGTATCAGCTTTTTGCGGATTTTTCAACTTAAACCGTAAGCGAGTCATACAATGAAAAAGTGAGCTGACATTCTCCTCGCCCCCAACCCCTGCAATAATTTGTGTTGCTAATTCTTCGTACTTCATCTTCTTCAATCCCTTCTTAATTTAAAATATGAACACAAAAAAACCTAAACCAACATAAATAGAGAGAACCTCTCGACTTATGTTAGTTTAGGTTATGCCCACTTAAGGTAACAGTCCTAACTTCGACCTCTTTATTTTATCAAAAAACATTCATTATGTATACGCTATTTTTCACTTTTATTGATTAAATCTGTCACTCGCCAGACATGAATCGTCAAATAAAGAACTTCATTACTAGTAATTTCCCAGCCTTCTTCTCGTCTAACTTTTTCACTGATACCTAAAGCCACTTCATAAGCCCGCTGATATTTAGCTTTAATCATGGTCATTAAGTCATTATCAAGCATCGAGTCTTGCAACCTTTCCTGATTGATTTGGCGAATAATAAAATAGCGGAGGTGAGTCACGAAACGAATGTAATTAGTGGACTCTTCATCTAATTCCAACTGGTATTCGGTAGCCACAAAGAGCATAATCCCACGGACGATTTGATTGATTCTCTCCGTTTGACTTAGTTTTTCTAGATTACTTTGAGCATTCACAAAGTGCATCGTAATAAAAGTTTCTTCACTTTTAGGTAAAGTAATTCCTAGGCGTTGATTTAAAAAACTGATTGCTTGAAGGGCTGCTTGATATTCTTGAGGATACAAACGGCGAGTTTCCCACTTAAATGAGGTTGAGTAATCTAAGCCTTCAGTACTTCTTTTTATTGCAAAATGAATATGATCTAGTAAAGTTATGTAATTAGTTTCTTTCAATTGTAACTTTAATTGCCCTTCAGCTTCGGTAATCATGTCATTAACAGCTTCAATCACTTCTGCTGGCAGACTAAAAATCGTTTGAACAATGTAAGAAAAAGCTCGGGAAGGCTCCGCTAAAAAACGTCTTTCGACTTCACTTACATAGACATGATCATTCGCTTTTTTACCAAAACTAATGCCTTTACCGATGACAATCCATTCTTTTCCTTCACTATCTTTAACCATTGCTACGTTATTATTAAACTTTTTAATATATTTCATTGATCAACCTCGTCTTTATAAAATTTCATACGTTATTATAGCTTATCTTTTAGACTTTTTCTAAGTTTTTTTTCTTTAGAAAAAAAAGACAACTCAAAATCGAGTTATCTTTTAGTCACTTTAGTGAAGAATGTGTCCTTCTTGCAGATTTGTATTAAGTTTTTTGAAGAATCCTCTAATTTTAGGGAATAAGTATAAGCCAAGACTAAAGAATAAAATCGCAATAAAGATTAATATCACAATTGCTTTGAGTGCATTTGGCCAGTAAATCCCACCGACTGGTTCCCGTAATAAGTTAACAGCATGAGTAAAGGGAATAAAGGGATGAATGATTTGGAAGAATTTCCCAGACATTTCAATCGGATAATTCCCCCCACCAGCTGAGATTGACAAGACTAAAATAATCACGGCTGCCCCTTTTCCTAAGTTACCAAACAAGGCAACTAAAACGTAAACCATCATCATAAAGGTGAAACCAACTAAGAGCGAAAAGAGAATACTTAATCCTGGATTAACAGCATAGGTTCCTAGTAACACAAGATTTCCCACACTGACAATTAAAGCTTGGAAGAAACCAACGACTAAGAAAGTTCCCATCCGCCCTAAAAATTGGGCCCGTTTAGAATATTTTTTATGTTCGTCTTCCGACAAGTGAAACTCAGTTGTAGCAATACTTGAAAAGAGGACTGCCCCTACCCATAAACAAAGAGCGGTGTAGAAAGGGGCACTCGCTGATCCATTATTAGGCACAGGGTAAACATCTTTTTGATCAATTAAGACTGGGTTAGAAATAAAATCACTTTCTGATGCCGCATCACTTTTAAGTAATTTAACTAATTCATTTAAATCAATGTCTTTTTCCCCTTTATGGATCAAATCAGCCGCTTTATGGATATTTTTGCGAATACTCGGCCAATCTTCTTCAATCAAAGTACTAGCTGAACTTAAGGCTGTTTCCACAGCTGGTAATTTTTCGTTAACCATACTTAAAGTTTTTTGAATATCTGTTTCTAATTTTGGTAAATCACTTGTTACAAAAGCCGCAGCTTTATTCATTTTTTCTTCTAAGACAGGTAAATCATTTTGATACAGCTCTGCCCCTTGATTAATGCCATTAATAATTGTTGGCATGTTGTCATTTAAAATCGTATTGGCACTATGAATTTCCGTTTTGATAGCCGGTAATTCGCCTTGGTATTTTTCTAAAAAAGCAATCGCTTGACTAATCGTACCAGAAGTCGATGTCAATAAACTACCAATCTGGCTAATTAAGCCTTCATCAATAATTGTTCCCGTAATTTTTCCAGCAGAAGCTAACATACTTCCCGCTTCTGTAAGTAACTGATTAACATGTTGACTTATGGCTGTGACATCAATCCCATTGATCGTATTAGCTAATTGATTAGCTAATTGACTAATTGTTGACAACTTAGCTTTCAGCTCTTGAGCGGACAAGTGATCCACATTATTAATTACCTCTTGGTTCAAGCCAATTAACTTAGCAATGGTATTTTGTGCATCACTTAGTTTGTTAATGACTCCTGTTAGTTGGTCTGAGCCAGTTAATTCTTGTAGTTTTAGTAAAGTATCAATCGTTGATCCAATCATTTGATTCATACTATTAAGACTATGATTCAACTCGCTTAATGCGGCTTTAAGCTGAGCTTTATCAGCTTCTGTCAATTCTTTGTCACCAATCAAATTAGCAACTTCACTAGCTTTATTGGCAACGTCGGTGGCGACTAAACTAATAATCGTCAAACCCGAATCAACTCCTTGGGAAATGTTTGGTAAAGCTGTTTGAATTTTATCAAGATCCCCTTGTAGTGTTGGAATAACCTTATTAGCTGTTTTAGCTAATTTTTTGACTTCTGGGATAACTTTTTGAGCTTCTGCAATGATTCCTAAGCCTTTTTTTGCTTCCCCAATCGCATCATTCATCATTTTGGCTAATTCATCAAAGTCTTCATCAATCATCTTGATTTGTTTGCCAGCATTTTGAATCTCCGGTATTTTTTCTTGGACGGTTAAAATGATTTTTCCTGATTCTTTGATTTGTGGCATCATGCCATTCACTTCGATAAGCTTATCGCCCATCTTGTTAACTTCCGGAATATATTTAATAAACTCATTGGCCTTGTCGAGTTTTTTCTTGTAATCTGGCATTTTTTTATTTAATTCTGTGACTTCTTTTGTATAACCGTCAATTTTATCTAAGTTGTCATCAACTGTTAAAATTTTGCTTTTTAACTTATTAATACTTGGGAGATTAGCATCTAAATCATAGCCAAGTTCATTAAAAGTTGTTAATAAGGTTTCACTGACCGTATTCACAAACTCGGTACTAATCGTATCTTTAATTGCCCCGGCGCCTTTATCAGTAATTTTAGGAGCGATAGCGTTAATTTTTTGATTAACGCTGTATTTAATTTCTGGTTTCTTGATATCACCACTAACAAAGCTAACAAGGTTTTCTGAAAAGTCTTCCGGCAAGTAAATGCCACCATAAAACTTACCACTTCTCACGCCCTTATCTAGTTCTGCTTTAGAATCGACAAAGACCCAACCGACAGTGTCATTGTCTTTCAAATTAGTAATGATTTTATCACCGATGTTAATGTCTTTCTCTAACACATTCGCCGTTTTATCATCGGAATAAACCGCAATCGCAATGTCTTTCGTATTAGAATAAGGGTCCCACAAGGCGGCAATATTAAACCACGCATATAAAGATGGGATAATCATTAAGGCAATAATCAAGAGGAAGGTTAATTTATTTTTAAAAATTCGTTGCCAATCTAATTTAAATAGCTCGAAGGCTTGTTTCATCGTTTTTTTCACTACACGTCAACTTCTTTCACTTTAATTCTGGTTCCAATCTTTCGTTGGAATCATCTGTTCTTTTTCAAAGACGGCTTCTAACACTTCCTGAATTGAGATGGTTTTTAGTTTTTCTTCCCAGGCCCGATCAGCTTCTGAGAAAAAAGCTGAGACGATGTTATGACCGTTTTGGGCAAATTCATCAAACTCAGAAAAAGCCCGTTGCAGGACCCCCATATTAGGGAAAGTTTCCAGTGGCCCTTCAATTGCTTCAACAATTTCTAGTAAGGTAATATCGGAAGTCTTTTTTTCCAAATAAAAACCGCCATTGTTCCCGGAAACTCCGCCGATTAATTTCGAAACGACTAGTTTTCGTAAGAGTTTTCTAACATATGATTGAGAAACTGATAATTTAGTATAAATACTTTCTGATGAGACCGGAACATCCGTTCTTTGGATAGATAAAATTGCCATAATAGCTAATGCTTGCTCAGTGGCATTGGTTAATTTCACTTAAGTCATCTCCTTTTCACTACTTTCAAAATCGATTATAGACTTTTATTGTCCACTATGCAATAACTTTGCATTATTTTTCAGATTTTTTTCATAATTAATAGCAAAATAGAGGTGATGGCAAGTGCCATAACCTCTATTGACTGATCCTTAAAATTAACTTTTTACTAATCTTTGATTCTCCAAACGGTAGACGTGATGAAACATTGCTAAAAATTCTGCATTGTCTGAATGAGTTACAACAATGATAATTTTATTTTCAATCTTTGAAATAATGTTAGCAATTAATGATTCATTCAGTTTGTCTACGCCGGAAGTTGGCTCGTCAAAAATTAATAGTTCTGCTTCCCCATACAAACCACGAGCAATATCTAAGCGCCGCTCCTCACCACCACTTAACTGAGTCTCAGCAGATAACTGATAATTAAGCCCTGCCTCTCCAGCTAAAGCATATTTTTCCAAACCAACTTCTTTGAGAGCTTGGGACATTCTTTCATCATCTGCCTCTTGAAATAGGCTAAGATTTTCCCGGATACTGCCTTCAAAGATTGCGGTTTTTTGTGGTATGTAAGCGACTTTTGCATAGAGGCTAGCTTTATTTATCCCTCTTAATTCTTCCTTGCCAAAATAAATCTCACCTGTGGTTGGTTCTCTAATTCCTAAAAGTAAGTCTAGTAACGTACTTTTTCCACTGCCACTACTACCGGTGATGCCGTAGCGTTGCCCTTTCTCAAAGCTTAAATTTAAGTCCTTGAAAAGTAACGCCTGATAACCAAAGGCAACTTGACTTAAATGGATGTTTCCTAAAGACTCTAACGCCACTTGAGGTTGGTTTAAGGGGTTTGACGGCGGTTTAACTAAGGCTAAAATCTTAGTGACAATTGGTTGGCTAGCAGTGATTTCAGTATAACAATTTGAAAAAGCTTGAATTGGTCCCGCAATCGTTCCCATTAAAGTTGTCATAGCGATAACTTCTGGCAAGGTAATCCGATTCATCAAAATGAAATAACCTCCAACAATCCACGTACCCGAATAAACAATATTATCTAAGGCGTAAATAATCGTAATCGTCAGCCCTTGAGAGACTTGAAAATCAGTGGCTCGTTCTTTAGTTGCTTGATTGCTCCCCTTTAATCTCCTAGTAAAACTCTGACTAGCATGACTTAACTTAATAAAGGCTAAGTGGCTAGAAAATTCCTCAAACTGCTTTAAATAGCGATTTTTTTGAGTTTGCCACTGCTCCCGCTTATTGGCTAACATCCATTTGCTAAAGAAGGGACTGAGAAAAGGCACTAAGGCTAAGGCAATCATGATTGTGGCAAACATCCCATTTAAAATAAAGGCTCCTAGAACGGCAAAAATAAAAACCCCGATAACTTGAACCGAAAAGACTAGACGATCTAAATAAATAGTTTCAATTAAGTCTAAATCATTCGTAAGATGAGCAATTCGTCTGGCACTTTTTTGCTGTTGGTTGGCTAAAATACTTTCCCTTAAATAATGGCTTGTTAAATCATTTCTAAGAGACTGAACAATTGTTTGAATTAGCAGACTGGCTGTCTTCCGAGGTAAAAAATCTGAGACAGCTTCAACTACAAAATAGCCAACTGCTAATATAGACAAGCGCATAAAATGACTGAGATCCCCTTGAGTCGCTGAATTAGCTAAACTCTGATAAACAAAGGCAATACCAACAGTCATGAAAGCGGCGAAAATAGCTGAAGCGATATAGAGTCCTGTCAACATTTGATGTTTCTTAAAATAATAAGTCATCGCTTTCTCCTTTTAGTGCTTTAAGCAACAGGGAGCCACGTTAACTTGAATCATGTCTGCCACACCACCTTTTTGCTTATATCTTAAAGGATTCACCTTAATAACACAACAAAAACCCCACTAAACAGTACGTCTAGTGGGGTTACTTTTAAATGATTGGTAAAATTATGCTTTACCTTTTGAACCGAACCATTCGATTCTTTGTTTAACTAGTTCAGTTACAGCAGTTGTACCTGGTTCTAGTAATTTACGAGGGTCAAAACCTTTACCTTCAAGATCTTTTCCTTCTTCGATGTATTTACGTGTTGCTGCTGCAAAGACTTCTTGACATTCAGTGTTCACGTTAATTTTAGAAACACCTAGAGAAATTGCTTTTTGAACTTGCTCTAAAGGAATACCTGATCCACCGTGTAATACTAGCGGTTTGCCATCAGTTACATCAGCAATTGCTTGTAATGTATCAAAGCTTAAACCAGTCCAGTTTTCTGGGTAAGAACCGTGGATGTTACCAATACCAGCAGCTAGGAAATCAATTCCTGTATCTGACATTTGTTTACATTCAGCTGGATCTGCTAATTCACCAGAACCGATAATTCCGTCTTCTTCGCCGCCGATGCTGCCAACTTCACATTCTACTGAAACGCCAGCAGCGTGAGCTTTCGCAACAACTTGTTTTGCTTCTTCTAAGTTTTTATCAAATGGATGATGAGAACCATCATACATCACTGATGTATAGCCTAATTCGATACATTTTAATGCATCTTCGTATTCACCATGGTCTAAATGTAGAGCTACTGGTACAGTAATTCCCATTGAGTCGATTAAATCTTGAACCATGTGGACACACATTTGGTAGCCACCCATGTATTTCGCAGCGCCCATTGAAGTTTGAATCATTACTGGAGATTTAGATTCTTCAGCACCTTTAAGAATAGCTTTCGTCCATTCTAAGTTGTTCGTGTTAAAAGCTCCGATTGCGTATTGACCTTCACGTGCTTTTTGTAACATTTCTGTTGCTGATACTAATGCCATTTAAAATTCCTCCTATTATTGGAAAACTATTTTGTTAAGTCATACTTAACTGACATACATATTTTATCAGAAATAAGAGTACATTTCTACCTATATTGCTAAAATTGTCAGTTAATTTGAAAATTCTTTCACATTTTCATGGAATTACCATCTAATATCGTGAATTAGTGAACTAAACTCGCAGCGATAAATGCAGCGAAGAGTTTTTGTGGACGATTAGGTCGTGAAATAAGTTCAGGATGAAATTGGGCTGCAACGAAAAATGGGTGATTATTCAGCTCAATAATTTCAACTAAACGATTATCTGGTGACGTTCCTGAAAAAACGAACCCTTTGTCTGCCATTATTTGACGGTAGTCATTATTAAACTCGTAACGGTGACGGTGACGCTCTTGAACTTCCGCAACTTCCCCATAAGCTTGCCACGCTAGACTACCAGGTTTCAAGACACAAGGGTATAAACCTAAACGTAAAGTTCCCCCTAAATTAGCCACATCCACTTGATCTGCCATCAAATCAATAATGTTATGTTCTAAGTTAGCCTCATTTTCAGCTGATCCTGCCTTAGCTAAGCCTAGCACATTACGTGCAAACTCAATACATGCCAGTTGCATTCCTAAACAAATTCCTAAGAAAGGCACTTGCTGCTCACGGGCATATTTAATCGCTGTGATTTTACCTTCTAAGCCTCGGTCACCAAAGCCTCCTGGTACAATAATCCCCTGGGCACTAGCTAGTTTCTCGGCTACGTTGTCCTCTGTTAAACTAGCTGAATCGACCCAGTCAATCTCAATGTCGCTGTCATGGGCAAAGCCAGCATGTTTTAAGGCTTCGACTACTGATAAATAGGCATCTTGTAATTCTACGTACTTACCCACTAAGGCAATCCGGGTTTTTTTGCTTAAATTTAAGACTTTTTGTTCTAAAGCTAACCATTCAGTCATGTCCGCTTCAGGGGTTTCTAAACCTAAATGCTGACAAACAATTTCGTCCATCCCTTGTTTTTTCAAGTTCAATGGAATTGAGTACAACGTATTAACATCCAGAGATTCAATCACGGCTTCTGTTTCCACATCACAAAAGAGCGCTAACTTCTCTTTCATACTTTCAGAAATGGGTTCTTCTGTCCGAACTACTAAAATATTTGGTTGAATTCCTAAACTTCTTAATTCTTTGACACTGTGTTGGGTTGGTTTAGTTTTCATTTCCCCAGCTGCTTTCAAATAAGGAATTAAAGTCGTATGAATGTACATCACATTATCAGAGCCAACATCTCGCTTCATTTGTCTTAAGGCTTCTAAAAATGGTAATGACTCAATATCCCCAACAGTTCCGCCGACTTCCGTTATAATAACATCGGCATTCGTCGTTTCCGCCGCCCGCATAATTCGGCTTTTTAATTCATCAGTGACATGAGGGATCACTTGGACAGTCGCTCCTAAGTACTCCCCTTTCCGTTCTTTCCGCAAGACTTCTGAATATATTTTACCAGTTGTGACATTTGAGTATTGATTTAAGTTAATATCAATAAACCGCTCATAGTGACCTAAATCTAAATCTGTTTCCGCACCATCATCCGTGACGAAAACTTCACCATGTTGATAAGGACTCATTGTTCCTGGATCAATGTTGATATAAGGATCGAATTTTTGAATTGTTACATTTAATCCGCGATTTTTCAGCAATCTACCTAAAGATGCTGCGACAATTCCTTTGCCAATCGATGAAACAACCCCACCTGTTACAAAAATATACTTCGTCATTCAAAAAACCCCTTTTCAACTATTTTTTGGGAACAACACTGCTTTTTAAGCGAACTCATAAAAATTAAAAAACTCCCTATTCATAGCTGAATAGGGAGCGAAAGTTATAATTTTGGCTACTCATTTTCAAGAGTGCCCAATAAAAATAATACAAGTAAATGGGACCTAAGTCAATCATAACTTTTGTTTTTTTTAATAAAAACCAGAACCTTTTTGATTCGTATCAATCATAATATTTTTCGTTTGACTGTAAGCATCTAACATTGATTTATACGTTTCCCGGCCAATTCCTGATTGCTTGTACCCGCCAAAAGGTGCCCCAGCTGGAATCGCATTATACGTATTAACCCAGACTCGACCTGTTTCTAAACGGCGCCCGACTTCTAAAGCGGTGTTAAGATTTTCCGTCCAAACTCCGCCACCTAAACCGTAAATTGAATCGTTAGCCATCGCTACTACATCATCAATCTCATTAAATTTAATGACAACAGCTACTGGTCCAAAGATTTCTTCTTGTGCCACTCGCATGTCGTTCGTCACATTAGTTAATAAGGTTGGTTCTAAGAAGTAACCTTTTTCTCGTCCTTGATCCAGTAATCGTTGACCGCCAGCTTGTAAGTGGGCGCCTTCAGCTTGACCGACTTTAATCATCTCTAAAATTTGATTCATTTGTTTTTCCGAAACTTGGGCACCCATTTGCGTTTCTAGGTCAATTGGTGAGCCGACTTTGACTTTATTAAAGGCGATAGTTAAAGCTGCGACAAATTTATCGTAAATGCCGGCTTGAACAAAGATTCGTGAACCAGCACTACAAACTTGACCTTGGTTAAATAAAATTCCCATTTGAGCCCCATCAATGGCTTTTTCAAATGGCATATCGTCAAAGAAAATATTGGCTGACTTGCCACCTAGTTCTAAAGTCGCTGGGACTAAACGTTTAGCAGCGGCAATCCCGACATTGCGCCCGACTTCGGTAGAACCGGTAAAGGCTAATTTATGAATGCCTTCGTGATGTAACATGTACTCGCCTGATTTAGAACCTTTACCAGTAATAATGTTTAAGACGCCTTTTGGTAAGACGCCGTCAATAATCTTAGCGAACTCAAGTAAACTTAGTGAAGTACTTGATGAGGGATGAATAATCACCGTATTACCTGCAGCTAAGGCTGGGGCAATTTTCCAAGCAGCCATTAAAAATGGGAAATTCCAAGGAATAATTTGCCCAACAACACCGATTGGTTCCTTGATAACAATACTCATTAAATTATTAGTTAAATTTTGAGCGGCCCCTTCTTCACTACGAACAACCCCAGCAAAGTATCTAAAATGATCCGCGGCACTTGGCACATCGACATTTAAAGTTTCCCGAATCGGTTTACCATTATCTAAAGTTTCCACTAAAGCTAAATGTTCTTGATTCTCTTCAATTAAATCAGCAATTTTTAATAATAAGTTGCTACGTTCTGTCAAAGTTGTTTGACGCCAAGTTTTTAAGGCTTGATTCGCTGCTAAGACGGCTTGATCAACATCTTGATCAGTAGCATCAACAAATGTCGCTAACTCTTCTCCAGTTGCCGGGTTAGTCGCAGTAATCACTTTTCCACCTGTACCATTTGACCATTTACCATCAATATATAAGCCGTATTGCTCTTGTAAGTTTAGTTCTAACATAAAATATCTTCCTCCAATAATTGTTTTTGTATGACTTAACGACTATTTTACCGCTTTCATTTTTAAAAGCAAGTAATTTGTTTTCAACTGTAGACATCGACTTACAAAGCTATACCAATTTATAAAAAAACGTAAAAAAAAAACGAATAGACTGGAAATATTAACTAGTCTGATTCGCATTGGAAATTTTTATTTAATTTTCTACTCTATTTATTGATTCTTTCAACTTTTTTTATAACTTCTTTAGATTTACTTAATCGCTCAATACTCACATCATAATGCCTAGATGCATAGGCTGAAAATAGGATGTCTACGGTAAATAGTTGAACTAACATTGACGTCGTTCCAGAGCTCCGTAGCACTGCTTCACCACCACTTGCTGTCAATAGAACCGCATCCGCTAATCGAGCTAATCTCGAACTCCCATCCTTCGTTACAACAATGACTTTAATTTTTTGTTCTCTAGCAATTTTAGCTAAATGAATGACTTCGAGCTTTTCTCCAGAATTAGATACAGCTATAAAAACACCTTTTTTAGGATTAGTTACTAATGAAGTTGCTAACAAATGGTAGTCTTTTGTGAATAATACATTTTTACCGATTCTAGTTAACTTTTGGAACACATCCTCAGCTACCAGCCCTGAGGATCCAATACCATAAGTATATTGAACTTCGGAATCTTCGATAAAATCAAGGCTTTTTTCTATCATACTATCATCTAGTTTATGTATTGTTTCGTTAAAAGAACTCGCAATTTTATAATTAAGTTTCTTTTTAATTTGTAAGATTTCTTCATTCTTCACAATATCCGTGTGTAATTTCTCTTCAATTTCAGGTAAAACTTTTGAAATATTTAATTTCAAATCAGTAAACCCTTCTAGTCCTAAAGAATAGCATAATCGGACAATTGTTGCAGGGCTTGATGAAGCAGCCTTCGCTAATGTCGTAACATTCATATGAATGACTTTTGTTGAATTGGATAAAATCCATTCCGCTAATTTTTTTTCAGCTTTTGGTAAATTTGCAAGCTCTTCTTGAATTAGAAATAAGATATTTTTTGGCATTTTGCTCACCTCCTCCTTATCATACAACGATTAAAAAAGACATACAATCATTAATTCAATTGTATGTCTCTTATTTATTCTAAAGATGCTTCGGAATTTCTAATAAACCTTCAATTTTGGCGGTTGCACGAGACTGGTCTACACCATAGCGTAAATCTTGAATTGCTAATGTTTCAATATCCGCCTCCATAGCCGCTGTGATGCCATGGGCTGAATCTTCAATCACTAAACATTCCTCAGCAGATAAGTTCAACTGTGACAATGTATATAAATATATCTCAGGATGTGGTTTAGATTTGTCAAACCATCTACCGCTAACAACTGTATCAAAATAGTTAACTATCTCTAGTTCTTTCAACACCGTCATAATACCAACTTCACTTCCAGAAGAAGCTACTGCTAGTTTTAAACCTCGTTTCTGAAGTATCTTTAATGTTTCAAAAAGACCTGGTTGAATAATTTCACGATAATTGAGTTTAAACTGTTGACCATACTCCTGATAAGCTTGTTTTAACCGTAATTGTTTTTCTTTTTCATCTGGAAATAGATGTAAAAACATATCATCTGGATTTGAACCAATAAATAAACGTTGTTCTTCATCCGTTAATTTAATTCCTTGTTCTTCAAAAAAGTGCTGGCGACGGTTGCGATAGTGTGGTTCTGAATCAATCAACACCCCATCTAAATCGAATATAACAGCTTTTTTCATCTTATCCTAAGCGCATTTCTTCAGTTGTCCCAAAGAAGTAAGTTGCTAGGAACCCACCTGCATAACCCGCTAGTAACCCTAGAACATACCCTAACCATTTGCCATCAGCAATTAAGAAAATTAAGGCTACACCACTTGGTCCAACTGAAGTGGCTCCAATATTTCCAATTAATCCTAAAACGGCACCACCAATACCACCACCGATACAGGCAGTTAAGAAGGGGCGACCTAAAGGTAACGTCACACCATAAATTAGTGGCTCACCAATTCCTAAGATCCCAACTGGTAAAGCACCTTTAATTAATTCAGTTAACTCTTGATTTTTTTTACATCTAACCCATAAAGCAATTGCAGCTCCAACTTGTCCTGCACCTGCCATCGCTAAAATTGGTAATAGTAACGTCCGACCTGTTTGTTCAATCATTTCTAAGTGAACTGGTGTTAAAATTTGGTGTAAACCAAACATTACCATCGGTAAGAAAGTTAAGCCTAAAACAAAACCGGAGAAGGCTCCGCCAACACTTAAGATCCAGTTTAAAACACCAACTAATGAATTAGAGACTGCACCAGCAATTGGCATAATTAAGAAAATTGTTGCTAGGCCCATGACTAACAATGTAATCGTTGGAGTAACAATAATATCGATTGAATCAGGTACAACTTTTCTTAGTTTTTTCTCAACAAATGACATAATCCAAACCGCAAAGATAACACCAATAACTCCACCTTGCCCTGCGCTTAAGTTACCACCTGTAAAGATATTCGGTAACGGAGCTTCCGGGTTCATACCTGTCAGCATCGTCACACCACCAATAACGCCACCTAAACTTGGTGAAGCGCCAAATTCTTTGGCACTGTTAATCCCAACATATAAAACTAGGTATGCAAACACACCATTTTTAATAATATTCATCACTGTAACAATATTGGCCCAACTCTCACCAGTAATCGTTCCAGCTACTAACATATTTCCTAATACGGAAGCAAATCCACCAATAATCCCGGCACCAACAAAGGCAGGAATTAAAGGTACAAAGATATTAGAGATTGCTTTCAAGGCCTTTGACCACGGTTTTTGGTTCTTTCTTTTAACTTCTGCCTTCATTGCAGCTGCTTTTTCTTCAACAGCATCTTTGCTATTTTTAGTTGTCGTTGGAAATTCATCACCTAAATTAACTCCAGCCATTTCAACCATCTCTTGAGCAACTTTATTAACCGTACCAGGTCCAATGACAACTTGTAAGGTTTCATCTTCGACAACACCAAGAACACCAGCAACTGCTTTCAAACCGACTAAATCAACTTTATCGTAATCTTTAATCCCCATTCTAACTCTAGTCATACAATGTACTACCTTACTAACATTTCCCATGCCACCAACATTATCATAAATTCCTGAAGCGATATTTTTAATTTTATCAGTCATTTTTCTTCCTCCTCTTAAAGTGTTCCACGTACAAAGCCATTACTATCTGTTAATTTATTAATAGCTTCAGCTTTTTCAACATTAGTTAATACCATGACAATTGCCACCTTAACATTTTGATCAGCCTTTTCGAAGTTTAATGTTGCCACTTCATAAGAACAATCTGTCGCTTCCATGATGATGCGTTTAGCTCGTTCAACTAATTTTTCATTTGTTGGCTTCACATCAACCATTAAATTTTTATAAGCTTTCCCTATTCTAATCATTGAGGCAGTTGATAACATATTTAATACTAACTTTTGGGCTGTTCCTGATTTCAGACGGGTTGAACCTGTTAGAATTTCTGGTCCAACTTCAACTTCAATCGGGTACATTGCGTGTTTACTAATTTCAGCATTTGCGTTACATGCAATCGTTGCCGTTGTGGCATTTACTTCTCTAGCGTAGTCGAGACCACCAATTACGTAAGGTGTCCGACCACTAGCAGCAATCCCAACAACAATATCTTTACTTGATAAATTTATTGCGATTAAGTCTTCTCGTCCTAACTCTTTTGAGTCTTCAGCTCCTTCAACAGCCACCGTCATCGCACTCATGCCACCAGCAATTAATCCTTGAACCATTTCAGGCTCAGTTCCAAAAGTTGGTACACATTCAGCCGCATCTAAAATACCTAAACGACCACTTGTGCCCGCTCCTGTGTATATTAATCTTCCGCCGTCATTAAAAGCTTCGACAATTTTGTCAACGACTAAACCAATTTGCGGTAACTCTTTCTCGATTGCAAGTGGTACATTTCGATCCTCATTATTCATCATTTGAATAATTTCAGTTGAACTCATTGTATCTAAAGTCATTGTTTTTTGATTACGTGTTTCTGTTGTAAGTTCATTTAAATTCATTTTTTGATTTTTTCCTTTCTATTGGCGAAACTCAAATTTAGTTCCAGGTTTAATAAATTGAATTAAAGCCTCATCCTTGGCTTTTATTTGGGCAACAACATTTACTCTAGAATCTGCTAATAATGTTTGCTTAGCTACTTGTAATTCACCCATATAACGACCATAGAGCTGATTATCTAAAGTTATTGCACCACAATTTCTAATAATGCTATTTTCTTGCTGAATCTGGGGTAATTTTTTGAAACGTGCTTCTTGACTTCGAATAACATCTCTGGCATCGTCGACTCGATTAGTATGACATCCTATGAATAAATCTTTATATGTATCAGAATAAATAGTAACGTAAAATAATAATTTCATCTCTAATTCATAAGTCATAAATTGTAGAGCCAATTCTTGACTGAGCTCTTCATCCCCAATGTACACATCTTCTACATAGCAAGCTTGTTTTAATTCTAAGGCACAAGCTAGGGGGTGTAGATTGCGATGTTTTTCTAAAGTTGGTAAGTGATTATATAAAGGACCTCTTAATTTTTTATCCCCAGGAGCAAAGGCCACGACTTTTAATCCTTTGCCAATCAACCATTGATTGGTAGCAATAAAACTAGTCTTCGCTAATCCCGTATTTTCTCGAGGATAATAATTATGCCAAAGTTCCATCTGACTAAAATCAGCATTATTCTTTGTTAACTGGGCAAATTCTTGCTCAGTTAATGTACTAGCATTAAGACCAACAGTCATTATTCGAGAAACTTTAGCTATTAGTGCCATCTCAATCCCATAGTCCATCCTTATTCCAGTAATTCCATATTCCTTTAAGCGTAAAAGATCATCTCTTGATTCAATATCAATAGAAATCGCTTCCAAAGCTTTAGCAGAAATATCTACCATTAGTGTTAAGTCTAGCTCTTTAGTCAACTTCCCTAAAGAAATAAGTCTTTCTAAATACAAGGAACTATCGTCTTCTGGTATATGCAGTGATGTAAAAACACCCTTAAAACCATGTTCTTTCATCATTTTGATATAAGCTTTTTTTTTTTCTGAAAGAACTTCACCTACAAATATTGAAAAACCGTTAATTTTTTCCACCTCCCTTAATCCGCTTTCATTATACAACTAAAGAAATATTATTTCAAGTATTTTAAAAAATAATAAAAAATAAGGAATAACATTCCACAAAAAAAGACGAGCGACTCTAAAATAAGAGGCGCTCGTCTTTTCACATTTCCTAGTTAATTTTTTTCCAAATAATCTAAAGCATCATGAACGGTTTTAACAGGAACAACTTTCATCTTCGTTTTAATTTCCTTAGCCGCAATCACTGCTTCTTGGTAATTTGTCAACAAATCTGGATTGTCTTTCATAATTTCTTCGCTGTATTCTTCCTCTGGTGCGAAGAAGATTGTCGCACCTGCCCGGTCAGCTGCGACAATTTTTTTATCGATGCCACCAATGCTCCCTACTGTGCCATCTTCATTGATGGTTCCTGTTCCAGCAATCTCACGGCCCCTACGGCTGTCTTTACTTGCAAGTAAGTCGTAAAGCTCAAGGGTAAACATTAGACCAGCTGAGGGTCCACCAATGTCTTCTGTCTTGATATTGACCTCTCTTTGGGTTTCTAGTTCACTATGATCGACTAAAGTAATCCCAATCCCGGCTCGCTTTTGCCCTTCTAATTCAATCAAAGCGCCCGTTGCTGATTTTTCAACACCATCTCGGCGAAACTTAATCGTTAATTCTTCCCCAGCTTTTTTACTAGAAACGTAATCCATAAACTCTTGAGAATTTTTAAACTGCTGCTCATCTACTTGATAAACAATGTCTCCCATTTTTAATTCCTTAGCAAATTTGGACTGACTTAAGACGTTTAAAACATAGACTCCTTTGTATTGAAATTCATAAGGCTCCTTAGCTAAATCTAAAGCAACCTTTTTAGCCATATTTTCTGATGATGTCATTTGGAATTTCGAAATCTCGTCAAACTCTTCGTCAGTAGATTCTCCCATCAAGTCTTGTTTACTAACAATTTCTTGAAACGGCAAAAATTTGGCTGCGATTAAACTAACAAGAGTTCCTTGACGAATTCCAACAGTTGTTAACATATAAGAGCCTTCTTCATTATTTCGTTGGCCATCAACTGAGACAAAGTCTCGAACGTTTTCCGCTGAGCCAGGGACTTCGATATAGTATGGCAAACGAATCACCACACTGGCAATGACCATCACACTTAAAACAATCATCAAAATTGATTTAAGCAATTCTCTTTTATTATTTTTCATCTTTCACTCTAATCCAACTACTAAAAGTAGCTAATTTTATTTTTTATACTTAGTAATAATTGCTTGATTAACACAGGTCGGGACAAAAGGTGAGACGTCACCGTGAAACTTTGCAATTTCTTTAATGATGCTTGAACTGACATTGCTATATTTTTCATCTGCTAAAAGAAAAACCGTTTCTACCCGCTCATTTAATTTCGTATTCATAAAGGCAATATTTTTTTCATATTCATAGTCAGTAATATTACGAATCCCTCTAATTAAAAATTTAGCCCCTAAAGACTCAGCAATATCAACAGTCAGCCCATCTAGTTGGGAGATGACTTTAACATTTGGCAACTCTTTCACTGCTTCTTCAGCTAAGGCGATTTTTTCAGCCGTTGTAAATAAGCCTTTTTTAGTCGTATTTGTAAAAATACCGATAATAACTTCATCAAACAAAGCCGCTGAACGCTCCACTGTATTTAAGTGCCCACTTGTAAAGGGATCAAAACTACCAGGGAAAAGAGCAATTTTTTTTGTCATTTTTACTCCGACCTTTCATAAATAACGATTTCAGTACTGCCATATTTTTGGCGTTTTTTTAACTTGTAACCTGGTACTTCTGAAGGCAAGTCTGCCCGTTTATCTGTTTCACAAATGATGTAGGCATCTGAGGCTAAGATACCTAACTCAACCATGAGCAGTAATTCTTCTTCAATGACTTGGTCGGCATAAGGGGGGTCTAAAAAAACGTAATCTAAGATCAGACCTTTTCTAGCAATTTCTTTCAAGGCTAAGTTAGCCGTATTTTTAATGGTCATAAACTTTTCTGTTTCTTTTGTCATTGCAATGTTTTCTTTGATGACTTTGATTGCGTGACCGCTGCGATCGACACAAATTCCTTGATTACAGCCTCTTGAAACAGCCTCAATCGCTAATGAGCCACTGCCAGCATATAAATCTAAAGCGATCCCGCCATCAAAGTAAGGGCCAATCATATTGAAAATTGATTCTTTTACTTTGTCAGTTGTCGGTCGGGTATTGTCCCCTGGTAATGATTTTAATCGTCGTCCACCATATTCACCTGTTATTACTCTCATCTTACTTTCACACTGCTTTCTCTCAAATTCTTTACTATGTCTATTTTAGCTGATAAAAAGGAAAAAAGCATGAAGAATTGATCGAACTTGAGAGGTCATTTCAAATTTATCAATTTTACATGCTTAAACTTTTTCTGATAAAACTATTTTAGTCGTTAACTCTTCAACTTCAAAGCCGTCATCTTCTAATTTTAACGTCTCTTCAAGACCGATTCGTTCCCCAAAGTTCATTTCAACATCTGGTCGGAATGAGCGGTCAACGCCACGAACAAAATGTAATTTACCTAGAGCAGTATAGTTACTTTCGACTTCAACTTCATCCATGTAAATGACAACATATTTCATCTTCCGGGAGACATGGGCAATCGTTCCATAGCGTTTTAAGACTTTTAATTGTCGTAAACTATAAACCCAGACGATGAGCGCTCTTCTAGGAATGACTGAAAATTTTGGTGTTTCAATTTCATTAATTGTTTCTTGCTTATCCAACACTACAACTCCCTCCGCAACCTTTTGTGGCAAACTCAAAGAAAGGATTGCCGGCATCGATTTTTATATTCACTGATACTTTTTGAGCAATGTCATAACTGATCCGATCTAAGACTTCTTGCAGCTCTCTTTCACTAATCCGAAAAGCCGAAACATGCTCATCCATATCTAATTGGCGTTTTTCTTGCCGTAATTTCCGGCGTTTTTCTGTGTAATCCGGAGCAAACTTACCATAAGCTTCCACTCGTTCGTAAGCTTCTCGGGCTTTAATAAAGGCTTGTTCCTTCTGCTGGGTTGCCGGTGTATTTGCAATAAGATAACGGTAGTTTAGATGATCATTTGCCACCGAGCTTGCCATTATTTTATCACATAACTCTTGGACACAGTCTTCAATTTCAAAGACTTCTTCTGTAAAAATCATAAGTTTCCCGCCTCCTTATCACGTTCTTGCGATAGTTCTTGTTTTATATTTTGCTCATTAGAACTGGCACTACTACTATCTTTTGTTGAGACTTTTTCATCTAAAATCACAAATAGTACAACATCTTTAGAAAAAGCTACCCCTACTTCTTTATCTGTGACATGAGTTAACTGATCTTGGGATAATATATCACTGTACCAGCTCATTAATAAAAAGGGCACATCATATGCTGGACTATAAAAGACACTATGAATCTTCTTAGGATCTAAGTCCCCTGATTCAAGGAGCTTGTCTTGTTCTTTAGTCGTTAATTCTAACGGATCATTAAATTTATAACTGTTTTCGTGAGCCTGCCACTCTTCTAAACGGTTTTTTTGATCAAATATTTTTTCAGGGTGATTCGAGATTGTGTTAACGGCTTTTTGCGTGCTTTCAATAAGCTCTTTCGAATACACATAAGGCAGGTGTTTGTCCCGTTTTCTGAGAATTCCTAAAATTGTCTGAAATTGTCGTTCACTGTCACTGTTAACGAGAGCCCAATCGGCTTTTTGATTGATAACTTCATCAACTAGCTCACCTTCATGAAGCTCATAAGGCATTAGTCGTAACAAGACTGACTTATCAAGATACCGGACACCTATAATTTTACCTGTTCTTTCGTTTAAATGCAAAATTGCGAAACTCTCATTGTCAAAAGCCACTAATGGCCGATAAGACATATCTTTTTCTGTTAATTCTATTTTGTATTTTTGACCTTTCTTTTCAAAATCGAAATTTGAAAAGATTGTCGTAATATTACTAATTTCGCCAATACTCATGCCAATTTTAAAAGGTGCTACTGGTAATTCTTGACCTAACACAAAAATTGAGGCAATTTTTTGATTTTTAACAGCCACTTGTAAATAGTCTTTTTCATCTTCACCAAGAATCCACCAACTATAACCTAGAGCTGTTTCTTGGATTTCGATTGGTTCGCCATAATGTTTTGTTAATTCCTCAGTATTTTTACCGATTAAACTAGCAAAGCCTTTAGCTGGTAGTTTCCCGTAAGGTATTTCAGCCTTCTTTTTATCTTTGGCTTTTTTTTCGATTTTAGGTGGACTCGCAACTTTTCTATTAGGAAAAGCAATGGGTTCTCCGTAAGCTACAAGCATGAAACAAAGAAAAATGACAATAAATTGAAGAAAACGTTTCATGCTATAACCTACTTTCTTTTACTTACTAAGCATTTCTAAGAGTAAATCTCCTGAAAGGATACTTTCACCATCAGTGACATGGACTGTTTTGATTTCACCATCAAAACTAGCTTGAATTGTCGTTTCCATCTTCATCGCTTCAGTTACTAATAAAGGATCACCTTTTTTAACTTGGTCGCCTTTTTTGACGAGGACTTCTAAAACAGAACCTGACATCGTCGCACCAACATGTTCACGTTTCGTTGGCTCAGCTTTTTGTTTAACCGTAATTAATGATTTGATGTTACTGTCTTTAATTAAGATTTCTCGACGTTGGCCATTGAAAGTAAAGAAGAGAATTCGCTTGCCTTCTAAGTCTGGTTCGCCGACTTGATCTAAAGTAATAATTAAGGTCTTACCTTTTTCAATTTCTAAGTGAATTGTCTCGTTTGGTCGCATTCCATAAAAGAAGGTCGGTGTATCTAGTAACGTGACATCACCAAATTCTTGATACATTTTTGTATAGTCTAAGAAGACTTGAGGATACATTAAGTAGCTTAAGACTTCTTCTTGTTGGGGTTGGCGACCAATTAAAGCCCCTAGTTCCGTGGCAACTGCTTTAAAATCAACAGCTTTCGCTAATGACCCTGGTCGTACCGTGATTGCCGGTTTTCCTTTTAAAATAAGTGTTTTAAGTTTTTCTGGGAAGCCACCTGTGGGCTGTCCTAAATTACCTTGGAAAAGATTGACAACAGACTCTGGGAAACTCAAGGTTTCTCCTCGTTCATAGACATCTGCTTCGCTTAACTCATTTTGAACCATAAACAAGGCCATGTCACCAACAACTTTCGATGAAGGCGTGACTTTGACAATATCACCAAACATTTGGTTAACGACAGCATACATCTTCTTAACATCATCCCACTGATCACTTAAACCAACGGCTTTCGCTTGTTGTTGTAAGTTAGAATATTGGCCACCAGGCATTTCATGGGAATAAACTTCTGTTTGCGGGGCACTGACACCATTTTCAAAAGGATGGTAGAAACTCCGAACACTTTCCCAGTAATGATTGACCTTTTGGACATTCTCAATATTAATATCTGGGGTTCTCGCACCATTAACTAGAGCATAGTATAAACTACTCATACTCGGCTGACTGGTAGCACTACTCATGGCACTTAAGGCCACATCGACAATATCAACACCGGCTTTTGTGGCTGCTGAATAAGTGATAATGCCATTGCCACTCGTGTCATGAGTATGTAAATGAATCGGTAAATCTACTGTGGCTTTTAATTCACCTATTAAACGATAAGCGGCTTGTGGTTTTAATAAGCCAGCCATATCTTTAATGGCAATAATATGAGCACCCATTTTTTGAAGCTCTAAGGCCATCTCTTTGTAATATTGGACATTGTATTTCGCTCTGCTAGGATCATTAATATCACCGGTATAACAAATCGCCGCTTCGGCAATTTTACCAGTGTCTCGGACTACTTGAATACTTTTTTCCATTTGTGGCAACCAGTTTAAGCTATCAAAAATTCTGAAGACATCAATGCCTTGACGAGCCGATTCTTTAATAAACTCTTCAATCACATTGTCTGGGTAGTTTTGATAACCAACGGCATTGGAGCCACGGAACAACATTTGCAGTAAAGTATTAGGCATTTGCTCTCGTAATTGACGGAGACGAACCCAAGGGTCTTCATTTAAGAAACGGTAAGCCACGTCAAAGGTCGCGCCACCCCACATCTCACTTGAGAATAACTCAGGTATGGCTTCCTCGGTCAGCTTGGCGATTTTTTGCATGTTTTGAGTTCTCACCCGGGTTGCTAACAAACTTTGATGAGCATCACGGAAAGTCGTATCAGTTAGTAAGACATTTTCTTGCTTCCCGATCCATTTAACAACACCGTCGGCACCCTTTTGATCTAAGACATTTTTAGCAGTAATTAATTCTTGTCTAAGAATTTTTTTCGGTAAACTAGCTGCTTCAAAGAAACGTTTCTCTTCTTTGCCAACTCCTGGAAAACCATTAACAGTGACCCCGCCAATGTATTTCAAGGTTTTGTTTCCAGCGTCACCTAGTGATTTAAAATCAAATAAACTTGAAGTATTATCAATAAACGTCGTTGTCGCAGCGCCTGATTTAAAGGTCGGGTGATTAATTACATTAGCTAAAAAGGCTACATTAGTTTTGACACCGCGAATTCTAAATTCTTTTAAGGCTCGTCGCATCCGATTAACACTTTTATCAAAGTCCGTTCCAAAAGTACAAACTTTAACTAAGAGTGAATCAAAGTGCGGCGTCACACTTGAACCAACATAAGCATTGCCCATGTCTAACCGGACGCCTAAACCACCTGGCGAACGGTAAGTATCAATAGTTCCCGTATCTGGCATAAAGTCATTTTGGGGATCTTCCGTCGTAATCCGACATTGAATCGCTGTTCCCCTTAGTTGGATATCTGCTTGTAACGGAATGCCAATGTCTTGATGTAAATCTTGACCTGAGGCAATTAGTAACTGACTGACAACAATGTCAATATCCGTGACTAATTCAGTAATCGTATGTTCCACTTGGACTCGTGGGTTAACTTCGATAAAGTAATAGTTATCCCCTTCGACTAAAAATTCCACGGTTCCAGCATTAATATAGCCTACATGTGACATTAGCTGAACAGCAGCACCACAAATTTCTTGGCGGAAGTCTTCACTCATTGAGACACAAGGTGCCACTTCAACAACTTTTTGGTGACGTCGTTGAACAGAGCAATCCCGTTCAAATAAATGGATCACGTTGCCGTGAGTGTCCCCTAAAATTTGGACTTCAATATGTTTTGGGTTTAAGATGTAACGTTCGACATACACTTCATCATTACCAAAAGCTGCTTTGGCTTCACTTTTAGCTCTAACAAAGCCATCCCGCGCTTCAACTTCATTATGAGCGACCCGCATGCCCCGACCACCGCCACCTAAGGCTGCTTTGATCATAATCGGATAACCATAAGTGTCTGCAAAGGCTAAAACACCTTCAATTGTCGGCACTGGTCCATCTGAGCCTGGAATAGAAGCGATGCCCGCAGCAATAGCCGCTTCTTTCGCTTTAATTTTATCGCCAAAAATATCTAAGTGATGAGGGCTTGGTCCAATAAAGATTAGCCCTTCTTCTTGACATCGTTTGGCAAATTGTAAGTTTTCTGATAAAAAGCCATAACCAGGGTGAATCCCGTCAACCCCAGCCTCTTTAGCAATTCTAATAATATCTTCAATATCCAGGTAGGCATCTATTGGTTTTTTCCCTGAACCAACTAAGTATGCTTCATCAGCTTTAAAACGATGCATTGAACTCTCATCTTCTAAGGCGTAAATCCCAACTGTCCGAATATTTAATTCCGTACAGGCACGAAACACCCGAATTGCGATTTCTCCACGGTTAGCTACTAAGACTTTTTTCATACTTTTCCCACCTTCATCATTTTTTCACTTCTTATACCGGCAATTCGATTATTTCAGCTTTTAAAGTTGCTGCTTGGTGGTGTCTTTTTCTTAACTCATCGGCCCGAATATTTAAAACAAAGCCGATACTAATTGATAACGTTAACAGACTTGAGCCGCCTTGACTTAAGAAAGGAAAAGTCACCCCTGTTAGTGGGATAATTCCCGTGATTCCACCAATATTAACGAAAGTTTGAATTAATAACATGCCGCCGATCCCTAAGCACATCAATGAATTAAAACTCGTTGTCGCTTTAATCCCTACCATAATAATTCTTAAAGTTAAAAATAGTAATATCCCTAATAAAAGGATTCCCACAAGGAGACCCATTTCTTCTAAAATAATTGAAAACATAAAATCTGAATGAGCTTCTGGTAAAAAGCCTTTCTTTTGAATACTGTTGCCTAAGCCTTTACCGAACCAACCACCACTATAAATAGCATAATAGGAGTTGACCATTTGATGACCTAAATTATAGACATCACGGAATGGATCTTGATACGAAGCAAAACGTCCATAGACATGAGAAAAATTAGCCGGATACCAACTTTCAGGAATTAAGGCTAAGAGTTGGATAACTGCCACACTAAAAAAGACACCACCGCCACCAATTACTAAAGCATAGATATAACTAACACCACTTGCTAACACAACAACTGATGCGATTAAGACAAGAATTGCCGCCCCACCAGTATCTGGTTGTATTAAGACTAAGCCAATGAGTAAACCGACTAAGAGTAATGGCTTTAGTGTCGCTTTTTTAAAATCTTTGACGATACCATCTTGCCGTCTAGCAAAAATATATGATAAATACCAAATAATCATAATCTTTAAAAATTCTGCTGGTTGAATACTGCCTAAAGGCCCCATTTTTATCCAACCTCGGGCCCCATTAAGTTCTGTTCCTAAAGGAGTAAATCGCGTTAGTAAAAGTAAGACACTAATCACGAAAATCCCAAACATAATAAATTGTTTATTTTGAAAAACTTTTGTTTTCATTTTATAAATAAACGCGATTAAAATCAGACTAATTATTAAAAATGCCGCTTCTTTTATCGCATCTGACCCTGCTGGTTTCGGATATAATTGATTCACTAAACGGTAAGAACTGGCACTGTATGCCATAATCACACCAAATACCGATAGTACTAAATAAGGGATTAAGATCCCGTAATCCATGTAATAAAACTTTTTAGCCTTTTTGGGCACTGACTTTCACCTTCCTACTCCACATGACTTTCTTTTTGTTCCTCGTAAACATCGTTGTATACTTTATTTAATTCTTGCTCTAACTCAGCTAAGATTTTGTGACCTTCGTGGGTAGTAATAATGCCTAAGCGGACTGCATAATCCACCTGTCTAGAAAAGCCATACATTTGAGTGTCAACGACTTCCTCAAAGGCTTTACATTGGGCTATACATAAATGATTTCGCTGATTACTTATCAGGCGTCTAATCTTTTTGGCTTCTTCATCTAAAACGTCTAAAGCAAATTCTTTCGAAATTTCAGTATCCATGACGGACCCTCCTATCTAATTCACTTATTATAGCACAAAAGCGAACTTTTTTAATAGTATCGAAAGAACTTTTCGTGTATTTTAAGTTTTACTTTAGCCTTTTATTATTTACGGATTTTGCTTTCTTTATTAGCTGATTTTTAGCTTTTTTCGTCAAAAAAAGCTCTAGAGAAAACTCTCTAGAGCAAGTCTTGCAAAGCTTTATTATTTAGCAGCTGCTAAACGTTTATTAACTTCATCCCAGTTAACAACATTCCAGAAAGCTTTGATGTATTCAGGGCGAACGTTGCTATATTTTTTATAGTAAGCGTGCTCCCAAACATCTAAACCTAAAATAGGTGTTTTGCCATCTGTTAATGGTGAATCTTGGTTAGGGGTTGACATGATTTCTAATTTACCATCAGTGACAACTAACCATGCCCAACCTGAACCAAAACGGCCAGTACCGGCTGCAGCAAATTTTTCTTTAAAGTCAGCAAAGCTACCAAAAGTTGCTTCGATTTCTTCTTTAACTGCTCCTGTTGGTTCGCCACCTGCGTTTGGTGCCATAATTTCCCAGAAGAAAGTGTGGTTGACATGTCCGCCACCGTTATTTTGAACTGCGCCACGGATATCCGCTGGAACATTCGCTAAATCTGCTACTAACTCTTCAATTGATTTTTCACCTAATTCAGGATATTTTTCAATCGCTGCGTTTAAGTTAGTTACATATGTATTGTGATGCTTATCATGATGCAAGTGCATTGTTTCCACGTCAATATGTGGTTCTAAAGCATCATATGCGTAAGGTAATTCTGGTAATGTGTAAGTCATTCTAATACCTCCAATAAATAGTGTGTTGTTTCTTTCAACACCTTAACTGTATCATTTCCAACTCTTCTAATCAAAATAAATGCTTGTTAATCGGTCATATAGTCATATTCTTGTGTTTCTATCATAAAAAGATTACAATACCTGTTGTAACGAATCCTTAGTGGTTCGCTTGAAAAAATATTCAGAGACAGTCTGAAGGGATTGAATCTGACGAAGGAGTTCACATGAGTTTATTACAACTATTTAAGGCAGCATTTGTCAAACCAACTGACTTACTTCAAGGCAAAGATAAGTCTGGTGGCAAAGTTTTTATTTACTTTCTGTTTCTAACGTTAATAATGAGTATTCCTTTAGGTGTTGAATTAATTAAAGTTGTTGGCACGATGCAAAAAGACGTCACCGCCATTACCGACAAAATGCCTGATTTCTCAACAAAAGATAACCAGCTAACTACGGACACTCCCGATAGCGGCTTCATTTATCAAACCGACTATTTAATTTTCACATTTGACCCCGATGGCAAACGTGACCAAGAGGATCTTCAAAACGACTTGATTGGTAATGTTATTGGTCTAGGTTTACTAAAAGAAGAAATTATCCTCACTGTTACCGATGATAATTTAATGGGATCACTTTTACCTTCTCGCTTACTAAAAATTCCTTACAGTCGTTTCGATAATGGTAACTTGACGAAAGAATGGATTTTAAACAATGTGGCTTCCAATCCAAATTTAGTTAAAATTCTAATCATTGCTTTTAGTATCGCTTTGCTACCGATTGCTTTTGATTTACTGCTAACTATTGTCATGATGACTCTTGTCGGTAATTTATTTATTAAAATGCGTCGTAGTCAACTTAAATTAACTGAGAGTTTTAAAATCATCGTCTTTTCGGCAACTATTCCAGCAATTGTTTCAACTCTTTTATTAACTTTCTTCCCGATGGTTAATGCGAGTTTTGTCATGATGTTGATGACCTTGATGATTTATCTCAAAGCTGTGCCGCCAGCTGAAGACAAACCAACTTTATAAAAAATAAAAACTAGCTGTCTCGCAGCTAGTTTTTTTGTATTCTTTTATGTTTTTAACAAAGTTTGTTACAATGTAATCAGACTTATTCGAAGGAGGATTTTATGACTAAACCACTTTTACTCATTTTTCCAAAATTAACAGCTGAAGAACTAGCCTTAATTGAACCATTAACTACAAACTATCAGCTGATTACTACCGAGGCCATCACAGCTGAAACACCCCTTGATCAAATTGAAATCACTTTAGGGTGGCAGTCTGAGCTGGGGAATCAACTTTTAGACTCCCCTACAAGTCAGTTGAAATGGATCCAAGCTTATTCAGCTGGCGTTGACTATTTTGACTTAAAAAGACTTCAAGAAAAAAATATTTTGCTATCTAATGCTAGTGGTGTTCATGGTATACCAATTACTGAATCAGTCATTGGCATGTTACTAGGTTATTACCGTGGCTTATTCACTGCAACTTTAGATCAACAACAACGGGCTTGGAATAAACACCCTAATTTAAGCGAAATCGCTAATAAAAAAGTCTTGATTGTTGGTACTGGTGAAATCGGTCGCAAATTAGCCCAAGTCTTAAGTGTCTTCGAGCTTGAAGTATATGGTATCAATCGATCAGGTTATTCTTTGCCAAACTTTCTTGAAACTTATCCCCAAGACGAAATTAACGACGTCTTGCCATTGATGGACATCGTGATCAACATCTTACCTTTAACGAGTCAAACGACGCACTTCTACGATGCTGAACGTTTTGCTTACATGAAAGACGGGGTCGTCTTTATTAATGTCGGACGGGGACCTTCAGTTGATTCTAAGGCCTTATATGACAACTGTTTGAGTGAAAAAATTGCCTTTGCAGGCATTGATGTTTTTGAAGAAGAGCCATTGCCTCAAACATCCCCTTTATGGGAATTGCCAAATTTACTAATCACCCCCCATATTTCAGGGAATACTTTACAATACAACCAACGTTTATTAACCATTTTTGCAAATAATTTAACTTCCTACAATCAAGTTGGGCAATTGTCCCAAAGTATTGTGGCTTTAGATCTAGGCTACTAAAATAATTTTAAATTTTTCACAAAAAAGAGCACTCCTTAAGGAATGCTCTTTTTGCCTTTTGGCTAGCTTAACTGTTAGCAACATAATAATAAGTTGGTTCATCTCTTTGAGCGTCATAGTCCACGCTTAAGTCATAACCGTGAAAGAACCAGTCATCAATCTCTTCAGCGAAGAAATTAATCCCGCCATCTTTAACCGTCCCTAATGTCTCACGGGAAGGATTAGCGATTTCCATGCCTGTAATAAAACCAGCATGGACATTCGTGCTACCACCATATTTTCCAAAAAAGCGAATACTATCGCCTTTTTCTAATTCTAATTCCTCAGTAAACCATTTTGTTGCTTCAGGTGAAATTGTTATTTTCATGAAATAACCCACTTTCTTTTCTTTATGCTTTTATTTTAGCATACCTCAGAAAAATTATCGGGCTTTATGCCTAAGACTGAAAAAGAGCTTTACTGCATTTTTTCATCTAGTCGTTCCACATCTTCATCGGCACCGATTAAGAGTAAGCAGTCATTTTTCAGGACTAACTCTTCCGCTAATGGTGAGATAATCAACTTTTCGCCACGACGAATCCCAACGATATTCAATCCGAATTTTTGTCTAAAGTTTAAATCAATTAGATTTTTATCAAAGAATTTTGGATTTGTGACTTTAACTTCTGCCAATGAGTACTCATCAGATAGCTCTAAATAATCTAAAATGTTTTTTGAAACTAAATTATGAGCAACTTTAACCCCCATGTCTCGTTCCGGATGAACGACACGGTCAGCCCCAATCTTATATAAGACTTTAGCATGGTACTCATTTTGGGCTTTAGCTGTCACATTAGGGACACCCATTTCTTTAGCCATTAAAGTCACTAAGATACTTGCTTGAATATCTTCACCAATCGCAATAATCACATGGTCAAAATTTCGTAAACCTAAAGAACGTAAAGTCATCTCATCTTGAGCGTTAGCGACAACGGCATGGGTGGCGATGTTCATATATTCATTAATTCGATCCTCATCTTTGTCAATCGCCAAAACTTCTTGGCCTGATTCGACTAAAGTTTCACATAAACTACCACCAAAACGGCCTAGGCCAATAATTGCAAAATTTTGTTTCATCTCTCTGACTCCATTTCTTATTAACTAGTTACTTAACTATACCATGTTTGAAAGCATAAATCGCCGCTTGAGTTCGATCTTCCACGTCTAGTTTTGATAAAATATTAGAGACGTGAGTTTTAACGGTTTTCAAAGTAATAAATAACTCATCAGCAATTTCTTGGTTACTCTTACCTTCGGAAATTAGTAACAAGATTTCATTTTCTCGGTTCGTTAAATCTTCATGTAAGACTGGTTCATTTTTACGGGTCATGCGTTCCATCATCTTACCAGTTACTTCTGGTTCTAACACAGTCTCACCGCGATGAGTCGCTCGAATAGCATTAGCAATTTCACTTGCGGTTGAGGTTTTTAACAAGTAGCCAGCCGCCCCAGCTTCAATGGCTGGATAAACTTTCTCATCATCAATAAAACTTGTGACAATAATTATTTTCGCTTGTTTCCAATCTTTTAAAATCGCTTTTGTTGATTCAATGCCGTCCATCACATCCATCACTAAGTCCATTAAAATAATATCTGGCCTTAACTCTAAAGCTTTCTCATACCCAATTTGACCGTTCTCAGCTTCACCAATGACTTCAATGTCTTCTTGAATCGATAAATAAGAAGAGACTCCTAGGCGAACCATTTCGTGGTCATCTATTAACAATACTTTAATCACTATTTACACGCTCCTTCACGTTGTTTTTTATTTACTCTGAGACTTTTTCAGCTTCGACAGCTAACTCAGCTTCTGGGCTAAGAGGTGGATCTAATACGGGAACTCTAATTTCCACACTGGTACCTTTCCCTTTAAAACTAATAATTTTACAAGTGCCTCCCATACCGGTCACCCGTTCTTTAATATTGTTTAAACCATAACTACCTACCCGGTCTTTCTCAACATCAAAACCGACACCATCATCAATCATCCGCAGTAACATGCTTTTATCGACTTTTTTAAAGTAGACTTCTAACGATTTTGCTTTAGCATGACGTAACGTATTAGACAATAATTCTTGAACGATTCTAAAGACATGATCTTCCACGCCAGTCGGTAACTCAATGTCTTCAATTTCCCAATTCAATTCAATTTGAATTTTAGTTTGTAGCTCAACTAACAACTGTTCAATCCCTTTTTGTAAAGATTTACCTTCTAAAGTAATTGGTCGTAAATGCAAGAGTAACGCCCGCATTTCAGATTGAGAAGCGTTAATAATCGTGCCTACCATGTCCATTTGTTTTTGAAAAAGTTCTTTCGTTTCATACTTTTTCGCTTCTTCTTGCAAGGCGGAAATCATCATTGCTGCAGCGAAAAGTTGTTGACTGACTGAATCATGTAACTCTCGGGCTAAGCGATGACGTTCTTCTTGTAAAATTTGTTCTTTTGATTCCCCATCAACCATCTGTGGGCGACTCGTTAATAATTGCAATTCCTTAGACATTCGTTGCATGTTTTCATTGATATTTGTTAAGTCTTGATCAATATCAGAAATATAAGGGTCGTGTTCAGCTCCCCGAACCCGATTTAAAAATAAATTACTATCATAGTTTCCATTAGCTAAAAGACGAACCTTTTCTTCTAATTTACCATACTGACTTCGTCTAACAAAGTAGACAGTAATTAAAACGATCACGCTTACTGTGACCGAAATCACTAAAATATAGACAATCAAAGGGACCCGGAATATTTTAGCTTCCCATAGTTCTAAAAACCATTTATGTTTTCGGGTAGCATAAAAGTAGGAGTACAGAGTTAACAATAAAATAACATTTGTAAAAATAAAGGTGTAAATAAATAAGAGGGGTCGGGTGAGCTTCGACATCATATGCGAATCACCTCAACATCCCCCATTAAGGTACTAGTAACAATTTTTAAGCGGCGGTTGTTACCGTCGTAGTCTTGACTGTAGACTTTTAAAGACTCATTTTTAATTCTAAAAAATTCATCTTCAAAAATAACATTACCTAATAAGGTAGAGTGTTCTAAGACAATCCCAATCCCTACCGGTACAAGGACTCGTGTTCGGCCAAAACCTTTACGAATCATAATAACGTTGTCGGTTTTCGGTAATAAAGTATTTCCTAAATCAATAATCGTATCACCGGAGATAATCGTAAAATTGATATCATCCCATTCATAGACATTACTACCAATTCGTTGGTTACCAATCCAAGGACGTTTAAACCGGCGCCCATTCTTTGGTTCACTTTCGGCAGTTTCAACCATTAACATGTGTTTTTTTCGCCAAGGGGCATTTTGAAACAACTCCACCCCAGAAACTTCCACACCTTTAAGCCCGATAAAGATGACAGCAAAAATCATCATAATCCAAATCATCGGACTACTGATTAATAAGATCAAGCCAATCACAACTAAACTCACAATCAACTGAAACTGGTTAAAAGATGTTTTGATGCTTTTCTTTAAGGCATAAAGCAAATTAATGACTGCCAAAGTTAAGAATACAATGGCTGCGGGGTTATTTATTAATTGATAGCCTGCCAAAATTAATAACAACGCTTCAATAATAAAAAAGAATTTCCATGAGCTATTCATTTTCATTGCTCCTATCGTTTATAGTTTGTTATCTAATTATACTGAACTCCGTAAACTTCTTGAAGTTGCTTGAGAAGGACATCTCTCTACGACTTTAGTCTTAGTTTTGACATTCTCCTAAATGATACCGAAATTACCTTCATAATACTACCTTTATTTACTATTTCTTTAAATAAAAAGACTTAGCATATGAGTTCATGCTAAGCCTTTACATTAAGCTACTTTAACAATTTTAACTTTCATGTCGCCACCTGGTGTTTGAATCGTTACTTCATCGCCAATTTTTTTATCGATTAAAGCTTTGGCAATCGGTGAATCATTTGAAATTTTACCTGATAATGGATCCGCTTCAGCGCTTCCAACGATCACGTATTCTTCTTCTTCACCGTCTGGTAATTCAATAAAAGTAACTGTCCGGCCTAGAGTAACAATATCTGGGGCAACGGCATTGCTATTAATGATTTCAGCAAAACGAATCATGTTTTCTAACGTTGTGATGCGGCCTTCAGTGAAAGCTTGCTCATCTTTAGCTGATTCGTATTCTGAGTTTTCTGATAAATCCCCAAAGCTGCGAGCGATTTTAATACGTTCAACAATTTCTTTACGTCTAACGGTAATTAATTCTTCTAATTCCTGTTCTAATTTTTCTTTACCTTCTATGGTCATTGGAAAGACTTTTTCTACCATTTTAATTTCTACTCCTTTAATATCATTTATGTGTAAAATGAAGAGCTTTTCCAGAGCTCACTCTGGAAAAGCTTGTAATTTATATCCCAAAGATTACCACGTCTTTCCCTAAATGTAAATAGTAAAAGCGTTTTTTTGAGATAATCGTCTCTAACTTAATTTTTGCTATCGATGTATTCTTCTTTAAGCTTCAAGTGCTCTTCGTAAGTTTTAGCAAAGTAAACTTTACCCGTGTCTACATCGGCTAAGAAGTAAATAAACTCATTATCCTCTGGGTTTAAAACAGCATTAATCGCCTGTTCACTAGGGTTATTAAATGGTCCCGGTCCATAACCTTTATTAATATATAAGTTATATGGGGAATCCACTTGCGTATCTTTATTTGACAAGTGAACTTTATGTTCTTCCATGGCATACAAGATTGAAATATCTGATTGCAATGGCATGTCAGTCTCAATCCGATTTAAGAAGACTTGAGCAATGTTGCGACGGTCCCCTTCTTCGACACCTTCTTTTTCAACTAATGAAGCTAAGGTCAGTAACTGTTGAACCGTGTAGTTTTTAGCTGAGATATCTTCCATTTTAGGGGCTAAAATCGTATTCGTTTTATCCACCATCTGAGTGACAATCTCTTCGATCGTTGTTTCTTCATAATAGTTATACGTTGCTGGGAATAAATAGCCTTCTAAACGATATCTAACATCTTTCCCATCTTTCACACTACTTAGTAGATTTGGGTATTTATCATATAAAGTATTAAAGAATTTTTCATCAGTAATAACAGCCAAAAATTCTTCTTTGGACACTTTCGTTTTCTCTGCAAACAAATTCGCAATTTGTTCAATTGAAAAACCTTCAGGAATCGTTATTCGAGCGTCTGCTAATTCTAAAGGTTGGTCAGTGCCACCTTGTTGCAATAAGCGACCGATTTGTTCTAATTCCATATCGGGAGCCATTTGATAAAAGCCACCTTTGAAATCAGTTAAATTGTTCGTTTTCACAAAATAGTTAAAAACTAAGCCACTTTTGATGATTTTATTTTCTTCAAGAATCGCTCCGATGCCTTTATTACTTGTACCAATTTTAATTTCGACTTGAACTAGCTTACTGTCTTTAGGATTGTAAGGTTTCAACGCAGATTTCCAATAGCGATAAAAAGAAAAGCCTAAAATAGTGACGGTAACGATTAATGCAACTACGACGACGGCAACGATTTTACGAACCATAGTATTTTCCTTTTGCCGTTTCGATTGACGGCGACGACTTTCTGACATAGTAACTTCTGAAGACTCCTTTGACGGGTGTTTTAAGCGACTAGCTGTTTCTGAATGGTAAGTGTTTTCACGACTCACTTCCGCTTCTTGGCTAGTTGGCTCTTCCCGATGCTCTTGCTGCTTCCTTGGCTCTGTTTTTTCGTTATTTTCTTGGCCTTTTGTAGGATTTGGTAGATCGTTATTTCTTTCTCTGATTGAACCGAGGACTTGCTCCCGGAGGCTGGCCCCCGCTAACGATTTATTTGTTCCATTTTGATTGTCTGTATTTTGATTTGAACGACTTGCTTTCTTTTCATCTTGGTTCGGATGATTATTATCCAAAATGAAACCTCCTTACTACTGATTAAACTCAGTCATAACTTCCATTATTATACACGAAACTCTCTGAAAGTTAAAACCTTTTTAGCGCTTTTTAATTTCTCAGTTTTTTTAATTTTTTTTACAAAAAATATTAATAAAAAAAAACAGCCAAAGCTGTTATTTTTTATCTTGATTTACTTAATTGTTTTATCTTCACCAAACCACTTTTGACTAATTTTTTCCATCTCACCAGCCGCTTTTAACTTATCTAAAGCGCCGTTAATTTGTTTCAATGTTTCTGAGTCGTCTTTTCTTACCCCCACTGCGTAATCTTCTTGAGGGAATTGACTATCTAAGATTAAATACTTATCTGCTTGACCTTCTTGTTCAATGTAATACTCAGCAAAAACACTATCAATAATAAAGCCATCAATTCGACCATTGTTTAAATCTAAAAAGGTTTCAACAAAAGTTGGATATAAAATCGCTTCTTGATTTTCAACAAAGTCTAGCAATAATTCAGGATTAGCTACTAAAACATCAGCACCACTTGAGCCTTCTTGAGCTCCCAAGGGTTTATCTTTTAAGTTTTCATAACTCGTTATATTATTTTTAGCTAAGGTCACAATGACTTGCTCATTATTTAAGTAAGCTTGTGTAAAAGCGACTTTCTCTTGGCGCTCTTTCGTTACTGTGTAACCATTCCAAATTAAATCAATCCGTCCATTTTGAAGCTCGGTCTCTTTCATCATCCAATCAATTGGTTGGATTTCCGCTTCCACACCTAATTCTGCCGCTACTGCCTCGGCTAAATCAATGTCAAAACCAACTAAATTGTCATTTTCATCTCTAAAGCCCATGGGTACGAAAGTATCATCGACACCAATCACTAATTTGCCTGTTTCAGTGATTTTTTCCCAATCTTTTAATCCTTGACTCTCTTCTTGCTCATTACTACAAGCTGCTAAACTTAAACTAACTAACAACGTACTAACAATAATTTTTACTTTTTTCATCATTACTTCCTCCTCTTATTATTTGATAGGTTCAACGACTAACAACTGATCAGCAATTTTTTTAGCGAACTCATGATCATGAGTTACGACAATTTGAGTCATACCAGCGGCTTTTAAAGATAAAATTGTCTCGGCGACGCTGTCTCTTAAAGCAGGGTCTAAGGCACTTGTCGGTTCATCGTAACAAAGCACCTTAGGTTCCATTAGCAAGGCTCTAGCAATCGCTACACGCTGTTTTTGACCACCTGACAATTGGTATGGGTATTTATCTTGTTGCTCTACTAAATCTAACTGAGATAAAACTGATAAACTGTTCTTTTCAGCTACTACTTTACTTTGTTTAAGGACACGTATCGGTGCTAAGGTTAAGTTCTCCTTAATTGATAAATGAGGAAATAGATTAAACTCTTGAAATACAATCCCAATCCGTTCCAGACTATTTTCATGATCTTGGGGATCAATTTTTTGACCTGCAACAAAAATTTCCCCTTGGTCCATCTTCTCTAGCCCACAGATGCACCGAAGTAACGTTGTTTTCCCACCACCAGAAGGACCAGTTATCGCTAAAATCGAGCCTGCTGGCACACTTAAATCAAGGCTATCGAGAATTTTTTTACCATTAAATTCCTTTGTGACATTTTTTAGTTCAAGCATCTGTTATCCTCCTTTTTACTCATAATAATTCAATTTATTTTCTAAATGTTTCAATAGTAAGGTCAAGACGCCTGTTAACAAAAGATAGAAGAAGGCGACTTCGATTAAAGGAATCAAATTAATTTCACGTTGCAAAGCAACTTTTCCAGCTTTCATCACATCACTTAAACCGACAGCATAAATTAATGACGTGTCTTTAACTAAGGTAATGATTTCATTGCCAATTGAAGGTAATAATTTTTTAAAGACTTGGGGCAAAACGATTGTTGTGACTGTTTGCCATTTACCTAAGCCTAAAACTTTTGCGCCTTCAATCTGGCCTTTAGGAATTGCTAAGATCCCACCACGAAAAATTTCCGCATAGTATGCCGTGTAGTTGATCACGAAGGCGACTAAAGCCGTTGTAAATCTCGGAAAGACTAAACTTTCTGAAATTAGCGGCAAGCCGTAAAAGATAAAAAACATTTGCAATAATAAAGGCGTTCCCCGAATGACCCAAGTATAAGTCGCAATTAAGTATCGTAACGGTTTAAATGAGGTAGTTGCTCCGAGACCAACGATAAATCCTAATGGTAAAGAAATAAGTAAAGTTAAACTGAATAATTTCAAGGTGACTTGCAAGCCGGTCAATAATGCCGGTAAAACTTTTAAGGCTAATTCCATCGTCTTTTGCTCCTTTCTTTAAGAGGTGATGATTTTTTTCAATAACTCACGGCCAACGTCACCGCTTTTTTCAGGTAAAAAGTGCAAGCCCCAAATATTTTCAGCTTGGATTATGGCTGGGAATTTTAGACTGCCCTGGCCTAGCCCTTTGATTAGTTCTAATTCGCAATCAACCCAGTAAGGTTTTGTAAAATAAACCTCTAAGTCTTGGTCTTCTTGCTGACTCATTAAGTCTTCAGCTACTCCTAAAAGTTTTCCCTGAGCAGGAAATGCGTGCTCTGACTCTTCCTCAAGTGGCAGCTCTTCGCTTAAGCCTTCTAATAAGTTTAACCCTGTCAGATAGTTTGCACCTAGCTGACCTTCGAACAATAGATGGAGTCCTAAGCCGATGCCAATTATTTTTTTATTAGCCTTAGCCGCCGCTTTTAATACTGGCACTAGTTGATTTCCTTTTAAAGTCCTCATAGCTTTTTCATAGGACTCTTGGTCAGGAATAATGATGCCACTACTTTTTTCTATCTCTGGAATGCTTAAAGTACATGTTGCTTGAAAGCCTAATCCTACAAGTTCTTTGATTAATTCCTCTTGTTCTGCTGGTGCGTCACTTAAAATCACAATCATCTTTACACAACCTATCTTTTTTATTAAATACAAAAAAGTCCCCTTGGCATCAGATCAATGCCAAGAGGACGAGCGTTTTAATTCACGTGTTTCCACCTCTGTTCGCAATTGCTTTACAGCAACTACCTCAGAAAGTCTCTAAGAGACTTTTGCGATAACGAGCATACCGATTGAACCTACTAAATGATTACTCATTTTTCGGCAAAATAGCTCCCAGCTGTGTTCGTTATATATGTGCTATCCTTTTCCACCACCCAAGGACTCTCTAAAAACATCACTATATAATTACTTGGTCTGTTCTAAGCTTTTTTCTAATTGTGTTCTAATGAACTTTTCAATACTTTATCATGAATAAAACTAAAGGTCAACTCTTTTATTTAGAATGACCAAAAATTTAAGCTAAGGCACCCATTGGATCCCAAGGTAAAAGGGTCGTCACTTGGTCTGCCGCGATAATTGCTTGTAAATGTTCTGGTAAGTAGGTTTTTTAATCACAACTTGGTAAGTATATTCATCCATCCAAGCATCACTCATCACGAAGTAACCTTTCGAACCGACTTTATCTCCCCAACTATTTTCAACTTTCCATTTAGTTGGTTGCCCCTCAATTAAATTCACTCCGGTCAAGACCATGGCATGAGTCATTAAACTTTCACCGTAATCTAAGCGTTCGGCTTTCGTCATTGAAAAATCAACAGCTAAAGTGCTGTCAACGTCATAAATATCTGTTGCCATAATTCCTGAATCACGAGTGGATGATTGACCGACATCACAGCCATACCAAACCGCTTCACCAGCTTTTAATTGGGCAATTGCTAACTCTTTAAAGGTCGGCATATCAACGTTTAAATGGCGAACTTCTTGACCGCCAACGACGCTACCGAGCATCTCAACTGTATACATTTGATTGTAAGGCTTGTCCGCTGTTGGAGCATTAATGACACTGACATATTCACTTAAATCTAAGCCCACATATTTAGCGTAAAATGTTTGTGGTGTTAAATGTTGATCTAAATGATAGACTTGTTCACTGTCCCGGTAGTCAAAATCAAAGGTTGTTGGTGGTGTGCCTAAGGCTGTGGCTAACATATTATAAACATCATTTAACATCAAGGCTTTTTCAGCTCGTAAGACTTCTTGACTACTGTTTTCGGCGATTAAATTTCGTAACGTGACAGCATCTTTCCGTAATTTTTTATTTAAATAAGTGTTTAATTCTTTGGAAGCAGAGCTACTGAAAGCTTCTGGCATGACCGATTTAGGAACAACCCCGTATTTTTGAATTAAAGCGACTAACATGTCCCATTGGCCACCATCTTGTTGAGGGGTAGCTAATAAGAATGCGACTTTACGACTGGTTAGTTCCTCTGAGCTAGTCTTAATAATATTTTCATAAAAATAATTAGCTTTTTCAAACTTATCCCAGAAAAAGGTATGATTTTGAGACAACTCAAAGTCTTTTAGTTTCAGCGTATGGGCCATGTGGTGGCGGAACGTATTTAAGGCAGCGAACATCCAACAACGGCCACTTTGTTTTTGATTTGCCACATTCCCTGTTTCTAGATCAATTGAAAAAACTGGCGTGTTTAAAACCGTTGAGGATTGATTGATAGAAGAAGCTAAAATGCCATTCTTGACTACCCCTCGCTGAATGGCACGTTTTTCAAGTGAGTTTTCATAATTTGTCGCAAATTCCTTAATTTGAGTCATGTCGATTGATTCTTTCATTTTCTTCTTCCTCTCTAGACTTAATTCTTTAAGTTTACTCCTTTTTTTATGATAATTCCAATAATAACAAAGTGATTTAACTACGCATTTAACTTTTCACTTATTTTTCTTGCAAAGTCACCTTACCTGTATTAAGATAAGCAATACAAAGAAGACACAGAAAGGAGGAACTCATTGTGATCTTAACTTTAAATATGACTAGTGACTTACCCATCTATCAACAAATTCGTAATCAAATTATTCTCGCCTTAGCAACAGGCCAATTAAAACCAGGGGAATCCTTACCTTCTGTTCGCCAACTAGCTGACGATATTGGTGTTAATATGATGACTGTTTCCAAGGCTTATCAAAGCTTAAAAGAGGAAGGCGTCGTTGAAATGGATCGACGGCAAGGGACTAAAATCAAAGAACATATTTCGACTAATCCTAACTATTTAGTGGAACTCACGGAAACTTTGGAATTGTTATTTGCCCAATCCACTTTAAATGGCATCTCGGAAACGACCATTAATGACTTAACTAAAAAAATTTATCTAACTCATCAACGAAAGGATGTATAATTTTATGTTTATGTTTATTTTCTTATACGGTATTCACTTAGTGATCTTAGGAATCCTCTATTTCACTTTTAATCTTTACACAAAGCCTCACAAAAATGTTATTTTAGAAACCACCTTAACTGACGAACAAATCAATCAACCTGAAACTAAATCAGTCATCCTTAATTTTCGAAAAAAACTTAAAAAAAGCATTTTTTATTTAGCTTTGGCGGCTTTACCTTTAATTTTTATTAATTATGATTCTATTGCTTTAATCTTTTACTTAACCTTAACCTTTGTCACTTTTGGAGTTGCGCAATTAATTTTAATTTCCGGTATTCGGGAGATGCAACTAATGAAAAAAGCCCAAGGTTGGCTAGTCAATGACGACAACTCGGAGCTTGTGCGGATTGATACAACCTTGTCACAAAATAAAAATCAAAAAAGTCTCGCCCCTACTTGGTTTATTCCCTTAGTTCTCGTTCCAATTATCTTTATTAGTTTAGGTTTAAACTCCAGCACAATTTGGGCCGCTTATTTGTGGATTAACTTACTATTCTTAGGAATGGTCAGCTTAATGTTCTTAGCTTATTATTTTATCTTACGTTTGCCTGCTAAAGTTTTAACTGATGACTCCCTGATTAACCAACAGTGTAATGATATCCTCCGTCGTAACTGGTCCTTAATGGCAGTTTTAAGCGGTTATTACGTTGTCTTGTTAGAACTGATTATTAATCTAGCCATCTTTACTAGTACCGCCACAATTACTTGGATTAGCTTGTTTTTAGTCTTGACTACTCTAGGCTTTTTAGCTTTAGTTTGCTACTTAATCTTTTCTGCTCGTAAAAAACAAGATGACTTGTTAACAGCCAGTCATAAATATTTAAGTGCTCAAGAAGACAGTTTTTGGCGTTACGGCTTTTATAACAACCCTCATGATTCTCGGACAATGGTTCAAGACCGCCTTGGCATGAATATGTCATTAAATCTGGGGAATAAAAGTGGACGCCGAACTTTAACGATTATTATGACTTTGACACTAAGCCTCTTAGTCATTTTATCAACGATGATGTTACGAGCGGATTTTTCGAAACATGCCTTTACAATGGCTTTTACTGACACAGCGATTACTTTAAAAGCCCCTTTAGCTAGCTCGGCTACTTTAGCTTATCAAGAAATTGAGGACATCGCATTAATAGATGAACTACCTAAATCTGTAAGAGTTAACGGCACAGGGACAGCCCATTACGCTACTGGTAAATTCAAAGTCACTGGTGAAAAAGAATTAGCCAATTTTTATATTGATCATCGTTCAGAAAAAATCATTAAAATTACAAGTCAGGGCCACTCTTATTATTTTACTAATCAAAAAACGAGTGAAACTGAAGAAAACTATCAACGATTAGTCAATAAATTAAAATAAAAAATGCTGTGACAATTGTCACAGCATTTTTTGCTAATTTTTTTCTGCTCGATAATCTAAGTGATGTAAATACCGCCATCTAGAAATCAAGAAAAAGATTAATTGGAAGACGACATAAGCCCCAATGATTTGCCAATAATAAGTAAAGACTGGTAATTCAATTAAGACGTTTAATGCATACATTGCCATCGCGAAATGAGCCATTGCAACGACGATCGGAATAAAGTACATAATTAGCATCTCTTTTGTCACGATTTGATGACGATTTTTGCGAGGGATACCTAGGATATGTAAGGAGCGATGATACTTCCCATCACTTTCTAACTCACCAAATAGTCTAAAGTAAATAATACACGCCGCAAATGTAAAGAATACCGAACCTAACAAGACACTGACTAATAAGATCAAGCCGTTACTTTGCTTCGTTTGAATCCAAGTTTGATACATTGACGTATACTCAAAATTGCGACTTAGAGCCTTATCGAGTTTTTCTTGTTCTTCATCGCTAAACTCTGAAGGATTGTTGCTTTCGGCCTCTCCATAAACATTATTGATTTCTTCCTGACTGTTAGTCCACATCACATCTAAGCTTCCTCGGATATCTCGATCTATCTGACCAAGCTCCGCCCACTCACGATAATGAATAATCGTTATTTCAGAAGGGGTATACTTAATGCCTTCTGCTTTCAGCTTAGCAACTTCGATTGCCAAAGTCTCAGTGTAAAATTTATCTGAAACAACAGCAGTTGCTCCGTAGCCAATATTGAATTGAACTGGCTTTAAGACATAATTGACTGTGATTGGCTCATCACTCATCCCTTGATAGGCTTGACTAGTTACTTCTTTTCCTAAATTAGAGCTATTTTGAATTTCCTTTAAATTAGTATTAGATGTTGCTAAAATGACTATTTGTTGGTCGGAATCCGTCATAATTTCAGCATCGCCAGTAAAACGCGCTAATTTATTGTAACTACTAACAGGAATCAAATTAACATAATTACTTGCTAACTGCTCATCTTCAATCATCAGATAAGCCGATTTGAACGACAGGACTAAAGGCTCAAAACCTGAGTGCTTAATTCGTTGACTAATCAAATCAATGTTTTCTTGATGATAACGCATATCTTCCTCATCTTCAGCGTTGCGAGTATAACTGTAGGCAAAACTGCTTGCTTGGGTTTGAGCAAATTCTTGTCCCCCAATTGCCATGGTCACGCCAATCCCAACAAAAGCCACCGTTGCTACAATTGCAATCATAAAATACATCGTACCGTTAATTTTCATCCGGTAAATCAAGTTCGTAATAGTTAACATATTGACTTTTTTATAAAAGATTTTTCTGCCTTGTAAAAAAGAAAAAAAGCGGACACTGTTTTGTTGGAAAAAAACGTATGTCCCAGCGATTGTCAGTAAGACACAGACTAAAATTAAACCTAACGCATAACCGGAGCTAAAACGGACATCAAAGACAAATTTTAAAATAGCACCGTAACCTAAGGCAATTAGTAATAAACTACCGACAGCATAGTACCATGTGGTTTTTCCGACTTTAATCGGCCGCTCATCAGCTTTACTCATTTCCGTTAAATTAGCAACTTTAATCGTAAATGTCGTAATGATTGAAATGAAACTAAACAAAATCATATAGACGATAAAGGTCAAAAGTACTGGTTTAACTGGTAAATAAAAAGCCAAACCTTCTTCAATCGCCAATAAATTTTGACTAACTAGTAAAACGAATTTTGAAAAAAAAGTTCCGACTAAAATACCAGTAATGACTGAGCCTAAGCCTAGCAGCGTATTTTCTAAAAATATCATCCGTCGTAAATCTTTTTCCGACATCCCTAAAATTAAGTAAATTGAAAAGTCACGTTTCCGAGCTTTTAAAAAAATACTAAAGGTATACCATAAAAACACGAAAGACATGATGACAATTACAACTTGGGCCACTTGCATCCCAATCTGGGCTAAAAAAGCCACCGTCTCGCTACTGCCTTGTTTGCCATTATTCAACGTTGGATGAAAGAAGAGCAATGAAAAAATAAAAAAGGCCATGACTGAAAATAAGCTACTTAAAAAATATGAGGCATAGGCTCGTCCGTTTCTAGTCACATTACGAAAGACGAGTTGCTTGAAATTCATGATTCGTTCCTCCTAAATGTGCAAGTACATCAAGAATTTTTTGATAAAAAAGTTCCCGATCATCACCACAGTAAATCTCATTGAAAAATTTACCATCTTTTATAAAGACTACTCGGTGAGAGTAACTAGCTGAAACCGCATCATGAGTGACCATTAAAGTCGTAACATTTCGCTCGAAGTTAAATTTTTCTAATAAGTGCATGACATTACCTGCAGCTTTTGAGTCTAAGTTTCCTGTTGGTTCATCTGCTAAAATCAAACTAGGACGATGAATTAATGCTCTAGCGATTGCTACCCGTTGGGATTCCCCGCCTGATATTTCATAAGTCCGCTTTTGTCTCAAGTTTAAAATATCCAAATCTTCCATGACTTCGTAAGCTTTTTCTTTCATTGCCACAACACTTTGATTATCTAAAGTTAAAGGCAACATAATATTTTCTTCTACCGTTAAAGTCGGCAATAAATTAAAGTTTTGAAAGACAAAGCCTAATTCTTTCCGACGAAACTCAGCTAATTCATTTTTACTTAACTCGTGGGGATTGCGCCCTTTAATAAAAACATTGCCACTAGTTGGTTGATCTAAAGTTGCAATTAAGTTTAATAATGTCGTCTTGCCACTACCTGAAGGTCCCATAATACTTACAAATTCCCCTTCTTCTACCTTTAAATCAATTTTTTTTAAGGCTTCATAAGGCACTGGCCCTTGATATACTTTTGATAAATCTTTAATTTCTAATAATGCCACCGTTCTGACCTCCTATTTTAATCTTACCTTTATTGTAGCCCTCTTTAATCATTTATTATATGGATAATAATGACATTAATCTTACAGCTTTGTCATATCTAAAAAGGCTATTGAATGATCCTCTCAGATTATTCAATAACCTTGCCACTTATCAACTCGATATTCCACATTATTCAAGTAATTTCGTCTTGAAATGAAGAAAAAGCTAACTTGGAAAACTAAAAATAGGCCAATCACTAAGAAAGCTTCTTGCCAAATATTAATCCCGATAATCACGTTAAGACCCCAGACGACTAATAAATAATTGATAATTGCAATCGTCAATGGTAAGAAAAACATCACTGCCATCTCTAAGGTAATCAATTGATGTCTTAATTTTGGCGGTATCCCGATTAAATGTAAGGTTCGGTGGTAACGACTATCTTGCTCTAATTCACCAAATAAGCGGAAATATAAAATACAAGCATTGAAAATAAAGAAGACGGAACCAATGAGTAAATTCGCTAAAAACGTCCCTCCTTGTTCATTTTTTCTTTGCAACAACGTTTGATAAGAGGACGTATAGTCAAAAAACGTATAGTCATCAACTAATGGGTCATAAGTCTCTTCACTTTCATCGATCCTTTCGTTAATAACTTCTTGCCGCTCTCGAAGATAATCACGAACTTCTGTATCAACGCTACCAGAAGTTGCCCACTCTTTAAAGTGAATAATTTGGAAAGGGTAACTCAGCTGGGGAATTTCAATTAATTTAAGGTATTCCTCTTTAGTCAATCCCGCTGGTGGCTCACTAACAAGTTGCTCCGCTTTGAGACGTGGTCCTGCTAATTGAATATTTTTAATAATTTCTTGATAAAAATTATCTGCCACAACCGTAATATTTGGTAGATTGTTCCCTGCATTGTAATCAGCAGGTAAAAAGCGAAAAGTAACATTTTCAACTTTCGGTTCTTTTGGTCCTTCAAACTCAACATCCCCATTATACTGATAAGGGACTTGACTAAATTTATTAGATAAAATGACTAACTCATGTTTGCCAGACAAGGTTAATTGAGACTTACCTTTGAAACGCGCCATACTGTTGTATTCACTTAAAGGCATTAAAAATAACAACTTGCGATTTTTCTTAACATTGTTGTCTTCATCAATAACCCCTATCCGATCATCATAAAAATCAGGAATGTACTGATGACTGTTTAACGTTAAGACTGCCGAATCATCTAGCCGGCTACTTTTGGCTGAATAGTGACTTTTACTAATAATTTTTTTGATGCCGGCAAGGGTTTCATCATGAAAGTCCCAATCAGCTTGATTTTTCACATTGTAAGCACGGTAAGTATACGCCAGCGTATTTTCTTCATTCGTACCGTAAAGCTCAACTTTCGATAATAAAACTGTTCCAGTAATTGTGAAAAAAGCAAACAGGGCAGAAAATGTAATTAAAAAATATAAAGTGCTATTAGCTTTTAAACGATAAGCTAAGCTACTAAAAACAAATAACTTATCACTTTTAAACCGCCAAGAATACTTCCGACATAAGTTGACGACTTGAATCAATAATTGCTGAAAAAACAAATACAAACCTAAACAAAAAAAACTAGCGGCGCCAATCAGTAAGACTTTCGTAAAATCAGTCACGCCTTTCAGACTAGAGTCTAGGGAGCTCCACTTGACGACTTTCACAAACAAGAAAGTCATACTATAAGTTAAAAATAAGCTAACTATTCCTAAAGCAATTAAATAATCATTCGTTTTCGGGTCTTTTAAGCTTTTGTTAAAAATATTTAAAGTCATTGAACCGTCAGTTGTTTTAAAGAAACTTAAGGTTAATAACATCACACCAATAAAAACAAATAAATAAACAATTAACGTTAAGGCAATGGCTTCTGTTGGGAAATAAAAAGTTAATGGCTGATCCACCCCTAAGATATTTTGACCAATTAATAAGATAAACTTACTGAATATTACGCCAATCACGATGCCAACAGTAATACTACTCATTCCGACTAAACTATTTTCTAAGGCAATCATTTTTCTTAAATTATTTCTTGTCATACCGAGCATCATATAGAGACTGAAATTTTGTTGTCGTTCTTTTAAAAATAAGAAAAACATTGATCCTAAAAAAATCAAACTCAAAATCGCAATGACTAAGAGGGCAAAGCCAAAAAGACTATTCGTCGTGAAATACAAAGTAATAGCAGTTAAACGGGTATTTCCATCTAAAAAGTCCCCTTCTAAGGCAGGGTGGAAATACAAAATAGCTGCTGTGAAAAAGACAAAAATTGAAAAGACACTACTTAAAAAATAAGATAAATAAACTCGCGCGTTTCGCAAAATATTTTTAAACACTAACTGCCTAAAATTCATTGCCACCCTCCGTTTCTTAAAAGTTGACTGTCACCGTTGTTCCTTCCTCGACTTCCGAGGCAATCACGACTTCATGATTTAGTTCTTGGGCGATTTCATGAACTAAATACAAGCCCATCCCCGTGGCTTCTTGATGATTTCTTCCTTGGTCACCAGTAAAGAACGGTTGAAAAACTCTTGGCAAATCACTTTTAGAAATCCCGCTACCATAGTCAGTAATTTCTAAACTGACCACACTTCGTTCTTTCTTGCCAGTAATTTCGATGTTTTTACCAGAGTTCTGAGAATATTTAATACTATTTGATAATATTTGATATAAGATAAAAACTAACCACTTACGGTCGGTTTCAACGGTTAACTCATCTGGAATATCAATTTTCGGATAGACATAGTTGCGAATAAAGTTTCGTTTGTGCTCGGCTACAACTTGATTAGCTACTTGGCGGACATTCACTTTTTCAATCACAAAATCCGCTTGAAACGATTCTAAGCGTGCCATAGTTAAGGCTAAACTTAAGCCTTCTTTCATTTTGTCTGTTTCTTCCATCAAACTTTCTTTATCTAAGTTATCGTCTTCCATCATCAGTTCAATCACTGCCAATGGGGTTTTCATTTGATGAACCCATTGATTAATAAAACGAGTGTGTTCGTCTCGAGCATTTTGCAGCTTTTTATTTTCACTAAAAAAATAATGATATTGTCTTTGAAGCAAACGATTAATTGATTGGGATAAAGGCGAAGCATCATTTTGAATCTCTTCATAAATGCTCTCACAATTTTTTTTCGAAAAGGCTTTATATAAGTTTCGTTGGGTTAAATAGACAAAGAGTAAATAAATTGTCACAACAAAAAATCCTAAGCCAAAACCATATAGTAAAATAACTGTTTTGCGATAGCCATCTAACCACACAATCCCAATTAATAAAACGCTTAAAATCAAGTATAAAAAAATAAAGGGGCTATGTTGTTTTAAAAATAATTTCATACTAAGATTCCTCGCCTAAGTCTAAACGATAACCTTTGCCTCGAACGGTAATAATGCCATTTTCAAAACCTAAATCAAAAAATTTCCGCCGTAAACGAGTGACATTGACTGATAAAGTATTGTCATCAACAAAATTCTCATTGTCCCAAAGTTTATTAAGAATCGCTTCACGAGTGACAATATTTGGGTAAGCTTCAATTAATAATTCAACTAACTCCCCTTCTTTTTTCGTCAATAACTCTTTTTTTCCTTGATTTTCTAACTCTAATCGCTCAGGATAGTAACTTAAACTCATTTTTGAATAGACTCTTTCTTCTGAAGAAGAGGCATATTCGCCATAGACTCGGCGAATATGACTTCTAATTTTAGCTAACAGTAATTCATAAGAGAAAGGTTTCGTAATATAATCATCAGCACCATATTCTAAAGCCATCACTTGATCCATATTGCCTTCACGAGCTGACAAGAAAATAATTGGACAGTTAGATGTTTTGCGAATTTGTTGGGTCCAATAAAATCCGTCGTAATAAGGTAAATTAACATCCATTAAGACTAGCTGTGGGTCACATTTTTCAAAAAAAGCCGTTACATTTTGTAAGTCTGTTGGCGATACGACATTAAAATCATATTTTTCCAAATGCTCACTAACTAGTTGGACTATTTTTTTATCGTCTTCAACTAACATGATTTTCATAAGCTCATTCCGCTCCATTCTTAATCTAATGCTTATTATTATACCTTATTCTAGAGGCAATCAGTAGTACTAGCGAACCCATCTTAAAAAAAACGCAAGAAAGAGCCTCCTCTAAGGGAGACTCTTAAATATTTAGTAGGAGTTAACGTTTTTTAAAGACACCCATAGCGCCACGAATAATTTCACGACTGGCACTTCTAAATAGTTGGCTCATAAATGTCGACGTAAACTTAGTAAGTGGATTGTTCTTGCGTTTCTTTTCTTCTTCACGTTCTTTTTTAGCTAGTTCTTTCGCCACTTTGTCGTCTTCTTTGGCTTTTTCCTTCGCTAGCTTTTCTTCTTCTTTGCGAATGTTCTCTGCTTCAGCTGCTTCTTTTTCAGTCAGTAACTTAGCTGACAGTAGCTCAAAAGCCGACTCCCGATCAACGGCATCACGATAAATTCGGTCATAAGGTGATTGACTAATTAATTGTTGATAATAACTTTCATCGACTGTTCCCATTTTACTTTCTGGCGGTCGGATTTTAGCCCGTTCGACCATACTCGGCGTCCCATTCTCATCTAAGAAAGAAATCAAGGCTTCACCGACTTCTAATTCAGTTAAAGCTTTCTCCACATCCAAATCAGGATTGCTACGGTAACTTTGGGCAGCTGCTTTAATAGCTTTCTGCTCTTTAGGCGTGTAGGCTCTTAAGGCATGTTGAATCCGATTGCCTAATTGACTTAAAATAATTTCTGGAATATCAATGAGGTTTTGGGTAACAAAATAGACACCAACGCCCTTTGAACGGATTAAACGGACCACTTTTTCAACTTGTTCAACTAAACTTTTTGGCATATCTTTAAATAGAAGATGAGCTTCATCGAAGAAAAAGACCAATTTTGGTTTTTCTAAATCGCCGACTTCAGGTAATTCTTCAAACAAAGTTGATAACAACCATAACAACATCGTTGCGTAAATCATTGGTGATTGGAATAGTTTTTGGGCCATCAAAATATTAATGAAGCCATGGCCTTCACTATTTTTTTCCATAAAATCAGTTAATTTAATAGAAGGTTCACCAAAGAATAAATTTCCACCTTGTTCTTCAATCGTTAATAAATGACGTTGAATTGCCCCAATGCTTTGTTTCGTCAAATGACCGTAATCCCCAGTATAATCATCCAGGTGGTTTGAGACTTCACTTAACATCGATTGTAAATCTTTAATGTCGATTAACAAATACCCTTTGTCATCAGCAATTTTGAAAATAACTTGTAAAACATCGCTTTGAGTGTCATTTAATTGGAATAAACGAGCAAGTAAAAGCGGTCCCATTTCTGAAATTGTCGCTCGGACTGGGTGACCTAATTCACCAAAGACATCCCATAATCTGACTGGAAAAGCTCGAGCTTCATAGTCACTGATCCCGTAATCTTTAACCCGGGCTAACATCTTTTCATCGCCACCAATTTCAGCTAAACTGGCTAAATCCCCTTTAATATCAGCTAGAAAGACTGGTATCCCTTCTTTACTCAGTTGTTCTGCAACAACTTTTAAAGTCACAGTTTTCCCAGTTCCTGTTGCCCCAGTAATAAAGCCGTGACGGTTAATATACTTCGTTTGTAGACCTAGATCATGTTCATTGACTGCGATTGGTAATACTCCCATTAAAATCCCCTCCATTGTTATCTTTATATCTAATATTCTACCATTTAATAATAAAATCAACCAATTCTAAGGGCTATTTAACGATTTTTTCTAGTTTATAAACAAAAGTTCAAAAACATCATGATAAAACCATGGGACTTTCGAAAATTCTGTCAGCTTAGAGCTTTTGATATTGACAAAAGCTTGTTAAAACGGTATTCTAGTACTTGTGTTGAACAATTATCTGTTCACGAGTGCCGCCTTAGCTCAGTAGGTAGAGCACCACCATGGTAAGGTGGGGGTCATCAGTTCGAATCTGATAGGTGGCTTACTTAAAACCTTGGTATGTTGAGGTTTTTGAAGAAATTTTTTGGGGGAAATGATAATGTCTCTACTCCCTGAAACAATGAAAAAGGGCTCTTTGTCAAATAGGACTGATGAGTTAATTTTATAAGAAGATATTTCTGGTAAATTCCAGAAACGTCTTCTTTTTACTTTATTTAATTTTTATCAAGCCGTTAGTTAAAAAAATTCTGATACGCATGTTTTGAAATGATTTAAAACCGTAGGATACTCTTTTTAATGTTTTTATATGTGTATTTTTAGCTTCGATTTTTCCGTTTGAATAGCTATAAATCAATGAATTTGTAATGCCCTCTTCATAGGAAAGAAGATTCTCTATTTTCTTTTTAAACTGTGGATCTAAATTATCAGGCAAGTTTTTTAAAAGTGAGAAGAATCCTTCTGGATTCTTAGTTCTGAAATGGTGTCCTAAAAGCTGAAATGATTCATAAGCATCTGCCAATGGTATTGATAGGGAGAGTAAACGGTCAATCATCATTGCTTCGGTTAAAAATGGGTATTTGGGAGAGCGGAAGCTGCGCCAGGTTTTGTAATGTGTCATATCAATGTTGCTAGAGTTTTTCAACAAAAACTTCCAATTTGTTTTTAATTTATTGGCATCACTTTTTTTGTTTTGTTGATTAATTCGTTTCATTTCTCTTACCCTAAACTCATTAAATGCGGAATTTAGATGTTTAACAATATGAAATCGATCAATAATTAGTCTAG
>NZ_NGJU01000006.1 GCF_003987495.1 Vagococcus salmoninarum
TGTACGGAGCGGACTAGTACTAATCGGTCGAGGACTTAACCAAGATTTACACGTAGGATTCACGATTATGTTTTGATTAACTTCAACATCCAGTTTTGAGTGAGCAAACTTATAGATTGTTTACTTAGTAACACCATATAAGTGTGGTGGCGATAGCAAGAAGGATACACCTGTTCCCATGTCGAACACAGTAGTTAAGCTTCTTAGCGCCGATGGTAGTTGGGGGTTTCCCCCTGTGAGAGTAGGACGTTGCCACGCTTTAATATTTGGAGGTTTAGCTCAGCTGGGAGAGCATCTGCCTTACAAGCAGAGGGTCAGCGGTTCGATCCCGTTAACCTCCATATGATTCGTTAGCTCAGTTGGTAGAGCATCTGACTTTTAATCAGAGGGTCACTGGTTCGAACCCAGTACGAGTCATTAGATAGATCTTGCGGGTGTGGCGGAATTGGCAGACGCACTAGATTTAGGATCTAGCGCTTAACGGCGTGGGGGTTCAAGTCCCTTCACCCGCACTTTCAGAATTTTGAAATTAGCCGGCTTAGCTCAGTTGGTAGAGCATCTGATTTGTAATCAGAGGGTCGAGGGTTCAACTCCTTTAGCCGGCATTTATGCGAAAGTAGTTCAGTGGTAGAACACCACCTTGCCAAGGTGGGGGTCGCGAGTTCGAACCTCGTCTTTCGCTTTTGTTTTATATAAAGCAATAAGAAGTCCAGTTATATTCAGCCGGGGTGGCGGAACTGGCAGACGCACAGGACTTAAAATCCTGCGGTAAGTAATTATCGTGCCGGTTCGATTCCGGCCCTCGGCATAGTCACAAGTAGCACCCATAGCTCAATTGGATAGAGTACCTGACTACGAATCAGGCGGTTAGAGGTTCGACTCCTCTTGGGTGCATGACCGTAAGGTTATTTACGGGAAGTAGCTCAGCTTGGTAGAGCACTTGGTTTGGGACCAAGGGGTCGCAGGTTCGAATCCTGTCTTCCCGATTCATTTTAATACAACGCGGCGTAGCTCAGCTGGCTAGAGCGTCCGGTTCATACCCGGGAGGTCGGGGGTTCGATCCCCTCTGCCGCGATTCTTTTTGCCTAGAACTTGGACCTTTAGCTCAGTTGGTTAGAGCAAACGGCTCATAACCGTTCGGTCGTAGGTTCGAGTCCTACAAGGTCCATTAAGAATTCGGAGGATTACCCAAGTCCGGCTGAAGGGAACGGTCTTGAAAACCGTCAGATGTGTAAAAGCATGCAAGGGTTCGAATCCCTTATCCTCCTTCATTTTCAATTTAATAATATCGCGGGGTGGAGCAGTTGGTAGCTCGTCGGGCTCATAACCCGAAGGTCACAGGTTCAAGTCCTGTCCCCGCAATCACTTTGAGAAATCAAAGTAAGTTTTATGTGACGTATTACATGAAATTGGTTTGGTAGTTCAGTTGGTTAGAATGCCTGCCTGTCACGCAGGAGGTCGCGGGTTCGAGTCCCGTCCAGACCGTTTTAAAATTGTTTTGCGGGTGTAGTTTAGTGGTAAAACCTCAGCCTTCCAAGCTGATGATGTGAGTTCGATTCTCATCACCCGCTTATACATTGTTTAATGTATAAGTTATATGGGCCTATAGCTCAGCTGGTTAGAGCGCACGCCTGATAAGCGTGAGGTCGATGGTTCGAGTCCATTTAGGCCCATTATATTGAAATTTGGGGAAGTACTCAAGTGGCTGAAGAGGCGCCCCTGCTAAGGGTGTAGGTCGCGCAAGCGGCGCGAGGGTTCAAATCCCTCCTTCTCCGTATTTTTAATAGTCAGGCCCGTTGGTCAAGCGGTTAAGACACCGCCCTTTCACGGCGGTATCACGGGTTCGATTCCCGTACGGGTCATAGTATTTCCGGAGGATTACCCAAGTCCGGCTGAAGGGAACGGTCTTGAAAACCGTCAGATGTGTAAAAGCATGCAAGGGTTCGAATCCCTTATCCTCCTTCATTTTTAATTTAATAATATCGCGGGGTGGAGCAGTTGGTAGCTCGTCGGGCTCATAACCCGAAGGTCACAGGTTCAAGTCCTGTCCCCGCAATCACTTTGAGAAATCAAAGTAAGTTTTATGTGACGTATTACATGAAATTGGTTTGGTAGTTCAGTTGGTTAGAATGCCTGCCTGTCACGCAGGAGGTCGCGGGTTCGAGTCCCGTCCAGACCGTTTTAAAGATTTTAAATTAAGTTTTTGGCTTAGTAGCTCAGTTGGTAGAGCAACGGATTGAAGCTCCGTGTGTCGGCAGTTCGATTCTGTCCTGAGCCATTTTAGCGGGTGTAGTTTAGTGGTAAAACCTCAGCCTTCCAAGCTGATGATGTGAGTTCGATTCTCATCACCCGCTCTTTGTTTTTTTTTTGCGAAAAAGCAGACAAGGGCCTATAGCTCAGCTGGTTAGAGCGCACGCCTGATAAGCGTGAGGTCGATGGTTCGAGTCCATTTAGGCCCATATTTACTTATTATATCTGGCCCGTTGGTCAAGCGGTTAAGACACCGCCCTTTCACGGCGGTATCACGGGTTCGATTCCCGTACGGGTCATCCTTAAGAACTAGTTTAGTTCTTTTTTTTTGCTTAAAAATAAGTATGAATGAGAGCCTGTTGTAGTAGGGGCGAGCAGTGGCGTAGATCCTACGACATAATTAATCAATATTAAAAAGAGCAGCCTGATTTGTTAGACAGATAGCAGCAGTTTGAAAGCATTTAGTCGGAAAGGATGAAGTGGTTTTTAGTTTATTACATAAAAATAGGTGTGAATGATAGCCATCCACACCTAAAGAGTCTTTAATTAAAGTAAAACAGTGCCAAATTAATGATAACACTAGCAATCACAACGATCTGTGCTAAAGTGTTATTTTTTTGTTTCCAGTAAAAAGCTAGTAAAGTAGCAATTAAAAAAAGGCCGATCATAATGATTGTCAAGCTGATGTTCAGCTCTTTCTGAATGTTTTTTGTGATTAAGAAAAGGGCAGTCCCTATGAAAGTTGGGACTAAATAGAGGAAGTCGCTTTTTTTAAGAGTGTGTTGATTTTGGCGAATTAATTTTAGTAAAAGAGAACCGGTTAAAATCATTAAAGTACTAAATATATAAGGTTGAAAGTATAAAAGTTGAAAATTATAAGGGTAACTAATGCTAATAATTAAATTAAAGACAATGCCTTTAAATAAAGCATTCATTAGAAAGTATAAAAAGGACTCTTGATAGTTGAATTGGTCAGAAAAAAGTAAGAAGTGAAAGACCTCATAACTAAGTAAAATTAAGCCATATTGATAAGTGAAGGCGTTACTAATTGTGATAATCATGATCATTGAAATGGCAAACTTAACACTAAAAACTTTTAAAGGGAAAGTATGATTAACAAAATCAGGATGAGTCATCATATACTCAAAAATCTGTGACCATAAGAGGTAAAGGATAAACACAAAGAGTCCAAAAGAAAAGGCAACTTTTTGTTCAATTAAGATGATTCCTGGTAATAAAGAAGCAAATGTTTGGAGAGAGACAACGATCAACAAGAGATAAACGGTGCTCGGTATCTTTTTTAAAATATTCAAAATAGGTCAACCTTTCTTTTCTGCTATTAGTCCATGGTATTAAAACTTTCAAGTAAGGTCAAGTTAAGCTTTTGTTACAATAAAAGATGTGCTTTTAGATTTGAAATTTGTTATACTAGGAATGTTGCAAGTTCCCGATAGGATTCAGAAAAAACATCATTTTTTTTGAAAATGCCTTGTAACCGAAAAGATAGAGGGGGAATAGTAGAAATGAAAGAAAAATATTTATTTACATCAGAGTCAGTCTCAGAAGGACATCCGGATAAGATTGCTGATCAAATTAGTGATGCGATTTTAGACGCCTTGCTAGAACAAGATCCAATGGCCCGAGTAGCTTGTGAAACATCAGTTACGACCGGTTTAGTGTTAGTCTTTGGTGAGATTACAACGACGGCTTATGTCGACATTCAAAAGGTTGTTCGGGAAACAATTAAAGGAATAGGTTACACGCGAGCTAAGTTTGGTTTTGACGGCGATACATGCGCGGTGATGGTGGCAATTGACGAGCAATCACCAGATATCGCCCAAGGGGTAAACGAGTCCTTAGAAGCCAGAGAATCAGCTGAAGAGAGTGCAGATATTGGTGCCGGTGACCAAGGCTTAATGTTTGGCTTTGCTTCAAATGAAACGGCGGAATTAATGCCCTTACCGATCTCTTTGAGTCATAAGTTAACAAAACGGTTAGCTGACTTACGAAAATCTGAAGAACTGGCTTATTTACGACCAGATGCTAAGTCTCAAGTAACTGTCGAATACGATGAAGATGGTAAACCATTCCGAGTGGACGCCGTCGTCATTAGTACTCAACATGATGAGTTAGTTTCTTTAGAACAAATTCACAAAGATGTGAAGGAGTTAGTGATTTTCCCAGTGATTCCTGCCGAATTACTTGACGACAAGACGAAGTATTATATTAACCCAACTGGTCGCTTCGTCATTGGTGGACCTCAAGGGGATTCAGGCTTAACTGGTCGGAAAATTATCGTTGATACTTATGGGGGCTATGCCCGTCATGGTGGTGGCGCATTTTCTGGTAAAGATGCGACAAAAGTTGACCGTTCAGCTAGTTACGCAGCCCGTTACATTGCCAAAAACATTGTGGCAGCGAAATTAGCTGACAAATGTGAAGTTCAATTAGCCTATGCTATCGGCGTGGCGCAACCTGTCTCAATTTCGGTTGATACATTTAACACCGGAGCTGTTAGTCAAGAACGACTAATTAAAGCGATCCGGGAAAATTTTGATTTACGTCCAGCAGGAATTATTGAGATGCTTGATTTACGCAAGCCAATCTATCAAAAAACAGCTGCTTATGGACATTTCGGTCGTACAGATGTTGACTTTACATGGGAACGCACAGACAAAGTAGCGGACTTATTAAAAAGTGTAGCAGAGTAATAGAGGCGACTCCTAGAGAAAGCATCTTTCTTTAGGAGTCGCTATTTTTGAAGAAGAAAGTTAGGAGAATAAGATGAATAGAAAAGAAACAAATGTAAAAATAGTTACTTTAACAGTGTTTATCGCAACCTTTATGACTGCGATTGAAGCAACGATCGTTTCCACAGCTATGCCGACGATTGCCGGTGAGTTAAAAGGTGGGGAAATTATGAGTTGGGTATTCTCAATTTATTTATTAACAAACGCAATGATGACTCCTGTCTATGGGAAGTTAGCCGATCGGATTGGGCGCAAGCCAGTCTTTTTATTTGGTATTATTGTCTTTATTATCGGTTCATCTTTATGTGGTGTCTCAGTTAACATGCTCCAGTTAATTATTTTTAGAGCGATTCAAGGAATTGGGGCTGGGGCGATTATGCCAGTAGCTTTAACGATTATTGCTGATATTTATGCCATTGATAAGCGGGCAAAAATCTTAGGTTTGAATAGTGCCTTCTGGGGAATTGCCAGTGTCGTTGGTCCCTTATGTGGTGGCTTTATCGTTGATACGATCGGTTGGCATTGGATTTTCTTTGTCAATGTTCCAATCGGCATTGTCTTATTGTTCTTAATTATGATTTACTTAGTGGAACCGAAAAATGAACGAGCGAAGCAACCGATTGATGTTGCTGGTAGTTTATTATTAATGGCCTTGCTGTTAACCTTACTTTATGGCTTCCAAACGTTAAGTGAAAGTAGTGGTTTAGCATGGCAAACAGTGGTTTGTTTTGGCTTAACGATTACTTTTGGGATTCTCTTTTGGTTTGTTGAAAAACGAGCAAAAGATCCGGTTATTTCACTCGATTTATTTAAAAATAAAACCTTTATGATTGTCAATGTGATTGCGGCTTTAGTTAGTGGCTTCTTAATGGGAATCGATGTTTATATCCCAATGTGGATGCAAGGAGTTCTAGGCTTAAAAGCAGCTCTCGGTGGCATGGCTTTAGCACCACTCTCATTTACTTGGATACTTGGTTCGTTAATTGCTGGAAGTTTATTAGAAAAAACTACTACAAAACGGGCGTTAACAATGGGGCTAATCATCATTATTATTGGTGGAGTCTTATTAGCTAATGCGCCGGCCACAACACCTTTCTGGGCCTTTTGTGTGATTTCTGGATTCACAGGGATCGGTTTAGGAATTACGATTACGGCAACAACAGTGAAAGCTCAAAGTTCAGTACCACAAGAAAATATTGGGGTGGCAACTTCTTTTAATACCTTGTTCCGAACCTTAGGTCAAACTGTGATGGTTTCAGTTTTTGGTGTCGTTTTAAATAGTCATTTAAATAAAGAAATGGCAATCAATGCTAACTTAGGGATTAAACGGGAAATGATTGATCAATTGTCGAATCGCGATACGTTTAGTCAATTGGCAACGGATTTAGTTGCGCCACTTAGAGAAATCCTTTATACCGGTTTACATAGTGTTTACTTTGTCGGTGTGATTTTGTTAATTGTCGCAATTATTTTAAATCAATTCCAAAAGTCAGAACGCTTAGTTCAACAATAATAAAAAGCTTAAAACCTGCAAATTTGAATCAGCAGGTTTTAAGCTTTTTTTTCAATGGCAATTAAGATCGGTGGTGTGTTTCGTTGGTTTATGAATTGATAAGAGAGAACATTAAAGTCTTCTTGGGGAATGCTTTCGACAAAAGCTAAGACCCCTTCTTTTTCAGCTAAGCCGCCATCGTGGCCATAATAAACCACAACGATAATTCGTCCGCAAGGTACTAGTCGACTTAACAAGGCTTGTAATGCTTGAATAGTTGTCGGGCTAGTTGTAATAATTTTTTTATCACTTTTTGGTAAGTAGCCAAGATTGAAAATCCCTGCCTTAATAGGTGTTTCTACGGGAATGGTTTGCTCAATTGTTTCGTGGCCTTGATTAAAAAGAGTCACACGTGCCGTAAGATTAGCAGCTGTGAGCTTTTCCTGGGTGTTAACAAGACCTTGAGCTTGAATATCGTAACCATAAACGTGACCGGTCGAACCGACTAACTCAGCTAAAAAAAGGGTGTCGTGACCATTACCAACGGTGGCATCGACGACGACATCACCTTCAGTAATGATTTCTGCTAACAAGTCATGGCTATAACGTAAAGCGGTTTTTAACATTTAACGACCAACCTTTCTAATGTTTGCACTACCTTGAAAGGTCTCTCGTCTTTTAAGTTCATCGTCAATGGCATTTAAGACTTCCCATTTTTTCAGACTCCACATCGGTCCGATAATGCTATCCCGAGGGGCATCTCCAGTTAAACGGTGAATGATAATTTCTGGTGGAATCAGTTCTAATTGATCACAAATAACTGAGACATACTCTGCTTGGGACATGAGCTCTAAGCGACCTTCTAAGTAATCACTGACCATCTTAGTATTAGTCATTAAATGGAGTAAATGAAGTTTGATTCCTTGGATGTCTGAGTCGAGAATTGTGCGTTTAACATTTTCAATCATCATTTCCGGCGTCTCGCCAGGTAAGCCATTAATTAAATGGGTACAAACATTGATGTTGTGCTGGCGTAGTTTAGCAACACCCTCAAGATAAGTTTGATAATCATGAGCCCGGTTAATTAGCTTACTCGTATGTTCGTAAGTACTTTGTAAACCAAGTTCAACCCATAAGTAATAGCGTTGATTGAGTTCTGCTAAGTATGCAACCACATCATCAGGTAAACAATCTGGCCGGGTACCAATTGAAATTCCGACGACGCCAGGTTGTTGTAAGACTTTCTCAAAGCGTTCCCGAATCACGGCAACTGGTGCGTGGGTATTCGTAAAGTTTTGGAAATAGACTAAGTATTGTTGAACGCCTGGCCACTTAGCATGCATCCGTTTAATTTCTTCTTGAAATTGGCTTTCTAAGGGGGCTGTGGGGGCGAGTATCATGTCGCCAGAACCAGAGACACTACAGAAGGTACAACCTCCTCTAGCGGCTGTTCCGTCCCGATTAGGACAGTCAAAGCCGCCGTCAATCGGAACTTTGAAAATCTTTTCGCCAAATTCTTGCCGAAGGGCGTAATTCCAAGTGTGATACCGTTTATTAGGATCATTTGAGAAGTTAAATTGAGACATGTTAGTCACCTGTTTTCGTAAATTATTTTTGTTGGCCTTTAAAGCGCCAAACGAAGCGTTGCTTAATAAAAGTAGGGTAAGAACCTAAAAGCCAAGCCCCACCTAGTAAATAGCCGCCGAGAATGTCTGTTGGGAAATGAACACCGGCATAAATCCGGCTTAAACCAATCGAGATTATTAGTAGCCCTAAAATAACTTGGCTAATTAAGATAAGTGTTTTATTTTTTAGTAAGAGTGGTAATAGTAAAATTAGTGTCCCATAGAAAAGCAGACTAGCCATGGCATGGCCACTTGGAAAACTATAATGAGTGGCATGGATTAAATGCTCAATCGTCGGACGAGGCCGTTGGAAAGCAAATTTGATGAGCCAATTACCAAAACCACCAATTAAAGCGGTATTAATAGCTAACCAAATCGCTTCAGCTTTAAATTTTTTCAGCCAGAGAAAGGCAGCAACTAGTAAGAGTAACAGGGCAATAGTCGAGCTATTCCCTAATTTTGTGACGTTTAAAAAGAAGGCGGATTTAGTTGTTGTAATCGTATCTCGGAGTAAATGAGTCAAAGGTTCGTCTAAGATGCTCACGGTGGCGACATAAAATTTAACAATATAGCCGAGAATCACGAAAAGCACGAGACAACAGCTGCCTGCAAAGTGCCAATATAATTGTTTACTTGAGTTCATATATGGATTATTCCTTTCTATTCAGCAAAAAAGCAGTTCTTTAGTTTAACTAAAGAACTGCTTATATTGTAACATGTTTTTAGAGTGTGAGTTTTAAGAAAATCGTAAAAACTAAGGCCTTACTCTTCGTAATAATCGTTCTCATCACTGTCGACATTAATGTCACCGTAAAGAGTTGTTAATTCTAGATGAGGAGCATCTGCAGTTTTACTGAAATTCTCAGTTTCTTTACCAAATAATGTCACATTCCCTGTTTTACTTTTACCAGTAATTGAGAGCTTTGTATTTACTTCATGGAGATAAACATAAATATCCCCATTAACGGTCTCAAGTTTCATATCATCTCGGGGTTTGCCAAGATTCCAAGAAATATCACCATTTTTCGTCGTGGCGTTAATTTTTCCAGCAACGGAAGCTAAATTAATATCACCATGATCACTAGTGATCTGGCCATCGCCAATTAAATCGCTAGCAGAGATGTCGTTATTCTTAGTTTTTAAGCTGAAATTGGGTGCTCGGGTATCATTAATTGACAGATAACCGTCATCACTAGTTACGTCTAAGTCTTTTTCAACAGTTGTGTTGTAAACTTCAAAACCGCCGCGTTTGACATCAGCAGTAATTGTTTCAGCATTCACATTGTAGAGATGGACTGTTCCAGTTTGATTATCAAAAGTTAGAGACTTAGCGTTAAGGTCACTAACGTTGATTGATTTATGACCAGAACTATTGTTTGTTTTTAAGTGAATCGTTTCGTAAGACTTAGGAATATTTAAGTTGATGTACTCATAGCGGCCTTCCCAAATATCAAACCCAAAGGTGAAGGTCGATTGTTTCCGTTTTTTACGGTTGAAATCAACAGCTAACGTGGTTTTGCCATCAGCTTCTTGAGGGAGCCAAGTGACTGTCGAGTTTTGATCTTTTGAAAAGGTCTCGCTATTTAAATGAAACTGATCATCATCAGAGCTTGAGATCGCATAAGGGATGTTACCTTGAATCGTTAATTCCAGAGTCGTTGCATTTTTCTCGTTTTTTACTTTAAACGTTTCCCGGGTCGTTGTGCGAATCTCTTTATCAGCTAAGTTGTAATAGTAAGCTGACCCAGCACTGCCTACGACTATCAGTAAAATTCCAAAGACAATTAAGGCAATTATTTTCTTTTTCATTAATGTCTCCCCCTTAAGGTGTTGAAGGTCCATTCAACATACAGTTTATTAAAGCGTAGACTGTATTTGGTCAATGGAATTAAAATGGCTAAACCAATTAACCCAACCCCACAAAAGAGGATACTGAAAAATAGTTGGAAAAGACCAAAGGCACCGCTGGCGGTAATAAAAGCGATAATTCCAGCAATCGGCAGTAGGAGGAAAATAACTGCGACTAGCCAACCTGAAAATAAGACTAAAAATGCCGACAGTAAAATCCAAATCATAAAGAGAAAGTTAAAAAGTAAGACGCCAGTTACTTGGCAAAAGCGGACGAAAAAAGACGTCGGTTTCGGTCTTTCGTAATAACTATGATAGGGGGTCTCATGACGGGGGCTAGTAAATTCTTGCCATTCATCGTAAGGTTGCTTTTCATCAGCATGATCAATGCCGAATTCTTCTAAAATTTGGTTAGCAAGTTCACGTGGATTGCCTAGCTCTTGCGAAATTAAAACTTCAGACATCCCATCTACTAAGAGTTTATCAAATTTATCATTATACATTTTTAATATATAGGCTAGTTGCTGAGGGGGTAAAGCTTTTAAGTGAATTTTTAATTCGGTTAAAAAGTGTTCTTTATTCATAAGTATGACCTCGATTCTCCTTAGGCAGAATGTGAAAAAAATTCTTGTTCTGTCATTACCTTAAATATATAGGCTAAAGCCAGATTTAACAATAGTAAAAGCCAAAAATCGGGCTAAAGTATGAGGGGATATCAGCACAAAGACTGGATAAATTAACAAATATAAAAATGGCGTCCTTAAGAATAAATTGAGTGAGTTAAAATAACAAAAGGAATGAGTGGAGAGTGTTTTAATCCCCTCTTTTTTGTTGTATAATGAAATTACCTATTTTAAAAAACGTGACTAAGGGAAAAAAGAGGAGATTAAGACCTATGAATGAAAAAGATGCTAGGCGAAAAACATTAAAGCTACCGAAGCCCTTACAAAAAGGGGCCTCATTCTTTGGCACGACGATGTTGATATCTTCAACAGTCTTTCCAGCTGCGACAGTCAAAGTTTTAGCGGAAACAGTTCCCGAAACGAAACAAGAAAGTTCAAATAATGAAATTATAGAAAATAGTAGTCAAAATGAGCAAAACCAAGCTTCCACGGAAGGTTCTGGAACTAATGATAGTTTGGATACTGACAACAGTGTTAACGAACAAGTGGAAGAATCGACTGAAGAGTTGCCAATAGCCACCTCAGAAGAAGTTCTGCCAGAAAATTCGACAGCTGAGACCCTAGATGAGAACCTTGATCCGATTGAAGAAGTTGTCACAGAACAAGTGATGCCGCAACTATTTGCAGCTAGAAGTATGCGCAGCATGGCACCGAGTACGTTTATTCAACAAATTAGTAGTCAAGCCAAAACTGTAGCCAATGCCAATGATTTATACGCCTCAGTGATGATCGCCCAAGCTATCTTAGAAAGTAGTTGGGGAAATAGTGCCTTGTCATTGCCACCTAATCATAATTTATTTGGTATCAAAGGTCAGTACAACGGTCAATCAGTTTCTATGAAGACCCAAGAGGAAGTCAATGGGTCGATGATTACGATTACTGCCCAGTTTAGAAAATACCCTTCCTATTCGGAATCTTTGAATGATAATGCCCGGGTCTTAAAAACGACTTCTTTTCAACAAGGGGTCTACTTTTATGCCGGTGCTTGGAAAAGTAACACTAAGTCTTACCGTGATGCAACCGCTTGGTTAACAGGACGTTACGCTACGGATAGTAATTATGCAAGCAAATTAAATAATTTAATTGTCAATTACAACTTAACCCAGTACGACACACCAGGCAGTGGCACTGGTACCTTACCACCTAACTCTGGCGGGAATACAACTCCACCGAGTAATGCTACTACCCATACTGTCGTTTCCGGTGATACCTTATCTGGGATTGCTAGTCGTTATGGTGTCACAGTTGCTAATTTAAAAAGTTGGAATAACTTGAAAAATGATTTGATTATTGTCGGTCAACGCTTGCAAGTCAAGGCGCCAGCCAATCAACCGAGTCAACCAAAACCGCCAACGACACCACCGAGCAACACAACGACTCATACTGTGGTTTCCGGTGATACCTTATCGGGAATTGCTAGTCGTTATAAAGTCACAATTGGGAACTTGAAGTCATGGAACAACTTAAAAAGTGATTTGATTATTGTCGGTCAACGCTTGCAAGTCAAGGCGCCAGCCAATCAACCGAGTCAACCAAAACCGCCAACGACACCGAGTAACACAACGACCCATACTGTGGTTTCCGGTGATACCTTATCAAGGATTGCTAGTCGTTATAAAGTCACAGTTGGGAACTTGAAGTCTTGGAACAACTTGAAAAGTGATTTGATTATTGTCGGTCAACGCTTGCAAGTTAAAGGTACAAGTAGCCCAAGCCAACCGAAACCACCAACGAATGCACCGAGTAACACAACGACCCATACTGTGGTTTCCGGTGATACGTTATCGCGAATTGCTAGTCGTTATAAGGTCACAGTTGGCAACTTAAAATCATGGAACAACTTGAAAAGTGATTTGATTATTGTCGGTCAACGTTTGCAAGTTAAAGGTACAAATAGCCCAAGCCAACCGAAACCACCAACGAATGCACCGAGTAACACAACGACCCATGCTGTAGTATCCGGGGATACGCTATCAGGAATTGCTAGCCGTTATGGTGTGTCCATCGCTAACTTGAAAACATGGAATGGCTTAAAAAGTGATTTAATCTTTGTCGGCCAGCGTCTGACCGTTAAAGGGACGACAGGTGGAGCTAACACGACGCCGAATAAGCCGAATACTAACCAAGGAACAAGTACATACACTGTTATTTCCGGTGACACGCTATCGCGGATTAGTAATCATCATAATGTGAGCGTGGCTAATCTTAAAGCTTGGAATAACTTAAAAAGTGATTTGATTTTTGTCGGTCAAAAATTACAAGTTAAACAAACTTCAACGCCTAATAAACCAGCAGCATCTAATCAAAAAAAATATAAAGTCGTCTCAGGCGATACATTGTGGTCGATTGCTGAAAAAAATAATGTGACAATCAAACAATTGAGCACTTGGAATAAATTATCTGGTACAATCATTTACTCTGGGCAAGTCTTAAGAGTTAAATAAAATTTGCCAATTAAAGGGTTCTTTGTTAAGATAGTCAATAGATAACTACGAAGATCAAGGAGTAGTAAGAAGTTAAGTATTAAAGAGAGCACATGGTGGTGAAAATGTGCATACTGACCTTTTGAACTTACCTTAGAAGTAGCTTAGTTGAGAAGATTAAGCCGGTTCACAACCGTTAAGAAGTGTATGAGGTATTGGGTAATCCAATATAAAATTAGGTGGTACCACGTCATAAACAACGTCCTATAAAGAAAGCTTTGGCTGTCTTTATAGGGCTTTTTATTTTTTAATAGTCAGTTTAACAGTTATCTAACGTAGTTTAATAATGAATTGGAGGAATTTCAAATGGCATATCAACACAAAGAAGTTGAACAGAAATGGCAAAAAAAATGGGCGGCAACAAAGGCTTTTAAAACAACTGAAGATCCTAAGAAAGAAAATTTTTATGCCTTAGACATGTTTCCCTATCCATCAGGACAAGGGCTACACGTGGGACACCCAGAAGGTTATACAGCGACAGATATCTTGTCACGTATGAAACGTAGCCAAGGCTATAACGTCTTACATCCAATGGGATGGGATGCCTTTGGATTACCAGCAGAGCAATATGCCTTAGATACTGGTAATGATCCAGCTGAGTTTACCGCTAAAAATATCGAAGTCTTCCGTCGTCAAATTAATTCACTTGGTTTTAGTTACGATTGGGAGCGGGAAATAAATACGACAGACCCAAGTTATTACAAATGGACCCAATGGATTTTCGTGAAACTTTTTGAAAAAGGTTTAGCTTACGAAGCCGAAGTGCCAGTGAACTGGTGTGCGGCTTTAGGAACCGTCCTTGCCAATGAAGAAGTCATTGATGGCAAGTCAGAACGTGGCGATCACCCTGTTGTTCGCTTACCGATGAAACAATGGATGTTGAAAATTACTGATTACGCGGACCGTTTAATTGATGATTTAGATGACGTTGAGTGGCCAGATAGTATTAAAGAGATGCAAAAAAACTGGATAGGTCGCTCAGAAGGGGCGAACGTTACTTTTAAAATCGCTAAAACTGACAAAGAATTTTCAGTTTTTACTACTCGTCCAGATACTTTATTCGGTGCAACTTATGCCGTTTTAGCACCGGAATTAGCTTTAGTTAAAGAAATCACTTCAGCGGAACAACTGCCAAAAGTGTTAGCTTATATTGAAGCAGCTGGTAAAAAATCTGAACTCGCTCGAACGGACTTAGCGAAAGATAAGTCGGGAGTATTTACGGGAGCCTATGCTATTAACCCAGTTAATGGCAAAGAAATACCAATTTGGATCTCTGACTATGTCTTAGCAACTTACGGTACTGGTGCCATTATGGCAGTCCCTGCTCATGATGAGCGTGACTATGAGTTTGCGAAAACTTTTGAATTAGAGATTGTACCAGTCGTAGCAGGTGGTGATGTGACGAAAGAACCATTTGTTGGGGATGGGCTACACATTAATTCAGATTTCTTAGACGGTCTTGATAAAGACACAGCGATTACTAGGATGAACGAATGGCTAGAAAAAGCAGGTGTCGGTAAAAAAGAAGTCAGTTACCGCTTACGTGACTGGTTATTCTCTCGTCAACGTTATTGGGGTGAACCGATTCCCGTGATTCACTGGGAAGATGGCACGATGACAACTGTCCCTGAAGAAGAATTACCATTAGCTTTACCAGTAACAACGGATATCCATCCAAGTGGCACTGGTGAATCACCATTAGCGAACATTGAAGAATGGGTCAATGTGGTCGATCCTAAGACTGGGATGAAAGGTCGCCGTGAAACGAATACAATGCCACAATGGGCAGGTAGCTCATGGTACTTCTTACGTTTTATCGATCCACATAATACCGAAGCCATTGCTGATCCTGAGAAAATTAAAGCGTGGATGCCAGTTGATATTTATATCGGTGGTGCGGAACATGCGGTCTTACACTTATTGTACGCCCGTTTCTGGCATAAATTCCTTTACGATATCGGTGTTGTCCCTACGAAAGAGCCATTCCAAAAATTATACAACCAAGGCATGATCTTAGGTGGTAACAATGAAAAAATGTCTAAATCAAAAGGCAATGTTGTTAATCCAGATGACGTTGTTGAAAAATTTGGAGCAGATACATTAAGAATGTATGAAATGTTTATGGGACCTTTAGACGCAGCCATTGCTTGGAATGAAAATGGTTTAGAAGGTAGTCGTAAGTTCTTAGATCGAGTCTGGCGTTTAATTTTAGACGAAGACAACAAAATGCGGGATCGCATTACAACAGTTAATGATGGCAAACTTGAAAAAGTTTACCATCAAACAGTTAAGAAAGTCACAGAAGATTATGAAAATCTCCGCTTTAATACGGGAATTTCTCAATTGATGGTCTTTGTTAATGAAGCTAATAAGCAAGAGGCCTTGCCTTTTGAGTATATCGAAGGCTTTATTCAATTATTGGCACCAATTGCGCCGCATATTGGTGAAGAATTGTGGGCGCTAACTGGACATGGGGAAAGTTTAACGAATGTTCCTTGGCCGACTTACGATGAAAGTAAATTAGTCGAAGATGTCGTCGAAGTAGTCATTCAAGTCAATGGTAAAGTTAGAGCGAAACTAGCGATTAGTCGTGACTTATCAAAAGCTGAGTTAGAAACATTAGCTTTAGAAAATCCACAGATCAAAGAGTTACTGGCAGAAGTAACGATTCGTAAAGTCGTTGTTATTCCGAATAAATTAGTTAATATTGTCGCGAATTAAAATAGTAATAAGAAGAAGAATGCCCTAGACCTTTTTAGCTAGAGCATTCCTTTTTCTTGCCTTTTCAAGTATAATAGAAGAAGTGCTGATTTATTTTTAATAATAGAGCTAAAGTTCAAAAAGATAAAAACAACAAAACTTATAGAGCAAGGGCAAGAGTGAAAGAGTCAAAAGGGCGGATCGAGTCCTGAAAATGGCTGAAAAATCCTTCTTATTAAGTTGACAATTGCCGAGATAAAATAAGTACAATTGCTGGTTGTTACTTAAGTATGTATGAGAAAGTTGGACATAACGAATGGAAACGCTAGAACAAAATTTCGAACAAAAAGATTTAGAGTCAAAACAAAAAATGGTTCGTGGTTCGATCTGGATGACAATCGGTAGTGTTGTCTCGAGATTAATGGGAGCAATCTATGTTATTCCTTGGTATGCGTGGATGGGGGAAAACGCTAAAGTTGCTAACAACCTATTTACTAAAGGCTATAATATTTATGCTTTGTTTTTAATGATTGCAACGGCAGGAATTCCGGCAGCTATCGCAAAACAAATCTCTCATTATAATTCTTTGAATGAGTATGGCTTAAGTAAAAAATTATTTAAACAAACGATGTATGTCATGATTGGTTTAGGGGTGGCCTTTGCTGGTATTATGTACTTTGCAGCACCGGTCTTAGCCGCTGGGGAGGAAGAATTGATTCCCGTCATGCGGGCGTTGAGTGTCGCTTTACTAATTTTCCCATGTATGAGTGTTATCCGTGGTTATTTCCAAGGAAACCATAACATGATTCCGTCAGCAGTCTCACAAATCGTTGAGCAGTTTGCCCGAGTCTTTTACATGCTATTAGCAACTTATGTGATTATGCAAGTCAAAAAAGGGAATTATGCCGATGCTGTTACTCAATCGACCTTTGCAGCTTTTATTGGAATGTTGGCTGCTATGGCAGCTTTAGTTTGGTTTTACCAACGTGATGCTAGTCGGATTAAAGAGATGGAAGCAAAAAGTGCTAATAAGTTAGAAATTTCTACCTCAAAACTCTTAAGTGATATGATGGTCGAAGCGTTGCCCTTCATCATTATCGGTTCAGCGATTACGATTTTCAAAATCTTTGACCAATACACTTTCGAAAGAATTATGTCGAGCTTAACGAATTTTACTGACCGTCAAGTCAAAGAATTATTTAGTATTTTTAGTGCTAACCCAGATAAGTTGACGATGATTACGATTTCGATTGCTACGTCGTTATCGATTACTAGTCTACCTTTAGTCACTGAAGCTTTTACGATGAAAAATCGCAAAGGGGTGGCGAAGTTAGTTAGTGATAACTTTCAATTGTTTTTCTTCGTGATGGTGCCAGCCACAGTTGGGATGGTCATTTTAGCGGAACCTTTAAATACGTTGTTCTATGAACATGATTTATTAGGCTCATCAGTCTTAATCCAAGCTTGTTATGTGGGAATTATTCTTGGTTATTACATGTTAGTTTCTTCGACGTTGCAAGGATTATATGAAAATAAAAAAGCGATGATCTTTTTAGGTGTTGGGTTTGTGTTAAAAATCCTCTTACAATACCCATTGATCTGGCTCTTTGAAGTTTACGGTCCCTTGTTAGCAACTGGAATAGCTTTCTTAGTCTCAGCTATTTTAACGACCCGGGAAATTCATAAAATCACAGGGTTTAATTTTAGCTTAACAGCTCGTCGGACCTTGTTAATTATGATTTTAACAACGGTGATGGCCCTCGTCGCGTCCTTAGTGAAATGGCTCATGTACCTAGGTCTAAATCCAGCAAGTAAAAGCCAATCATTTATTATTGTGATGGTTGTGGCTGGTGTTGGCGCCGCTGTCTATGGTTATCTCGGTTTGAAATTACGCTTAGCAGATAAATTATTAGGTGACCGAATTGCCGGTATTCGCCGACGCTTAAAGATAAAATAAATGATGGGGCCGCTGACTAATGTCACGGCCTCTTTTGTTCAAAGGAGGAATTCAAATGCGTTTAGATAAATTTTTAAGTCATACTGGTTTTGGTAGTCGCAAAGAAGTCAAAGAGCTACTGAAAAAAGCCATTGTTGAAGTGAATCAACAACGAATTAAAGATGGGAAATTCGCTGTTAAAGAAACCGTGGATACTGTCACTGTTGATGGGGAAGAATTACACTATCAGCTCTATTATTATTACTTGCTACATAAACCTCAAGGGGTAATCTCAGCCACGGTCGACAAACAACATCGAACAGTCATTGATTTATTAGCGGAACAAGACCATCGGGCTGACCTCTTTCCTGTCGGTCGTTTAGACAAAGATACGACAGGGTTGTTGGTCATTACGAATGATGGGCAATTTTCCCATAGTCTCTTGTCGCCGAAGAAACATGTCCCAAAACGTTATTGGGCTAAAATCCAAGGAATAGTGACTGAGACAGATCAAGCTGAATTTACGAAAGGCATCATGCTCTCAGGAACAGAAGAGTGTAAACCAGCTATCCTAGAAATTATCAAAACAGATTTAGGGACAGAGACATCAGAAATCCGGGTGACGATTACTGAAGGCAAATACCATCAAGTCAAACGGATGTTTGAAGCTGTAGGGAAAGAAGTGTTAGTTCTACACCGTGAGACTATGGGTGGCTTAACGTTAGACCCAGAGTTAAGTGTTGGGGAGTACCGGGAACTAACAGAAGTAGAACGGGAGTTATTACAAAAGAAAGAGGTTTAAAAGAGTTGTCTTTTTCTTTTTAAGCTAAAAATGATATGATAGAAGAGAAACTAATTTGAAGGAGCGGATAGAGATGACAATTGATTGGAAAAAAGAAGTAGAAGCTCGAAAAGATGACTTATTTACAGATCTTTTTGATTTATTAAGTATTCCGAGTGTTCGTGAAGATGATAAGGCGACAGCTGATGCCCCAGTAGGACCTGGCCCGAAAGCAGCCTTACTGCGTTTCTTAGAAATTGGTGAACGTGATGGTTTCGTAACTAAAAACATTGAAAATATTGCTGGCCATTTAGAGTATGGTGCTGGCGACGAAACGATGGGGATTTTTGGTCACGTTGACGTTGTCCCAGTTGGTACTGGTTGGGAAACAGATCCATTTAAACCAGTCATTAAAGATGGTAAATTATATGCTCGTGGTTCAAGTGATGATAAAGGCCCAAGTGTGGCTGCTTATTACGCGTTAAAAATGATTAAAGAATTAGAATTACCAGTGTCTAAACGGGTGCGTTTTATTATTGGAACTGATGAGGAAAGCGGTTGGAGTTGTATGGATCGCTACATGGAAGTTGAAGAAAAACCGGATTTTGGTTTTGCGCCAGATGCTGAATTCCCAATTATTAATGGTGAAAAAGGCATGAATAATATCGACTTACAATTCCCAGGAACGAATGCTGGTGACTATCAGTTAGTTAGCTTTAATTCAGGCTTACGCCCAAACATGGTACCAGAATCTGCGACGGCAGTGATGACTGTTCCTAATGAGGAAGCTGCTGCTAAAATGGAAGTTGCTTTCTTAAACTATGTTGAAAGTAACCCAGTTTCAGGTACGATTGAAAAAGCTGGCACAACTGTGACTGCGACTATTAAAGGAAAATCAGCTCATGGTGCAAGCCCTGAATCTGGGATTAATGGCGGGACTCACTTAGCTGTTTTCTTAGCACCTTTCCCATTTGCTCAAGGAGCCCAAGCTTTCTTAGAGACAGCGGCTAATTATTTACATGAAGAACCAGCTGGTGTGGCTTTTGGAATTGCTCATACAGATGAGGTTATGGGTGAGTTAACGATGAACCCAGGGGTCTTTGTCTTTGCAGCCGATGGCACAGAAAATCTGATTACTTTAAACATTCGCTACCCGAAAGGTGTGACGAAAGCTGGTTTAGTCACAGCTCTAGAAAATAAAGTCGGAGCTGCTGGTGTGACAGTTGTCCCTGGCGTTCACGGTCATACGCCACACTACGTGCCAGCGAATGATCCTTTAGTTGAAACATTATTAGCCGTTTATGAAAAACACACTGGCCTTAAAGGGGCAGAAAAAGTCATTGGTGGCGGAACTTTTGGTCGTTTATTAGACCGTGGCGTGGCCTTTGGCGCAATGTTCCCTCACAGTGTTGATACGATGCACCAAGCCAATGAGTTTATGGCTGTCGATGATATTATCAATGCCACAGTGATTTATGCTGATGCAATCTACTCACTAATTAAATAAGCAAGAAAAAAGAAGCCTTATAAGGCTTCTTTTTTTAGTTTAATTAATTAATCCGGCTGATTTTTGTAAGTCTTCAACTTCAACGACTTTGTAGTCTTTCCGTTCTAACTGTTCAATCACAACTTCAAGGACTTCTTCAGATGTGTCAGCTGGTAAAGTAAATAACATTCTGCGAATAAATTCGTCTTGACCAACATCAAGAGTAATACAACTTGTGATTGGTGAATGTTTTGAAATGATTTTAGAAATAGCGGCTAAATCACCTTGACGACCAATCGAAGCTACCGTTAAGACATAACGTCCTTCATTGACATTCCAAGATTGAGCTAAGATATTTAATAACTTACTATGAGTTAAGATACCGTAGAAGTGTTGATTTTCATCAAGGACTGCAATATAAGGCAACTCTTTAATTGTGAAGAAGATTTTGAAGAATGAAGAGTTTAAATAAATGTATTTTGTCGCATTTTTCAGGAGATGAGTGACCGGTAATTGCATGTCGCCACCTTCTGATTTATGACGGTAAATATGCATCTTATAGATGTTTCCCCGGAAAATTTTGCCAGTCTCATCTAAAATCGGTACACAACGGTAACCTGATTCTTCGAGAATTGCTAAGGCATTCTCTAGGGTACACGTCTCGTCAACTGTTGTTAGATCTCGTTTCTTAATACAAACCTGTTTAATAAGCATATGACAACCTCCAATTATGATTGCTTTGATACTATTATCTTACCATACAATATCTAAAAGCAATAGAAAAAACATTTTGAGTTTTCTGTAAATTACCTAGTAAATCAAGAAAAACGGGAGGGGGAATTGACATGTTTCCCAAATGGTGGTAATGTAGATTAGTAAAAGAGTAGCCAGAATGGAGGAAATGAACATTGGCAACTAAGAAATCATCCCTTGCCTGTTCTGTTTGTGGTTCCCGGAACTATTCTAAAGCTGTGAATGAAGGACAGCGTACAGAGCGCCTAGAAGTAAAAAAATATTGTAAATATTGTAAAGGTCATACTTTACACAGAGAAACTAAGTAATCAGTAGGAGGTCAAATTAATGTTTAAATTTATCGGAAGTGTTCGTGAAGAAATGAAGATTGTGACGTGGCCGACAAACAAACAGCTAAGGAAAGATGTCTCAACAGTCATTCAAACAACGATTTTATTCGCCATTTTCTTTGGCGCAGTAGATGTTGTAATTAATGCAGCAATTAAATTATTCGTTTAATGACGACAAACTCTGAGGGGAAGATAACTTTCTGTTAGAGTTTTTTTCTGTCCAAAATAATAGGGACTAGCCAATTAAGCTGAAGGGTGCTATACTTATTGAAGAGGAAAGACTTCGGATTGTACTGAAGTTTTTTTATTTTACAAGAAAGTAGGATATTAAGAATGGAAACATTTGAAAGACAATGGTTTGTGTTACATACCTATTCTGGTTATGAAAACAAAGTCAAAGCAAATATTGAATCTCGTGCCCAAAGTATGGGAATGGAAGATTTTATTTTCCGCGTCGTTGTACCAGAAGAAGAAGAGCGTGAAGTCAAGAATGGTAAAGAAAAAATCAACATGAAAAAAACTTTCCCAGGTTATGTCTTAGTTGAGATGGTCATGACAGATGATTCTTGGTATGTTGTCCGTAATACACCAGGAGTAACTGGTTTCGTAGGGTCACATGGGGCCGGTAGTAAACCAGCACCGTTGTTAAATGAAGAAATTGAACATATCTTACGTAAACTTGGCTTAAGCAAACGTCATAAAGAATTGGACGTTGAAGTCAGTGAAGTTGTTAAGATCATTGAAGGAGCATTCTCTGGTTTAACAGGTGAGATTGTTGAAATTGATTTAGAACGTCAAAAACTTAAAGTTAATATTGATATGTTTGGCCGTGAAACGTCAACTGAATTAGACTTTGAACAAATTGATAAGTTATAATTATTAGAAACTTTGGTTATCTACTATTAGGTAGGTAGCTGAGGTTTTTTATTTTTTGATAAATTTTAGTTAGAAGTGATTAAATGATAGTCTAATAACCAAAAGTTTGCTATTCTAAGACTAAGAAGAGAGGCTGTGAGTTCATGAAACTGAAGAAATGGTTAATCAGTAGTCTAGTTTTAAGTGCCAGTGTGATTGTTAGTCAAAAGATTTTGAAGCAGTTGAACAAGCAAAGTAAATTTAAACAGTTAAAAAGGAATCACACTCAACATGACCGAATCCCGACTTTGTTAATTCATGGTACAAATGGCACTCGACGGTCATTAGGTGGAATGATTGAGCGTTGGGGAAAACAAGGATTAGCTTATAAAGCTCTAGAAGTTGAAGTGAGTCGTGACGGAGAGTTAACGTTAACAGGTAACTGGCAAGAACTTCATCCTGAGCAGCAACCACTTATTCAAGTTATCTTTAAAGAAGGCAATCCACCAGAATGGCAACAAGGTGAGTGGCTTAAAAATATTTTAGAATTACTTAAACAGGAATTGCAGATTCAAAAAGTTCAAATGTTAGGTCATTCTATGGGTGGAGTAGCGATTCTTCGCTATTTAGTGGACTATGGTCAAGATAATACGTTACCAAAGGTTAGTAAAGTTGTCGCACTTGGTACGCCTTTTAATAGTGAAGAAGTCAGTAGTTCTGGAAAGACGAAGTATGATTTAGGAACAGCAGGCCCACTAACGGAATATCCGACTTATCGCTACTTGAAAGCTTATTATCAAAACTTACCTCGTGAGTTGTCACTTTTAAATATCTACGGTGATTTAAAAAATGGCAGTCGTAGCGATGGCTTTGTGTCAGTTGACAGTGCTAAAGCGATCCGTTTTTTAATTAAAGGTTGGATCGAAACTTATTCGGAACGACAAGTACTGGGAGTGAGAGCGCAACATAGTTTACTCCATGAGAATAAGCAAGTTGATCGTTTAGCGGCTAATTTTTTATGGGGGCATCAACACTTACATTTTAAAAAGGGAGGTCATTAAATGGCGAAAAATAAGCTTAGTAAATTAGTTTTAGTCGGTTTTGTTTGTAGTCTAGCTTTAGTTGTTTATGGTACGAAAAAGCATAAAACAGCGACCTTAAGTAAACCGAAGGAACAATTTGAAAAAACATTGACTAAAAGTAAGCGCCCGAATTTGTTTTTTCATGGCTACAAAGGCAGTTTGATTTCTTTTGGGACCATGATACATCGGCTGAACCGGAATGAACTAGGTACTCGTTCGGTGACTTTAACAGTTAGCCCCCAAGGTGAAATTAAAGAAGATGGCAATTGGAGTGCCAGTGATAATCCCTTGATTCAAGTCGTCTTCGAAGATAATACGAATCAAGAGTGGCAACAAGCTGAGTGGATTCAACAAGTCTTAAACTATTTACGTGAAAGTTATCAAACCCAAGAAGTGAATGTAATTGGTCATTCCATGGGTGGTGTGAGCATTATGCGCTACTTAGCTAACTATGGGAGCCAAGGCTCAGAAGTTAAAATCAATAAAGTTGTTACTATTGGCTCGCCTTTCAATGATTTTAATGAAGATGAACGTTCTTATCAAGAAATTTTAACCTTTGGTCCGACGATTAGTGCTCCGCGCTTTGTTGAGTATGACAATAATTTTGGAAATATTCCCGAAGAAATCACATTCTTAAGCATTGCAGGTGATATTGAAGGGGACAATGGCAGTGATGGCACAGTCCCAGTAGCAAGTGTCGTTGCTTTGAATTATTTGTTTGAAAAATATGACTTAAGTTACGAGTTTGAAAAAGTTCAAGGGAAAGGGGCGCAACATAGTGCCCTCCATGAAAACCGCAAAGTCGATAAGTTAGTTGCCGAATTTTTATGGCAAAATTAAATTGAAAAACAGAAAAGCCGAAAAACGTGAACCCTTCACGTTTTTCGGCTTTTTTAATCTTTAAAGAGTTCTTTTGCTAAGCGGCGGCCAGTTGGGGTATCGGCGAGGCCGCCTTCAGCTGTTTCTTTGAAAATCGTCGGCATTTGGCGACCGACTTTCCCCATGGCAATCACCACTTCATCTGGGGGAATGACACTGCGAATTCCTGCTAGAGCCATATCCGCAGAAATATAAGCTTGGGAAGCACCTAAGGCATTGCGTTTGACACATGGGACTTCCACCAGACCAGCTACCGGATCACAAATTAGCCCCATCATATTTTTTAAGGTGATCGCTACGGCTTGGGCAGATTGGTCGGGAGTGCCACCAACTGCCTCGACTAAAGCGGCACTGGCCATAGCACTAGCCGAGCCAATCTCAGCTTGGCAACCACCTTCTGCCCCACTAATCGAGGCGTTGTTAGCGATGACTAAACCAAAGGCCCCAGCTGTAAATAAGAAGTTTAATTGTTGCTCTTCTGTTAAGTTCAAGTCCTCAGTAGCAGAACCTAAAACGCCAGCGGCAACTCCAGCACTGCCAGCAGTGGGGTTGGCACAAATTAAGCCCATTTTAGCATTGACTTCGTTAACGGCAATAGCGTTGCGAACGGCTCGTAAAATCGTGTCGCCACTTAAAAACTTCCCAGAATCCAAGTAATCATTCATACGTTTGGCGTCGCCACCTGTTAGTTTTGTGACAGATTCTACTCCGGCGACTCCTTGTTGAATCGATTTTAGCATGACTTCTTTATTTTTAGTCATATGGGCAATGATTTCACTCCGGGAAGCGCCAAAAGAAGCCATCTCCACTTGAATCATTGCTTCAGAAACAGAACCCCACTGATTAGCTAAGGCGACTAATTCGTCAATTGTTTTAAACATTTCTAAACCTCCGGATTTTATTTAAAGAAAGAGACATTGTGGATATTAAGAATTTTTTTTAATTCCAGAAGACTATCTTCAGCGTGACGTTCATCAACTTCGATAATCATAATCGCATTATCCCCTTTAGCTTCACGAGTCACAGTCATTGTACCGATATTAATAGCTTGGCGCTCAAACACTTTTGTGACTTTGGCAATCATCCCGGGAACATCTTGATGAACGATCACGAAAGTCGGCACTCCCATACTAAGATTGATGCGAAAACCATTTAACTCAGAGATTTGAATATTACCGCCACCGATTGACAGGCCTGTGACACTCATCGAGCGACCGGCTTTTTTTACTTTTAAAGTAACTTGATTAGGGTGTTCAGCTTTCTCTTTTTTAGGGACAAAAGCGACTTCCATCCCTGCTTCATGGGCTAATCTTAAAGATTCAGCGAGCCGTTCATCGTCAGGTTCCATGCCTAAAAGTCCACCAACTAAAGCAATGTCAGTGCCGTGTCCGCGATAAGTTTTGGCGAAGGATTCATAAAGCCAAATATCGACTTCGTCAGGTAATTCCCCGAAAATATTGCGGACGATTTTCCCTATCCGAGCTGCACCAGCTGTGTGAGAGCTGCTCGGTCCGATCATAATTGGTCCAATTAAATCGAAAACACTTTTAAATTGTCCAGTAGACATGTCTAAATCCTCTTTTCTATGATTGTTTTGTATGGGCTAATAATAACATAAATAAGGTAAAAAAAAAATCTTTGAAACTAGCTAAAGAAGTGTGTCAAAATATATCAAAAAAGAACCGTCATTTCAAGGTGAGGGTTCTTTAAAGTATTACTGATTTTTTTTTATCATATCGGCAAGTGCTACCCAGTCTCTTTTTCGTGGAATCGGCGGAAAATAAAGAATATTTGGGTGGTCTAAGATTAATTTGTCAGAATTACAAATAATGATGTCGTATGCCTTTGATTCATCGATAAACTGCTGGAAAGTCGTACCAACAGAAATATCACAATTAATGTGTAAATTTGGACGAGCGACTATCATTTCTTTAATGATATGAGCGTGGCCAATTTCATAAGTGCAAGCTAATAAGACCTTCAATGGTTTGGCGATAGCAATAGCTTGAGGAATCAAATGTTTCCAGTTAGTCACGATAATGAAAATAGATTCGTTTAATGAATCCGAGTCCCATTTGAATGTTGGGGTAAAAGAAAAATCGTGAATCTTATCAACGATTACGCGAGTAAGTCTGGGGTAATCAGTCGAAAGGTTAGCGAGCATTTCTTTTCGAGGGTTAAATAAAATATGATTCTCACCAATAAACAATGGGTAGTGATTTATTAAAGTCAAAGTGATTTTCTCAAGGGAGTCGCATGTAATACCGAGTTCTTGACTAATGTTATCAATTAGAACCGCAATGTCATCGATTTGTTTTTGAAGTTTCGGATCGTTTTGTGCTGCTTTTTGAAGAGAAGAAAAATGTTGAAAATAGTGAATATTTAAAAATGGTGCCGATAACTGTTCAATGATCCGTGGATCCCAAATTAGTTTAGTTGTTCGTGCAAAATAAGCCCCGTACTCCTTATGAGCGGTTAATAAATGGAAAATCGGATTGTTTAAAGCGGTATGGTCAGTTAAATCACGGCTAAATCCGGCTTTTTCTCTCGTGATGACAACGACGAAAATTTGCGAAAGCAGTTCGAGTTCAGCGTAGGGCCGTTGCAAGTTAGTGTATGAAAGAACATCGTTCAACATGTTTTGGTAAGCCAAGATTTGTTCAAAAGGAAAAGGCGATGTTTGCAAACTGTATTTTTCCTTTAAGTATTGATACATCGTATTTCTAATAGCTAATTCATTCCCAATCAATTGATGATTAAAGTTAGTTATTTTGATATCTAAGTTTTTCTCTTTAAACACGGTATTAATCGCTTTAATTGCACGATTGACAGTTGCGGGACTAATAAATAGTAGGTCAGACAGCTGTTCAGTTGAGATAGCATTATTAAAAAAGACAGCCTCTAAAACGGAAAACTCGTGGGAGTTGTCAAATATTTTTTCGTAAACATATTCAAATCCTAAATATTGAGGCATGAATAATTTATAGCCTAATGAGCTGTGATGTTGAATAGTGAAGGGGTGAAATTGCTCATTTAAAATCGGAATAAGGTGTTGAATGGTACGAATTGGGAAATTAGTTAGATTGGCTAGCTGAGAAAGGGTTAGCCAATCCTCAGTCTCGTAGAGTGTTTCTAAAATAGTAAGTTGACGACTCGTTGTAGTTCTTAATAATCTTTGCATAAAAAATTCATCTCCTGTTCATTTTTTAAACCAAGTAAATCCTATCATAAAGGAAGAGTAAATAAACTGTCAAATAAAGTAATTAAAAAACGTTCAAAAATTACAATTTTAATGAAATTGAAAGGAGTATAATCTGTGAAAAAACAAGCTTGCTGAAAACTTTCAAGAAAAACTAAGTATAATTGTCGTGCAAAAAATGGGCTTACCATGCAAAAAATGACGAGTTTGGTAAATATATCTGTGATAATATAATCTATACATCAGGCGTTCAACAAAAAAAGTACGCTTTAAATCGCAAGTTTGACGTTGTTAGTGAAGTTTAAAATAACGCGCGTTTCTAGTGTGAGTGTTTTTTTAAAAAATAGTTCATTATGTTTTTTGAAAACATAAATAAAAAGTAACTAATTTGCTATTCACAAAGATTTGCGAGTGAGAAACGTTAATAAATTAGCAAAAAAATAACTAGTTATATAAAAGGAGGGTAAAATATGACGACACTAGCATATATTAGATCAAACATGCCAATTGCGACCTTTGATCAAGTAAGTCAGATGATGGATTATCAAGTGACTGAAATGTACGTTGAAGATAAGTTAGTCTCAGAGTCTCGGGAGTTTATGAAGTTGATTGAACATGCAGCTGAAAATGATGTGATTATTGTCTATAGTTTAATCTCGATTTGGCAAATTAAAGGAATTTATACTTATCTTCAATTGTTAAAGCAAAAAAATGTCAGATTAATTGCGATTAATGAAGAAATCGACACAGATAACTACAAAGACTTTTATGATCAAATGTTATTCTTCTTCGATGTCTCAAAGCGGTCAAGGTCAGCCACGACGAGAAGAGCCTTAAATGCGAGGCGTGAAAAAGGCCAAAGCTTAGGGCGTCCCAAAATTAATGAGACGACAATTAATAAAATTAAAGATTTAAGGGAACAGCGTTATTCATTAAGGGAAATCGCGGTGAAATGCGATGTTTCATTGGGAACCGTTCATAAGTATCTACATTAAATTTAACGAGGTATCAACCGTAAAGGTTATATATATGAAGTGCCGACAGTCTCCTTTGCTAAGAGTAGGGAGGAGTTTGAAAGGAGTGTTGGTCAAGAGAAGAGAAGGAAGAGGCTGCAATAATTTTTGTTTAGAAAGGAGCTAAAATGAAAAAAATCACATTTAAAAAAGCGCTAGTTGCTTTAATGGTCTGTACAAATCTGTTATCGCCAGTGACATCAATCGCAGCGACAACGATTGATTCAAGTCAGACTATGAATTCTATAGAAGAAACAATGGAGTCAAGCAATGTGCCAGAAAATAGTGACAGTCAAGTCGAAACGAATGTGCCGGCTAATAGCGAGTCAAGTGAACAACAAATAGATAATTTATCATTAACATTCGCTGGAACGACATTTTATAAAGACAAAGACTTCGAAATTAAGATTAAAGGGGTAGCGTTTAAACAAACATTTGTGCTGAGAGCACCAAATAAATTGGCTATTCAAGAAGATGAGACTTTAAAAAGAAATCAAGGAAGCATAAAAGCGTTGAGTAAAACGGAAAAAGACGGTATGACAGAGTGGGAATTTCAATTACTAAAATCAGAAGTTGATTTATCTGTAATTGCTCAAGTTAATGACGTAGGAGTTCTCGATGTTGAAATTGAATCGAATAATTCAAGCGCTATTGATGACATCTTGATTGTCAATCGGCCGCAAATTAGTTTGCCTAATTTCCCTGAATTAAAACCCTCAACAGACGATGAAACACGTCTCTTTGATTATAAGTTACTTGACGAAAAGGGCGATCGGGATGGTTTCAAGAAGCAATCAATCAATACGCCGGTTAAAATACCTTTTGCAAGACAAGATGAGAAAGATACACGAGATTATTACATGTATTTCGGGTCAGTCAAAAAATTTGACAAAACAAAAAACTTCGTATCAAGAAAGAATGTTGATCCGGAGTATCCACCATCGGATCCAACAAACGATAAAACTGGTTCCACTGTCGGATTAAAAATTAATGGAGATTTGATTCCGGTGACTTCGCCACAAGTTATCGCAGTGCCAAACGATCAAAATGGATCTGTTATTTCGTATTCATTTGCACAAGAACTTGGAGGATACGGTGGCCGTGCGACATTCGATTTAGCAAGTGTAAATAGCAATATGGAAATTTTAAGTGGTGTTCAACAAGGTGGGGCTGGTAGTGACCCACGAATAGGATCCCACATAGAAGAATTGTACACTGACGAGAAGAACGGTAAAATTATGGCTTACGGTAAACTAGAGGGCTACGGTTATGAGCAGGGCATGAATGAAACAGTCTATTATGTTCGTGTCTTAGGGGCACCGGTAAACAACTCTACGGGTCGTATCCGTTACAGCATGAAATATTATAATGCAACTCCTAATTCTTTAGACGTTGTGCCAAGTTTTGGGGTACATATGGATATCCAAGGGTTGCACGACAAAAGTTTAATGTACTCACTTGGGGATCGTAAAGGTATTTACTTTAAAGAAGATGGCGAGAAGGGGAGAGCTGTTGGTGATGGGTTGCCTTATTATGTGTTCTTTTATCGAGACGGTTATGGCAATGGGGCTAATCCACCAGCGAAGTATAAAGGTAACGATGATGCTGAGTACACGTTAAAAGGTAATTTCCGTGAAGAGACTAGCTTGAATATCAGCGAAGAAAAAGACCCTGGAAAAGATAATACGTACCCTTACTACAGCCATCCAGGTTGGATTTATCTTTGGAATAAAAAGACAATCCCTTCAAAAGGCATCGATCAAATTGATATGGATATTTCCGTTGGGACAGTTGGTCCCGATAAAATTCCAGTCACTGTTAATTATCTCAATGAAGATGGCGATGCTATTTCTGCAGAGAAATCCTACATTATTGACGAAGGAAAATCCTACAGTGAGAAACCTAAAAAAATTAATGGTTTTGAATATGATCGAGTTGAAGGTAGTAAAGAAAGTGGTATCGTCAAAGAGGGCGATGTCATTGAAATTAATTACTTCTATACGAGTGAACAGTTTGAATTAAGTCAAGAAGTTACCCATTTAGATGGCACTACTGCTGATGCAGGCAATGTTAAAACAGGTGAAGAGCTGATTTACACAGTTAACTTAACATCAAATATTAAAAGTGAACTATTAACACCACTTTATAATAAATTTGAAATTAAAAATGTTTTAGATGAAAATCTAGAAGATGTTAAAGATGTTACTTTAGTTAATAGTAGTGGTAAGAATGTAGGGACAGCTAAGTATGATACAGGGTCTAAAGCAGTGGTTGGTAGTCTTAAGTTACTAGACAATGTTAAGTCAAGTGAAAGTCTAGTCTTGTCTTATCACGCCACAGTCAAAAATGATGCGCCTGGCGGTAGTAAAATTAAAGAACAAGCCACTGCAGGTGGAACGTATTCGGGGATTCCTGAAATTCCTGCCCGTGAGCAAACATCCAACGAAGTTGAGTCGACAGTTGTTAATAGTGCCAGTGTGCTTGTGAAATATGTCAATGAAGACGGCGTGGAAATTCACGAACGCAAAGCATACGAACTAGCTGAAGATGGCAAGTACGATGAAAAAGAAATTGACATTGATGGCTTTGTCTTTGATCATGCGGAAGGAGCAACTTCTGGAACTGCCCAAGCTGGTGAAGTGGTTGAAATTATTTTCCACTATAAGAGTGAGCAATTTGAAATCATTCAGAAGGTCTCTCGCTTAGATGGCAGCTCGGCTGACATTGTCAAAAATGAAGAAGAACTAATTTATACAGTCGAACTTAACTCTAAGTTGAAAGAAGGAACGATTTTATACAACGACTTTACAATTGTTGAAGAAATTGACCTATCTTTAGAAGACATTAAAGAGGTTACTTTCGTTGATAGTAAAGGTAAAACTGTGGGAACTGCTGCGTATGATAGTGGCACGAATACAGTAACAGCCACTTTAAGTGCAGCGGACGCTGTTCCAAGCACAGAAAGTCTAGTCTTAAGTTACCATGGGAAAGTCAAAGCTGATGCCCCAGAAGGCACAATCATTAAGGAGCAAGCAACAGCAGGAGGGTCCTATGTCGGAACCCCAGAAATTCCTGCTCGAGAGCAAGTTTCTAATGAAGTTGAGTCGAAAATTATGAATTCAGCGACAGTGTTAGTGAAATATGTCAATGAAGACGGAGTTGAGATTTCAGAAAGTAAATCTTATGAACTAGATGAAGATGGCAACTATGAAGAACATGAAATTGAAATTGATGGTTTTATCTTCGATCATGCAGAAGGAACTACTTCTGGAACGGCTCAACCGGGAGAGAACGTTATTATTATCTTCCATTATAAGAGCAATCAATTTGAAATTACTCAAGAAGTTTCTCGTCTTGATGGAAGTTCGGCAAACGCTGTGAAAAATGAAGAAGAGCTCATTTATACAGTCAAAGTTACGTCTAAACTTCAAACTGAGACAAGTCTTTACAATGAATTCGTAATTAATGAACCAATTGATCCTTCACTAGAGAACATCAAAGATGTGACCTTAGTTGATGGGGCGGGACAACCTGTTGGTAAAGCAACTTTTGATAGTGCTAAACAAGCAGTTGTCGCAACATTGGCTGCAGCGGATAAAGTAAAAGGGACTGAAAACTTAGTCTTAAGTTATCACGCCACAGTCAAAAAAGAAACAGCCGCACCACAAGGGACAGAAATTAAAGAGCAAGCCACGGCGGGCGGTTCTTATGTCGGAACACCAGAAATCCCTGCGAGAGAACAAACCTCAAATGAAGTGATTTCAGTCATTATTGGTGGGGAACTGATTTTTGAGTCAGCGCCAGACACTCTAGACTTCGGACAAGATTTAAAAATCTCTTTACGTGAAGAAACGTATCCTGTAATCACGAAAGATAATCCGTTAACCGTGATTGATACACGGGGTAAAGGTGAAGTGTGGTCAATGACAGCTAAAATGACAAAACTAATGGTCAATGGTGAGCATACATTGGCAGAGTCAATGCACTATATCATGAACGGTAAAAGCCAATTAATGACATTGGAAACATCAGCAAATGTCTATGATAAAGTTACGGATTCTGATGACGCCGTAGTGATTTCAGATGAATGGCTTGAAACGACAGAAGGTCCAGTTCTTAAAGTTGGTAAAAACGAAGCTCAACTTGGTAATTATCAAGGTATTATTCAATGGACGTTGCAAGATGTTCCGTTGAGTGAATAATAAGATGAAAAACCAGAGAAAGGAGCTGAGACATATGAAAAAAAGATTAGTGGTTAGTCTGTTTTATTTTCTGAGTTTGCTGCTTGTTGGTGGCTTGTTAGTCACCGCTCACGCGGAGGAAACTGATTATGAGAAAGAGTATGACAGTAATGGCGCAGTTGGCTTTTACGGAAAGTACGTTTTCCCTTCAGAAAAACCTGATGAGGAGACCCCTCATCCAGGTATTGTTAAACCGGAACCAAAACCAAAGCCAGGTATAACTCTGCCACAAACAGGGGAAATGGCGACATTTTCCTTGTCGGCAGGTGGTTTGCTAGTTGTTACAGCAGCTAGCATTATATATGTAGTAAAAAAAAAGAGAGTAGAAGAGGAGAATTAACATGAAAATGAAAACATTAAGTGCCTTATTATTAAGTACATTAGTATTAAGCAACGTCGCAGTATCAGCTGCAGAAGGTGAAGAAACAAGAGTATACGGTTCAAACGGAGTTGTTGAATTTATCGCTAACGATGAGCCAACTGACCCAGTAGATCCAGAAAATCCAGATCCATCAAATCCAGTAGAGCCAATTGATCCAACGGATCCAGAAGGACCAAACCCAGGAACTGATGGCCCTCTAAGTATCGATTACGCTTCAAGCCTACACTTTGGTGTTAATAAAATTACCAATGCAGATCAAACTTACTATGCAGATGCGCAAGAGTTTAACGGCGAATTAGCTGGTAGCTCTCGTGGTAACTACGTTCAAATCTCTGATCACCGTGGAACAGTTGCTGGTTGGACATTAACAGTTGCTCAAACAGGTGGTCAATTTGAAAGTAAAACAGCGAAACAATTTAAAGTCTTAACAGGCTCACTAATTACATTTGCAGATGCTAAACCAGATTCAAATGCTAAAGATGCACCAGCACCAACAGCTGTTGAATCATTTGAATTAGATTCAGAAGGTGCCTCAAGCTTAGTAATGTCTGCTAAAGACGGCCAAGGAGCTGGTACATGGGTTGATTACTTTGGTGAATCAGAAGTGATGACAATTAATGGTCAAGAAGTTAACAAAAACAAAGCTGTAACATTAGATGTTCCAGGATCAACACCAAAAGAAGCAACAGTTTACAAAACATCATTAACTTGGACATTAACAGACGCACCAGGTCAATAATAAAAAAGAGATAATAAAAAAACAACACAATTAGAGGAGAAAAAGACATGAAAAAAACAGTATTAAGTACACTTTTAGTTAGCACAATTATTTTAGGTTCATCAGTAGCAATGGCTGCTACAGAAGGCGCAACACCTGGTAACCCAGCAAAACGTATCACTGACGGTTTAGTATCATTTATCGAAAATGATGAGCCAACAAATCCAGTAGATCCGACAGATCCAGGAACACCAGTAGATCCGATCGATCCGATTGATCCAGAAAACCCAATTGAGCCAGGAACAAAAGGTCCTCTAAGTTTAGATTACGCGTCATCATTTAACTTTGGTGAGCACAAAATCACTTCACAAGATGAAACTTATTTCGCAGCGCACCAAGTAGTAAAAATTGGTGAAGTATTGAAAGATGTACCATTGTACGCTCAAGTAACTGACGGACGTGGCGAATACACTGGTTGGTCTTTAGGTGTTAAACAAAATGGTCAATTTAAAACTGAAAAAGGCGATATTTTAGAAGGTGCCCAAATCAAGTTCTTAAACGCTGAAGCAGTAAATGAAGAAGGCGGAAATGCGGTTGCTCCATCTAAAGTGTCTGGAACTGTTGATATCGTTGCAGACGGTACGACAACTCACGACTTAATGGAAGCAAAAGTAGATGAAGGTCAAGGAACATGGGTTTACCGTATGGGAGATTTAACAACTATGGACGAAAGTGTTGCCCTTGAAGTTCCAGGTGCCACAACTAAGAAAAAAGCTGAATACAAAACAACATTAACATGGATTTTAAATGCAACACCAACGATTGAAGAAGGCGAATAATTAATTCGACTAAAGAGTCAAAGAAAACAACTAAAAACAGATACATAGAGGAGAAAAAAACATGAAAAATATGAAATTTGCTGCTTTAAGCACATTATTAGTAAGTACAGTTCTTTTAGGGTCATCAGTTGCTTTTGCAGCGAAAGATGGTGCGACAGCAGATAACCCAGCAACACGCGACACAAAAGCTGTTGTAACATTCTTAGAAAATACTGACCCAGTAGATCCAGTAGATCCAATTGATCCAGAAATTCCAGTAGATCCGATTGATCCAGTAGACCCAGAAGTGCCAGTAGAGCCCGGAACAGGTGGCCCGTTAAGTTTAGATTACGCGTCATCACTAAACTTTGGTAAACACAAAATCAGCACTAAAAACGAAGTATATTACGCTAACTCACAAAAAGTAACAGACAAAGAAACAGGTGCTACAACTGAAAAACCATTATACGCACAATTAACAGATAAGCGTGCTAAAAATGATTTAATGGGTTGGACATTATCAGTTACACAAAATGGTCAATTTAAAACAGCTGCAGGCGACATTTTAACAGGTGCTGAAATTGCTTTTGCCCAAGCAGAAGCAGTAACTGTAGCTGGTAACGAAAAGAACGCTCCAAGTGAAGTAATTTCAGATCAAAAATTAACTCCAGGAACTGATCACAAATTAATGTTTGCTGCTAAAGGCGAAGGTTCAGGAACTTGGGTTTACCGTTTAGGAAATGAAAGCTCAATTAAAATGAAAACAGAAGAAACTGTTAATGAAGCTGGCGAAGTTGTCTCAACAGAAGTTTCTAAAGATGAAGCTGTTACATTATCTGTCCCTGGTTCAACGACAAAAGTTAAAGATGAGGTTTATCAAACAACATTAACTTGGAAATTGTCAACCGTTGCTAGCGACGATGAAGGCGAAGAGCCTGGCGGCAAATAAGCCCCCAACTAAGTAAGTGAATTGAACAAGTCTCAGAAGTAACATTGATCCGTTTAAAGTCAATGTTACTTCTGTTATTAATTAATGAAATAAAGAGATGGAACGGGATTAGAGAAAATCCGCTGTTAAGAAAGGAACTATTATAATGAAAAAATATTGCAAAATGATAATAACAAGTTTAGTGATGTTAATGTTAATGTTAATGTTAGTTGGAGGGCAGGCTTTAGCTTCAGAATTGAATTTTGGAGTCGTACCAACAATTCCTGATTTTCAAGTAGACAAAGAAAAAACGTATTTTGATATTAAAGTCAATAAAGGTGATGAGCAAGAGCTAGAAGTTACTTTGAAAAACCACACTAAAAAAGCTGTGGTTGTCCAAACAACGTTTAATCGTGCAACGACTAACGTTAATGGGATTGTCGAGTATGGCATTGGCAAGTTCAAAGAAGATTCAACGTTGATTCATAACATAGAAGACATTGTGACTATCGATAAACCAGAAGTCAAACTCGAACCGAATGTTGATCAAGTAGTTAAATTTAAGATTAACGCACCAAAAGAAGAGTTTCCAGGGATTTTAGCTTCAGGAATTACTTTTAAAGAAAAATCTGTCGATGAAGAAACTGAAAAAGGTCAAGGGATGGCCATCAAAAATGAGTATGCGTATGTTATCGCCCTAGTGATGCACGGTAATGTAGAACAAAAAGACATTCCTTCTGATTTGTTATTAAATAAAGTAGAAGCTGGGCAAGTGAATGTTCGTAACGTAATTTTTGCTAATTTGCAAAATCCCAAATCTAAATATTTAAACAAACTAGCAATTGATGCAAAAATCTACAAAAAAAATTCTGATAAAGTCGTTTATTCAAATGAGAAAGAGCAGTTGCAAATGGCTCCAAATTCAAACTTTGACTACCCGATACACTTAGAAGGTAAAAAGTTAGAAGCAGGTAAGTATACGCTTAAATTACATGCCACATCAAAAGATGATAAGTGGGATTTAGAAAAAGACTTTACGATTACTAAAGAAGAAGCTAAAAAGTATAATAAGCAAGATGTTACTATTAAAGAAGACTATACTTGGTGGTATGTTGCTGGCGGAATTATCGCATTATTATTATTACAGTTAATTATTTTCTTAATTATGAAGAAACGTAAAAAAGACAAAGAAAAGAAAAAAGACAAAGAAAAGAAAAAAGATAAAGAAAAGAAAAAAGTTAGGAAAGACTAATGGTGGCCAATGAGCTCCAATGTTTAAAGGATCAATACGCTGATAAGTGGCTTGATTTAAAACATTTAAAAGACTCATTACAAGCTGAAACTGAGGAAGGAATCGATCAACTATTAACAATCCAGACGTTATTGGAATTATATCTGACTTACTCAGCAGCAACGTATAAATTATTATTTGATAACGAAGGGACTCAAGGTTTTATTCCGGTGTTTAGAGCAACCTTTGAAAGTTTCTTAAATGTTAAATACTTCTTGTGGAATGACGGAATTTCCAAAGAAAAAAAAGCCAAAGCTTATCGGTTTTGTGAAGCCAAAAACTTTTTAAATACAACAGACTACCTATACTATAGTGGGAAAAATCAGTTGACTGATAAGTTAGAATCAAATCTTTTAGGTGAGTCCTTAAAAAAAATTGAGGAAGAACGAGTCAGACGGTTAGTCTATTTAGAAGAGCGCCGTGGCAGCTCAGAAGCCGTTGAATTTAAGCGTCTAGGTGATTGGCAGCAAAGCAAACGTAAAATTTCCTGGTATACGTTGTTACCGGAAATTTTAGTTTAAAAGAGTTAAGCAAATATGTAGGCATGTCAGAATTCTATCAGTATTTCTACACATATCTATCAATTACGTCTCACGGGGTAGGGCTTTTTAAAAGTGAGACAGAGACAGTTGGAGAGGTCGTCCAATTAGGGATCCTGAGATACTTGGATTATTTTATGGGGCATGTTTTAGCAGGCTTAAGGGCTTAAGTAATCATATAATAGAAAAAGGTCTGGCTTAGCTAGGCCTTTTTCTATTAGTTAAGGTAAGGGCTTTTTGGTGAAAAAATTCATTTTTAATCATTGAAATGAATGGAAAAGCCTTGAAAAACATAACTAAAAGATGTATAATAAACAAATGCGCAAACGTGCGCTGTTTTTTGGTTAGCCCAAAAAACGTGGGAGGAGAAATCTTAATCTCCACATAACCACATCACGGACTTAAGGAGGTATGTCTCGTGGCAAAAAAAGTAGAAAAATTAGTTAAATTGCAAATACCTGCAGGAAAAGCAACTCCAGCACCGCCAGTAGGACCTGCATTAGGACAAGCCGGTATTAACATCATGGGATTCACTAAAGAATTCAATGCTCGTACAGCTGATCAAGCTGGATTAATCATTCCAGTAGTAATCTCAGTATACGAAGACCGTTCGTTCACATTCGTAACAAAAACACCACCAGCAGCAGTTCTTTTAAAGAAAGCAGCTAACGTGGATAAAGGTTCAGGCGAACCAAACAAAAATAAAGTTGCCAACGTAACTAGCGATCAAGTTAGAGAAATTGCAACACTTAAATTAGAAGACCTAAACGCAACTGACGTTGAAGCAGCAATGCGCATGGTTGAAGGTACTGCACGAAGCATGGGGATTACAGTAGGATAAATCTTTAAACTGATTTATTAGTTAATACCTGTAACCACCGGAAGTAGCTTCTCAGTCGTTTCATATTTAAAGATATGAATTACGTGGGAGGTTCTACCGTTATAACCACATTCAAGGAGGAAACAAAATGGCTAAAAAAGGCAAAAAAATGCAAGATGCATTAAAAAAAGTTGATACAACAAAAGTATACGCAGTAGCTGACGCTGTTGCATTAGCGAAAGATACAAACATTGCGAAATTTGACGCAACTGTTGAAGTAGCTTACCGTTTAAGCGTTGACCCTAAGAAAGCTGACCAACAAATTCGTGGAGCAGTTGTACTGCCAAACGGAACTGGTAAAACTCAAACTGTTTTAGTATTCGCGAAAGGCGAAAAAGCAAAAGAAGCATTAGCTGCTGGCGCTGACTTCGTTGGCGATGCTGACATGGTTGAGAAGATCCAAAAAGGTTGGTTTGAGTTTGACGTAGTAGTAGCAACTCCAGACATGATGGCTGAAGTTGGTAAACTAGGACGTGTTTTAGGACCTAAAGGCTTAATGCCAAACCCTAAAACAGGAACTGTTACTATGGACGTAACTAAAGCTGTTAACGAAGTTAAAGCCGGTAAAGTGACTTACCGTGTTGATAAAGCTGGAAACATTCATGTTCCAATTGGTAAAGTATCATTTGATGATGCTAAACTAATCGAAAACTTCCAAACTATCCACGATGTAATGCTTAAAGCTAAACCAGCTGCAACTAAAGGTACTTACATTAAAAACTTAGTAGTAACTACAACTTTTGGCCCTGGTGTTAAAGTTGACGTTGCATCTATCTAAATTTTAAAAAGATTCTTGACCTAGTAGCTTTGCTATGATAAAGTTATTAGGTTAAGATATTTATATCTGTACCGAAGACAGTAGGAGGGCTTGCCCTTAATAACCTACCGAGGACGCTTATTGAGTAATCAATGGTCCCTCTATGTCACCGGTGGCATGGAGTTATTTGCTTTTAAACAAATCATTCCACCATCAACAAACCAGGAGGTGAAAATTAAATGAGCGAATTAGCAATCACTAAAAAAGCCCAAGCAGTTGAAGAAGTAGCAGCTAAATTTTCAGCAGCAACATCTGTCGTAGTCGTTGACTACCGTGGATTAACTGTTGAACAAGTAACTGAATTACGTAAAGAATTGCGTGCGGCTAACGTAGAGATGAAAGTCATCAAAAACTCAATTCTATCTCGTGCCGCTGTTAAAGCTGGCTTAGAAGGTATGGAAGACGTTTTTGTTGGACCAACAGCTATTGCATTCAGTAACGATGACGTTATTGCACCAGCTAAAATTATGAACGAATTTGCTGCTAAAGCAGAAGCGTTAGAAATTAAAGGTGGTGTCATTGAAGGTAAAGTATCTTCAGTAGACGAAATCGTATCACTAGCAAAACTTCCAAACCGCGAAGGTATGCTATCTATGTTACTATCTGTATTACAAGCTCCTGTCCGCAACGTGGCTTACGCCATCAATGCAGTGGTAGAAGCAAAAGACGAAGTTGCTTAATTGCAGCCTAAGCTTTTAGCAAGATAATTTTCACAAAAAAATAATAAAACATATAATGGAGGAATTTCAAAATGTCATTAAACATTGAACAAATCGTAGCCGATTTAAAAGAATCTAGTATCTTAGAATTAAACGACTTAGTAAAAGCAATTGAAGAAGAATTTGGTGTATCTGCTGCTGCTCCTGTAGCTGCTGCTGGTGCTGGTGTTGCCGCTGCTGAAGAACAAACTGAATTCACTGTAGAATTAACTGCAGCTGGAGACCAAAAAGTTAAAGTTATCAAAGCAGTTCGTGAAGCAACTGGTCTTGGCTTAAAAGAAGCTAAAGCTGTTGTAGATGGCGCTCCTGGTGCTGTTAAAGAAGGCGTATCTAAAGAAGAAGCTGAAGCATTAAAAGCTACTTTAGAAGAAGTTGGCGCTACTATTACATTAAAATAGTTTTCAGATTATTTAAGAGACTGAAACCCTTGATACATAAGGGTTTTGGTCTTTTTTTATTTCTTTGACCATACTTTTGACCATACTATTTTTAAAAGTTGACAAAGTTTGCAAACTTTTCAGCAGATAATTCTTTCTGTTTTTCAGTGACATGAGTATAGATATTCATCGTTGTATGGATATCAGAATGGCCTAAACGATCTTGTACGTCTTTAATAGAAAGTCCTGCTTCAAACAATATACTGCAGTGAGTATGTCTAAATCCATGGATTGTTATGTCATTCATACCTGATTTCTTGCATATCCTTGTAAGTACCGTATTTAATCTGTTTAGACTTAAATAATTATTATTTTCAGATGGAAAGATAATTTGATGGATTGAATTAGCATTAGTGCCATGTTGTAAAAGGTAACTTTTTTGCAATTGTCGCCAGTCTCTAAGTATTTTTACCGTGACGTTATCTAAAGAAATTACTCTGTCTGAAGAACTAGTTTTGGGCGGATTGGTTTTAAGCTGATTGTTTGCATCACTAACTAAAGTCTTAGAAATTTTTAAAGTTTTGTTGAAGAAATCTATGTCTGTCCACTCCAAAGCAAGCAATTCTCCTTTTCTGATTCCAGTAAATGCAAGTAATCTAAATGCTGGCAAGCTAATTACGAAGCTGTCCTTTTTACAAAGTTCTAAGAAATCTTTTAATTCATACTTATCAAAGTACTTAATTTTATTTTTTTTAGGTGAAGCATTACCTTTTGAAAAATTGACCTGGTCCATCGGGTTTGTAGAAATTATATTTAACTGTTTAGCGTAGTTAAAGACTTGTGAAGTATAAGATTTTAAAGCCCGGTGAGTTGCATATTTGTTTTTCCAAGAGTTCGCAACTTCTTGACAATATGCAACATTATAGGAGTCGATTTGTTTGTTGGAAAACGCAAGCAAAATATGTTTGTCAAATAAGTAATTAACAGTAATGAATGTACTTTCTCTGACAGTTTCTTTATATTGTAGCAGCCACATATCCTTAACTTCTGCAAAACTGTATTTCTTTTCTGTTGTTAATGTTCCATCTTTAGCAGATAGTTCAAGTCTAGAAAGTGCTATTTTTGCCTCTTTCTTAGTTCTGAAACCTCTACGAGTGGTGTACTTTCTCTTTCTGGTTACAGGATCAATTCCTAAATATGCTTTAAAATACCACCATTTACTTCCATCCTTTTTGTTATATTGCCTTATCATATACTCGTTCTCCTTCCTCTTCAAATAAAGTATGTCATGCAAAAGCTATTTTCGTGACATATATGTAGCAAAAAGTAGCCTAGTGATAGGTGTGATTTATGTTAAGCGTTGTAAATATAGAAGCACTGATGTTAGTCGTTAAGAGGGACGTCAATTATTTTGCTGGTATCATAATTAGAATACAAATATAGTACTTTATAATGCTCATCATCAGTTTTACTATAAAGAAATGTTAATTTATATACTTTGTCCTGATATGTAAATTCGGTGATCCCGTTAATAACATTTTTATAGACTTCACCTGTTTCAGAATTTACCTCGTCTGGACTACCATAAACTTTTAAAATATCAGGATTCGTATTCAGTTTTAAATTGTCAATTTGATAAAGTTCTTTTATATGTTTTTCGGCAAGAGTTATAAATTCGCCTTTACTATCTTTTTCAATAGTGAAGGTGTTTCTAGTCTTGTCATCTTTTTTTTTGTCTCGGCTATTTGATTTATCGCTACATGCTGATGTTACTAAGCAAAAACTCAACAAAATAGCTACTAGTAATTTTTTCTTCACAAGATCACCCCTACTCATTTTCATAAAACCACTCTACCGTATACACTAATTTCATTACTACCGTTTGCGATAATATCTTCATATAGCCTGTTTAAAGACACTAGTCGTAATTTATCTCCTTCAACATACATCTTTTTGATAAACGCCTCACCGTCTATTAGAACAACCCCAATTTGACCGTTGCGCACATCTTCATCTTTAACCACAAAAACTATTTCCCCATCTTGGAACATAGGTTCCATCGAATCCCCTTGGACTCTAAATGCTGTATCGTATTTATTCGGAATGAAACCGTTATATGATATTCGTTCGGTGTGATTGGCATCTAAGTCTACAACGCCTGTACCTGCTGAAACGCTTGATTGAATATCAACGTCACGATATTCTCTTAGATCAATGATGTTGTTTTCTTGGTCATTCAATTCTTTTTTTGCCATTTCGTAAACTTTCTTTTTTCTCTCTGTTTCAAGTCTTTTTATAATGTCGTTTAGATTGTCAATAATAGTTTGATCTTCATCATATATCATGATATTTTCTCTATCCAATTTAAGAAAATCTTTTGGGTCCATGTTCAAACCTTCGGCAATTTTTATAACGTTCTCAACTTTCGAATTTAATACACCACGTTCTAAGATAGAGCGAACTGTAGTGTACGGTAGTTCAATTTCTTCCGAGAAATATTTAATATTTCCAAATCTATTTTCAATTAATTCTTTAATGCCTTTTTCAACTGTCATCTTATTATACCTCCCTGAACTTTAATCACATCATACCATACGAAAAATCGTATATCAATACATATTTGTAAATGAATACGAATTTTAGTGTTGACTAGTTACGAATTTTCGTATATAGTAATGTCATAGGAAAGAAAAACAAGCGCAACAACACGACAGGATACGAAAATTCGTATCTAATGTAAAGGAGGAAGATCATGTTAAATATAGACGAAGTAAGAAGACAAAAAAAAGTAACGCTAGTTGATATGGGGGACTTGTTAGGTGTTAAGTATCAAACTATTTCAGAAAAGATTGACGGTAAGTCAGATTTCAAGTTTGGCGAAGCGTTAATAATACAAGAAAATTTTTTTCCAGAGTATGAGCTTAAGTTTTTATTCTCAAAAAAAAAACAGGAGGCGTAACTATGAAACTACAAGTAATCAACGAACAAGAATTACTCGGTCAAGATTTTAAAGTTTATGGCGATTTAGAAAATCCGTTGTTTTTAGCTAAAGATGTTGCGAGATGGATTGATTACGATATTTCAAACGTTTCTAAAATGGTTAAAAACGTAGATGACGACGAGAAGGTAATCACTCGTACTAATAATACGAGCGCGACATTCCTGACGGAAGACGGACTATACGAAGTTTTAATGCAATCCCGAAAACCGATTGCTAAGAAGTTTAAAAAAGCTGTAAAACAAATTTTAAAGGATATCCGCAAACACGGTATGTATGCAAAAGATGAATTGCTAGAAAATCCAGATTTGTTGATTGAAGTCGCTACTAAGTATAAAGAAGAACGGAACAAACGGATTGAATTAGAGCAAGAGAAAGTATTACTTGAGAGTACTATTGCTGAGTACGAGCCTAAAATAAGCTATCTAGACATGATACTTAATTCAGAAGATACAGTTACGGTCACACAAATAGCTCAGGATTATGGTATGACGGCTAACCAGTTCAACAAGATTTTAGTTGAGTTGAAGGTTCAGTGGAAAGTAAACGGTCAATGGGTTCTAACTAGAATTTACAAAGGTCAAGGGTATGTTAAATCAAAAACAGCTGAAGTCCCTCGGAAGAATGGTAGCTTAAAAATAGTAATGAATACACGCTGGACACAAAAAGGTCGGGTTATGTTGTATGAGTTGCTAAAAGCAGAAGGTTATTATCCAGAATTTGATCTAAAAGAAATCGCATAGGAGGAATAAACAATGCAAATAACAATACCGGATAATGTTATTGAAAAGGAACTTGCAGAAAAGTTAGTTTTTATAGTATTAAAAGAAGTTGATTCAAGGCTGAAACTGCTAAATCAGACAGTTGAACTTCCGCCGTATCCCAATAAATCACAAGTGAAAGAGGTCTTAGGGATTGGTGATGATAAGTTAAGCGATTGGTTAGCCAGAGGTCTTAAGTGTCAAATATGGAGTAAGCAAGATATTCGCATCGAAAGAGGGGAACTGCAAGAGTTCTTAAAAAAAATGGAAGTAAAAGAGGTTTAGGAGGCGTTATCACATCGAGCAGCGGGCTAAAGAAATGTTAATAAAGTTTATTGCATTAACTGGCGGCAGATCATATTCAGAAGTAAATCAAATGATGGGCCATTTGCCAACTAAAAGTATTGAAAAAATGGCTTTTGTAATGAAAGGGGTGAAATCACATGAAATACAAGGTTAGACGATTTATTTTTCTAGTAATAATTTTGTCACTAGGTGCGTACTTGGGTAGCAAAGACCTGAGCATTACATTAGCAGGGATTGGCGGTGTCTTAGTTGGGTACCTAGCCAAAGCTGAAGACAATCAATACGAGCGCACAAAGGAGCATAGAGCCTATGAATAGAGAGGAACTATTAGTTAAGGGAGAACACCAAGCGAAATGTTGGTGGTACCTAGGCGGCAAACAAAAAGTTTTTAAAGCACAAAAAAAGACCAACCAGGACGGCAATCCTCGTTAGTCATAAATAAACATTTGTATAAACATCTAAATAAAAGATACCACGAAACGAGCAAAAAGGCAATCTGTGAAACATTTTAGGGGTCAAAAGTATTATTTTACTGAAAGACAGTTAAAGCGTTGATACATATAGCTTATAAGCGTTAGTAGTTACTTGTGATTATATAGACTAAAGGCAACTAAACGCAAGTGTTTTAGTGGGATATTAGAGGAGGATGTTTGCATGTTATTGAAGGTAGAAGAATACAAAACATATTTAAAAGATGGTGAAAAAGCAGATAACACAATTAGAGATTATGTAACGACTTTAAAACAGTTAGAAGATTATCTTAATTTTCATCAGATAACGGAAATAACGAAAACGGTTATGACTGACTACAAGGAATATCTCACGATGCTAGAATTTCAAAAAGGTGACACGAAGAAAAATTATGAAATTAGTTCGATTAATCAAACAATCACCAAATTAAATGTGTATTTTAACTGGATATACAACGTTGATGATGGCGGGAAAAATCCTTTGAGTTTAAAACAGCATAACACTCAAATTAAAGCTCACAGGAAGTCTATAGATGACACGGACTATAAGAGGATGTTAAAGAATGCTCATTCCAGAGAGACTTACCAATTCATGCTTGTAATCGCTAATACAGGTATGAGGATTACTGAGGTTCTTAAACTTAAAGTTTCTGATCTGGATAAAAAAATTATTAGAATAAGCAATAAAGGAAAATTTAAAACAGTGTCATTACCATTATGGTTGAGGCGGGAGTTAAAGAAATATGTAATTGATGCCCTCTGGGGTAATGAAGACAGCTTTATTTTTCCTAAGTCCAAAACAAGTTATAGAAATTACATTAAAAAAACTGCTGGTAAAGCAAAAGTGAACTCGGAGAAAGCTTATCCACATTCATTTAGACACTATTTTGCTAAACAATATATTCTCAAGCACAACGGGAATATATCAGATTTACAGCAATTGTTAGGCCATTCAAATATTCAAACGACTGCAATCTATACACATTTAAGTGTAGAAGAACTCGCAGCCATTCAGCGTAAAGTCAAGAATATCTAAATTGTTTTAAGGAGGTAAAAATAATTGTCTGATAATAAAAAATACTATTATCTTAAATTAAAAGATAATTTTTTTGAAGATGAAGCAATGATTATATTGGAAGGTATGCAAGACGGATATAAATACTCCAATATATTGCTGAAAATGTATCTAAGAAGCTTGAAGAACGAAGGGAAGTTAATGTTCAATGATGTAATCCCTTATACACCGTCTGTTTTGTCACAAATAGTCAGGCATAGCGTAGGCGATGTAGAAAAAGCAATTGAAATGTTTCAGAGTTTAGGTTTAATCGAAAAATTAGATAGTGGTGCGATTTATATCACTAACATTCAAAATTTTATTGGTAAATCATCAAGTGAAGCAGATCGGAAAAGAGAGTACAGAGCGAGAATCGATTCGGAAAAACACCTAGAAATCAACGATTCAAACAGTGGAGGACAAACGTCCGGACAAACGTCAGACAAAACTCCACCAGAGTTAGAGATAGAGATAGAGTTAGAGAGAGAGTTAAAGAAAGATAAAGATGATATAACCTCTGTCGAGGAATCTTCGTCAAAATGGTTGGCTATGGAACTTTATCAACAAAATTTCGGTTTCCCAAACATGGTTGTACAAGAAGATATGAAGGCATTGACCAAAGAGGTTACTGATGAAGTACTTGCTCATGCTATTAGAGAAACTGCTAAAAGAGAAATTCGAGGTTCAGGAGTATGGGCCTATGTTGAAAAAATTGTAGCTAATTGGAAGAGATTAAATCTGAAAACAGTGGAAGCTATTACTGATTACCAGGAGCGTTGGGAACGTGAACAAGCAGATAGAATAAAAAAACCAAGTAAAGGCAGGCATGCTAGAAAAGAAACCGTTCCTGAGTTATTTAATCAAGAAGTAATAGAAACACCAGTGTCAGCAGCCGAAGAGGAAGAATTCAGAAAAATGCTAGCTGATTCACGGAAAAAGGTCAGTGATGAATAAGTATTTTGTTACAGACGAGGAAGGGGACTCATATTATTTTCATTCATTTATTGAAATAGCCAAATTCTTGGGTGTTAATAAATCAGTTGTGATCCATGCTTTTAATACTGGGAAGCTAATTCAAAGTTATGCGATAGACGAATTAATTTAGTTAATACTTTGCGAATAAACTATTAGGAGTGAAGAAAATGATTAATTTAAACGATTATAAAAACTACTTACTAAGAAAAGAATCTGCTGACAGCACAATTAAGGGATATTTAGGCGATTTGAAGCAGCTCAACGAGTTTGCAAAGGTAAATCATCATGAAGCTCTTAGTTTTGAGCTGATGAGGGATTATAAACGTTACATGATTAGCGTGATGAATTATAAGACAAGCACAATCAATCATAAAATTATTGTTTTTAGTACATTCTTTAATTATTTGGAAAAAGTTAATACAAGTATCAGAGCAAGTGATTACAAGGTAAAACGAGTAAACGTTCAAAATAGCAATGGGCGAGAGTACCTAGTTGAAGATGAATACAATTCACTGTTAATGGTTTGTCATCATCCTGAAACTAGAATGCTCATGAAGTTAATCGCTCGAACTGGGCTTCGTATAAGCGAAGCGCTGGCCTTGACTAAGGAATCCATAAGTCCTATAGAAATTTTAATCACCAACAAGGGAAAAACTAGAGTAATTGGCATGTCTGATGATTTGAAAGATGAGTTAAGAGAATTTTTCATTCAGAGGGGCGAAACGGAACGGATGTTCAGTTTTTCTCAAACAACATACAGAAATCACATGAAAAAAGCAGCTAGAGTTTGTGAGGTTAAGGAAGATAAAGTGTATCCTCACGCGTTTAGGCATTACTTTGCAAAGTCGTTCCTCAAAAATTCAAAAGACGAGAGAGCATTGAGCATGCTCCAGGCTATTTTGGGGCATAGTGATATAAAAACAACAATGTTATACCTCCAATTTAATAATTCAGAATTAGCTGAAATTATGATGGTATAACATTTGAATATGTAGAGTAATAACAACCGATTATAAAACGATTTAAGACGTTTTAAACATTAAATATATGAATGGTCGAGTTAGATGTTAAAACTAGTCTATCAAGAGTAAAAGTAGGTATAAAACGAAAATAGGAGGTAAGAAGAAAATGACAATTGAAAAAAATATTGAAAAAACAGTAAGTGAATTTCTAAAAGGTGGCAATATTGAGGTAAAGGTTGAAGAAAAATTAGGTGAAGCAATTGATAAAGCGCTAAACGATTTATTTGGATATGGTGGCGATTTAAAAAAATTATTAGAAAACCAAATCAACGCTGCAATAGTGCCAGCTATAGAACGTCATGATTTCTCTGAATATGTAACCAAGCTTGAGCCTGTACTAATTAAGATTCTTCAGGAAACTACTTTTGAAAACAATAAAGTACTTGAAAACTTCAAAGGTTTAGCTATTGCTGATGTTCCAAAAGATATTAAAATCTCTGAAATTTTTGCGGAGTGGTGTAAATACGTTGCGAAAGAAGTTAATACAGATGGTTTGGAAGTGGAATATGACGATGAACCCCGTTATGAGTATGTTGCTTGTAGGTTTGAATCAGTGCTTGAGGACGGTCGATCATGGTCAAATTTCGAACACGGGATTGTTAGATTCGAATGTGAGAAGGACGAGAGCTTGAATGTGGAGTTTAACATATCTAAATATCGTGGTGATAATTGGGACATAAATCTAAACAGAGTTGATAATCTTTCATCGTTACAAGTGCTTAATGATTTTGATGTGTACATGATGAATTTAAGTAACAAGAGAACAAAGTTGATTTTGGATTGTGAGTATGAGGAAGAAGAAGTATTACCAGATGCTGAACCAGAGGCTAGTTTTAGTTAAATAACTTGCTATTAGATTTAGTAATCGAAAGGAGGAATAAATTTTGTCAAAAGACAAGGAATGTATGATTTGTGGGGAAAAAGCAACTCTTGAACTTGAGAACAACCAGAATATCTGTGAGACATGCGCTCAAGTTCAAGGAGAGTTAAGTAAAGACTAAACTTGGTTCCAAATATGCAATAAAAATTCAGCATCAGTTTCTAACTCAAGAACATCTTCTGATACTATCGGACCTGACTCAATGAGCTTACCATTTTGAAAGTTAAGTACAGCATACTTCGCAGACTGATCAGCAGTAAAATCTTTTTCAGATAATTGCATCAGAGTAAGTGTGGACTTGATATTTCTTTTATCGATTTTATTGACAGCATTTCTTTTTTTGTAATAATTTTTAACATAATATTTTTGGCCGTCTACAATTAAACCAAGTTCTGGTGAGGTGTTTATATGTAATTCACCTCTTAACGACCAAAAAGATTTTCCTACTTGGAAATATTCTACATTATGTTTATTTACAAATCGAATGTAAGTGTTGATTGCTTGACGATAATTCACTAATTTCTTTTCATCCACCTGATTCAAATCTACCAAGTATCTTAAGTTTTCGATAGGTAAACCATGTTCGTGAATTCTTTTTATTTCGTCACGTAAAGCTTTCCAGTAGTCAAACGCTGGATGATAGTCAGTTGCGTTCTTGATATCTTTTCGGACGTATGCGATTTTAGCGCCAGTATTGATTTTTGTTGAAAAAGTGGTGAATTGCGTTAGAGATACGTTTACGCTCATTGTTTCACCTCGCTTTCTTATTTTGTTCAGCGGACCACTCGCTGACACGTTAAGTATATCAAAACGAGGTGTAAACAGACAGATACATCACTATTAGGTTTAATAATAACAATTAAAGAAAAGAGGAATAGAAATGATAGAAAATGCAATTGTTACTAGTTCATTTTTAGGTCGAGAAGACCACGGAATATTGACTTTTTACTTAACATTAAAAGGTAAAGGTTGGGGAGTGAGTGTAGGCGGCTATGCCTTAGATGAATACTCTCAAGAATTAAAAGTACGTGTACCTGTGCAGAAGGGGTTTCAAGCGATTGCTGAAATACTGAAAGTTATTGGTGTAGACAGTTGGGAAAAGATACCAGGAACAAGCATTAGGTGCGAAACTACAGGGCTTGGCGGGACAGTATTTAAAATCGGTAATTTAATTGAAGATAATTGGATTGACTTTAAATCATTTTTTGCAACTTGTGATTAGCTATTGAAATAACAACTAGGAGGAAAGATTAAATGAAATTAAGAGTTTGGAACGCTGTGAATATTGGTTCAGGAGTAGTGCATAAGTTTGATGTTTCTTCGCCTGACGAAGCAATAGCAGTAATAAATGCATTAGCAAAATATCAAAGAACTTTGCCTGATAACGTGTTATCAAGTAACACGTTCGGGTTACAAGAGTTTGATCAAGAAGAAAACGAGTGGCTGGAATGGTATTCCAAAGACGGAATGAACATTGACGAATATGAAGATAGCCTAGCTATTACTTAAAATAATCGAAAGGCGGTATCGAAATGAAATTATATGTTGTGGCAATAACAAGTGGGCCACACATGATGGCTGAAGACAACAATAAAATTTACAAAAGGAAAAGCGCTGCAATCAAAAGATGTGAGGAGTTAAATAGCGACTTGCAAAACAAACCGTACAAAGTCTTAGTTGCTGACAATTGGCACGAAGAAATGAATTAGTGATTACCTAGAAAAATCACAAGAAAGGAGCCGTTTTATGGCTAAAAAGAAAAATTTAAATAGACCACCAAAGACTAAAGAAACATTCACGGTTGTGGTTAAACGATGAGTGTTAAATTTGAACTTTACAACGATCATTTCCAAAATTATAAACGATATAACATACCTAAAGCTCAGCTTGTAATTGCTGATATCCCCTACAACTTGGGAAAAAATGCCTACGCTTCTAGTTTAGAGTGGTATGTAGACGGCGATAATCAAAAAGGCGAATCTAGCAAGGCTAATAAGGCATTTTTTGATACAGACGAAAACTTTAAGGTGCCAGAGTTCATGCACTTTTGCTCAAAAATGTTAGTCAAGGAACCTAAAGAAACTGGCAAGGCACCAGCAATGATTGTATTTTGTGCCTTTCAACAGTTACAAATGGTGATTGACCAAGCGAAAAAGTATGGTTTTAACGGCCATATCCCTATCGTGTTTATTAAAAAGAGTTCGGCGCAAGTATTAAAAGCAAATATGAAAGTTGTCGGGGCCACAGAGTACGCTTTGATTCTATATCGAGATAAATTACCTAAGTTTAATAATAATGGTCGCATGATTAAAAATTGGTTTAACTGGGAGGTTGATAACAGCTATCCAAAGATCCATCCGACTCAAAAGCCTATTCCAATTTTAAAGGAATTGATTGAAATTTTTACAGACCCGGGGGACGTTGTGATTGATCCTTGTGCTGGCAGCGGTTCAACAATTAGAGCAGCAGTAGAGCTAAATAGAAACGGCTTTGGTTTTGAAATAAAAAAAGATACGTTTAAGTTAGCTAATGATGAAATGTTGTCAAACATACCGCTAACACTAATGTTATGAGGTGAGCAAATGAAAACAATAGCAATTGATTTTGACAACACTATCACCAATTCAAATGATTACCCTCAAATTGGCAAATTAAGAACCAATGCGCGGCTAACAATTAATAAAATTATCGAATCTGGCCATGAAGTCATAATCTGGTCATGTCGTGAAGCTTCGGAGATAGAGCGGTATTTGTATGAGCAAGGTATTAAATTTACGACGATCAATGAGAACACGCCTCACTTAATTAAAAAGTGGGGCAACGATCCAAGGAAAGTTGGTGCAGATTATTTTATCGATGATAAAAATCTAATGTGTCCCTTAGTTAACTGGCTACATATTTACGGCGAGCTGGCTATGAGAGGGATAATTAAAGATTAGTTGTGATTATTTACGATAGTAAGAGGCGAAACATCAGCAGTAAACAGATTGCCATGATGATAATGAGAGTAACGGATATGGCAGAAAAACGCCCTTCCTTTTTTACTGTAAATACCATTGCGGGAGCTAAAAAACATATTAATAGAAATAGTATGAAAATCAAGAGAACACCTCCAAAAGGTTTTTCTTAAGAGTAACAAAATAAACATAAAAGTCCAATAAAATGAACGATTATCATGGATAATAAAAAGGCTCCTTACCGATTACTCAGTAAGAAGCTGGGTTTGTAGGTCACCATGGACATAGCGACCTTCAAATTGAATTATATTACATTTTTAATTAAATAACAAATGAAAAGTAATTATTATCTTGGGTAATCGAAAGGGGAAATGAGTAATGAGTTTAAAAGTAGCTAAGAAGCCGAGTATCAAGTGGAAGAAAGAATACGACCAGTTATTCAGAAAGTATCGTAAAGCTGTTGAGGCTGCTAATAACAATAGTAATTCGCTAACCAAAATGCGAAAAGACCGTGATAAATATAAACATGCCTATGATCAATTGTTAAAAGATGTTTCCGGGTATGTTAATTCGATACCTGAATAATTGAGCGATTATAACATGTAGTCGAAAGGAGGACAAAATGGGTACTTATAGTTATAAAATCATTGCAATGTTAACCGATGGCCAAGAAGTATCATTCAACTTAGAGAGCAACGAAGAAATAGAAGAAGTGACCGAATTTTATAGAAAGCAATTAGCTGAGGGAGCTTTATCTGTGGTTGGATCAAGTGAATGTTTCGTATTTCCCACTGACAAAATTATAAACTTGGCGATAAGAAATATAAATAGTTGTCGGCGAAGATGGGGATGTTAAAGCTGTCACTGAATTTATTAATAAATACGTTGGTAGCGATTATACGGAAGAATAGAAAGGTAGCGCCTATGACAAAGATTATATTTGAAACTGAAGAAGAGTATCAAGTGTTTATGAATAGAATAAATGGCGTATTCACTCCTGAACGAAGTAAAGAGTTAGAACAAACTAAATTGAGAGTATCAAAGGCAATGAAAGAACTCCAAGGCAATGAAAGATTAGGAGTAGAGACTGAGCTGATTGTTTTTGATGAAATGTATCAGTGGTATCCATTCCAGACAGAAGCACTAAGAATGGCTATAAAAGCAATGAGCAGATGTGGTTTGGAAGCTGCATCTCATGCTTGGCGCTTAACATCATTCGAGAGATTAACAAGTGACGAGAAAAAGAAGGGAAACAAACGAAATGGGACTTTTGATAGACAACAAGCTTTTGGAAATATCAAGAATTTAAAGAAACAGAAGGGGGAAATTTAGTTGAGTAAGTATCAACGATCAGGTATGAAAATTGAAGTCCATGTTCCAAATGAGCTAATTCAATTCCTAAAAAGCAATGCACCTTATGATAATCGAGATTTAGAAAACTTCTTTGAGTTTGATTTAAGAAGAAACGAATTAGCAGTTGAAACAAACTATGCAACTCACGCATGGGCCAACGCGCATAAAGGTCATATTGCAGAAATCATTGAAAGGTTGCAGCTAAATAGTGAGCCTTTAGTTAAACCGAAAGAACGATAAAAATAGTATTTAAAACAGGCAAAAGTATTATTTTTTAAAACAGCACTCAAAGCATTGAGCCAGTAAGCGTTCAAGAGTTTAAAGATACTTGTGATTATGCAAGGTAAACAACAGTAATAGCAACACATAGAAAGTGGGAAAAAAATGAGTAAGAAAAACGATAAATTGATGAATGAATTAGAAAATAGATTTTCAGATTATAAAAATATCCCAAACAATATTAATAAGCAAAAAATGTCATTACAAGCTTCTAGATACCAAGAAGAAGATGAAAATGTGGGTGGTAGTCGTGGCAGTAGGATTTCAAACCCAACAGAGCGTGTAGCGTTAATGTATTTAGATGATCCCTATATAATGCAACAAGAAAAGGATAAAAAGGCAATTAGAGAAACTTTAGATGAATTAGGAAAAATTGAAAGTAGCTTAATTGAGCGTAAGTATTGGGGAGATTGTTCTTGGATGACGTGGAAAGAATTTTCTAAAGAAGTCCACTATTCGTCCAGTAGTATCTCAAGATTAAAACAAAAGACACTTATGATATTCGGTAGGAAAATTAACCGTCTCGGAAGTTGGGACTAAAACAACTACTATCCCACCTTAAATCATTGTAATATTGTATTATCAGATAAACAGATAAAATATGATTTGTGTCATTAACTACTGTTTATCGAGCTGACACTAAAAATAAAAAATAAGGATGTGAAAGTCAAACTCCTTAATATTATTTCCTAAATAGTGTCAGTAAAATTCTAGGTTGATTGCGGAAACGATTAGCCTAGTTAAGCGCCACAAATATACAAGAGCACGCTACGGAAATAGTGTCGCTCGAAGCTGCCTAGTACAGTGTACATAATGAGCTTGCATGCTAGGGTGTAAGTTTAAACAAGGACCTTTAGCTCAGTAGGTAAGAGCTAACGGCTCATAACCGTTCGGTCGTAGGTTCGAGTCCTACAAGGTCCATAAAAACAAACGTAACGTCATACTTAACTGTATGACGTTTTTATTATGTCTCATACACTTTATAGGAGGACGAAAATGGGAAACAGTAGATATAACCATAAACATTACCTTGACCTAACGGCAAAAATAGCAATGGATAATATTGATAAACATCAAAGGCAAGGATTTAAAGTTCAGGATCAATTAGACAAAAAGACGATTAATAAGATTAAGCGGATGAAGGGGGCGGAGTAAATGTTATATATTTTATATATCAGTGGTGGCGTGACTGGCGCTTCACTACATTCTATTTCAGATAGCCACGAAAAAGCAAAGGAACATGTAAAGGGTTTTACAACAGAACCTTATAGTGATAACCCGCCAGTTAACACTTGGTGGATATGCAAGATGCCACAAAATAGTAAACTAACTGACTCTGTAGAAGTGGAGCGTGGGAACCTATGAGTATCAAACGAATTAAAATATTATCAATCACAGCATTAATATTGGTCGGACTTATTACATTCACATTAATGTATATTGATTTATCTTATAGTAAGGTACCTGATAATAAGCTATATCATAAGTCGTATGTAATTAAAGATGTAGGCAACTACCACGCTGTTTATACAAACATGATGATAAGTGACACGAGTGATCAACACTTTGAGTTAAGTACTTATAAGCAAGGCGATGATTTGTACGTTTACACATTAGCTCACAGCACGACAGTAGACGAGCAGGAGAGATTCGGCAAATGGCTCCTAAGCTTCTATGGGGCAGAGGTAACTTATGAAACAAACTAAACCCTTTTATAAAAACAAACGTTGGATTAACAAGAGAAATATTATTTTAAGAAGAGACGAGTATACATGCCAAGAGTCAAAGAGGTATGGGCCAGGAATCCAAGGCGATACAGTTCATCACATATTCCCACTAGATACATATCCAGATCTCGCCTATGTCAATTGGAACCTTATTTGTATGTCTAATAAATATCATAACAAGATGCACGACAGACTGACAAATGAGATAACAGCATTGGGAGAAAAATGGCAAAAAAGGCGTGAAACAGAATTTAAAAATAAATTTGGAAGCCCCCCCACCTATAAGTTTTAAAAAATAACGTTTAGGGTACCGGGGAAGGGAGCTTTTTCCAAGTGCGGGAGGATTTTGAAAAAATATTTCCATAAAGAAAGAAGGTGATGTGAAATGGGTAAAAATATTCCCCAAAGAGATACGATTAAGCGGAGAACAATAAAATATATGAAAGAGCTTGGCACTTACAAACTACAATATAATCAAATAATTGAAGTATATGCCGATATGATTTTTCAGTACAATTTTCTAAGTCGTGAATTTGAACGAACTGGGTTTGAAGTTGCAATCGAAACTGAAAAAAGTGGTGGTAAAAAGTCGCCCATTCTCGCAAGCTTAGAAAATTTGAGAAAAGACATAGGTACATATTCAGATCGATTAATGCTGAACGCTAAAACGTACAATGCAGAGATAGAGCAACCAAAAAAAGAAAAATCTGCGCTGCAACTTCTGTTAGAGAAACAGGGGCAAGGTTCTTGAGTCTATGAACTTGAAAGGAATAACTTCTCCCCACTTTAGGGTTGCTCTGAAGTACGCGGAAGATATTGTTTCAAACAAAATACTCGCAAATATCGATAGAGTATATGCTTGTCAACGTTTTATAGATGATTTAAAACGTGATGATTTAGATTTTAAACAAGATCAGTTTAATTTTGTGATAGATTTCATACAAACTACTATGCACCATGTTCAGGGAGAAGATAAAAACGGAGAATCGTTTAAAGGTAAACCATTGCTATTAACTGAATGGCAAGTCTTTGTTTGTGTGAATCTGTTTGGCTTCTTTTTAAAAGGACAAAAAATAAGACGATTTAATGAAGCTCTGATATTCTTACCACGTAAACAAGGGAAAACGGCTTTTAGTGCGGCCTTAACACTTGCTAAAAATACGCTTGATAGAACATCTGGAGCTAAATCATACATTGTAGCAAACTCGGTTAAGCAAACTCTAGAATGTTTTAACTTTATAGTAGATAACGTGAAAGAATTAAAAGAAGATGTCGAAAAACTGAGAATACGTGACAATAACCAAGAACATTCCGTTTCAATTGATTTTGGGGATGGCACTAGTGATATTTACGCCATAGCAAATCAAGAAGATAAATTGGATTCATTAAACTGTAACGGATTAGTATTAGATGAATTACATTCGTGGAAACGTGCGGGGGCTAAACGCTACACGCTAATGAAAAATGCAATGAAAGCCTACCGTAATAAATTACTAATTGGGATTTCAACAGCTGGAGACATTCCAGACGGATTTCTAGCAAGTCGACTAAAAACATTACAGAAAGTTTTAAATGGCACAATCACTGATAAAGCTTATGATTCATATTTCATTTTCATCTGTAAAGCTGATCAAGACGAAGAAGGAAATATAATCAATTCTAAAGGCGAGATAACAACAATGGACGATCCAGAAGTGTTAGAAATGTGTACACCGAGTATTGGGGTAACAGTAACTTTGGAAGATTTGTTATCTGATGCTGCCCAAGCAATGAATGAAGCACAACTTAAAACAGAGTATTTGAATAAAACATTAAACATATTTACAAATGCAATGACGTCATATTTTGATATTCAAGAGTTCAAAAATTCAGATAGAAAATACAATTGGACATTAGAAGAATTGGCATTACTTCCAATTAATTGGTATGGCGGAGCTGATTTATCCAAACTTCATGATTTAACAGCTGGTGCTTTATATGGTAGTTACAAAGGTGTCGATATTTGTATCACACATGCTTTCTTCCCAATACTTAATGCAACAAAAAAGGCAGAAGAAGACGGTATTCCGTTATTCGGTTGGAAAGAAGATGGGTGGTTGACGATGAGTAATACGCCAACTGTTTTATTTGATGATATTGTTAAATGGTTTATTTTAATGCGTGGAAAAGGATTCAAGGTAAAAATGGTTGGTTTCGATAAAAAATTTGGTCGAGAATTTTTTTTGAAAATGAGAAAAGCAAGTTTTAAAATTGTAGATCAACCTCAAAACTATTGGAAAAAGTCAGAAGGATTTAGACATATCGAAGTGAAAGCAAAGAATAAAGAGTTTTATTATGTACACTCAGAAGCCTTTGAGTACTGCGTTCAGAATGTTAGAGCAGTAGAAAAAGTAGATGACCAAATCATGTATGACAAAGTTGATGGTGATGGAGGGGTACAACGTATTGATTTATTCGATGCTGGAGTATTTAGTTGCTGTCAAATGTTAGATGACATGGCCTTAGGTGATGTGGGGAATAAGTGGATGAATCGTTAAAACAGTTAATTTGAAAGGTGGTGAGAATTTGTCAAAAAAGAAAAATAGAAATAAAAGTCAAACGAGAAGCACGGTAGGCGATAAGAGTTCCCCGCTGATATTATCAAGTGCAGACTTTCCGGGGCTTATGTTTCCACCCGGTTATTCTCGTTTGTCGGATAACCCTGATGTCAGAATAGCAACAGATCGTATTGCAGATATGGTGTCGAATATGACAATACATTTGATGGAGAATACTGAAAAAGGCGATAAACGTGTCAGAAATGAATTGTCAAGGAAGCTTGACGTTAATCCATACAGTTACATGACGAGAAAAAATTGGATATATAAAATTTGTTCTGACCTTCTTTTGTATGGTGATGGAAACTCCATAGTATTACCGATTATGAAAAATGGTTTGATTGATCAATTAAAACCGCTACGAATGGATTCAATAAGCTATAACGATTTAGATGATGGATATGAAATTAATTGCAATGGAGTTGTATTTCAGCCGGATGAAGTTATTCATTTTGCGATTAACCCTGATCCTTGTTACCCATACAGAGGCACAGGATATCGCATAGTGTTACGTGACTTAGTTCAGAACCTTAAGCAAGCTACTAAGACTAAAAATAGTTTCATGTCAGGTCAGTATATGCCAAATATTGTTGTAAAAGTTGATGCACTGAGTGAAGAAATGGCGAGCAATGCTGGTCGTGAACAAATAAAGAATAAGTATCTTGGTGAGTCAAAACCGGGAGAGCCCTGGATTATACCAGCGGAATTACTCGAAGTCCAACAAGTTAAACCTTTAACATTGAAAGATATTGCAATTAACGAGTCAGTTGAATTAGATAAAAAAACAGTAGCAGGTCTCTTAGGAGTTCCGCCATTTTTGTTGGGAGTAGGGACATTTAGTCAATCAGAACATAACAATTGGATAGATACACGAATCATGAGTATCGCTCAAATCATTGCACAGACCTTAACACGAGATTTGTTAATTAGTCCGACAATGTATTTTAAATTAAATCCTAGGAGCTTATATGCATACAACTTAACAGAAATGGTTGCAGCTGGAACGGCCATGATAGATCGAAATTCAATGAGACGTAATGAACTTCGTGATTGGGTAGGCCTAACGCCAGATGCCGAAATGGAGGAACTACTAGTCCTTGAAAATTACTTAAAACAACAAGACCTTGATAAACAAAAAAAATTGAAAGGTGGTGATGAAGATTGAAACTAGAAAAAAGAACCGCATATTTCAAATCAGAATTTAGGGCTGCAGAAACGGCAGAAGATGAAAAATTATATCTTGAAGGATATTTTATTAGGTATGGCGAAGAAACAGAATTATTTGAAGGATGTTTTGAAGAAGTTGCAAAAGGGGCCGCAAGAGAAAGTTTAAAACAAAATGATGTTAGATGTTTGTTTAATCATGACTCTGGATCAGTATTAGGTCGTACTAGTAATGGAACATTACATTTGCAAGAAGACGAGAAAGGCGTTTATGGAAAAGTAGAAATTAATCGAAGCGATCCAGAAGCAATGTCAGTATATGCAAAAGTTAAACGTGGTGATATTGATGCCTGTAGTTTTGGATTTTATGTGACAGAAGAATCGTCTGAGAAGCGTGACAGCGGCATGAAATTTTTTTTAGAAAAAGTCGATGTTTTTGAAGTTAGTTGTGTGACTTTTCCAGCATATCCACAAACAGAAATTGAAGCAAGAACGAATGACATTAACCGGCTGTCAAAACGAAGCTTGGAAATAAAAAAGAATAACTTAAGGGAGCGAATTATAAATGGCATTAAAGCAAATCATGTTAAATAAAAAAATTAATCAGAAACGAGATCTTTTAGCAACGGCATTAGAAGCAGAAAAAGCGCTAGAATTACGTGCAACAGAAATTGAAGCTGCAATTGATGAAGCTGTGACTGACGAAGAAATTAAGACCGTCGAGGAACAAATCGATGAGATAGAAAAAGAGTTAGATGAGAAAAAAGAAGAAAAAGCGACGATCCAAGAAGATATCACCGCTTTAGAAATGGAACTAGAAACGTTAGAAAATAAAGAGCCATCTAATGATCCGATTGATGAAAAACGAGGAGGAAATAAAAAAATGTCAAAAAGAACTAAGGAAGAATTAATAGAAAAGCGTGAAGCAGCAAACGAGTTTTTACGTACCAAAGGGAAAGTTCAACGAGATAACCTTACGTCTGATGATGTTGGCGTATTAATACCTAAAGATGTAGATTATAAACCACGTAAAGAACTGGACAGCACAACGGATTTATCCCAATTTGTGACGGTATTTCCAGTAAAGAACCCATCAGGTACTTACCAAATGCAAAAACGTTCTAAAGCTAAAATGCATACCGTTGAAGAATTACAGCAAAACCCAGATTTAGCGAAACCCGAATTTATTCCTGTAAAATGGGAAGTACAAACTTACCGCGGAATGATTGCAATTTCTCAAGAGTCTATCGATGATACTGAGGCTGATTTGGTAGGTATTGTTAATACGAATGCTGATGAGCAACGGGAAAATACATCTAATGACCTGATCACAAAACAATTTCAAGATTTTACAAAAGTAGAAATTAATGCTGCCACAGATCATATCGTTGACAAACTCAAAGAGATCTTAAACAAGAAGCTTAAAACCGGGTACGACAAATCACTAATTGTGACACAAAGCTTCTTCCACATTTTAGATACTTTAAAAGATAAAGATGGTAAGTACTTATTGCAGCCGGATATTACTAAAGCGAGTGATGGTGTAATTGGTAATAAAAAAGTACACATTGTGGATGATGAGCAATTACAAGTGAATACCGGGACGGCTGAAGCGCCTGTTTATAACCCTCAAACAGCATTTATTGGGGATTCTAAACGGGCTATTCTTATGCCGAAAAGAGCTGAAATTAGTGCTAAGTGGGCAGATGACAAAATTTACGGTGAGTATGTAGCAACCGGAATTCGTTTTGGTATTTCAAAAGGAGACCCTGACGCTGGTTTCTTTGTACAAATCAACGGAACTGTGCCCGAAGGTACCCCAGATGTAGGGGGTGCTTAATCAAATGACCTATGAAGTTATTTTTCCGTTTAAAGATTTAGAAGACGGTAACCATTTATACGCGGTCGGGGCTACTTTTCCGCGTAAGGGGCTTACCGTTACACCTGAACGAGCGTTAGAATTGTCCTCTGAAACAAACAAAATAGGGAAAGTTCTTATTAAACATATAAATAAGCAAACGAAAAAAGCCCAAGTAGAAAAAGGAACATTAAAAAAGAAAAAGGATAAAGAGTAATGGAAAAAATCATTTTACCTTTACTAAAAGTAAATTTAGGAACCAAGAAAAGTAATCGCGATGACTACCTTACTGCAATCATCAAAAGTGTTATTGAAGAACTAATAAATGAAAAAGGAATTATTTTAGAGGATAACAACTACAAGCATTTAATGTTTGTAGTTGATTATTCAGCGTGGAGATATCGTTCTAGAGGTGAAGGGGCGTGCCCACGTAATTTACAATTCCGGCTGCACAATCTCGTGATTGCTAATGGGAGGGACAGTGATGCATGAAGAACTGTGGGACCTAGATATAAACTTATTAGCTGCTACTGATTTTATCGAAGATGATATAGGTAATCAAATACCTATTCTGAAACAAGAGGAAGTCTATGGATATGAACAACCGATTTCACGTTCTGAGTTTTATACGGCCGGCCAAAGCGGAATTACAGTAACAAAATCATTAGTTATTCATCCGTACGACTACGAAGAACAAACTTCACTAATTTTAGAGGAAATTGTTTACGATATTATTAGAGTTTATCCGCTGGACAGAGACCGATTAGAGTTAACCTGCCAACGAAAATTAGTTCAGGCAAAGGCGGTGCATCAAGATGGGAATCAAAGGGACTCAGCTGGCGAATGAAATAGCTAAATCATTACGTCAGTATACATCTGAAGTCGAAAAAAGTCTTGATGAACTGAAGGGCGAAGTTTCCAAAGAAGCCGCTGAGGAACTAAAAAGTTCTAGCCCCGTCGGTGCAACGGGAAAATATGCAAAAGGTTGGACAGTCTCTAAAATTGGAACAAGTCTTGTTATCCACAACAAAACCGACTATCAATTGACACACTTGTTAGAAAATACTCATGCGTTAAGGAATGGCGGTAGAAGTAAGCCATTGCCACATATCGGACCAGTTCATGATAAAGTGATTGAAAAATTTGAACGTGAAGTAGAAAAGAGGTTAAGTCAATGAAATTTGAGGACCTAAAAAAAGTACTTGAATTAACAGGACTAGAAGTCGGTTATCACCACTGGGAAACAGGACAGGTTCCTCAACTACCCTATATTCTTTACCTTGATAGCAGTAGTGATAATTTTAGGGCTGATAATCAGGTATATTATGGTATAAAAAACATTCGTGTTGAACTGTATTCAAATTTAAAAAATATTAGAGAAGAAAAAAAGTTAGAAAAAATATTAAATGATCATAAGTTGCCATTCGATAACTATGAAAGTTATATCGAAAGTGAAAAAATGTATTTAAAAGCTTATGAAATACAACTATAAGGAGCATACAAAATGGTAGAAAATAAAGAAAAAAATCTTGTAGAGTTCGGTCTGGAAAATTGTTATTGGGCAAAAGCGACAGTCGGCTTGGATGGGAAGATTAGTTATGAAACGCCTAAAAGATATCCCGGAGCAGTATCTTTATCACTCGACACTAATGGTGATTTGATGGAATTTGAAGCAGATAATATTGTATATTACTCTTCACCGAATAACAAAGGGTACACAGGGAAATTTGTTGCCGCATTGATGCCAGATGAATTTTCAGTTGATATCTTAGGCGAAATTGTAGATAAAGATGATCAAGTTCAAACAGAAGTCTCAAGTGCACAAACAAGTCCTTTTGCACTATTATTTCAGTTTGAAGGCGATAAGAATGCAACACGCCATGTACTATACAATTGTTCTGCTAACCGTACGTCGTTTGGTAGCGCTACTGGTAAAGAAAGTCCTAACACCACAGAGTTAAACTTTAATGCAACACCTCGTCCATTTGATAAAGCAGTTAAAACAAAAACTAAAGAAACAACGACACCTACAGTATATGATAACTGGTTTGAAAAAGTATACGAAAAAACGGCAGGTGCTTAATTATGGAAAAAATCATTAATATTGACGGCCGTGAAGTTAAATTAAAATCGACAGCCGCTACACCAATTTTGTTTAAACAGCAATTTAGAAAGGATTTTTTTGCAGAAATCATAAAATTGAACAAGATATTTGGTGACAAGCAACAAAACCTAAATGATATGACATACGAGGATATTGCTCATATTGATTTTGATTGTTTTTACAATATTATTTGGATATTAGCGAAAGGTGGAAATAGTGAAATTAAGGAACCTATCACTTGGTTAGAAGAATTTAGTGAGTTTCCTTTGGATGAAATATTTCCGGAAATTCAAGACATGCTTTTTTCACTCCTTCAAAGAACTAAAAAAAAACGATAAACGAAGACGAGAACTCTGGAAGTTCTGAAATATTAACAACGGAATCCTATCTATTCATTTGCAAGCAAGTAGGTCTTGATATTAATGAGCTAGGTTTCTTGACTGTAGGTGGAGCGATTGACTATGCCGAAGAATACGTTTCTGAAAAAAATACCAAAAAAGAGAGTCAACGTCGTGCCTCACAATCTGACTTTGATTCTTTTTAGGGAGGGGGGAAATCCATGGCTGGCAGAATAAAAGGCATAACGGTAGAGATTGATGGCGACACGAAAGGTCTAGATAAATCCTTAAAGGGAATAACCAGTGAATCTGATAAAGTCGGAAAAGAATTAAAAGACATTGAAAAGCTATTGAAATTCAATCCAGGAAATACGGAGTTAGTTGCTCAAAAACAAAAATTATTAGGTGAACAAGTTGAATTAACTTCTAAGAAACTAGACGGCCTAAAGGGAGCTCAAGAGCAGGTTGAGGATCAATTCAAAAAAGGTGAAATAGGCGAGGAACAATACCGAGCATTTAAACGGGAAATTGAAGCGACTGAAGGAGTGCTGAATGGCTACAAAGGTCAGCTTTCAAATGTGCAATCAGAGCAAGATCGATTAAATCAAAATACAAGTCGATTGGATACGATGTTTAAAGCAACTGGTTCATCTGTAGAAGATTATCAAGATGTATTAGGTAGTAAATTAACTAATGCAATAAAAAATGGTACAGCAAGCGCTGACGATATGGAAGTTGCTTTAATAAAAATCGGGAAATCAGCTTTAGGTAGCGAAGTTGATGTTAAGGTAATGAAGGAAACTTTAGATAAGGTTGACGATGGTCAAGCTATCGAAAATGTCAAATCGGAATTGGATGGCATCTCAACCAAAGCGAATGAGGGATCTACTAGCTTAGAAGAACTAGGTAACACCGTTAAATCAGGTGCATTACTTGAAGCGGGTGAAAAATTAGCTGAAGTGGGTCAAAAAGTCAAAGAGTTCGCTGCCGATGCTCAAGATGCCTTTCGGGAAGTAGATGATGGGCTAGATATTATCGTTACTAAAACAGGGGCAACAACTGAAGCTATGGAAGGTTTTGAAGAGATATACAATAGTCTAGTTTCTTCTTTGCCAGTAGATGATTTTACGGTAGTTGGTTCTGCAATTGGAGAACTTAATACACAATTCGGCTTTACTGGTGATGAGCTTGAAAAAACATCGGATCAAATGATTAAGTTTGCTGAAATCAACGGAACTGACGTTACTAATTCTTCTATAAATGCTAAACGAGCTATTGAAGCGTATAAACTGGAAAATGGTGATCTTGCAATGGTTTTAGATTCCGTTACTCAGGTCGCTCAAGATACTGGACAGTCAGTTGATAAACTATTTGATGTTACGGTTAAAGGCGCACCACAGCTCAGAGAACTAGGGCTAACCTTTGCTGATAGTGCACAGCTAATTGGACAGTTTGAAAAGAATGGTATTGACTCTACAAAGGCATTAAGTTATATGTCGAAAGCCTCTGTTGTTTTTGCTAAAGATAACGTCTCACTTGTTGATGGATTAGGAGACTTACAAAGTGAAATTAAAAATGCTTCTAGTGAAACTGAAGCGTTAGCGATTGCTAGTGAGGTCTTCGGAACAAAAGGCGCAAGTGTTATGTCTGATGCAATCAGACGAGGAGCTTTGGAAATAAATGACTTAGGTGGCGTGGCAGAGAATTCAATGGGCAAAGTATCCCAAACGTTTGAGGATACATTAGACCCTATTGATCAACAACAAGTTGCGATGAATAACATTACTTTAGTAATGTCTGAGTTTGGAGGAATGATTGCGGAAGGAGTTATTCCTTTGTTAGACATATTCATTCCAATCATTAAAGGGCTATCAGATGTCTTTTCGGCGTTACCCGGTCCAGTAAAAACAATCATTGTTGTGATAGGTGGGATATTAGTAGGAATAAGTGCTCTACTGCCTGTTATTTTAGCTTTAAACATGGGGTTAGCAGCAACAGGACTTTCACTGGGAGGTCTTATGGCAACAATGTTACCTATTATAGCAATTGTTTTAGCTGTGATTGCAGTAGTTACAGCTATTATACTCATCTTTAAGAATTGGGGTGCAATAACTGACTGGTTCAGCGAGAAGTTAGAAAGTTTTGGGAAATGGACCAGTAAAATTTTTAGTGGAATTGGCGATAGCATCAGTGGGACTGTTGATGGCTTTAAAGAAGCGTTTAACAAAGGGATGAAATGGATTGAAGATTTAGTAAGTGGTACAGTAAAAAATATTATTAAGTTTTTTGATTTTAAATGGGAGCTTCCCAAAATTAAGATGCCAAGATTTAGCTTGGAAGGAAAATTTTCATTAAAAGAAATGTCAGTTCCAAAATTGAAAGTAGATTGGTTTGCTAAAGGTGGAATTTTGACTAAGCCTACAATTTTCGGGAGTAACGGTGGTAATCTAATGGGCGGTGGTGAAGCTGGTCCTGAAGCGATTGCGCCAATATCTGATTTGATGAGTTACGTCAGAGCAGCTGTTGCTGAAACAATCGGAAATATGCCTTCTAGGGACGAAATACATGTACACTTACAAGCATTTGGTGATTTGCCACGAGAAATGCTTGAACGAATGGTAGATGAAATTGTTTACTTGATTGAAGATAAAAGACAACAAAATGAAGCTTTTGGAGGTGGGTAATATATTAGATGGAATATTTGAATTAAATGGTCGTTCTAGTGAAGAATTTCCAGTGTATATTAGAGAACGGCCACCAAAAAACAAAGCTCAGCGAGTAGTAGAATTAACAGAGAGCACTGGTGTTAATGGTGCTATATTATTCGATAAGCAATACTACCGTAATGTTCCGATAAAATTAAACTGTTTTTATCGTGTAAATAGTTATGAAAGCATCCAAAACATTGAAGATTTAATTACAGAATTTTTAGATACTCGTGGTAAATACGTTGATTTTATACCGTACTGGGATAAAGAATTTATTTATCAAGTGATAGTAACGGATGAACCAATATTTTCAGGAACTCGAGATACAATGCTCGCAGTTCCTTTTTCTTTTTCGTTGAGTGCCAAACCGTTTAAATTAAAAATCAGAGGTCAAGATGTTATTACTTTTGATAGACCATTTACAATATATAATAATGAACGTTATTCATCTGATCCTGAGATTAAAATATATGGAAATGGATCCGTTACACTTTTAATTAATGGTCGTCAACTTAAAATTGAGGATATTAACGAACATATTATTATTAATGCAGACCCTGAAATCCAAGAAGTTTATAAAGAAAATGCAGGTATTTTAATTAACCAAAATAATAAATTCAAAAGTAACTACATGCCGTATTTTGATCCAGGTAAAAACGAAGTTAGTTGGGTAGGAGCAGTTAGCAAGATTGAAGTGAAAGGACGGTGGCAAACTAAACTATGATACCGACAGTACATAATCCAGATAGTAGCAACTTTGAAAACGCGGGGATAGGTTTTTTAAATGACACAACTTCCTTTATTACCACGGAAGAACGGAATGGTCAATTTACAATGAAGCTAACTATTCCTCACACAACTAAATATGCTGAGTATTTAAAAAATGGTTATCAAATAAAAGGTAAATCGAATGATGAAGATGATTATCAAGTGTTTGTCATTAATAAAGAATATAAGAGTATGAGCACAGGCGAGTTAATTATTTACGGAAAAAGTCGCACTTTTAAATTAGGTAATAGATCAATCAAGCGAGTAGAAATTATTAGCAAAACTGCGCAAGAAGCAATGAACTTACTTGAGAAAGATATGGATAGAAAATCAGACGTTAAACTCTATTCAGATATTACAACAACTTCGAGTACTTATCTTGAAGCCTCTAAAGTCATTAGCTGTGTAGCGGGGCAAAGTGGATCTCTTTTACAAAATTGGGGTGGTGAAATAAAACACGAACCATTTAAACTTTCTCTTTTAAGAAAGAGAGGGAGGGACAATGTTTGTACGGTTAGATACCGGAAAAATCTATCTGGATTAGAAGCAGACTTTGATATCACGAATTTAGTAACTAGTATAACTCCATATGCAGATGTGCAGAATAAAGAAGGAAAAACTGAACGTATTTTTGGAGATATCGTCGATAGTGATTATGTTTCAAATTACTATGGAGAGGTTTATTCAAACCCGGTGCAGTTCACAGAGGAACAAGGCGTAACAGATTTAAAGAGCTTGAACAAGATTGCAAAAAACTACTTCAAATCAATAAATCCAGGATGCGATAAACCCAAAATTAACATTAAAGTAGAAGTACTTAAACTTGATGTAAGTGATAAAACAAATAAGTTCAAAGATTTTAGAACAATGAATTTGTGTGACAGTTTCAAAGTATTTCATGAAGGATTCAGAATGAACGTTGAAGCACAAATTATCAAGGTAGAGTATGACGGTTTAAATGAAAAAGTATTAAGGTTAACAGCCGGTGATGCGAAGTATACGTTTTACGAATCACAAAAAAACGAAGTTCAAGAGTTGCTTAAGAATAAATCAAGCAAAAACTATATGAGTGATTTTATAGACTATGTATCGAGCATGATCACCGGCAATAACGGTGGACATGTTGTAATGTGGCCAAAGGAAGAACCATCAGATATTTTGATTATGGATACAAAAGATGTAAAAACAGCTAAGCAAGTCTTACGAATTAATAAATCTGGAATTGGATTTTCAAGTACTGGTATAAACGGGAAATTTGAATCAGCTTGGACTTTAGATGGAACATTTGTAGCGAATTTCATCAAAACAGGAACGATTAATGCCGATGTATTTATGGGTTCGTTCAATGAGGTTGGCGATGCACTTAGATTAGTATCTGGTGCTTTGCAAATATGGAACCGCAATATTAGAATAATGGAATTGACAAAAAAAGGCTTGGAATTTTGGCGAGGGAATGACCCTATCGGAGAAATAGGAACAACTGGCGACAATTTTAGTTGGATTGCAGATGTCAAGGCTAGTGATCGTTCTCTCTTTATTGGCCTTGATGGTGGAGATTTTATAAAAATTGCAAATGATGACAATGACGGAATATATTTACCATCAAAAAAATATAGAGACTTATCAGAATGGGCAGCCCCATTAACATTGTATTGTAAAAAAGGAATAGACTTCCAAGATGCAACGAGTGGATTTTCTTTAAGAGACGGCAATTTGCACGTACCAAGAAAGCTATTTGTCGGCGGAAAAGAAGTAACTCCTGGCGGACAAGGTGGCGGTGGAGGTTGGAATGGCCAGTACCCACCCGAAGTGACATCACAGGCCGATAAATTTGCATGGCAGCTATGGATATATTTAATTAGTAAAGGATATAGTCCGGCCGCAGCCGCAGGAATACTCGGAAACGTTCAAGGCGAAGTTGGAAACTCGATGGATCCTGATACTGAACAAGTAGGTGGCCCAGCGTATGGTTCAGTGCAATGGGACGGGTCAGCTTTTCCACTAGTTGGGGTGATTACTTGGAATGGTAGAGAATACGTTATAACGCTGATGGCGGCTGCTAACATTAAAGATAATTACAGAACAATGATCGCTCAATCAAAATTAATTGATTGGTGCATGTACAACGGGCAATGGATTGGTGCAGTACAACCGACAACAGTTAATGGATTCAAATCTGAAAGTAGTCCTGAAAATGCTGCTTTAGCTTTTGAGCTTAACTTTGAAAGACCAGCAGCAGCACATCCAGAACGACAAGGTTATGCAAGAAATTGGTACAACAAATTTAAAGACTTAAAAGCGCCTGAAGTGAGTGGAAACTTTATCCCCCCAATTTCAGCGCCTATTACTGTTACTAGCGAGTGGGGATATAGAACAAGTCCGTTTCCGCCATATCCGACAGAGTTCCACAATGGCATGGATTTTGTTAACGGTAATCCTAATACTCCGATTTATGCATCGATGGATGGCGAAGTAGTAGTAATGGGAAATTATCCGGATTGGTATGGATTATACGTTGTAATCAAACATGCTAACGGCAAATACACCGGTTATGCCCACAATTCAAGCGTAAGAGTAGCGATGGGAGACATCGTTACACAAGGTCAGCAAATCGCCAATATGGGGACGACAGGGCCAAGTACAGCAGAGCATTGTCATTTCCAAATTATGAATGCACCTTGGCCGCAAACGAATGACGGATTTGAAAATCCAAGGCCATATATTTTTGGATAAGAAAGGAGACTTTAAATGAGTGTTTACAATATGACATTAAGTACAACTGAGCCGACAAATAATGTCGGAGTGATAAGCGTTAGACAAGGTGACAAAGAATCACAAACGTTCGTAGCCGAAATAATTGAGAATAATATTTCTAAAGATGATATTAACGGATATTCTGTATTTTTAAACGTAATGTTTGAGGATAATATTATCGCTCGTGATCTAGCAGCGTTTGATTATGGAACAGGAGTAGCTACTTATACACTTAACGCAAGCTTTTATCAGCGTATAGGAAAAGTATCAGCTTATTTTTCTTTTGAAAAAGATGGCGTGAGTGATTCGACTGCTAATTTTGAATACACCGTGATACCGGGAGCTTGTCAAAACATCAGACAAGGTAATTATATTTACGAATTTGAGCAGATTAAAGATATACTCGAGCAAATAATAAATAATGGAGATTTCACCTCGATTATCTCTGATATTAGTGCTTTGAGGCGTATAACAACAAGTAACTCTAACGTGTTATCTAATCATGTTGCAGATAAAGAAAATCCACACGATTTAACTCCAGAGAAATTAGGCGTTTACGGGAAGTCAGAAATAGACATAATGACAAACGTTTCGGGAAAAGTGGTTTATAAAGGAGCCACATATTTTAAAGCTAGCAATACTATTGAATGGGACTCCCAAATAATGAAAATGGGAATAATCATCATTTTCAGCAGGTGGGAAAGAGACGGTGAAACAAGTGTAGGACCAGGAGATTATCATTTTAAACATGAATTCATAGCTAAAGCGGGAATTGAAGCACACGCAGGTATGAATCATCGTATTGGTATGTCTGATCCAGCGGCAATGAAAGTTGTTTATCCCTATCTTGGGAGACTTACTGGTCACGATAGCAATTCCGCATCCCCGAATAATCAGTGGTGTATAAGGGAAGTTATAGTAATTTAAATTAAGGAGGAAATTATGAAGAAAGAATCAACACAAAAGCTCATATTAAATCCATCTATCGACAAGATGAAGGATAGTCAGCTTGTTGTTTGGTCCCATGACAATGAGTCGTATAAGATAAATTTCGAATTTAGCAAAATGGATTGCCCATTAATTTTGTCCGATAGCAAACCTAGGATATTGTTACTTTTTAAACCAAATAATGAAAAATATATCTATCCTTTGGTTATTGATAGTGAATTTCAAGGGAAGGCCAGCTTCACGTTTCCGGAAGATATTTTAGGGTTTTCGGGCGAGGTGCACGCTCACGTATACCTTGATTTTACAGATCATTCTCATGATTTTGGTCATTTTAAATTCATGATGGAAAAATCTGAAATAGATAATAAGTTAACTGGGCTATCTCAAATTTACGTCCACGAATTTACTCAAGCCGTTGCAGAAATAAAAAAAATTGCCGATGAATACGAAGATAAGTATAAAACAGCAATAGAAAATAGTACAAAAGAATTTAACGATTTAATGAACAGTTGGGAAGAAATAGGGAACACAAATGAGTTAGCCACGAAAGTTGAAGTTGCGTTGGTTAAAGATACAATTGGTGATCTAAACTATGTCGGGACTAACCTCTGGGCACCTGAATTTTATAAGGATAATGTTGGTTTTTATAACATTAGCGGCATTTTAGACACAAATGTAAAAGATTATATCTACACTGATTATATTGCAGTTAATCAAATTAAAAAAATTTGGATTAATGTTATTAACCCTATGACATCGGGATCTATCTATATTTTAGAGTATGACAAGAGTAAGAATTTTATTGCTAGGCGGTCACAATCAACTACTACAATAGGGGAGTATTTTAGAGCCATCGGTGAGACTACAGCATTTATAAAATTAGATGCTCCAAATAAATTTGGCGGTAAAATCAAAGTAGAGCTAGGCAACAAAGCTACTGATTACTCAATCAGCCCTTTAGACACGCCTACAACAGCACAACTAAATGCGATTAAAAAAGAGGTGGAATACAGTAATAGATTAATAAAAAAAGATGTATTCCCGCATTTTGTGATGCATAGAGGGTACAATTTAGGCACTAATATTTATCCAGAAAATAGTTTGCAATCTTTCGAAGCTAGCAACAAAAACTATGGTTGCGAGACGGATATCAGAGCCACTAAAGATGGCAAGTTTGTGTGCATGCATGATGCGACTATTAATCGCACCACAACCGGGACAGGCGCAGTGTCCGAATTAACCTTAGCTCAAATTAGATCATTTAAACTAAAGACACCATTGATGTTAAACAGTGTCTACGCTTCGCAACTTGTTCCAACTTTCGAAGAATTTTTGGCAGTTATGCAAAAGAATGGCACAGTGCCATTTATCGAAATAAAAGCACTAGGCTCGGCAGCTAATTACGATGCCTTTTGTCAAGTTATCTCAAGTGCTGGAGCTGATAATTACGGCTATGTCATATCTTTTGATTACTCAGCTTTGCAGGAGGTTAGACTGAGGTTACCAGAAATGCGCCTGCAATTTTTATCAGGCACATTGGACGACAGTGTTATCAATCAAATCTTAGAGTTAGGTCGATGTGATGCAGATATCAGCGTAAATGGGCTTACTCAAGAAAAAGTGAAAAAAGCACATTCTAATGGTATAGCTGTCAACGCTTATACAATCAATAGTCTTGATAGTATACAAAAAGCAACGGCCTATGGAGTCGATTTTATAACTAGTGATATATCTCAAGCTAACGACCGAATGTGGGAAGCATCGCCGGAAAATACAACGAATGTAAACGATTCTTTTAGAATTGGATCACATCAATATTATGTGCGACTAAAAGAAGAATCAAAAGGTTGGGTGTTGATAGATGCTAAAATTGATGCTTCAAATATCACGAATAAAACTAAAGGACAAGTTTTTTTAAGCAATCTACCGGAATGGGCAACACCTAAGATGGCTCACGTTTGGTGCGACGGATTTTTACGGGGGGTTGGGTCGTCACAGAACTATCCTACGACAATGGACATCCTAACCACAGGCGAACTCACGGTAGGATTTGACTGGGACAAGAGCACCAGCTGGGTCAGTATTAATCATAGGTATTATGTTGGATAATAACAAGGCGATTAATCTTAGTTGATTAGTCGCTATTTATTTTGAGTAAAGGAGTGAGCAAAGTGTGTTAGAAAAGGTTATGGAAATAAATAGTGTTGTTTTTGCCCTTGTGGGAGTAGGGGTGTTTAAGCTCTTTTATAACATGTCAAAAGCAGTTATCAAAAGAATCACTGATAAAAATAAACGCGATGCCAGTAACGAGAACGATATTACCGAAATGAAAAAAATGTTAATCATATTACAAAAATCGTTAGAGGTGCAAGAGCGATCTAGCGTATCAATGTTACACGATAAAGTTTACCGTAATTGCCGTGAGTATTTAAAACGAGGTTACGTCACAGTTGAGGAGCTAGATAACCTCGAATATCTTTACAAGAGCTACAAAGAGCAAGGTGGTAACGGCACTGGTGACAATTTATACAACCGGGTAAATGAGTTAGACATTAAAGACTAAGAAAGAGGGAAAATAAAATGAAATTAAAAAACAATAGTTACGACACTTTAAAATGGGTAGCGCTGATTGCGTTGCCGGCGGTTACGGTCTTTATTTCCACAGTGGGAGAGCCCTTAGGTTGGTCTTTTACTAATACGGCATTGATTGTGTTGCCAGCTGTCAGCGTACTTTTAGGGGCGTTGTTACAAACATCTACCGCTAAGTTTAATCAAAGTGACGATTATCCAAGTCGGAAAGGGGAATAAAAATGGAAATCATTAATAAATCGGTCTGTCGTGGAGTCGCTGGCAAACGTCAAGGTAAAGTTAAAGGTATCGTGATACACAATGATGCCGGTAGTATCAACGCCACAGCTAAGCATTACGTATCAGCCTTAGAAAAAATGAATAACAGCCAACTTACGAACGGCTTTGCTCATTATTACATTGATCGCAATACAGTTGCACGAGTAGAGGATACTTTTAATCAAGCATGGCACACCGCTAACGTTGACGGTAACGCAAACTACATCGGTTACGAGGTTTGCCAGTCAATTGGAGCAAGCGACGCCGACTTTTTAGCTAACGAACAAGCAACGTTTAAACAGGTCGCTGAGGATTTAAAATTTTATGGTCTTGAAGCTAATCGTAACACTGTTAAATTACATCGCGAGTTCGTTGCGACAGCTTGTCCACACCGTTCTTGGGATTTGCACGGTAAGTCAGTAAACAGCGTTAAAGATTACTATATCAGTCAAATTAATAAATATATGGATGGAGGTGCAACTGTGGCAAAAGTAAAATACAGAAACAAAAAAGGGAAATACGAAGCGCTTAAAGACCTATCAATTTACAACGATAAAGAGCGCAAAAACCGTTCTACTTTAATCACTAAAAAAGGTAGTCGGTTTATCATCGACGAAATCGTCCAAATCAAAGGTAGTGTGCCAGTCGGGAAATTACGAGCAGGTGGATACATTACTTTGAGAGACGACTTTATCAAACCTTACTAAAATTATTTAAGTTAGATTTGTATAAAAGGAGGTAAATCATGAATGACAGTTTAAAAAGTGCGGTAGTCAATCTTAAAGCTACCGCGGCTGAAAAGTTAACTCAAAATACAAGATTCGAGTTTTATTCTCACGATTATAAATCGGGTTATCTATTAGTTAAAATGCTAGGCGAGGACAATAAAAACTTGGTAGTATCAAATGATGATACCGTCCGAATTTTTATGAGAGTCAAAGATAACGATACTTACAAGCATTTAATTTATAAAATGACTGTAAATGACAATGAATCAGGTATCGCAGAGTTAGAGATTCCGCCTCAAATTTTAGGCTACGTAGGCCGAGTTGAATGTGGTGTTTACATCGAGTTTACCGATGGAAAAACGCTAGATGTCGGTTATTTCGACTTTAAGATGCGGAAATCTATGATTGACGGTGAGTTTAAAGAGCTAGATACAATCTATGTTAAAGAGTTTTCAGACGCTTTAGAAAAAATCAAGTTAATCGCTGATGAGTACGAAACTAAATATGCAGTAGCAATTGATGAAAGCCAAGAAGAGTTTAATTTGTTTTTAAGCGAATCAAAGAATAATATGCAAGAATTGTTAGAGAGTGACGGTTTAGTTACTGCACAAGCACTAAAAAAAGCTGTAGATGATATAAATTACGTGGGGACTAATTTATGGGCGCCTGATAAGTATAAAAACAACGTAGGTTTAATCAACTCTGACGGTAGTGTAGGCGTTTTTTCCAATTACGCCTATACAGATAAGATATTGATAGGCAAGGCTAAAAAAATAACTAGGACAGTTTTTGTAATCCCCACCAAGGTACATGGGTGTAAATACAGCTATTATAACAAAGATGGTTCTTTCTTAAGTCAAAGTGCAGACTTGTCAACTGGCAACATAGGTAGTATTACCTCAAACATCCCCGAAGGAGCTTACACAGTTGTTATATATGCTTCGAGAAAAGAACGAGATCCTAATGTTAGGTTAAAGTTTGAATTTGGAGAAAAAGCCACTGACTACTCAATCAATCCTTACGACATTGAGACTTTATTTGACGACCTTAAAACTGCCACGTTAGAACTGTCAGACAAATTGCTAGGAGGTAAATAAATGGATATGATTGCTAGTTTTTATTGTGAGAGCGTTTTGTTAGGTGACCGGACAATTGAGGACGTACCTCTGAGGATTAGACATTTAGTTGAGCAAATGTTGGTAACTGATGAAGAGTAAATTTTTATAACGCAAAAGCCGTAGTCCTCTTAATTGAGAACTACGGCTTTTTTGTTGTGATTATTCATTATAATAGGTGTCTATTAATTATTTATATATGGTATTATTAAGTCATCATGTTTAATGGAGGTCAGTAATGAAAGATTTTTTATATTTGGATACAAATTTGGTTAATTCATATTTAGCCCAAATCGATTCAGGATTATTGCAAAAAATGACGACAGGTGGAGAGTCACTAGAGTCAAATTCCGAAAATGGAGGAAATGAAATTTCTCAGCAAGGTGGTGGTAAGTTAAGTATTCCCGGTATAGCGGAAACTAATGGATCTTTGAATAAAAAAGAAATCGATACTTTCTCACAAGTGTTTTCAAGTAAAAATAGTGAGTTAGTAGAGACCGCGTTACACGATTATTCATTTGATATTTTATTAAATAGAATGATAGAAAAAGGAATGATATGTTCCGAAGAGGTTTACTTGGAAGGGAGTTTCGTTTCCTTAACAGGAGCTATAGATGTCGTTAATTTTGAACAACTAAACAACGGTTCGACAGAAGAAAACATCTCACTTATACACCGCGAAGACGAGTCAGTAGAAAAAGCTCGAATTGAGTTGAAAAATATGACTAAAAAGTCAAGCAACGTATCACCCACTTCTCAAAAAGGGATAGCAATAAATGAGCTAAAAAAATTTATCGCTGAAAACGAGATTGATAGAGGAGTATTTGATAATATTGCCCGTTTTGGTAAATATGCAAATTATTTATTTCCAGAAACTTTTTTAGTTAAAATAGATAAATTGATCGGTTTTTGTAGCAATGATAATCTCAGGATGAATATACCATCTTTAACAATTAGTGGCATAAGCACAAGAGAAGCTACTATCGTTGGTGTAGTGATGTCACAAAAAAGAAGTGACAGTCTTGTCCCTGAAGGAGGGATGCCGACTGACACGATTTTAAAGACTGCCCCAGCTATTCAAATGGACATAATGCTTTCTGAATTTGAACTAGCGGAAAAAGGCGACTATTATGTAAGACCAATCGCAGTTTACTTCGAAACTAGCGATACATATTAATTTTTTTCGTAACACTTTTATTCTGCGTTTCGAAAGCTGATTTTATTTTTTTTCGATTATTGACAAAATCAGTTCGTTTATTTCTATTTTTTAACTCTAGAGATTGATATTCTTTTTCAATACGAAGTATTTTTTCTCTATATAGCATAGAAACCACCTCTTCTTCTTCTTCTCTTTTTTATTATATCATATTTTACTTGACAAAAAATAGTTATTACACTTTAAAAGTAGAAAATCTATAAGTATAAAGTAGAATGAGATTTTATAGAGGTGTCTGACTAATTATTTTACTGCATAATAACAGCCCTTATCCTTAATTGGATAGGGGCTTATTTTTTTATCAATATTGTATATAAAGTGATGTTTTTGGCTTTAACTCACTTACTACAGCATCTAATTTATTAAGGTAATTCGTAAAACGATACGGGACAGTATAAACATCTTCATGTTTTTCTAAAGTAAATATAAAGATATGATCGGCATTCTGGATAGGTATTAAAAGGGCGCCATGATTAATTTTGACGCTAGAAAACGACCATAGATTATACTTGATCCCTTCTATAATAGTTACCTCGGAAGACATACGTCTAAATGCCAAAGTGTTCTTCAGTAAATATGTAGGAGCGAAAAAGTCTTTAGGGACATTTATTTGTTGTGTAAATTCCATATCCGCTTACCGGGCCATCGAGAAAGTTTTGACGAAGGAAGAAGGGTGACGAATAGTCATCTTATCAATGATTAGCTGTTGCTTGTTATTGAAGTGGCCAAAACAAGCAATTTCAGTTTGACCGTCCTCTAAAAATAAAAGTTGGTTAGCTAGTTCCTTTTTGCACACGATGCAGTTGACTTGCTCCTTACTGGTTTGGAGAGTAAATCGAACTAACATGTCAGGAAATGTTTTGATTACTCTAATTTTATCAACAATACCAATGTGATTCGTTTTCATTTGAAGTCCTCCTTAAAAAAGTCTACCAAAACCGTTATCGATAATATCATCTTGTGATCTAAAAAGGTGCCATACATCATTATGTATTAAAGTATCACTCTTTGCATGAAGTTGAACATTACTAATCTCATTTGATGGAAAAAATATTAGTCGCAACTCTTTCATAAGTTCAATAGTCAATAAATTCTTATTGGTTGGAGAAGATATGGAAACATGATCCATACCTTGATAAGTCGAAGAAACAATTTTAAAATTTGAATAGTTTTTTCTCCATTTAAATACATTTCTTTGATCTCTAGTTTTTAGGAATGTGATATCTTGATTAACTACTATCCTATTTAAAGTTTTCATTTGTTCACCTCGCTATAATTAATCAAATTCAATTTCTGCAATAGATCCGTCAAGTTGTTCTAAAAAATCATCGGCCATTATAAACTCAATCCATGCTGATTTAAGTGAGTTTCCTTTCTCAGCTTTAACTTTTTCGTAAACATTGGTCATCAATTCTTTCCATTGCATATCAATAGCACGTTCAATCTTTTCTTCATTCCATCGTTTTGCAGGTTTTCGTCTGGAATTTCGTGCGAGCTGATCGTCCATAGATATGCTATAAAAAGTTTCTTTACTGCTCATAACAGATTCCATGTATTCAATAAATTCTAATAGTGTCATCGTATACCTCCGATTATTTTTCTTAACTAAAGTATACGAACGTTTGTTCTTGTTGTCAAGAAGTTTAAAGGAAAAAATGACCATACTTTGACCATACTACTCAAGAATTATCAGAAATAGTTAAGATAACTCAAAATGAGAAACAGCTTAACGACAAGCTACGAAGTGTCCTCAGACTACGTCAGACTAGAGAAAGCTTATTACATTAAAATAGTCTTCCGACTATTCAAGAGACTGGAATCCTTGGTATCCAAGGGTTTCGGTCTTTTTTTATATCTTTGTCAAATAAGTCCCTGAGCAACGGATAATATTACATGTAAATCAAGTTGAAGGGTAACAGATAACAAAATTTTCAGGAACTTAACAATGTGATGTGAGCTTGTAATAGTAAGGCTGATTAGTTGTGTCTCTTAAAAGACTAGGATATGGTGGAAGTAAGTTAAATAACAGTTAGTTACTGTCTTGTTATTGATGATTCACTATTTTTTAGAAAGGAAGATCAAGATGTCAAAAGAAAGTTTGATTCAGTTAAAACAAGATCAAGAATTGCAGGAAATTTTGTCGGGTGAGATAACTAGTAAAAAAGAGACGGGAAATGTGAATGATGAGGACGTAAGATTTGGACAAGAAGGATCTTCTATTAAAGATAAGGGTGATGGCGAGTCAGAATCTCCCTTAGTCGAACCGGAAGAAGCTGAACCGGCTATGCCTTTAGTTAACCCAGACGCAAGTAAACCTTTAAATCCGCTCACTGAGCCTCATGATTTAGAAAATGATGAAGACTGATGATAGTAGTTAAAAGCTGTTCCACCTGTGAAAATAAGGTGGAACAGTTTTTTTGTCAGTCGACTAAGTGTGGCACAGAGGCTATTAGGGGGAAACTCTCAGAAAGCTATTGTTGAATTTTGTGAAAATGGTACAATTAAACTAGTAAGAAACAGATGAATCGCATTCAAATAGTTAGCCATGATATAATGGTTAAGAATAAAGCAAAGAATGGAGCATAGAGATGAAATATAATTACCCTGATGATAGTTTAATGTTACACACTGATTTATATCAAATAAACATGATGAAAACTTATTGGGAATTAGGTCGTGCTGATCGCCATGCTGTTTTTGAGTGTTACTTTAGAAGTATGCCTTTCCAAAATGGGTATGCCGTATTTGCTGGCTTAGAACGCTTAGTTTCTTATTTTGAGAATTTGCGCTTTACAGAGACGGATATCGCATATTTACGAGAAGTTGAAGGCTATCCAGAAGAATTTTTAACGTATTTAAAAGAGTTTAAATTTACGTGTACCGTCCGCTCGGCAGTGGAAGGCGAATTAGTTTATAGTAATGAACCTTTAGTCCAAGTTGAAGGACCTTTAGCTCAGTGTCAACTGATCGAGACGGCATTATTAAACATAGTTAATTATCAAACATTAATCGCCACTAAAGCAGCTAGAATCAAGTCTGTTGTTGGAGATGAACTGTTGATGGAGTTTGGTTCTCGCCGTGCTCAAGAGATGGACGCAGCAATTTGGGGAACGCGAGCGGCTTATATTGGGGGCTGTGATGCAACGAGTAATGTCCGAGCAGGGAAGATTTTTGGGATTCCGACAAGTGGCACTCATGCTCATTCCTTAGTTCAATCATACTGTAATGATTATGATGCTTTTAAAGCTTATGCTCAAACCCACCGAGATTGTGTCTTTTTAGTTGATACTTACGACACATTAAAATCAGGAGTACCAAATGCGATTAAAGTTGCCAATGAAATGGGCGATAAAATCAATTTCTTAGGTGTCCGAATTGACAGTGGTGACATGGCCTACATTTCGAAAAAAGTTAGAAATCAATTGGACGAAGCTGGCTACCCGAATGCCAAAGTCTATGCCTCTAATGATTTAGATGAAGGGACGATTCTTAACTTGAAGATGCAACATGCCAAGATTGATGTTTGGGGTGTTGGGACTAAATTAATTACCGCCTTTGATCAACCAGCATTAGGTGCTGTTTATAAATTAGTTTCCATTGAAGACGATCACGGCAAGATGGTTGATACTATTAAACTCTCTAGTAATGTCGAAAAAGTATCGACGCCTGGTAAGAAACAAGTTTGGCGGATTACTCAAAAAGACACGAATAAATCTGAAGGTGATTACATCGCTTTGTGGGATGAACGGCCAGATTTACTGGAAGAGCTCTACATGTTCCATCCAGTTCACACTTACATTAATAAAACAGTCGTGAATTTTAATGCCCGACCAGTCTTACAAGACATTTATCTCGATGGCAAGTTAATATATCAATTGCCAACGTTGAAAGAAATTAAAGAATTAGCGATTATTAATCATGACGGTCTCTGGGAAGAGTATAAACGAGATTTAAATCCACAATTATATCCAGTAGATCTCTCTTTAGAAGCTTATCAACGTAAAATAAAAATTATTGATGATGTCCGTAATAGTATTAAGAAGTTATAGAAATGACTAAAAACGATCCGAAACATGGGAATATTCCATTCTTATTTATCGGTCGTTTTTTTTAGGTTTAAAACAAGAATAGATACGGAAAGAACATAGCCTTATGCTATAATATAACCATCATAATTCAGGGAGGAATGTCAGATGTCCACGAAACAAGAAGCGATTATTGAGACGTTAAAAGTTTTACCAGAAATAGATCCCCAAGAAGAAATTCGTAAAAGTGTCGAGTTTATGAAAGCCTACTTAAAGCAACATCCCTTTTTAAAAACCTTAGTCTTAGGAATTAGTGGAGGACAAGATTCTTCACTAGCTGGCCGTTTAGCCCAGTTAGCAATGACGGAAATGCGTGCCGAAACTGGCGACCAAAGTTACCGTTTTATTGCCATCCGTTTGCCATATGGGAACCAAGTCGATGAACTCGATGCTCAAAGAGCTGTCGCTTTTATTCAACCAGATCAAGAATTACGAGTCAACATCAAAACAGCTGTCGATAGTACCATTGCTGATTTAATTGAAGCTGGTGTGCCGATTAGTGATTTTAACAAAGGGAATATTAAAGCTCGTCAACGAATGATTGTTCAATATGCAGTTGCTGGTCAATACCAAGGAGCGGTGATCGGAACAGATCACGCCGCTGAAAATGTGACTGGCTTCTTTACGAAATTTGGCGATGGTGGGGCGGATATTTTACCACTAGCTAGTTTGAATAAACGCCAAGGAAAAGCGTTATTACAAGCTTTAGGGGCGGAGCCGGCGTTGTACTTAAAAGTTCCAACAGCAGATTTAGAAGATGACAAACCCCTCTTAGCTGATGAAGCAGCGTTAGGTGTGACATATGAGGAAATTGATAATTATTTAGAAGGCCGTGAAGTGCCAGCTGTGGCTGCTCGGACGATTGAAGGCTGGTGGGATAAGACCGCCCATAAACGCCATTTACCGATTACCATGTTTGATGATTTTTGGAAATAAAAGAATTAAGCTTAGAGGAAGTACGAGGTTATAGTAGTGAAAGAACTAATTAAAAAGCACCAAACAAGGATTAAATTGACTTTAAAAGTCATCTGTAGCGTGTTAATCGTCATTGCAGGTAATTATTTTTTACAGTTAAGTCAAAATGATCTGTCCTGGGAGTTAGCGACTAAGTTTGCGTTTAGCTGGCACACTGAAAAATTTTTCTTAGGCTGTCTCGTTTTACTTGTTTTCTTAGGATTCTTAATAGCCTTAATTGGTTCTTGGTTAGTAGGAAACATCATGTTTGTCGTGACATTAGGCATTGTAGGCTTTGCTAATTATCAAAAAATGTCTTATCGGTTAGAACCTATCTATCCCGATGATTTGAAGATGATTACGGAGTTGAGTTTGTTAAAAGAGATGGCTGGGACAGGCCCCTTTATTCTCTGTCTAGTTGTGATTGGAATAAGTCTGGGAGCTGTATTTTACGCAATTTACCGTAGTTTATTTAAAAGTAAAAAGCAACAAATTATTCGTTTAAGTAGTTTAGCCCTGAGTCTGTTCCTTCTATTATATATAAGTAACTTTAATCAGCCGAATAACCTGTTGCGTAAAGGCTATAATAAAACAGCTTTATGGATTCCTTACAGTCAAAAAATGAATTATTACAATACTGGTTTTATGGGTGGCTTTTTATATAACTTGAAAGTTGAAGCGATGGCAAAGCCGGCTAACTATTCTAAAGAGAAGATTGCAGAAATTGTTGCCAGCTATCCTAGCCGTGAAGGGAAAGGGCCAGTGGACAGTGAACAGCCAAACATCGTTTACATCATGTCTGAAAGTTTTTCTGATCCTTTACGCTTAACTGGTTTACAAACAAGTGCCAACCCTTTAAAAGAGTATAAAAAAATAGCTAATGACACTTATAGTGGTCAAATGTTGTCGCAAAATTATGGCGGTGGTACAGCTAATATTGAATTCGAAGCCTTGACGGGGTTTTCGATGGAACCATTTAATGGGCAGTTAACAACACCTTACACGATGTTAGTGCCAACCTTGACAGAAGTACCTTCCTTAGTCTCCTTGTTAAAAGAGGATAATTATCAAGCAACAGCCATTCATCCTTATAATACGTCCATGTATAAGCGGAAAGATGTGTATGATGTTCTGGGATTTGATCAGTTTATCGATGAAACAACCTTGAACTATCAAGAAAAAATTGAAAACAACCCTTATATTTCGGATGAATCTGCTTTACAAGAAGTCAGTGATATTTTAGAAAAAGGGACTGAGCCTCAATTTGTCCATTTAGTAACGATGCAAACCCATATGCCTTATAGTGATAAGTATCAACCTTCAGGCCATCGAGTAGAGGGGGTAGCAAATAGCCAATCAATCGATAGTTACATGACGGATATTGAGTATGCTAGTGAAGCTTTAGCTAACTTTATTGAGCGCTTAGCGAATACGCCAAGGCGAACCTTAGTCGTTTTCTGGGGGGATCATTTACCAAGTATTTATTCCGATGAGTACCAAGCTCAAAACAGTCAAGTTGATTTGCATTTGACGGAGTTTTTATTTTACGATTCTGCTCAAAAATTAACTTACGATCAAGAAACGGAAACGGTTATTAGTCCCTTTTACTTCGGACCGAAGCTGTTTGAACTTGCCAACCTCCGACAAACTGGCTTTTATCAATTGTTAAACCAGTTAGAGACAAACTTACCGGCATTTGAAAAGAACTTTTATTTAAAAGATGGTCAGTGGCATGAGAAAAATCCACTAGCTGGGGATGAAAAGCAAATTTATGATGATTATAGCTTAATTCAATACGATATCGTGGCTGGAAAACAATATAGCCTTGATTTAGATTTTTTTAAGTGAAAAGTTTGAAATGATACTGTTTACATTAGGGGAAATCCGTGGTTAATAATTGCAACCTGTTAAAAATCGTGTATAATTAAGAATGAAATTGCTCATAGGGGAGTAACTGGCGGCAGTAGCCGTGACAACATCACCAACACTGTAAGGCTTTGACCTTTCTGGTGTTGTCTTAATTAGTGAGACTTATGTATGCTCTTATTTGCGCATACAGAAAGTCTCTTTTTGTATTCTGTTATGTTTGCAAATAAAAAAATTAGGAGGATGAAGATGTCAGAAGAAAAGAAACAACAAGTCAAAGGCGCTTTTTACACTAAGACTGAAGCTGAAGTCTTAGCGGCCATGGAAACATCGAAAGAAGGTTTATCGTCAGCTGAGGCGAGTAAACGCTTAGGGGAATACGGACCTAACCAGCTAGATGAGGGTAAGAAAAAATCTCTACTAGCTAAGTTTTTAGATCAGTTTAAAGATTTAATGATTGTCATTTTACTAGTGGCAGCAGTGGTCTCTTTCTTCTTAGGTGACCAAGTTGAAGCGATTATGATTATTTTAGTCGTTTTAATCATGGCTATTTTCGGTGTTGTCCAAGAAGCGAAAGCTGAAGATGCCATCGATGCGTTAAAAGACATGTCGACACCTAACGCCAATGCGATTCGTGACGGTAATGCCATTACTATTAAGAGTACCGAATTAGTTCCTGGTGATCTAGTAATGTTAGAAGCTGGTGATGTCATTCCCGCTGACTTACGTTTAATTGAAGCTAACTCAATGAAAATTGAAGAAGCTGCGTTAACTGGTGAATCAGTGCCAGTGGAAAAAGATTTAGCAGTCATTGCTGAGACTGAAACTGGGATTGGCGATCGCTTAAACATGGCCTTCATGAACAGTAATGTGACTTATGGTCGTGGGGTTGGTGTGGTTGTCGGTACCGGCATGAACACTGAAGTTGGCCAAATTGCTAACATGTTAGCTGAAGCTGATGAAACGAATACGCCATTAAAAGAAAACTTGAATGAATTAGGTAAATTCTTAACGATTGCGATTCTAGCAATCTGTGTCATCATGTTTGCTGTTGGGATGGCACGAGTTGGTTTCGTTACTGAAATCAATGGTGAAAATCAATGGGTTAAAAACTTATTAACGGCAGTTTCCCTTGCAGTAGCAGCGATTCCTGAAGGATTAGCTGGAATTGTAACGATTATTCTCGCTTTAGGAACACAAAAAATGGCGAAGCGGAACGCTTTAGTCCGTAAATTGCCAGCAGTTGAAACGTTAGGTAGTACTGATATTATTTGTTCTGATAAAACTGGAACATTAACGATCAACCAAATGACAGTTGAAAAATTATTTACTAATAATCAACTTCAAGCAGCATCAGACGAGATTAGTAATGACAATCTAACGTTAAAAATTATGAACTACTGTAATGACACGAAATTTTCAGCTGAAAACAGTTTAATTGGTGACCCAACAGAAACCGCCTTAGTTAAATTTGGTTTAGTTAAAGGTTATGACGTACGTGCTAATTTAGCGGCAGAACCACGGATTGCTGAAGCACCATTTGATTCAACCCGTAAATTAATGTCAACGATTCATGAGTTAGCTGACGGTCGTTTCTTAATCGCCACAAAAGGTGCTCCAGATGAATTACTAAAACGTTGTGTTTCTTACGACGTTAATGGTGAAGCCTTAGTGATTGATGAAGCTGAACGTCAACTGATTTTAAAAACTAACACTGACTTAGCGAAACAAGCCTTACGTGTGTTAGCAATGGCTTACAAAATTGTCGACACGAAACCAACAAGTGTTGAATCTGACTCTTTAGAACAAGGCTTAACCTTTGCTGGTTTAGTTGGAATGATTGATCCAGAGCGTAAAGAAGCAGCCGAAGCTGTTCGTGTTGCCAAAGAAGCTGGTATTCGTCCAGTCATGATTACTGGGGATCACCGTGATACAGCAGAAGCAATTGCTGTCCGTTTAGGTATCTTAGAAGAAGGTCGTCATGAAGCGGTTATTACTGGTGGCGAATTAAACGAAATGTCTGACGAAGAGTTTGCTAAAAAAGTTGGTAATTACTCAGTTTATGCGCGGGTATCACCAGAACATAAAGTGAGAATCGTTAAAGCGTGGCAAACAGAAGGTAAAGTTGTTGCGATGACTGGTGATGGTGTTAATGATGCACCAGCTCTGAAAACAGCGGATATTGGAATTGGTATGGGAATTACCGGAACAGAAGTTTCAAAAGGTGCCAGTGATATGGTCCTTGCTGATGATAACTTCTCAACGATTATTGTTGCTGTTGAAGAGGGCCGTAAAGTCTTCTCAAATATCCAAAAAACCATTCAATACTTACTAGCAGCTAACTTAGGTGAAGTCTTAACCTTATTTATTGCAACATTAATTGGTTGGGATACGCTATTACCAGTTCACTTGTTATGGATTAACGTCGTAACTGATACTTTCCCGGCAATTGCGTTAGGTTTAGAACCAGCTGAAAAAGATGTTATGAGTCACAAGCCTCGTGGCCGTAACTCAAACTTCTTCTCTGGTGGTGTCTTAAGCAGTGTGATTTATCAAGGGATTGCTGAAGCAGCGATTACTTTAGGGGTGTACTTTGCAGCCATTCAATGGCCAGCTCACTTAACGTTAAATGCCACACAGCAAGCAGCAGCCGTGGCTAATAAATTAACTGAAGCTCAAGCGATTTACGACTTACAACATAGTGATGCTTTGACAATGGCTTATGTTACTCTTGGTTTAATCCAATTATTCCATGCCTTTAACGTTAAGTCTGTTCATCAGTCACTCTTTACAGTTGGAGCCTTTAGAAATAAAACCTTCAACTACGCTGTTGTCTTATCATTTGTTTTATTAGCGATTACGGTAGTAATACCAGGCTTTAATGATTTATTTAGTGTTACCCATTTAGATACTTACCAATGGATGATCGTCTTCTTCTCGTCAATCTCTATTATTCCAATTGTTGAGATTGTTAAATTCTTCCAAAGAAAAGCGATGGCTAAGTAAAAAGTTTAAAGCTAGATTAATTTTTAGTCGAAACAGGAGTGGTCTTAAAGGCCCTCCTGTTTTTTTGTCTCATTGATTAGGGCTTTCGTTGTTGAAGCAAACAGTGTAAAATAGAACTATATGATAAATAGAAAGAGGGATATAGTTGAAAGCGAATTTAGGGTTTTACATTCAAAAAATAAACGATATTGTTAAAGAAACAGAAACAGTTGGGGAAACAATGAATCCTCACTTTGAAGAAGTTAGAACGGCTTTAGATGACAAGAAAGCGGCTGACTTAACAAAAGAGCAATTAGCGACAGTGAAGGAGCAATTCACCGTTGGCACGGAAAAGTATCGAGAAATGTCTGAAGCGATTGCAAAATTAAAAGCGCCAGTTCGGGTGATCGGCATTCATAAAAAAATGGAAAAAGCTTACAGCGAGTATGTTGCTAGTTGTGATTTGATGGTTCAATCAATTGATGCTGAAACGGGCACGATTAACGAAGAACAATTTAATCAATCGGAAGAGGAGCAAGACGAAACGACCGATACGATTGCTTTTTGTATTCAACGGATGACGTCATTATTAATGAAAAAATAGTATTAAAAAGGTATGAGTATTTGAACTGGACAATCACACAAAACCATAGTAAAATGAAATTATAACCAACAACAACCTTTTTATTTTTCATTTTACTCCTCCAGAGTAAAATAACTCCTTTTTTTCCGTCTACTAAATAAGTAGGCGGTTTTTTTGTTTGTATTTTTTGTAATCCAGGCTGTTATTAGGTAAAATAGAAGGAGTTGCAAGCAGAAAGTAGGAGCAGTTGTGAGGCTAGATAAACTTTTAGAACAAGCTGAGCTAGGCTCACGTAAACAAGTCAAACGACTTTTAGTAACGAAGCAAGTCAAAGTTGATAATGTTGTCGTAACGGTGGCTAATCAAAATATCGATTTGGCGTTTCAAAAAGTCACTGTCGGTCAAAAAGAAATTACTGGTCGAGCCCATGTCTACTACATGCTGAATAAGCCTCAAGGGGTTGTTAGTGCTGTGAGAGATGCTCAGCACCAAACAGTTTTAGACTTGTTGAGACCTGAAGATCGCCAGCCAGGTCTCTTTCCAGTCGGTCGGTTAGACCGGGATACAGAAGGCTTGTTGTTACTAACGGACAATGGCAAACTCAGTTACGAGTTATTACAGCCTAAAAAAGGTGTGACGAAGGAATATGAAGCCATTGTTAATGAACGGGTCACTCCAGAGGATATTACGGCTTTTGCAGGGGGGATTGTTTTTCATGGTGGGCAACGGTGTTTACCTGCCCAGTTAAACATTTTAACGTATCTACCAGAAGGCACCCGCGTGAGGTTAACAATTACAGAAGGTAAGTTTCATCAAGTCAAAAAAATGTTTTTAGCAGTAGGTAAGAAAGTCATTTATTTAAAGCGCCTAAAAATGGGAAATTTAAGCTTAGATGAAGCCTTAGCAGTTGGTGAGTATCGTCAACTTTCAGTGGAGGAATTACAAAAATTTAGGGAATATTTTTAAATAAACAGGACATTTACCTCTCTATTACCGAAATATCAAGTATTAATTAAAGAAAAAGCATGTTTCCGTTAATTAAGCATTGAATCTTGCTTCAATATAGATTAGTATAGATGAAGGAAATAATCAGACGAAAGAGGTATCAGACAGTATGACGATAGGGAATAAACCAATTGTAATTGGTGTAACCGGTGGTTCGGGTTCTGGAAAAACAAGTGTCAGCAAAGCAATCTTAAACGAATTTATGGATCACTCAATACTGTTATTTGAGCAAGATTCTTACTACAAAGACCAAAGCGAATTGAGTTTTGCTGAGCGGTTAAATACAAATTATGATCATCCTTTTGCCTTCGATACCGAATTATTAATCAAACAATTAACTGATTTGATTGAATATCGTAGTATTGATAAGCCTGTTTATGATTACGAGGCCCATACAAGAAGTGAACAAGTCTTTCATCAAGAACCTAAAGAAGTCATTATCATTGAGGGAATCTTAATTTTAGAAGACGAACGTCTCCGTGATTTGATGGATATTAAAGTCTATGTTGATACTGAGGATGATATTCGTATTATTCGCCGAATTAAGCGTGATATGGAAGAGCGTGGTCGCACACTGGACTCAGTTATCGACCAGTACTTAACAGTCGTTAAACCGATGTTTCATCAGTTTATTGAACCAACTAAAAAGTATGCCGACATCATTATTCCTGAAGGTGGCGAAAATCAAGTTGCCGTTGATTTAATGACAACGAAAATTGCTAGTATTTTAAATGTTAAATAAACAAAAAACAAGTTAGCCGAGGCTAGCTTGTTTTTTTAGTGATTTGCCAAGGGAACTACTGTTCGAGTATAATTAAGAAGAGGAGGTGGTAGTAATGACGAATGACATGCGTTTCCCAATCAAGAAAGATACGTCACGAAAAATTATTCACTTAGACATGGATGCTTTTTATGCCTCAGTAGAAGAACGGGATAATCCGACCTTAGTGGGCAAGCCTTTAGTCATTGCTCGCCACCCACGAGATACTGGCGGTAAAGGGGTTGTTACAACCGCTAATTACGCTGCTCGGGAGTACGGCATTCATTCGGCAATGAGTGCCCAGAAAGCGTATGAGTTGTGCCCGACAGCTAATTTTGTCCAAGGGAATATGGCTCATTATCAAGAAATTTCCCAACAAATTCATGAGATTTTCCATCGGTATACAGATATTGTTGAACCTTTAGCTTTCGATGAAGCGTATTTAGATGTGACTGAAAATAAAGTCGGAAGTAGTAGTGCAATTAAAGTCGCTCGGATGATTCAACGGGATATTTGGCAAGAACTACAATTAACGTGTTCCGCCGGCGTCAGTTACAATAAATTTATTGCTAAATTGGCTTCTGATTATCAAAAACCCCGAGGCTTAACTGTCATTTTACCGGAAGAAGCCGAAGCCTTCCTTCAAAGTTTAGCAATTGAAAAATTTCATGGTGTCGGTAAGAAAACAGTTCCCCGCATGCACGAATTAGGCATCTTTACAGGGGCTGATTTATTCGAGTTCAGAGAGATGACTTTGATTCAAGAATTCGGTAAGATGGGTTACTCCTTGTATCGGAAAGTTCGTGGGGTTCATGATTCGCCTGTTGAGCCTAATCGGGTGCGTAAATCAATTGGTCGTGAAAATACTTTTAGCAAACCTTTGATTCATGAAGAACAAGTGTTAAGTCAATTACGAGAGTTGGCAGAAAGTGTTAGTCGCTCGCTAAAAAAACATCAGAAACATGGCAAAACAGTTGTCTTAAAAATTCGTAATGAAGACTATGAAACTGTAACGAAGCGCCGGACATTGCCAAATTACCTTAATCAAAGCAGTGACATTTATTATCACGCCACTGAAATCTGGGAAGAATTAGGCAATTTAGATAAAGGCATTCGTTTATTAGGGATTACCGTGACTAACTTAGATCCTCAAGCTTACGAAAACATTGTTTTGCCACTATAATAAGCCTATAACTAAACTTCCAATCAAGGAAAGTTAGTCATAGGCTTATTTGCTAGGCTATTATTAAACAGGTGGTAAGAATAAAAAGAGTTTTTTACTAAAATGAGAATAGCCACAAGCAACTGACATAATAATTAATATTAGCTCTAATTCATAGCCGTTTAAAAAACCATTACCGAGTTGCAACATGATAATCGCTGTACTGAGAATAGCAATAAATCCAAGTGACACTAAAGGAACGAGAAGGCCGATAATCATAAACAAGCCACCACCAACTTCAATCAGCCCAATCAAGATAGGCATAAAAGCTGGAAAGCCAAGTGAAACAAAGAAGTCAGTCGTTCCTTGTAAATTCAGAAACTTAGGAATGCCGTGTAGCATCATTGTGATGCCTAACATGACTCTGATAAGTAATAAACTATTGCGATTTGCATTTTTTGATTCCATGTACGAATAACCTCCGTTTATTTGATACTTAATTAAAACATATCAGTAAATTCCTTACAATAAATAAGCTTGATAAGTTAAAAACAAGACTTCCAGTTGAAGCACAAAAAACCAATTCTGCTGATGTATGCCCAAAAAACCAATTCTGCCGATTTCACAAAGGGAAATCAAGCATAATTGGTTTTAAAATTAAGCAAATATCCCTAACAAGAAACTCTGATTTGTGGACTTCCATACTCAAAAATTCAATAGGACTGATTTTATACACAAAAAACCAATTCTGCCGATTTCACAAAGGGAAATCAAGCAAATTGGTTTTTAAAATTAAGTAAATCAGAGTTTAAGTTAGCGGGTCATCGTTTGTTTCGTAAATTCGACTTTCAAGCCAGTCTTGTCTTCCCACCACTGATTAATTAGATCTTCGTGTGATTTTGGAAAAGGCTTTAGAGCTGTCAGTAACGGTTGATTTTGTAACTTAGCGTAAGGAAAGGCCATCGTTAAGTTATTTTTTAATTCTTCTAATAAATTATAATATTGAAAAATGCCAAAGTAAGCTTCTTCAATATCGTCGGTAATTAATAAGTGAGGAATTCGTTCAAAAATAAAACCGAAACTCCGCATCGTAAAAGTGAAGGCGGGAATGTCTTCGCTAGCAATAAAATCAACGTTTCGTAACAATTGGGTGTAAGTACTTAAAGCAACACTTAGTTCTTTTTTGACTTGGTCTTGGCTTAATTCGTAAGTCATAATCATTCCTCCATTGTGAGTTTATTTATTTAAAGAGACGACTTAGCCAGCTCTTTTTGGCTGGTGGCGTATCTGACACACTGGTTTTTTGGGACGGGCCAGCTGTTTTCTTCGCTAGTGGGTATTTTTCAGAAATAGCAATCACCTCAACGTTAACAGCTTCGTTACTAATATAGACTAAAGCGATTGCTTCAGGCGATGTTTGGTTTTCAGTATCAACAATTTTAAAGGGGCAGTTAGCTTTTTGGGCTGCCACCATATAGTCATTTTGGTAGCGACTACTAACGGCCGCATTAATTAAGACTTGTTGTTGCGGGTTTAAGCTTAATTCTTGTTTGAAATAGGCTAAATTCTTAGGATCTCTAATTTCAGCCATAGTCATTGATAAATAAATCCGCTCACGGAAAGTCCCTAAATATTTTCGTTGTTCATCAGGTCTGAGTTGTGGTGTACCATACATCCCTTTTTCTAGATAATCTTGGACATTTTTTTCGCTCATATTGATCCCTTTCTTGATTGTTTTCATGTATATGTTAATTATAGCACAAATCAAAAAAATGACCGAGTGGCGGCTACAAAAGTTATCAGAGTCTTGTTTATCATCATTCTAAAGAAGGCTTGAAAGATGAGAAAAGCCGATTTTTACTTGCAATTTGCTCAAGAATTAATTACACTAACTACTGAGAGTGAAAATCATTCTCAATTAAAAGGAGGGGCGTCTAGTGAAAAAAGGGTTACTTATTTTAGGTTTACTAGGATTAGCAATTAGTTCCCTGTTTATCGGTGTTCAAAGCATCGCTGTCACAGACCTTTTTTCATTATCAGAAACTCAGCAGTTAGTGCTGTGGAGTACACGGGTTCCTAGGACAGTTAGTCTAATCATTGCAGGTGCTACAAGTAGTGTCTGTGGTTTAATTATGCAACATTTAACGCAAAATAAATTTGTTTCGCCGACAACAGCAGGGACAATGGACAGTGCCCGTTTAGGTATCTTAATTGCCATGGTCTTTTTCCCTAATAGTTCCATATTTAGTCGGTCCTTAGTGGCTTTTCTTTTTGCCTTTTTAGGAACACTGGTGTTTATTCAATTAATTCAACGCTTACCACAAAAAAATCAAGTGATGGTGCCGCTAATTGGCTTAATGTTTGGTAACATTGTCGGCTCAATCGTGACTTTTTTCGCCTATCAATTACAAGTGATTCAAAATATGACGGCTTGGCTTCAAGGAAACTTTGCCACAATCAGCCGTGGCGGTTATGAATTAGTATATTTAACAATCCCTTTATTAATGATTGCTTATTTCTACGCCTATCATTTTACAATTGCTGGCATGGGGAAAGATATGGCGACGAGTGTTGGTTTAAACTATCAAGGAGTTCAACTTTTCGGTCTAGGAATTGTGGCGTTGGCGAGTAGTATTATCTTAGTTACAATTGGTGGCTTGCCTTTCTTAGGCGTGATTGTCCCAAACATCGTCTCATTATATTTTGGCGATCAAATGAAAGGCACGCTCTGGGTAGCAGCCGGGGCAGGAAGTTGTTTCTTGCTGGTTTGTGATATTTTAGCTCGGGTGCTCATTCAACCATATGAAATTCCAGTTAGTCTAGTGGTCGGCGTCATCGGTAGCATTATCTTTATTTTATTATTACTCAAGGGGGCGAAAGGATGAAAAAAAATCTGACTAGCCAAAGAAGTAAATTACTTATTTTATTAGTCGCAGTCCTAGTGATTGCTTGGCTCTTTTTAACGTATCAAACTTACGGTAATTGGGAGTTCGCCTTAAAGTTACGAGGCAAGAAACTCTTAGCCTTTGTTTTTGTTGGCATCGCCACTAGTTTTTCAACGATTACTTTTCAAACAATCACCCACAATCATTTTTTAACACCAAGTATTTTAGGGTTTGATTCCCTTTATATCTTAATTCAAACAAGCTTGTTTTTTCTCTTAGGCAGTCAATTTGGTCAAGTTCTAGGCAATCATCTCGTAATGTTTGGCATTAATGTCATTTTGATGGTGACCTTAAGCACGGTTTTATTTTTCTTTCTATTGAAGAAAGGGGAGCATAATTTATATTTACTGTTGATGATTGGAATGATCTTAGGAACCTTTTTTAGTAGTGCCAGTACGTTTTTACAAGTCTTACTAGATCCAAACGAATACGATAAATTACAAGGTAAGTTATTTGCCAGTTTTGGGAATGTAGATGTCTCATTAGTCGCAGTTGCCGGCGTAGTGATGTTAGTCGTCGTCACTTTTTTATGGCAATCAGCTCATAAGCTAGATGTTTTACATTTAGGTGCCGAGAAAGCTAAAAACTTAGGCATTGATGTCTCAAAGTTCCAAATTAGTTTGTTAATTGCCGTGAGTATTTTAGTCGCCTTATCTACCGCCTTAGTGGGGCCAGTGACTTTTTTAGGATTTATTGTAGCTAATTTAACTTATCAATTTTTAGGAACCTTCCGTCACCGCAGTCTCTTTGTAGGTAGTAGTTTGTTAGGAATTTTCTTATTAATTGTCGGTCAATTTTTCGTTGAACAAGTCTTTAAATGGAACACAACAATGAGTGTCGTCATTGAGTTTATTGGTGGCCTCTACTTTATTAGCAAAATATTACGAGAAAGGCAGGCAGGCCGTTAATGGAAATGAATAAAGTAACTAAAAATTATGGTAAGAAACCAGTTGTGACAGACGTTGATTTACCAATTAGCGAAGGGCAAATGACTGCCTTAATTGGTCCTAATGGGGCTGGTAAAAGTACCTTACTAGGACTGATGAGTCGCCTCGTTGAAAAAGACGGTGGTGAGATTTACTTAGATGGGGATGAAGTGAAAACGTGGAAACAAAATGATTTAGCTAAAAAGCTGTCGATTTTAAAACAAGGAAATGCTGTCAGTCTTAAAATTACAGTTCGTGAGTTAGTCGCCTTTGGTCGTTTTCCTTATAGTAAAGGTCGTTTAACTGTTGAAGATAATCAAAAAATCGATGAAGCGTTAAGTTATTTAGGTTTAACGGAAATGCAAACTGCCGATATTGATACCTTATCAGGTGGGCAACTGCAACGGGCCTACATTGCCATGGTTTTTGCTCAAGATACTGATTATATTTTACTAGATGAGCCTTTGAATAATCTAGACATGAATTTTGCTGCTCAAATGATGAAAACCTTAAGGCGCTTAGTCGATGAACATGGCAAAACAGTCATTATTGTCCTCCATGATATTAACTTTGCTGCCAGCTATGCCGATGAAATCGTGGCAATGAAAGCCGGTAAAGTCTTTCTCCACGGTTCAACTGACACAGTCATTCAAAAAGAAGTCCTTGATGACTTATACGATATGAGTATTCGGGTCTGCGAATTAGAAGGCAAACGATTTTGTTTGTACTTTAACGAATAACTTTAGTAACAACACCTTAAAAAAGGGAAAACACAGAGAAAGAAGGAATAAGCATGAAAAAACAAAGCAAAACGCTTTTAAGCATAGTTGTAGTAGGGTTACTATTTTTAGGAGCCTGTGGCAAAAAAGCAACGACTGGAACGGCAGAATCGACGAAAGCGTCAGCAGAGGTTAGTCAAACAATCAAAGTAACAGACTCTCAAGGTGAAGTGGAAGTCCCTCTTAATCCTCAAAAAGTCGTTGTTTTCGATATGGGTTCATTAGATACTATCAAAGCTTTAGGCAAAGGCGACACTGTAATTGGAGCACCAACTAAAAACTTACCGAATTATTTAGCGGAATTTAAAGATGTTGAAGCGGCTGGTGGGATTAAAGAGCCGGATTTAGAAAAAATCAATCAATTAAAACCTGATTTGATAATTATTTCTGGTCGTCAAGAAGATTTCAAAGCCGACTTAGAAGCCATTGCCCCGACGATTTATTTAGCGGTAGATAGTGCAGACACTTGGAATTCAACAAAAACGAATATTACAACTCTAGGGAATATCTTTGAGGAAGCTGATTTAGCTCAAGAAAAGCTTGCTAGTATCGACAAACAAATTACGACTGTTAAAGAAAAAGCTGAAAAAAGTGGTTTAAAAACTTTAGTAACTTTAGTTAATGAAGGTCAATTATCAGCCTATGGCGAAGGGTCACGTTTTGGTATTATTCATGATACCTTTGGTTTTAGCCAAGCCGATGACAAAATTGAAGCTTCAACTCACGGTCAATCTGTTTCTTATGAATACGTCTTAGAACAAGACCCAGAAGTGATTTTTGTGATTGATCGGACGAAAGCCATTGGTGGGGATGATGAAAATAATAACGTAGTTAGCAATGAGTTAGTTGCGCAAACTAAAGCTGGTAAAAACGGCAAAGTAATCGCTCTAACCCCCGATGTTTGGTATTTATCTGGTGGCGGAATTGAATGTACTGAATTAATGTTAGCGGATGTTGAAAAAGCTTTGAACTAAATTTAGAGAGCAGGTTGGAACAATTGTTCCGATCTGCTTTTTTATACTCCAATTACTCTATCCCTATGGCCTTAAGATGTGCTATGATAATAGTTAAATAATTTCAAGGGGTGACGATCAATGACTGATAACTTAAATCGCCAACGGGTCTTGGCAGAGCACCAAGTAATCGAAACAGAGCGGCTAATTTTACGGCCTATAACATTAGCGGATGGGGCGGATATGTATGAGTATGCCTCAGATCCAGAGACGACTCAGTACGTCTTTGAAACCCATACGTCTTTAGAAAATACGTTAGATAATATTGCTAGTTATTTTTTAAGTCAGCCTTTAGGTAAGTATGCCATTGAGCTGAAAGCCACTCACAAAATGATCGGCACGATTGATATTCGCCTAGTTGACCTTCATCATCGAGGAGAAATTGGTTATACGATTAACAAAGCTTATTGGGGCCAAGGAATTACTACCGAGGCGAGTCAAGCCTTAGTTGACTTAGCTTTTGGACCATTACAATTAAAGCGCCTAGAAGCGATTCACGATGTTAAGAATCCAGCCTCTGGTCGGGTCATGGAGAAATTTGGCTTAAAACATGAAGGCACGGTTCCCCATTATCAATTATTTAAAGGTGCCATGATGAATGCTGTCAGTTACGGGATGACAGATGTAGATTATCAAAAAAGACAGGAGCAAATCAATGACAGTCATGTTTAATACAAAAGATTTTGAATGTTTCACAGTAGCTGGTTTAGACCAAAGAATGGCAGCCATTCGCCAAGAAATCCAACCGAAGTTTCAAGCGTTAGATGACTATTTTTCAGCAGAATTAGCCCCTCTATTAGGGGAAGAACTATTAGTTCATATTGCTCAACATCGCCGCCGGACAACGAATGCGCCAGATTTTACATGGTCAGCCATTGGTGGCAACAAACGAGGCTATAAGAAGTTCCCCCACTTTACTTTAGGAATCACAGGGGATTATATTGTCATGTGGCTATCATTCATTGATAATCCGCAAAATGAAAAAGTTATGGCCGAGGCCTTATTAGCAGAGCCAAGGTTGTTCGCTAACTTGCCAAGGGATTTTAAAATAAACTTAGATCATACTCAAAATAATTATCAAGCCTTAGGTGAGGCTGATTTAACAGCAGCATTAACCCGTTGGCGAGATGTTAAAAAAGGGGAATTCCAAATTGGCCGAATTATTGAGGCTAATAGTGAGTTGCTAAAAGATCCGCTAGTTGCCCGGGAATACATGTTAGAAACGTACCGTCTATTAGTGCCGATTTACCAGAAAACTCGTCGCTTATCAGAATAAGGGAAATATGGGTAACAAAGTAATCAGAACGTATAACAAGCAAACTAAAAAACGATTTTAAGAGAATCCTGAAAAGGATATCTGTTAGAATCGTTTTTTTGTTTATAAAGAGAAATTTATTTAGATGTACTATTAGTAAAGCTATTATTTGGAGAAGAGTTATCACGATGATCGTTGTCAAGAACTGTAATTATCAACGAACGAATACTTTTAGCATAGTCGGGGTTAGCGAATTCCATTAAAAATTGTGAATAGCTATTAATTTCTAAATAACTGTCATAATTTTTGTTTAAATAGAAGTCTAAAATAAGCTCAAAAATTTTCATACCAATTTTTATGTCGGTATCTTTAAACGACTGAGGTAACAGGTTAAAAAAAGCGATTTGCGACTGACCGTGTTCGTAAAATTTATTATGAATGCAATATTGAACGTAATTTGAAAGAATAGTTAAGTAACAGTAACGCTTAGCCTGGCTCATCCAGAGAAGTTCAGATTCGTCTTTATCTGTGAGCTCACTCAAAAAATAATGATCAATTTGTTGAAAAGTTTCTATAGGAAGGTCCAGATTAATAAACAAATTGTTAAAGACTTGCAAATCACTAATGGTAGTTATTGCTGTGCCGTTTTTTTTGCGATTCCAATAATATTCTTCAATTTCTAAAATTTGTTTTTCATCAATTGGCCGAAGTTGTGTTTTTAAAGTATGAAAGTCAATTCTCGGAAATTTATGAAAAATTTCAGTTGAAAAATAATTATTATATAAAACATAAATATTTAAATATTTAGGGTTTTTGAACTTCAATTCTGAAAAATGACTAAAATCTTCTAGTAATTTAAGTAGTTCTTGCTCTTTTTCTTTGTTATCAGTACGTTCAATCGTATTAGCGTAGTTTATCATTTCAATTGATCGGAGTCTAAATAAATCAGTTTCCGCCTTAGCGTTAATCAATAAGTTAATTTGGTTCTCATGGTAAATTTCATCAGGAGACATACCGTAATGGTCGGCAATATCAAAAATGAATTTGAGCGGTGCGTCCATGAGATTGTTCGAAAATTTATCATAAGTTCTGACATTACAGATATCTTTAGTGATGTAGCTTTTGGAAAAACCAAAGTGTTTTCTAAGTTGTTCTAAAAAATTCATAATGTGAACTCCCTTCGTATTTGAACTAAGATTACCATGAAAACCATGAAAAACATAAAGATATGTTTCTTTAATGAATGAATAAAATGATGTAATAAATACAAAAAAAGCAGCTTAAATAACAAAAAAAGTCTTGTATTTCAAAAAAACAGGAAAAGGTTGTGTAAAAAATACAAGATGAATATGAACGAATTTGAAAACAGAAAAACATTATAGTAAATTGATAAGCGTAGTAGTTGTTCAATAATATTGATAAACAGCAATAATTAAACAACGTACAAAAAGGATTTAGGAGACGCTTAGATGAAAAAAGTGTTATACATAAAAAATAATTACCCAGTTCCTACATCAGAGCAATGGAAATTACTAGAAATGATGGATTGTGACGAAGTGTTTGTTGAAGGGATTGATATTGGTTATCCCATACAATTAGAACATGCATTAAAAAACTTAACAAATAAGGATGTCTTGCTTGTATATAGTTTGAAAGTATTATTAAATTTGTCAAATCCTGAAAGTTGGTTTGAAAAAATGTCAAACAAAGGCATTAGATTAATTAGTGTTGTAGAAAAATTCGATTTAAAAAAAGAGCCGACTTTTTATATTAGGTATTTGTCTATTTCAAAAATTATCAATGAAATTTCCACTGAAAGAAGCGAGGACACCGGAAGAGCCAGCAGCATAGACAAGCAAAAAATTGGCCGACCAAATATTTCACCAAAAAAAATTAATATGATTCGTCATTTATCTTTAAAAGAAAGAATGAGTTATCGCCAAATTTCAAAAGCTTGTGACGTCTCTTTAGGTACTGTTTCAAAGTATTTAAATAATATTGAATGAAGATGCTAATCCGAAATAAACTTACTATCTAAATGCTAGGAGAGATTATGTGAAAACAACAACAAAATTAACAGCTGTTAGTCTAACGACGCTTTTACTTGTATTACTTATAAGTAAAGGAAGTTTAAGAATTAATGGAGCAGAAACTAAAGAAGCGACAATCGAAACAAGGGAAGAAGTAGAAGTGTCTGAACAATCAAGTATTCAGCAAGTAGCAGAGTTGATAAGTGAAGATGGGATACTTAATGATCTACCAATAAAGGAAGAAGAACGATCTACTTACGCGAGTGCTAAATATCTAGAGTACTCAGATCTGCATAATGTTAACTATGATGAAAACAGTGACGTTCCGATGTTTCGTGATTTGGACATTATTGAAACTTCAGATAACACAGTCACGGTAACTACTTATAATCAAATGAGGGATGCAATTCTCGATGTGAATATTAGTTATATTTACATGGGTGCGGATATTAAATTAGCAGCTGGCGGTGTTAAAATACCTTACGCTAAAAAATATTTGCGGATTTCCGGAAAAGATCCCGTCACTGGTGAAATTCATACTTTAGAAGAAGCAACATCAAGTACGACTAGCACAACAGCTAATATTCACGTTTCAAATACAACAAGTCAAAAGGAACCGACTAGTTACGGTTTAGAAGACGTCAATTTGAATGCCCACAACTATTACGGCACGATAAATGTTAATGATAATTCTTATTATGTCCATTTGATCCAAACGAATGTGAACTATGACGGGCCTCAGCCTACTCATAATTTAAATGGGACTAATGACTATCATAATTACAAAGCTGATATTTACCAAGGTAAACCAAATACTGCACAGGGGCAAGAGTTAGCAGAAGCGCATTTTATTAATATTTTTGGCAATTTTGAATTGTATCATGACGGAGCTCACAGTATTGCTTGGTTTGGTTATGGAAATAACGTTAAAGGAGTTCCAGGACATTTTAAAATAAAAGAAGACGCCGTGGTGAAAATCAGATCAACAGGCCGTTCATTCTTCTATTTTGAACGAACCGATTCTTATTTTACGGTTGAAAAGAATGCCTTTGTCGACATTGAAGCTGGTGGTGGACTTGTGCGTCAAGATATCGCAAGTAGTGGAACCTCAATCAAGGATCTAATCGTAGGGGAAAACGCCGAATTAAAAATCACTCGAACGAAATCTAAAAATGCAGCAGACAATAGGTTGCCAACCTTAAGTTTAAGTGGTGATATTTCGGTGTCTCCAGGGGCTCGCTTATATATGAACAATGAATCAGATAGTTCTGGTTCGGCGGACCAATTTATTACTTTTAGAAGCTCCTCTGCGCAGTTAGATATTAATCAAGCCAAAAGTATTCTCTTCTATAATCCTAAAGGTAAGATTTTGAATGGGGCAGCTAATAATAATGTGGGACACTTTAACTCAGAAGTTGAAAGTATGAGCCTGTGGGAATCACTGCCAACTAGCCAATTTATTTTAACCCCAGATAATATTTTTAGTTTTCCTGACAAATCCAACATCAGCTTTAATGCGGATGTTAAAAGGATTTCAACCTCTAATCATCAAACAACAATCTTATCAGCAAACCCATTAGAGATTACTAGCCAAGTTTTAGATTTCAATAAACTCAAAGTTATTTCTATGGGGGTTGTTCCTAGTTTACAAGTAGATGAGATAACGGATATGGCTTCAGAAATAACTGGAAAGGCGACTGAAGATGGCACAGTTGTTGCGACTTATAATGACGGTGAAGGTGAAAAGAAATTAACGGCCTTAGTAGCACCTAATGGTCAGTATGTCATTGATATTCCTGAGCGAGCAAGTGGTGGAAAATACATTAAACCTTACACACAAGTTCAAATGGAAATTTTCTATGATTATAGAACAGCACCAATCCAAACATATGAAGTGAAAGATGTGACGCCACCAGAGGCGGAGCCAGTTCGAACGATTATTGAAAAAGATACAGCAGCAATTGATTTTCCAGAAGCGAGTAAGCTAGTTACGAAGGTGTGGGATAAATCTTTTGAAACGAGTCAGCCTAAATTAACGATCGATTATCACACAGCAGAATTACCAGATTTAACCGTAGTTGGCCCAGTGTTGCCCCAGTTTGAAGTAGCAGTTACTGACGAAGGGAAAAATCAGTTAATTGTCAAAGTACCAATCTTTATTAAAGATGAATTCACTAAAATTAGTAAAGAGAAAGAGTACGCGTTAAGAGGAAAAGATATCGTTGTTAAAACAATCGACTATCCTAAAACTAATGCAGAGTTAATTAACTACATCCAAAAGCATGCAGAATTACAAGGTTGGCTGATTGATAGCGGTGCAGAGATAGAAACCTCGGCAATTAAAATTGAGCAAGGCACATTGCCGCAACCAGATGAACTCACGAGTCTCGTGGACGTAGGTGAGCATACAGTTACGTTTAGTTACGCACAAGATAATGTGCTATTAACGAGAGAAATCAATTTTAAGATCATTCCTAGTACAGCTAAACTAACTATTCAATTTTTAGATGAAGAGAAAAGTGAAATTGCACCAAAAATCACTAAAGATATCGATATAGGCTCTCTGGTTGATTTGTCTCTTGATCAAGAAATCAAAAATACAATCAAATTATTAGAAGATAAAAAATATCGATTAATCCAAAGGCCAGAGAAAGAAACTGAGATTGAAATATTGGCAGAAGGAACAGTTGTTGCTTATCAATTTGCAGGAACGATTCGCTTAACTTCAGCACCAACAGGGATTGATTTTGGGAAAGTCTCAATTACTGACTTTCAAAAAAAGATTGGTGTCGACGAAACGAACATGTTAACACCGTTAGTTGTAGAAGATAATCGTAAGTCTAAATCTAAGTGGGATGTGACAGCTCAAGTTGAGAAGGAAATGACTAATGGTGACGATGTTCAAATTGGGGCTTTAAAATACATCGTGAACCAAAAAGAACTGACTTTAAATGGTAGTGTTCAAAGGATTTATTTTAATGACAGTAGTTCTGACGAAACGATCTTTAATATTTCAAACAGTTGGAGAAAAAACGACGTATCTGAAGGACTAAAATTAAAAATCGAATCTGACAGAGTACCAAAAACTACTGGTAGTTACGAAGGGATTATCAGATGGACGCTTCGAGACACAATCGAATAAATAAAAACGTGTTACGAAGGGAGAAGTCACGATGCCAAATATAAAAATTAAGCAAATATTACTAAAAGGGTTAGTTATTGTCGCAGTCTTACTGCCGTTAATGAATGTTAGTGCTAGCGAAGTTGGAGAAGCAGGGAATATTGGTGAAGTTGAATTCTACGAAGAGAGTCAACCTAAGCAGCCTTTTAAAAAAAAGGGGAAGCCATCGCCAAAGCCTATACTTAAATTGCCACAAACAAGTGAGCAGGGAATAAAAAAAACGGTGATTATTGGTGGAGTTATCTTAGTAGGTGTAGCTATAATTCTGAGAAGGAGGCATAAACAAGATGTTTAAAATAAACAAAAAATTATGTCTCAGCACAACGTGTCTACTGTTAATCGGTCTAGCTAATGAAGTTCAAGGGGCCGAAGAAGCTCAACAAATAAATAGCCGTGGAAGTATTAAGTATGAGCAAGGAGACTGGCAAACGAAACCTATTGACCCAGAAAAGCCAGGAAACATCGTTGTGCCTGGGGGAAGCATCGTTAAAACTGAAGGCCCTTTGAGATTAGATTTTGTGCCGAAAATGAGTTTTGGAGCGCAAGTGATTTCAACTGAGGATCAATTATATTATGCTGACGCCCAGTTATTTAAAAGTGAGACTCCAGCTCGAGCGAATTATATTCAAGTGACAGATACCCGTGGAACGCTAGCAGGTTGGCAATTATCAGTTCGGCAAGAGCATCAGTTTACAAATGATAAGACTAAAAATAAAGAATTAAAGGGCTCAATTCTATCTTTTGATAAACAATGGGCAAATTCGAGCTTCAGTCAACAATACAAACCAACGATTGTCAAAGATGCGATTAAAATTGAGGAAATTGGTGCGACCTATCCTATAGCCATTGCCGATAAAGGCCAAGGAATGGGAACGTGGACCATTGAGTTTGGCTCATCAGGTTCCGTCGAAGGGATTGAAAATACGTTATCGCAAGTTAAAAATCCAGAAGGTAAGCCAGTCACAGATGCAAGGGTTGGCAATAAACCAATGTATAAAAATCAGGCGATTTCGCTATTTGTACCAGGGAAAACCTTAAAAGACCCAGTTAAGTATACAACAATGTTGACATGGACAATTGCAGAGTTGAATTAAAAGTAGTGAAAACTTGTTCGAGCCGGGAATAACGTTAAAAGGGCCGGAAAAAAATTATGTTGATTTAGTTATTGACTAAATTGACAAAAAAACTATAGGAGGAATTTCATTATGAAATTACAAAAATTTACATCAGCAGTACTATTAAGTGCGTTAGTATTAGGGGTAACAGCTCCAGCGGCTTTTGCAGCAGAGGAAGCTTTATCAATTCCTGGTAAGGCGACAATCCAGTATACAGAAAACGACGAGAGTGATGATAAAGGAACGGGTAACGTAACTGATCCAGAAAATCCAGATAAAAAAGTCGAAGTTGATGAAGATAATGGTAGTAATAACAATGATAAAAAAGGCACGTTACGTGTTGATTTCTTATCTAATTTAAAATTTGGCGAAACTAAAATTACAACTTCAGCAGGCGAGTATTATGCCACTCCAACTGTTGCAACAACTGTAAATAGTGACGGTTCTGAAGGCGTTAAGGTAGATCGTGGTAACTTTATTAACGTAACTGACCAACGAGCTGATGGTACACCAAAAGGCTGGAAATTATCGGCAGAAGTAACAAAAGCATTTTCAAACGGCACAGTTGCCTTAGATGGAGCAGAATTAACTTACACATTACCTTACGTAAGTTCAACTCAAAAAGCAGTAAATTTCCCAACAGCAGTTCCAACAGCAACATTATCAGCGACAAGTGGTTCAACAGTAATGGCAACAGCTGATGCTGGTAAAGGTTGGGGAGCGTACTCAATCGAATACGGACGTCCTTCATTAGATGCTGACGGCAAAGTAGTCGAAGATGGATCTGGTGTGACACCTGCAACAATGGCAGAAGCAGTAAAATTAAATGTTCCTGCTAATACACCGTTAGATATTACTTCAGCATATGTGGCAGAAATTACTTGGACAATTGCTGAATTAACAGAATAATAGGCTGACTATTAATTATTAATGACTAATGATTGCGCTAAAAGAGCTTCTTTTAGCGCTTTTATTTTAATGAAAAGGAGAAAAGTATGAAAGATATATATAGATACGGAAGTAAACTGTTTTTTTTAGTCTTGATTAGCTGTTTATTTTCAATCAAAGGTTTTGCAGATGAGACATCAGAACTGATGAAACAAGTTGGTTTTTCTTATAAAATAAACCACCCAAGCAATCAGATTGGTGGACCAGGAGCTTTAAATCTAATGATGAAGTCAGGTCAAGAGCAGACGGTGAACGTTACAATTAAAAATACAAGCAATCAAGATATCACTATCTTACTATCACTGAATGGTGCGAGAACTAATGGGAATGGCGGTTTAGAATATGGACCAAATCGTTTTAAGGCCGATGCTAGCATGGCTTATGACTTACCTGATCTCGTCGAAATACCTAGCGAACTAAAAATTCCTAAAAATAATAGCCAAGATCTAGAGTTAAAAATCAAGATGCCAAAAGTGGGGTATAAAGGAATCGTGACAGGCGGTATCCAGATGATTGAAAAAGAAAGTGGTGACGTTGCGACATCAGAAACGATGATTGTTAATAAAGTAGCGTATTTATTTGGGATTACCTTACAAACAGAAGAAACAAAACTAAAACCAGCCTTAGAATTGCAGAAGGTTTATCCAGAACAAGCTAATTTTAGAAATGCAATTTACCTAGATGTGGCTAACACCCAAGCGATGAAAGTTAAAGGGTTAATGTTAGATGTTGAGATTACAAAAGCAGGTCAAACAGAAGTACTTTATGAAAGTAAAAAGAACAGTATGGAGATGGCTCCGAATACACTGATGTCCTACCCGATTAGTTTTGGTGGCGAAAAAATGGTGTCTGGCAAGTATACTGCGCATGTCTTAGCAAGTGCTCATGAAAAAGAATGGCAATGGGAGCAAGATTTTACGATTACTAAAGAGCAAGCTGATTTATTTAATCAAAAAGACGTTAATTTAGTTCAAGAACGTGGATTAGATTGGCAACTAATAGTGATAATTGTTGTTAGTGTCGTGTTCGTAATAACGGGTATTTACGTTATCCGAAGACTTAGTAAGAAGAAAAAAAAGAGTCGGAAACGCAAAAAAAAATAACTAATGGCTAGAAAAGAAAGGTGTTAAAAATGACACTAATAGAATGGGTTATTTTAACCTCGGTAGCTGGCGCAATTGTGTCCCTTATTATGACAATTGTAGGAATTATCGGCCTCGTTCGCACGAAAAAAAAATTAACTAAAATAAAAGCAAGCAAGCCGCAAACTCGTAAAGCTAAGGGCGCATGGCGCAGACAAATTAAAAAAAATAAAGATTCTGTGGATAATTTTAAAAGAACGATAATCATTTGTTTACTGTCAATGATTTTAGTCAGTTCAGTAGGTGGCTATATCTATTATTATCAGATGACTAATTTAACTAAAGTTGATACAGATAATATTGTTAGTGGTTATTATTTGCTAGATCAAATTGAAGAACAGTTAGCGTTAGCGACTAAAGAAGAGGCTGATTCAGAGCAAGTAAAAAATAATATTCATACGATAGCGATCAGAATTGCAAGCTTCTCAGCAAAAAAAGGAAATGATCGTGGGTCACGAGAAGGTCAACAGTTGTTAAATAGATATTACGCCAAAGTTGGTCAATTTGGGATTAATCTATCATCTCAAAGTTATCAAGAATTGGTTGAAAAACCAAGTACTCAAACAGCTTATCTTGAAGATATTAAAGGCATACTAGAGACACAAAAGAAACTATTAGATTTTTATACTATTGATGAAGCGTCTTTAAGGGAGAAAAAATAAAGGGAGAGGACTAAATAATGACTGTCGAAGGGCAAAAGAAAAGGAAGCGAAAGAAACGCTCAAGGGCAGCTAGTTATCAAAAAAAACAAAAAAACTTAAAGTTAACGCCGATTGACAAACATCTGAAAAATTTGCAACTATGGCTGCTGTCATTCAGTGTGTTAGTGGTGATAGTAACTGTTTCAATCTTGCTGACAACGTCATTTGGCAAGATGAGTGGTTATTCAATGTTACCGCTGATTGAAGATGGGGATGTTTTTACAGTAAATAAGGATGTCCAGGTTAAACGATTCGATATTGTTTATTTAACGCCACCGAATAAAAAAACAGAAAAATCCATCAGACGCATTATTGGCATGCCAGGAGATGAACTATTTTATAAAAATGATGAATTGTTTATTAACCAAGAAGGTAAACCTGAGCGTTATTTGAATGATAAAAAGAATCAGCTCGTTGGAGGGATTTTAACACCGGACTTTTCTCTAGCTAGTTTAAGCGGACAGCACAAAGTACCAGCTGATAGTTACTTCGTTATGGGGGATAACAGACAAAGTTCCGCAGATAGTCGTGATTATGGTTTTGTAGGAAGTAATCAAATTATTGGTAAAGTTGAAAGTAAAATTTTTCCGTTTAATTAATGTGAAAGCGACGAATGAAAAGGTAGGTCAAAGGTAATGAAAAATAAGTATTTCAAAAAAAATATAGTCAGAATGACTTTAATAATCAGTCTTTTATGGATTGGAGTTAGTTGTCCACAGAAAGTCTTAGGAGAGGAAAATGAAGGTGTAGGCTTTTCTTATTACAATCATGCTCCTAAAAATCAAATTGCTGAAGGAGGGTATTTTGATTTGTTAGTAGAACCGGGCACAGAACAAACTTTAATAACTGAAATAAGTAATGAAAGTGCCGAAGAAATGACAGTCAAAATTAATATCAATGATGCAACGACCGCAGAAACCGGGATTATCGAATATGGGCCTAGTAGTTTGAAGGGACATAGTGAGCGGGAACATTCTTTAAGTGATATTTTAAATGGCCCTGAAGAAGTAACTCTTAAAAAAGGAGAAACTAAAAGAGTAGCATTTAAATTAACTGTTCCGACTAAACCCTTTAAAGGAGTCCTTTTAGGTGGAATTCAATTAGAAAAAAAGATGGCTAAACATGAAGGTAAAAATGCGTTATCGATTCAAAATAAATACGCCTATGTTTTTTCAGTGTCTTTACGAGAAGAAAAGGCAAAAAGCAAGATTGATTTGAGCTCAAGTGAAAGTCTCTTTGTTTTAACAAATGATGGAGGGCAAGTGAACGTCATGATCACTAACAATAGCCCAGAAATTATTAGTGAAATGAACCTTGCGGCTGCCGTGACTCGTAAAGGAAAGAAGGCGGTTCTAGTTGAAACAGCCTTAGAGAATGTTAAAATGGCCCCGATGTCAGTTATGGCATACCCAATTGATTTGGATCAGTTGGAGCCAGGTAAGTACTTGACGGAAACGACTGCTAAAATCGGAAAAAAAGAATGGCGATGGATTGAAGAGTTTGAAATAAAGAAAACAGAAAATAAAGTAGGCATTAAGAACCAAACAGTTAATCAAAGCTTAACTATTAAATTAGGCACAGTCATTGCAATCGTCCTTAGTTTAGTAGCAGGTACAATTGTATTATTTATAACAATCAAGCTTTACCAACAAAAATAGTATGGAGGTAAAAAAATGAAAATAGGCTTTACTGTTTTTGAAGAGCATATTGCCAAACTGAAAGAAAGCTGTGATAGAGTATGTTATGTCAAAATAAGAAATCAAACCTCTCAAACATTTTTAGCGTTCGTATTAGAAAATAAAGAACATCAATTAGTTATTAAGACACTCGAAGACGTTGGTCTGCAGTTGGTTCAGATGATACCAGCTTTAGAAGTGTTAAAAAAACAAAGGAAAGACATTTTTTTTTTAGAGCAAGGATTAACAAATCAGTTACCAAATGCAGTTTATAACGAGTTATTATTTGAGTACGCTCAAAGCGAAAAAAAGATTATGAGTCAACGAACAATTCATGGAATTAATGATGCAAAGAAGAAAGGCATAAAACATGGCAGGCCTAGAATTAACGAAGAAATCATAAAAAAAATTCAATCATTATCACGAAAACAAAACTGGAGTTATCGAGAAATTGCGATAATATGCGATGTTTCTTTAGCATCTGTACATAAATACGTAAATGAATAACAAGTGTAGTTACAATAAAAACTCGTCGCTTATCAGAATAAAGGAAAACTATTACAGGGCAGAAGGTGTGACTAAAGTCAGGCCTTTTTTTGTTTTTAAACAATATTGTTTTTAAAAGAACCTTAAGAAAGGTTGATATAGCGGTTTTTTCAAGAGAGGAGAGTTCTACAATAAAGCTAAATTACTAAAATAAGGTGACTTAATAGTGCTTCCAAAGCTAGAGTGCTATACTCTTTTTGTTAAAGAATAAGGAGGGGAAGTAAATGCTTAAAGATGGCACTTATTGGGCAGAGCAAATTCGCCTAGGAGTCATAACGAGCCAAGAACTATTATTAGAAATTAATCAGCGCGTGATTGCTGCTAATCCAGATTTAAATGCAGTAGTCGCAAGTGACTTAGAGAAGGCCCAAGAGCAATTAGCTAGTGGGGGAAACCAAGAAATCGGTCCGTTTAGTGGGGTACCGATTCCCTTAAAGATGTTAGGGCAAGGGAAAGCCGGGCTAATCGCTAGTTCAGCCTCGCCATTGTTTGCTAATCATTTAGCCGAAAAGACGGATAATTTTGTCTTACAGTTAGAAAAGGCTGGTTTCATTCCTTTTGGTCAAACTAATGCCCCAGAATTTGGCTTTAAAAATATCACGGACCCGAAACTGTACGGCGTGACTAAAAATGTTTGGAATCCGGACTATCATGCAGGGGGTTCTAGTGGTGGTGCAGTTTCCGCCTTAGCTAGTGGCATGTATCCAATTGTCGCTGCCAGTGACGGTGGTGGCTCGATTCGAATTCCTGCTAGTTTTTCTGGAGTGATTGGTTTAAAACCAAGTCGTGGCAGTATGCCGACTGGGCCAGATGGTTGGCGAGGCTGGCAAGGTGCCTCGATTAACTTCGGTTTAACGATTTCAATGCGGGATACGGAAAGTTTATTTAATAGTTTAAGGAGTAATCACAAGGCAGCCCCTTACCAAAATGTCAGCCAGGAGCATTCACAGCCGATGCCTGAAAAACTACGAATTGCTGCCTGTTTAGCTTCACCAGTAAATAATCCGGTTTCTATAGAGGCTCAAACTGCTTACCGTGAGGCTATCGACTTTTTGATTGCCCAAGGTCATCAAGTGACGGAAATTCCTTACCCTGTTGATGGGTTAGAGTTGATTACTAGTTACTACGAAATGAATGGTGCTGAGACAGTCGCAATGATGGATGGGATTGAAGCTAGCCTAGGCCGTTCCTTAGTCAAAAGTGACATGGAGCCGATGACTTGGGCGATTTATAATTATGGCAAAAAACTTTCCGCTGGGGAGTATGTCCACTCTTTAGCTAAATGGGACCAAGCGGCTTTTGTGATGGAAACACTGTTTGAAGATTACGAACTCTTTTTATCACCAACTGCCACAGATACAGCCCCTAAGATCAGCACTGATTTACAAAGTGATGAGATTCGCCAAGAATTAGAGATTAGTGAAAGTTTAAGTAAGTCAGAGTTGAAAAAACTAGTCTACGACATGTTTGAAAAAAGTTTAGCCATTACCCCCTATACCCAATTAGCTAATTTGACGGGACAACCAGCCATAAGTTTACCGACTTATGTGGCCCCAAATGGTTTGCCAATCGGGATTCAATTTATGGCCTCTAAAGGTCGGGAAGACTTATTGTTTAAGATTGGCAAGGAATTTGAAGAAAAACAACAGTTTAAATTACCAAAATATTATAGAGAGCAGGGTTAGGAAAGATGAAAAAAAGAATGAGTTGGTTAGTCGGTTTAGCGGTAGTAAGTGTTTTAGTTGTGGGGTGTGGTAAGGAAAAAAGTCAAGAATCAGAAGATCTAAGTTGGGAGAAAGTCGCTGAAAGTCAGACGTTAACTGTAGCGACTTCAGGGACCTTGTTTCCAGCCTCATATTACAATGACCAAAACGAATTGACAGGTTACTCGGTAGAAGTCGTTAAAGAAGTTGCGAAGCGATTAGACTTAAAATTAGAGTTTAAAGAATTTAATGTCGACGGCACAATCGCATCTTTAAAAAATGGCACGACGGATTTAATTGCTAATGATTTAAGCTTGTCAAAAGCCCGTGAGAAAAACTTTGCCTTGTCGATTCCCTTAAAACATTCTTTTGATAGTATGATTGTTCGTGAAAAAGATGATTCTGGAATTGCTTCCTTAGAAGATTTAAAAGGCAAGAAAGCTGCAGGAGAAGGAACAACTGGTTATATGAAGATGGCTGAACAGTTTGGGGCGGAGTTAGTCAGCTACGATAATGCCACAAATGATCAATATTTAACGGATGTTGCTAACGGCCGCACAGATGTGATTATCAATGACTACTATTTACAAAAGATGTCGATTGGCGCCTTGCCAGATATCCCGGTTAAAATTTTAGAAGATGTTTACTTTAATGCTTCGACTTCAGGGTTGTTATACAACATTAACGATGTTGCTTTAAGAGAGAAAATTGACACCGTCTTAGAAGAGATGAAAGCTGATGGGGCAATCAAGACGTTAGCAGAAAGCTTTTTCGGAACAGATGTCTCTGTTGAGCCAGATGTTAAAGTTGACCGGACTGTGACGGTGGACTAAAAATGTTTAGCCAAGTATATGTGCCACAAATCAGTTTATCTTTAATGGTAGAAGCGTTACCGTACGTCTTAGAAGGCTTACCTTATACCTTAGGGATTGCAATTACAACTTTTATTACTGGTAATTTACTCGGTGTTTTCTTAGCCTTTTTAGACTTACTGACCTTCAAACCGTTAAAATGGTTTTTAACGTTCTACTTATCATTTTTACGAGGGGTTCCCGCCTTAGTTTTATTATTTATTTTGTATTTCGGCTTACCTTATCAATTAAGTGCGTTAACAGCAGTAATTATTTGTTTTACATTAACTTGTAGTGCTTTTTCAGCGGAAGTTTATCGGGGAGCCATTAGTGGCGTCGATCAAGGTCAGTGGGATGCTGCTCGTGCCTTAGGTTGGCCTTTCTATAAGTTGGTGACCTTAATAATTTTACCGCAAGCTTTTCGTTTGGCGATTCCGGCTTTAGGAAACATTGCCATGGATCTAGTCAAAGGGACAGCCTTGGCGGCGATGATTACTGTTCCAGAAATTTTTCAAAAAGCTAAAATTGTTGGTGGTCGTGAATTTGATTACATGTCATTGTATGTATTAGTGGCCTTAATTTATTGGAGCTTGTGCATTATTATTGATCGGATTCAACGGAAAATTGAAGTAAGGTATGGTAGATACATTTAGCAAAGGCTCTAAATTAGGAAATTACCTTCCTAATTTGGAGTCTTTTGTTTAAAAAAATCAGCAAAATCAGCAATAGTTAGTTTAGTAAATCACAAAGAAAACGAATAATTAGCAGAAATTGAAACAGATCATAGTTACTGTTTTATTTACTAAGATAAAAAATTGCTTAAGAGTGATGTATCAGGAGAAGGTGTGTTTTTGGTGTGTAATAGTATTAGACTGGGGTATTCGCTATCATTGATAAAAGTATTGTTTACTAAATAGGTTAAATACCTTGAATCTGTGAGCTTTTTTAGATAGAATGAAATAGGTACGCAAATTGTTAGACTAAATTAAAGAAAGAGGTGACAGAATGCCTCAAAATAAAATTGAAACGGGTTTTCAACTATTAAAAGAAGCGCTTGATTTATTGCAAACGTCTCTAGATAGTTCCTTTATTGATAGTTACATTGAAAATGGTGAAAACATGATCGATAACTATCAAGTCAGAGTGATTGATGGGGAGCCAAAACTAGACACGAAAGCGTCGATTGAAGCTAATTATCAAGCCTTTCAAAAGTTAGAGTTAACAGCTGATGAAATTCGCAATGTCAGCCAACTACTACTATTGCAAGGAACTTTGGCAGAAGGGCTACAACCTAATCATCAATTAACACCAGATGCACTAGGCTTTCTTTTCACCTACTTAGTTGAAGAACTACGTGACAAAGAACAACAAACACTCTCCATAAGTGATTTAACTGTTGGGATGGGGAATTTGTTGTTAACAGTAATGCTCAGTTTACAAAAGGCTAATATTCAAGGAACAGGCTTTGGGGTTGATGTTGATGATTCATTATTAACAGTCGCAGCCGTCAATGCACAATGGACGGGAGCGCCGATCCAACTGTTTCATCAAGACAGCCTGCAACATTTATTATTAGATCCAGTTGATATCACGATTTCTGATTTGCCGATTGGTTTCTACCCAAATGACGAACAAGCAAGTAAGTTTGTCACAGGGAAAACAGGGGAACATACTTATGCGCATCATTTGTTGATGGAACAAAGTATGGTTTACGTTAAAGAAGGTGGCTTCGGTATTTTCTTAGTGCCAAGTGATTTTTTAGAGACAGAACAAGCTCCTGAGTTGAAAAAATGGTTACAAGAAAAAGTGTATCTACAAGGAATTCTCCAATTGCCAGTAAGTTTGTTTAGAGCGAAACATTCGCAAAAATCAATTATTATTGTGCAGAACCATGGAGGAAAAAGTCACCAAGCGAAAGAAGTTTTGCTTACAGAGTTACCATCTTTAAAAGAGGTTCAACAATTGCAACAATTCTTTAAAGAATTTAGTCAGTGGAAATTAAAAAATTTAAATTAAACATAAAAGGAGCTTTTTTACATCATGACAAAAACAATCGCAATTAATGCAGGTAGTTCAAGCTTAAAATGGCAATTATTCGAAATGCCAGCAGAAACAGTTATCGCTTCAGGAATCGTTGAAAGAATTGGCTTAAAAGATTCAGTTTTTACAATTAAATACGCTGAAGGCGAAAAGTATAACGTTGTTTTAGATATCGATAACCACGAATTTGCAATCAACATGTTATTAGAAAAATTAATCGAATTAAAAATTCTTGGATCATTTGATGAAATTACTGGGGCTGGTCACCGTGTCGTTGCTGGTGGCGAAATCTTTAAAGAATCAGCATTAGTGACAGAAGAAGCTTTAGTTCAAATCGAAGAATTAGCTGAATTTGCACCATTACACAATCCAGCTGAAGCGAAAGTTATTCGTGTCTTCCAAAAATTATTACCAAAAACAACAAACGTAGCAGTTTTTGATACATCATTCCATACAACAATGCCTGAAGAAAATTACTTATACAGCATTCCAATGGAATATTACACAGAATTCCAAGCCCGTAAATACGGCGCTCACGGCACAAGCCACCGTTATGTTTCTGAAAAAGCGGCTGAAATGCTTGGTAAACCAATTGAAGAATTAAAAATCATCACATGTCACTTAGGTAACGGTGCTTCAATTACCGCTGTTGATGGTGGTAAATCAGTTGACACGTCAATGGGCTTCACGCCATTAGCAGGTGTTACAATGGGAACTCGTTCAGGAGATATTGATCCCTCATTATTACCATACTTAATGAATAAATTAGGGTTAACAGATATTAAAGACATGATTGATATCTTAAACCAAAAATCTGGTTTAACTGGCCTTTCAGGCGTTTCAAGTGACATGCGTGATTTAGAAAACTCAGAAAAACCAGAAGCTCAATTAGCTCTAAGAATCTTTGCTGACCGTGTCCGCAAATACATCGGTAGCTATGTAACAGTGATGAACGGCGTCGATGCGATTGTCTTCACAGCTGGTATTGGTGAAAACGACATGAACATGCGTAAATCAATCATCAATGGTATGACTTGGTTTGGTTGTGAAATCGACGACGAGAAAAACAATGTTCGTGGTGACCAACGTGTGATCTCAACAGATGATTCAGCAGTTAAAGTCTTATTAATTCCAACTGACGAAGAAGTTATGATTGCTCGTGACGTTGAAGCGTTAAAATAAACAACTAATCAAAAAAAGACTTCCGCCAATTTGGCGAAAGTCTTTTTTGTTTTTAGTTAGGGCTAGTTAAATCAGTTCTCACTACTAAAACGTCACAGTGAGCGTGGCGAATAATGTACTCTGAGACAGAACCGATCAAGAGGCGTTCTACCGCATTTAAGCCAGTGGCGCCGACCATAATTAAATCAATCTGATACTCACTAGGCAAGTCTTTGGCTAAAATAGTTTTTGGGGCCCCGTATTTCACGACTTGGGTGATTTTTTCAACTCCGAGATTTTTAGCGAAGGTTGTCAATTCAGCTAAAGTCTGTTTCGCCATAGTAGTCGCTTGGTTAGCTAATTCATCGTCAAAGGAAGAAATCGATTGAAAGGCTCGGGTGTCGATAATATGAGCTAAGACGAGGTTAGCGTCGTTTCTTTTAGCGACGTTGACCGCTTTTTTAAAGGCTTTTTCCGATTCATCAGAGCCGTCGACGGCGACAAGGATGTTTTGGTATTGTTGGATCATAGTGAGCAACTCCTTTTGTCTAGTTTAAGTTAAGAGATCTTTTTTGATAGTTTAAGGCTGAAGACTGCCGAAGCAATCATGATTACTGAAATATAGCCTAAGGCGATAGTTTTTGTCGGAAAGAAAAATAAAACCAGGCCAAGTAAGGCTAGTCCGTAATAAGTCTTGCTTAATGCTAGGAAGAGTTGCTGAATACTGAGTTGGTTTTCTTCTTCCCCTAAGACATGACTTAAGTTAACTCGGTGTTTTGCAAAATAATAGCCGATAAGCGTTAAAATTAAGGCTGTCAGCGGTAATAGTAGTTTAATCATAAGTGACTCCTTAATAGAATAAAAAGCAATTTGCCTGCGCAAATTGCTTTAGTTAAATTAAAAATAATGGGCAGTATCCGTTGATGCCGTTGATCATTCCGGAGTATTGATCCCGCAGTAAGCAGGTGGGGTTCGCTGTCCAAACGTCAAACTACCAAGTGATAAGGCTTGCTTTCTTTTTGAACTCGTTGAATCCCGAAGTAATACTAAAAATGTTCGGTCAACACAGATTGGAACGATTCGAACATTACAGATATCCCACTTCTATCTTACCATAAATTCAAAAAGACGGCAATTGATAACCGCTTTCTTTTCTTTAAGGGACAAGGCCCGCGGAATTTAGTTGGTTTGCTAAGTATTCATTAATTAAAGCTTGGTCTCGAGCGGCTTTGATTTTGTTATAGAGAAGCCGTTCAGGCAAACGGTCAGAGTCTGCGTGTTGATTAAAAAGGGTACTAGAGTAATGCAACTCTAATTGGCTCATGAAATCCCGGAAGTGGTCGGCCTTTTGCTGGCTAGTAGAGGCTACCATTAAAGCGAATTTTTTTTCTAAGGCTTCTACTAAGGCTAATTCATCAGACGTGTCCCTTTCTTTTAGTCCGAAGGCGGTGCCCCAGCTATCTAATGATTTAATCCCAGAAATCCGGGGAAAGTGCTCAAGGATCTGCTCATGAATGTCTTCCCGAGAGTAGTGGCTATCGATCGAAAATAGCCGGCTAATGTCACCATTATCAGTTTCAAGAACTGCGTGATAGACTTCGTAGTCATTCCAATAGTTGTATGCCATGATGTCGTCTCCTTCTTTCTTAAAGTAGTAGTTACTGCTTGGTTTTAAAGTTCAGGATTTTTAGGGAAAACGTGAAAGGGTTCTCTGTTTTTATTATACGTTATCTGTAAACTAAAATCAGGAAGTCCTGAGAATTTAAATTATTAAAATAGTAATATTTTTTAAGGGAAGGAAAAGAAAGGTAAGTTTAGTATATATAAGAAGAGTTATATTACAAGAGGAGGCTAATAAGAGGGAGAACTAAGAAAAAGTTAAGTCAGCTGTTGACAAAAAATTAAAACTCTATTATAATAGTTAGTTGCAAAAGCTATCTGAAATCACAAAAATGTGGGGTGAAATATTGTCCATTTCGCATTTTTTAATAGGAAAACAAAAGTAGAAGCTCAAATAAAAGAGAAATTTCTATTTTTGGTTTTTTTTTGCCTAAAAAGCCTCGTGATATACATTTGTTATCTGAATTTAACAATTGTAACGAGAATGTAATAAAGATGGTGTTTTGAAGAAAAATCAGAGGGGTGAAGAGCTTGGCTGGACACGTAGTCAAATACGGAAAGCATCGCGAACGTAGAAGTTTCGCACGAATCAGTGAAGTATTAGAGTTACCAGATTTGATCGAGATTCAAACAAATTCTTACAAATGGTTTTTAGATACAGGACTAAGAGAAATGTTTGAAGATATTTTACCGATTAAAGACTTTAGTGACAAATTATCTTTAGAGTTTGTTGGCTATGAATTAAAAGAACCAAAGTATACCGTTGAAGAAGCGCGTGCACATGACGCTAACTATTCAGCACCGATTCATGTCACATTACGCCTAGATAACAAAACAACAGGTGAAATTAAAGCCCAAGAAGTCTTCTTCGGGGACTTCCCACTAATGACTGACATGGGAACATTTATTATCAACGGAGCAGAACGGGTTATCGTTTCTCAATTAGTTCGTTCCCCTGGTGTTTACTACAACAGTAAATTAGATAAAAACGGCCGTGAGAGTTTCGGTACTACAGTTATTCCTAACCGTGGCGCTTGGTTAGAGTTAGAAACAGATGCCAAAGAAATTTCTTACGTTAGAATTGACCGTACTCGTAAAATCCCATTATCAGTTTTAGTCCGTGCCTTAGGTTTCGGATCAGACGACCAAATTTTAGAAATTTTTGGCGATAATGAAAGCTTACGTTTAACATTAGAAAAAGACATTCATAAAAATGCCTCAGACTCACGAGTTGAAGAAGGTCTAAAAGATGTTTACGAACGTCTACGTCCAGGTGAGCCGAAAACAGCAGATAGTTCACGTAACTTACTATATGCTCGCTTCTTCGATCCAAAACGTTATGACTTAGCAGCTGTTGGTCGTTACAAAGTCAATAAAAAATTAAGCTTGAAAACACGTTTGTTAAATCAAACGCTTGGAGAAACATTAGTTGATCCAGAAACTGGCGAAATTTTATTTGAAAAAGGCACAGTCATCAGCCACGAAGTAATGGATGAGTTAGGCAAGCATTTAGATGCTGGTTTAAACAACGAAACTTACGAACCAACAAAAGATGGCGTTGTGACTGACCCAATGATTATTCAAACAATCAAAGTCATTGCACCAAAAGATCCTGAACGTGTCATTAACGTGATTGGTAACGGGCAAATTGATGCAGAATGTAAAACAGTTGTTCCAGCTGATGTGATTGCGACAATGAGTTACTTCTTTAACTTACAAGAAGAAATTGGCAATGTTGATGATATTGACCACTTAGGTAACCGTCGTATTCGTTCAGTTGGTGAGTTATTACAAAACCAATTCCGTATCGGTTTAGCCCGGATGGAACGTGTGGTTCGTGAAAGAATGTCGATTCAAGACACTGAAACGTTAACACCACAACAATTAATTAATATTCGTCCCGTAGTTGCCTCAATCAAAGAGTTCTTCGGATCATCTCAGTTGTCACAGTTCATGGACCAAACGAACCCCTTAGGTGAGTTAACTCATAAACGTCGTCTATCAGCCTTAGGGCCCGGTGGATTGACTCGTGACCGTGCTGGTTATGAAGTTCGTGACGTACATTACTCCCACTATGGTAGAATGTGTCCGATTGAAACCCCAGAAGGTCCGAATATCGGTTTAATTAACAGCTTGTCAAGTTACGCTAAAATTAACGACTACGGCTTTATTGAAACACCTTACCGTCGTGTTGACCGTAAAACTGGCCAAGTAACAACTGAAATTGATTATTTAACAGCTGACGAGGAAGATCACTACATGGTCGCTCAAGCTAACTCATTATTAAATGAAGATGGCACCTTTGCTAACGAAGTCGTAATGGCCCGTATTCAAAGTGAGAACTTAGAAGTTGATATTGCTAAAGTTGATTACATGGATGTGTCACCGAAACAAGTAGTTGCTGTTGCCACAGCTTGTATTCCTTTCTTGGAAAACGATGACTCCAACCGTGCCCTAATGGGAGCGAACATGCAACGTCAAGCCGTGCCTTTAGTTCAACCTCGTTCACCACTTGTGGGAACTGGGATGGAATATAAAGCCGCTCATGACTCAGGTTCAGCTTTAGTTGCTGCCGAAGATGGAGTTGTTGAATTTGTCGATGCTAGCGAAGTTCGCGTTCGTCGTTCAAATGGAACTCTTGATAAGTATGCAGTTACAAAATTCCGTCGTTCAAATGCCGGTATGTGTTATAACCAACGCCCAATTGTGACTTTAGGTGAAAAAGTTGATAAAGGTGACGTCTTAGCAGATGGCCCGTCAATGGAAGAAGGCGAAATGGCTTTAGGCCAAAACGTCCTTGTTGCCTTCATGACTTGGGAAGGTTACAACTATGAAGATGCGATTATTATGAGTCGTCGTCTTGTTAAAGATGACGTTTATACATCAATCCATATTGAAGAGTATGAATCAGAAGCTCGTGATACTAAATTAGGACCAGAAGAGATTACTCGTGAAATTCCTAACGTTGGTGAAGATGCTCTGAAAGATCTTGATGAAATGGGAATTATCCGCATTGGTGCTGAAGTTCGCGATGGCGATTTATTAGTTGGTAAAGTTACTCCTAAAGGTGTGACTGAGTTATCAGCCGAAGAACGTTTATTACACGCTATCTTTGGTGAAAAAGCCCGTGAAGTTCGTGATACATCATTACGTGTGCCACATGGTGGCGGCGGAATCGTTCACGACGTAAAAATCTTTACTCGTGAAGCTGGCGATGAATTATCACCAGGTGTGAACATGTTAGTTCGCGTTTACATCGTCCAAAAACGTAAAATCAACGAAGGTGATAAAATGGCCGGACGTCATGGTAATAAAGGGGTCGTTTCTCGCATTATGCCAGAAGAAGACATGCCATTTATGCCAGATGGTACGCCAGTCGACATCATGCTTAACCCATTAGGAGTACCATCACGGATGAATATCGGACAAGTTCTGGAATTACATCTAGGAATGGCTGCTCGTCAATTAGGTATTCACGTAGCAACACCAGTCTTTGATGGTGCTAGTGAAGAAGATGTTTGGGAAACAGTTCGTGAAGCTGGAATGGCTAATGATGCTAAAACAGTTCTTTACGACGGTCGCACAGGTGAGCCTTTTGATAATCGTTTATCAGTCGGTGTCATGTACATGCTGAAACTAGCTCACATGGTTGATGATAAATTACATGCTCGTTCAACTGGACCTTACTCGCTAGTAACACAACAACCATTGGGTGGTAAAGCTCAATTTGGTGGACAACGTTTCGGAGAGATGGAAGTTTGGGCTTTAGAAGCCTATGGAGCGGCCTATACACTCCAAGAAATCTTAACTTACAAGTCAGATGACGTTGTTGGTCGGGTTAAAACTTACGAAGCAATCGTTAAAGGTGAACCAATTCCGAAACCAGGAGTTCCTGAATCTTTCCGCGTGTTAGTAAAAGAATTACAATCATTAGGTTTAGATATGCAAGTCTTAGATATCGACGATCAAGAAATTGAATTGCGTGACATGGATGATGACGAAGACGATTTAATTACCGTTGACGCATTAACTAAATACGCCCAAGAACAAGCTGCAAAAAATGCTGAGAAAAAAGATTAAAACGTTGTCTTAGATTTACTAAACTTTGTTAGAAGACCTGTCTAATTTTCGTAATAAGGCAGGCTTCCATCAAGTTTGTTGACACTTAATTTTTCTAGAGTATTTTTAATTATGAAATGGAGGGAACACCTTTTGATCGATGTAAATAAATTCGAAAGCATGCAAATTGGTTTAGCTTCTCCAGAAAAAATCAGAAGCTGGTCATATGGCGAAGTTAAAAAGCCGGAAACAATCAACTACCGGACACTAAAGCCAGAACGTGAAGGACTTTTCTGTGAGCGAATTTTCGGTCCGACTAAGGATTGGGAATGTGCCTGTGGTAAGTACAAACGAATTCGTTACAAAGGAATTGTCTGTGACCGTTGTGGGGTTGAAGTCACTCGTTCGAAAGTTCGTCGTGAGCGTATGGCTCATATCGAATTAGCGGCACCAGTTTCTCACATTTGGTACTTTAAAGGGATTCCAAGTCGGATGGGTCTGATTTTAGATATGAGCCCCCGTGCCCTTGAAGAAGTCATTTACTTTGCCTCTTATGTCGTTATCGAACCTGGTGACACAACATTAGAGAAAAAACAATTATTAACAGAACGTGAATATCGCGAAAAACGTGAACAGTACGGCCAAGGCTTCCAAGCTGGCATGGGTGCTGAAGCAGTTAAACGTTTATTAGATGATGTTGAATTAGAAAATGAAGTTATCGGCTTAAAAGAAGACTTGAAAACAGCTTCTGGCCAAAAAAGAACACGAGCAATTCGTCGTTTAGATATTTTAGAAGCCTTCCGTAGCTCAGGTAACGAACCTGGCTGGATGGTAATGGATGTTATTCCAGTTATTCCACCAGATTTACGTCCGATGGTTCAACTAGAAGGTGGTCGTTTTGCCACATCTGATTTAAATGATCTTTACCGTCGGGTAATTAACCGTAATAACCGTTTGAAACGTTTATTAGATTTAATGGCTCCAAATATTATCGTTCAAAATGAAAAGAGAATGTTGCAAGAAGCGGTTGATGCTTTAATCGATAATGGTCGTCGTGGCCGTCCAGTTACTGGACCAGGTAACCGTCCATTGAAATCTCTTTCACATATGCTTAAAGGGAAACAAGGTCGTTTCCGTCAAAACTTACTAGGTAAACGGGTTGACTATTCTGGTCGTTCGGTTATCGTCGTAGGACCTAACTTAAAAATGTACCAATGTGGTTTACCAAAAGAAATGGCGATTGAGTTATTCAAACCATTTGTGATGCGTGAATTAGTTGGTCGTGAAATCGCTAGTAACATCAAACATGCTAAACGTAAAATCGAACGTCAAGAAGACGAAGTTTGGGACGTTTTAGAAGATGTCATTAAAGAACATCCAGTTTTACTTAACCGAGCACCGACGTTACACAGACTTGGTATCCAAGCCTTTGAACCGGTTCTAGTTGAAGGTCGCGCAATCCGTCTGCATCCATTAGTCTGTGAAGCCTATAATGCCGATTTCGATGGTGACCAAATGGCTGTCCATGTACCTTTAAATGAAGAAGCTCAAGCAGAAGCTCGTTTGTTAATGCTTGCTGCCCAAAACATCTTGAACCCGAAAGACAGTAAGCCAGTTGTTACACCATCTCAAGATATGGTCTTAGGTAACTATTACTTAACCATGGAAGAAGATGATCGTGAAGGCGAAGGAATGATTTTCCGTAATGTCCAAGAAGCAGAATTAGCTTGGAGAAATGGTTACGTCCATTTACATACGCGGATTGGTTTACAAACGTCAGCAATGACAGAAAAACCATTTACTGAGTGGCAACGTGAGAGAACTTTAATTACAACTGTAGGTAAAGCGATCTTTAACGAAATTATGCCACCGGAATTCCCTTACTTAAACGAACCAACTGATTACAACTTAGCAGTTCAAACACCTGACAAGTATTTTGTTGAAAATGGCACGGATATCCCTGCTTATATTAAAGAGCAACCGCTAATCGGACCTTTCAAGAAGAAAAACTTAGGTAATATTATTGCTGAAGTCTTCAAACGTTTCAAAATTACTGAAACATCAAAAATGCTTGATAGAATGAAAGACTTAGGTTACAAACACTCAACAATTGCCGGTATGACCGTAGGGATTGCTGATATCGTTGTCTTACACGAAAAACAAGAATTAATTGATGAAGCCCATACTAAAGTTGAAAATGTCACAAAACAATTCCGTCGTGGTCTAATTACAGATGACGAACGTTATGAACGTGTTATTGGGATTTGGAATGCCGTTAAAGATGCCATCCAGTTAAAACTGATGGAAAGCTTAGACGACAAAAACCCAATCTTCATGATGAGTGACTCTGGTGCCCGTGGTAACATCTCCAACTTTACTCAGCTTGCTGGGATGCGTGGGTTGATGGCCGCACCGAATGGTCGTATCATGGAATTACCGATCATTTCGAACTTCCGTGAAGGGTTAACCGTCTTAGAGATGTTTATCTCAACCCATGGAGCTCGTAAAGGAATGACCGATACCGCTCTGAAAACTGCCGATTCAGGTTACTTAACTCGTCGACTAGTTGACGTTGCTCAGGATGTTATCATCCGCGAAGAAGACTGTGGTACTGACCAAGGTCTAGTCGTTAAAGCAATTAAAGAAGGTAACGAAGTCATTGAAACATTGGAAGAACGTTTACTAGGTCGTTATGCTCGTAAATCAATTATGCACCCAGAAACTGGGGAAGTGATGGTTGGTATTAACCAAATGATTACTGAAGATTTAACAAAAGCTGTGATTGAAGCTGGCGTTGAAGAAGTAACGATTCGTTCCGTCTTTACATGTAATACGAAACACGGTGTATGTAAACACTGTTATGGTCGTAACATGGCGACTGGTCTTGACGTTGAAGTTGGGGAAGCAGTTGGAACAATTGCCGCTCAATCAATCGGCGAGCCTGGTACCCAATTAACGATGCGTACGTTCCATACAGGTGGGGTTGCCGGAGATGATATTACTCAAGGTTTACCTCGTATCCAAGAAATCTTTGAAGCTCGTAACCCGAAAGGTCAAGCAGTTGTGACTGAAGTTACAGGTGACATTATTGATATTACTGAAGATGCTGCGACACGTACTCGTGAAGTGACAATCAAAGGTAAAACAGATACAAGAACATACGCAGTACCGTATACTTCTCGTCTAAAAGTTGCTGAAGGTGATATGATCAACCGTGGCGAACCTTTAACAGAAGGATCAATTGAACCAAAACAATTACTACAAATTCGCGATGTTATTTCTGTTGAGAACTACTTACTTAAAGAAGTCCAAAAAGTTTACCGGATGCAAGGGGTAGAAATCGGCGACAAACATATCGAAGTAATGGTCCGTCAAATGTTACGTAAAGTCCGTGTTATGGACCCAGGTGACACTGATATCTTACCAGGTACGTTAATTGATATTTCAGAATTTAAAGAACAAAACTTTGCAACATTAGTCTCTGGTGGCACACCGGCAACTGGTCGTCCAGTCTTGCTAGGAATCACTAAAGCCTCTCTTGAAACTAATAGTTTCTTATCAGCTGCTTCATTCCAGGAAACAACTCGTGTCCTGACTGATGCTGCGATTCGCGGTAAGAAAGATCCACTATTAGGCTTGAAAGAAAATGTTATCATCGGTAAAATCATTCCTGCCGGTACTGGTATGCCTAAGTACCGTAACATGGAACCGAAAGAAATCGGTGTGGCAAGTGAAAATGTTTATAGTATTAGCGATATTGAAGCGAAAATGGCGGCAGAAGATGCCCTATTAAGTGGTAAAGAATAGTTAATTACATAAATAATCAAAAGACCTAACTCGTGTTGAGTTAGGTCTTTTTTTGGCTTTTTTTGTTCGCCCGGCACTGGGTAATGTAATGGGGGAAAGTCCTAGCACAATTGGTAGTAGTAAGTGCCTAGTTGAAAACAAGGTTGTGAAACAAATCAAAGCGAAGTAAGTGCAAGATACGGTTCTTAACCGGGGAGATTATAAGAAGTCAGCAGACCATAGTAGTGTAGAGAGTTAGAAAGACAATTCTAGTCTGCGACTCAAGTAAATTCGGCAAAAATTCACTTTTTAAATCCTCAGACTATGCGGCAATTGATCTCATTATTTCAGATCAAGAACCTTCTGAAGGGATTATGAAAAAAATCCGCGAGTACCAAGTAGAATTTATCAATATTAGTCGTAAAGGTTAAAGTAAAAGGCAAGAAGTAGACGAAAGTCGGCTTCTTGCCTTTTTACGAATGATTTAAGAGAGAATGTTTATATTATTCGTCTTTCCCTTGACCCATAGACCAGACCTTGTTAAACTAGAATTAATTTAAGGAGGCTGAAGCGATGTCAGTGAAAGTATCAGTAATTATGGGGAGTCAATCAGATTGGCCGACAATGAGTTTGGCCTGTCAAGTCTTAGAAGAATACCGAATACCATATGAGAAGTTAGTAGTCTCAGCCCATCGAACGCCAGATTATATGTTTGAGTTTGCGGAAAAAGCCTTAGAGCGAGGGGTTCAAGTCATTATTGCCGGCGCTGGGGGAGCTGCTCATTTGCCAGGCATGGTAGCGGCCAAAACAATCATCCCAGTCATTGGCGTTCCGATTAAATCACGAACATTAAAAGGGATTGATTCCTTATTGTCAATTGTTCAAATGCCAGCTGGGGTACCAGTAGCAACAGTGGCAATTGGTGAAGCCGGCGGGACTAATAGTGGCTTATTAGCTCTACAAATTTTAGCTCTCAATGACCCAACATTAAGTCAGCTTTTAATTGCCAAACGAGCAGAAAAAGCAGGTAAAGTCTTGGAGGATAGCCATGACTTGTCTTGAAATGATTAAGCCGGGACAAACGATTGGCATTATTGGTGGCGGTCAACTAGGTCGAATGTTAACTTTTTCAGCTAAAGAGATGGGCTATTTTGTCGGTGTCCTTGATCCTCAAGCCGATTGTCCCGGCGGGCAAGTTGCTGATTGGCAAATCTTGGCTGATTATGATGACCCTCAAGGCTTGGCAGAGATGGCCCGTCGTTGTGATGTCTTAACTTATGAATTTGAAAATGTTGATAGCCAAGGCTTAGCCCAAGTCGCCCAAGAAGTCTTAATGCCTCAAGGAATTCAATTATTAGAAATAACTCAAAATCGCCAAAAAGAAAAAGCTTTTCTAACTGAAAATAAATTGCCTGTAGTTGATTACCGTTTAGTCTCAAGTGTTCCAGAATGTCAGACAGCTTTAACAGAGATTGGCTATCCCGCTGTTTTAAAAACGCTGGAAGGGGGATATGATGGCCACGGTCAGCTAGTAATTCAAGGCGGCTTTCCTGAAAGAGAAATTGCGGAACTAGTCGCTGTCGGTCCATGTTTGTTAGAAAGTTGGTTTCCCTTTGAAAAAGAGGTATCAATCATGGTGGCCCGCAACCACAGAGGGGAAATTGCCCTCTTGCCTGTGGCTGAAAACCAGCATGTCCAAAATATCCTTCATCAAAGTCTCGTCCCAGCCAGTATATCTAGTGAGATAACTATGGAAATTCAAGAGTTAGCAAAGGTTTTAGCGGAAAAAATTCAACTAGAGGGGATTCTTGGAATTGAATTTTTCTTAGGCAAAGATGGTCGCCTTGTTATTAACGAAATGGCCCCTCGCCCCCATAATTCAGGCCATTTTTCAATCGAAGCCTGTGATTTTTCCCAGTTTGACTTACATATTTTAGCGATTTGTAATCGCCCCTTACCGGAAGTTAACTTACTAAGCTCAGCAGTGATGGTTAACATTTTAGGTCAGCATGTGACTGCCTTAGAAGAAGCCTTAATTAACCAACCGACTTGGCACGTTCACATGTATGGTAAAAGGGAAAATAAAGACCAACGGAAAGTCGGTCATGTGACTATTTTAACGACAAATCTGGCAGAAAAACAAACAGAAATCGCTAAATCCGCGATTTGGAAATGAAAGCAAAGTTAAGAAATTGGCTGTTATAATTTCTTAACTTGCTTTTTTTTAGTTTATAAAGATGTAAAACACGAACTATAATTAAATAAAACTAGTTAAGGTTAATGAATTCCTTTGACATGCCGAACTAACCTTGGTAAGATGAAAACAAGAGTAAGGCGAACGTTTTTCGGTTATTCCTGAAAAGTGTTCCTGTATAAAAGGAGAGATGGGATTTTTGTTAAAAAAAGAGTTGGTTTATCAAGGAAAAGCGAAAGAGCTTTGTCGAACGACGGAGGAGAATGTTCTTCATGTGACTTATTTAGATCAAGCTACGGCCTTAAATGGTCAAAGAAAAGATCAAGTCGTTGGTAAAGGCCAATTGAACAATGAAATTACTAGTTTGATTTTTACTTATTTACATCAGCAACAAGTTGACAATCATTTTATTCAGCAACTATCTTCCCGGGAACAGTTAGTCCGAGGAGTTGAGATGCTGCCTTTAGAAGTTGTGTTGCGAAATGTCGCCACTGGTAGTTTTGTTAAGAAGTTTGACGTTGTCGAAGGCACTCTTTTGCCAGTGCCGATTATTGAGTTTTATTATAAAAACGACCTCTTAGATGACCCAATGATGAACGAGGGCCATATTTTAGCTTTAGGTTTAGCTACGGAGTCCCAAATTTCAGAACTGTATCAACTAACATTACATTTAAATCAAGTGTTACAAGAGTTGTTTCAAAAAATCGGCGTAACTTTAGTTGATTTTAAAGTCGAGTACGGTGTGACTGAAAGGGGAGAGTTGCTACTAGCAGATGAAATTACTCCTGACACTTGCCGTCTTTGGGATATGAAAACAGGAACATCTTTAGACAAAGATGTCTATCGCAAAGGGACTGGTGATTTATTAACTGGTTATCAAGAAATTTTTCAACGTTTACAAAAAGTCATTACGGTAAAAAAATAAAAAAACTCATGGAGGTTAGTAAAAAATGTACGAAGTGGAAGTGTTTGTGACTTATAAAGAATCAATTTTAGATCCCCAAGGTGAAGCGGTGAAGAAATCCATTCATCAATTAGAATACGAAGAAGTAACAGATGTTAGAATCGGTAAATATTTTGAGTTAAGCATTGCTAAATCTGCTCGTCCCGTAGCAGAAGTCGTGGAAGAACTTTGTCAAAAATTATTTGCTAATGAAGTGTTGGAAGCTTACCGCTTTAACATCAAGGAGGTCAACTAATCGTGAAATTTGCTGTTGTGACCTTTCCAGGCTCAAACTGTGACCATGATATTTATTACGCAGTCAGCACAATCATGGAAGCAGAGATCGATTTTATTTCCCATAATGAAACAAGTTTAACTGGTTATGACGCACTGTTACTACCAGGAGGCTTTTCTTTTGGGGACTATTTGCGTTGTGGCGCCCTTGCTCGTTTTTCACCAATTATGCCTGCGATTATCGCCTTTGCCGAAGCTGGTAAACCAGTTTTCGGAACGTGCAATGGTTTCCAAATTTTGTTAGAAGCCGGACTTTTACCTGGGGCGTTAAAGCCTAATGAAAATTTGCAATTTATTTGCCAGTCGGCTCCTTTAAAAGTCGTTAATAACCAAACAATCTTTACAAACGCCTATGGTCAAGCAGCTGAAATCACCTTACCGATTGCCCACGGTGAAGGGAATTATTATTGTGATCAGGAGACTTTAGCCGAACTTAAAGCCAACAATCAAATTATTTTTACTTATGAGGGGAATAACCCTAATGGAAGTGTAGAAAAAATTGCTGGAATTGTGAACAAAAGAGGAAATGTCTTAGGGATGATGCCTCACCCGGAACGGGCGGTTGAAGCTTTGTTAGGTTCCACTGACGGCAAGGCCTTCTTTCAATCTTTAATCAATCATTTAGGAAAGGTGACAGTCAAATGAAATTACAAGAACTTAAACCTCAAGCAGTTAAAGAACAACGGATTTATGCTGAGTGGGGATTAACTGATGAAGAGTACCGCCTAATTTCAGAAGATATTTTAGGCCGATTACCAAATTATACTGAAACTGGCCTGTTCGCTGTGATGTGGAGCGAGCACTGTTCTTATAAAAATTCAAAAGTCGTCTTAAAGAAATTTCCAACGACTGGACCTCAAGTCATTCAAGGGCCGGGCGAAGGAGCGGGAATTGTTGATATTGGTGACGGACAAGCAGTCGTCTTTAAAGCTGAAAGTCACAATCACCCGTCAGCGATTGAACCTTTTCAAGGAGCAGCTACTGGTGTTGGCGGCATCATTCGCGATATTTTCAGCATGGGTGCGGAACCGATTGCCATGTTAGATTCTTTGCGTTTTGGGGAATTAACAAACTCCCGGACGAAATACTTAGTAAAAGAAGTCGTTGCCGGAATTTCCTTTTACGGCAACTGTATTGGGATTCCTACAGTTGGTGGTGAAGTCGCCTTTGACCCTTGTTATGAAGGCAACCCGTTAGTTAACGCCATGTGTGTTGGTTTGATTGACCACCAAGACATTCAAAAAGGCCAAGCGAAAGGAGCTGGCAATCCGATTATGTATGTTGGGGCTAAAACTGGCCGTGATGGCATTCATGGTGCCACATTTGCCTCTGAAGAATTTAGTGAAGGGGAAGAAGCCCAACGTTCTGCCGTTCAAGTCGGCGATCCTTTTATGGAAAAATTATTAATGGATGCCTGTTTAGATTTAATTCGCAACCATGCGGAAATTTTAGTTGGCATTCAAGATATGGGAGCCGCTGGTTTAGTTTCTTCTAGTTCAGAGATGGCTTCAAAAGCTGGTAGTGGCTTGATCTTAAATTTAGATGAGGTGCCACAACGGGAAACAGCTATGACCCCTTACGAAATGATGTTGTCAGAATCCCAGGAGCGGATGCTGTTATGTGTCACGAAAGGGGCAGAAGCTCAAGTTCAAGCCTTGTTTGAAAGTTATGGTTTAGAAGCTGTCGTCATTGGTCACGTAACAACGGACAGTCAGTACAAACTCTATCATCAAGGGGAACTAGTTGCTGATTTACCAGTGGATGCCTTAGCTGAAGAAGCCCCAACCTACTATAAAGAGTACGCAGTGCCAGAGCGGATTCAGAAGTTTGCAGAAATGCCAGCTTACCGACCAGCGGTAACTGACCCGAAAGCTGTCTTAGAAAGCTTATTACAACAACCGACGATTGCTTCAAAAAAATCTTTTTATGAGACTTACGATTCACAAGTTAAAACAAATACAGTCGTAAAACCAGGTAGTGATGCAGCGGTCGTCAGAATTAAAGGCTTAAATAAAGGTTTAGCGATGACGATGGATTGTAATGGCCGTTACTTGTATTTAAATCCCGAGATAGGTGGCCAGATTGCTGTTGCTGAAGCAGCTCGCAACATTGTGTGTAGTGGCGCCCAACCTTTAGCGATTACCGATTGTTTAAACTACGGCAGTCCCGATAAACCAGAAGGCTTTTGGGAGTTATGGACGTCAGCCGATGGAATTGCGGCAGCTTGTACAGCTTTAGGAACGCCAGTTATTTCAGGTAATGTCTCACTTTACAATGAAACGAATGGTCAATCCGTTTATCCAACACCGGTGATTGGCATGGTTGGTTTAGTCAGTGATTTAGCTCATGTCACGACTCAAGGCTTTCAAGCCCCAGATGATTTGATTTATCTGATTGGCGAAACCCAAGATGATTACCACGGCAGTGAAATTCAAAAAATGTTAGTCGGTGAAATTTTTGGCCAATTAAGAGACTTAGATTTAGTTGCTGAAAAAGCGCATCAAGACTTAGTTTTAACAGGTATCCGCAGTGGCTTAATTAAGAGCGCTCATGATTTAGCAGAAGGGGGCTTAGGAGTGGCCTTAGCTGAGGCGAGTTTTGAAAAAAACTTAGGCTTTAGTGTTGAGTTAGAACTAGCGAACAGTCAATTATTTTCTGAAAGTCAATCCCGCTTTATCGTCACAGTCGCCCCAAGTAATCAAGCGGCCTTTGAAGACTTAAGTCAAGGAACAGCGCAGTTAATCGGCCGGGTTTCAGCAACCGGTCAAGGGGAAATTAAGACAACAGAAACCGTCTTAACTGGTCAAGTCACTACTTGGAAAGCGTTATGGGAAGGTGGCATTCCATGCTTAATGAAGTCAAAAGCTTAAATGAAGAATGTGGGTTATTTGGTATTTGGAATCATCCCTTAGCTGCGGAACTAACGTATTACGGCTTACATAGTTTGCAACATCGTGGGCAAGAAGGGGCTGGGATTGTTTCGACAGATGGCACAGCCTTGAAAGGTCATCGGGGACTAGGTTTGTTAGCAGAAGTCTTTTCAGAAAACCAGTTAGGGCATCTCACTGGGACTGGTGCCATTGGTCATGTCCGTTACGCCACGTCTGGCAATAAAGATTTAGCTAATGTCCAACCTTTTTTGTTTCATTTTCAAGCAGATTCTTTTGGTTTAGCTCATAATGGCAATTTAACAAATTCTGAAAGCTTACGTCGTGAACTAGAAAAGGACGGGGCGATTTTTCAAACGTCGTCGGATACCGAAGCTTTAGCCCATTTGTTGAAAAGAGCCGGACAAGCAGACTTTACTAGTAATCTGAAAGTCGCTTTGACACAAGTTCATGGTGGTTTTGCTTACTTGTTATTAACAGAAACCGCCCTCTACGCCGCCTTAGATCCGAATGGTTTTCGACCGTTGTCGATCGGCAAAATTAACGATGCTTATGTGGTTGCTTCAGAAACTTGTGCCTTTGAAACGGTTGGGGCTGAATTTATTCAAAACGTCCAACCGGGAGAATTAGTCGTAATTAACGACCAAGGGATTGAAATTAGTTCTTACACTGAAGCTTTTCAGCCAGCGATTTGTAGTATGGAATACATTTACTTTGCCCGACCGGATTCTGATATTGCTGGTATCAATGTCCATTCCGCTCGCAAACGTTGTGGGAAAGAATTAGCTAAAGAAGCCTTTATTGATGCCGATGTTGTAACGGGTGTGCCAGATTCAAGTATTTCAGCAGCGATTGGGTATGCCGAAGCAGCGGGCTTGCCTTACGAATTAGGTTTAATTAAAAATCGTTACGTTGGTCGCACCTTTATTCAACCTTCCCAAGAGTTACGGGAACAAGGGGTTCGCATGAAACTTTCGGCAGTTCGAGGGGTAGTTGAAGGCAAGCGAGTGGTGATTATTGATGATTCCATCGTTCGTGGGACGACGGTTAAACGGATTGTCCAGTTGTTACGAGAAGCGAATGCGAAAGAAGTTCATGTCCGAGTGGCCTCGCCGCCCTTGAAGTACCCTTGTTATTACGGGATCGACATTCGCACCCGAGAAGAACTACTAGCGGCAAATCATAGCCAAGCAGAAATGTGTCAATTAATTGGGGCAGATTCATTAGAATATTTAAGTGTTGAAGGTTTAGTTAAAGGAATCGGGGAACCTTATCCTGGTTACCCAGATGGCGGGTTATGTTTGTCTTATTTTACAGGTCACTACCCAACCCCTTTATACGATTATGAAGCTGAATTTATCGAATCAATCACCGGGATTCCCGAAGAAAAAGAATTAATTAACGGACTTAAACAATAGTAGGAGGACTTCAGATGAATGCTTACGGTAAAGCCGGAGTTGACGTAACAGCCGGTTATAAAAGTGTGGAACGGATGAAAAAACATATTAAAAGAACCCAACGACCAGAAACCTTAAGTGAAGTCGGTGGCTTTGGAGGCTTGTTTGATTTATCTCAACAGTTGATGACCGAGCCAGTCTTAGTTTCAGGGACAGATGGTGTCGGGACGAAGTTGTTGATTGCAATTGAGCAAGGGAAACACGCCACCATAGGAATTGATTGTGTGGCAATGTGCGTGAATGATGTGATTGCCCAAGGTGCCTTGCCGTTATTTTTCTTAGATTACATTGCTACTAGTAAAGTTGAGCCAGAAATTATTGAAGAAATCGTTGCCGGGGTTGCTGAAGGTTGTGTCCAAGCGGGAGCAGCCTTGATCGGTGGCGAAACAGCTGAAATGCCAGATATGTACCATGAGTCTCATTACGACGTGGCTGGTTTTACAGTCGGGTTAGTTGAAAAAAATCGCTTAATTAAAGCTGAAAATGTTCAAGCAGAAGATGTGTTAATCGGTTTGGCAGCCAGTGGCATTCATTCCAATGGTTTTTCCTTAGTTCGCAAGATCTATTTTAAAGACCAAGACTTCAGCTATGCTAGCTTGCTGCCAGAATTAGCTGGTAAAACCTTAGGGGAAGAACTTCTGACACCGACTAAAATTTACGTTAATAGTTTAAAACCCCTATTACAAGCCGAGTTAATAAACGGCATCGCCCATATTACTGGTGGTGGCTTCGTTGAAAACGTGCCGCGGATGTTACCAACTGGCTTAGGGGCAGTCATTGAAGAAGGAACGTGGCCAGCTTTACCAATTTTTGCTAGTTTAGCGAAACACGGCAAGATCCCCTCACATGAAATGTATGAAATTTTTAATATGGGGATTGGCATGATGTTAGCAGTCGCCCCAGACAAGGTCGAAGAAGTTCAAGCCTTACTGAAAGAGCAAGGTGACGTTGGTTATGTCATCGGTAAAGTTGTGAGTGATCCGGAACAAAAGGTTATTATCAAAGAACATTCTCAAGGAACTGAGGCAAGGTTATGCGATTAGCGGTGTTTGCTTCCGGAACTGGGAGTAATTTTTCTGCCCTTGCTCAGGCAATCGCCCAAAGGCAAGTCCCAGGAGAAATCGTCTTACTTTTTTGTGATCAGCCAAGTGCGGAAGTTGTTGAACGAGGCTTGAAATTAGGTGTGACTGTGGAAAGTTTCAGCCCTAAAAGCTTTGAAAGTCGTCGAGCCTATGAATTAGAAATTTTAAGGCTGTTGTATAAGTATCAAGTGGAGCTGATTGTTTTAGCGGGCTACATGCGAGTCGTTGGGCCGGATTTATTAACCGCCTTTCCGCTGAAAATTGTTAATATTCATCCCTCCCTGTTACCGAAATATCCCGGCTTACACAGTATTCGTGAAGCTTACCAAGGGGATGAAACTGAAACAGGTGTGACGATTCACTACATCGATGAAGGGATAGATACTGGGCCGATTATCATTCAAAAATCAGTTCCAATCATCCCAGGTGAAAGCTTAGAAACGTTAACTCAGCGGATTCATCAAGTGGAGCATCAATTGTACCCTCAAGTCTTGTCACAAATTATTGCCGAACAGAGTCAGCTAAAAAACAAGGAGTAGAAAGGAAGTTACGATGAAACGAGCATTAATAAGCGTATCGGATAAAAATGGTGTTGAGAATTTTGCTAAAGGATTAGTTCAAGCTGGAGTTGAAATTATCTCAACAGGTGGCACAAAGAAATATTTAGATGAATTAGGAGTGCCGACGATTAGTATTGAAGAAGTCACAGGCTTTCCAGAGATGCTAGACGGTCGTGTCAAAACCCTTCATCCTTTAATTCATGGTGGCTTACTTGGGAAACGCCAAGAAGCTAGTCATATTGAAGCCGTTAAAGCCCATGACATTCATTGGATTGACTACGTCTGTGTCAATTTATACCCATTTAAAGAGACAATCAGTCGTGAGAATGTCTCTCTAGGAGAAGCGATTGAACAAATTGATATTGGTGGTCCAAGCATGTTGCGAAGTGGGGCGAAGAACTTTGAATCTGTGACAGTCGTTGTTGATCCCGCTGATTACCAACAAATTTTGTCAGAGATTAAAACCAATGGCGAAACAACGTATCATACTCGCCAGCGATTAGCCGCCAAAGTCTTCCGCCATACTGCCGCTTATGATGCGATTATTGCCAACTATTTGACAGAAAGTGTGGAAGAAGTCTTCCCAGAAACTTATACGGTTACTTACAATAAAAAAGAAGAGCTACGCTACGGTGAAAATGGCCATCAAAAAGCCGCTTTTTATGAAGAATCTTTAAGTCCTAGTTTTGCTTTAAGCCGCAGTTCGCAACTCCACGGCAAAGCCTTATCTTATAATAATATTCATGATGCTGATGCTGCGTTACGAATCATTAATGAATTTACCGAACCGGCTGTTGTGGCCGTTAAACATATGAACCCTTGTGGTGTCGGAACGGGTAAAACTATATTAGCAGCGTATAATTTTGCTTACAAAGCTGATCCAATCTCAATTTTTGGTGGCATCGTCGCTTTAAATCGGGAAGTTGATTTAGCTACAGCGACGGAAATGAGCCAGCTATTTTTAGAAATTATCATTGCCCCAAGTTTCTCTGTTGAGGCTTTAGCCTTACTTAGTCAAAAGAAAAACTTACGCTTATTAACCCTCGACTTCACCCAGACTGAGGAACAGCCACAGCAGTTAGAATTAACTTCCGTCATGGGGGGCCTCTTACTACAAGAAGGGGATAACCGTCGTGAAGAGTTGGGAGAGTGGCAAGTTGTTACAGAAGGGCGACCGACTTCAGCTGAAATCAAAGCCTTAGAATTTAATTGGCAAGTCGTGAAACATGTTAAGAGTAACGCTATCGTGATTGGTAATCAGCAACAAACTTTCGGAGTCGGTGCTGGCCAAATGAATCGAATTGGCTCAGTTAAAATTGCTATCGACCAAGCTGAAACAGCCGGCTATGACTTAAGTCAAAGTGTGATGTCTAGCGACGCCTTTTTCCCAATGGCAGATTGTGTCGAATTAGCAGCTGAGCACGGTATTCGTGCGATTATTCAACCAGGCGGCAGTATTAAAGATCAATTATCAATTGATAAAGCGAATGAACTTGGTATCGCCATGATTTTCACTGGCCGTCGTCACTTCAAACATTAAAAGCTAGCTGAATCAACTTATCTAAAGGAGGAAAACATGAAATTATTAGTCATTGGCAGTGGTGGCCGCGAACATGCCATTAGTAAAAAGCTGCTAGCAAGCCCCTTAGTTAGTACCGTCTATTGTGCACCAGGTAATCCAGGAATGGGATTGGACCAAATTAACTGTGTCAATATTTCAGAAGACAATCATCAAGCACTGGCTGATTTTGCTTTAGACCAAGAAATTAGTTGGACTTTTGTTGGTCCGGAGCAACCTTTAGTCGATGGGCTAGTTGATTCCTTTGCTTTGGCGGGTTTACAAGTTTTTGGACCTAGTCAAAAAGCTGCCCAAATCGAAGGGTCGAAAGAATTCGCTAAAAGTTTAATGGCTAAATATCAGATTCCAACGGCAAATTATCAAGTCTTTACTGAATTTGAACCAGCCTGGCAATATGTCAGAGACCAGGGACTTCCTTTAGTTTTAAAAGCTGATGGGTTGGCTGCCGGAAAAGGGGTTATTATTCCTGAAACCTTGCCAGAAGCCAAGTTAGCCTTAGAGTCGATGTTAGTAACGAAACAATTTGGCGACAGTGGACAAAGGGTTGTCATTGAGGAATTTTTAGTTGGAGAAGAGTTTTCATTGTTAGCCTTTGTTCATGGTGGGAAAATGTATCCTCTAGAAATTGCCCAAGATCACAAACGGGCGCTAGCTGGGGACAAAGGGTTAAACACTGGTGGAATGGGGGCTTATGCACCAGTTCCGCAAGTTTCGAAAGAAACAGTGGCCACGGCAATTACTAGTATTCTTGAACCAACAGTGGTAGCTTTAACTGCAGAAAACTGTGATTTCAGCGGTGTCTTGTATGCTGGTTTAATCGCAACGGCAACTGGGCCACAAGTGATTGAATTTAATGCCCGCATGGGGGATCCAGAAACCCAAGTCTTGTTAGAACATCTGACAAGTGACTTAGCTGAAAATATTACGGATATTTTCCTTGGAAAAGAACCGAGAATCACTTGGGATCAAGAAAATTACCATCTAGGGGTAGTGCTAGCGAGTGGCGGGTATCCAGAAGCTTACGACAGGGGGATGAAAATACCGAAGTTTAAGCTAGCCACCAACGTTTCAGTCTACTATTCAGGAGTCACTGCAAATCAAGAGGGCCAATTAGTCGCAGCTGGCGGTCGCGTGCTGATGTTAGTTAGTAAAGGGGAAGATCTTAAAACGGCTCAAAGGAATATTTATCAAGAATTAAAAAAACATGATCTGAAGGAATACTATTACCGGGAAGATATTGGTTACCGGGGAATTGAAAGTTAATGGAAGAAGCCAATCAGTTAAATGATTGGCTTTTTGAGTTACAAATAAAAAAATTCTTAAAAAAGGCAATAAATAAAAGCTTAATTGAGTTTGAATTAAGCAGGAGCGATCTTTGCTAGCAAGTTAATTCGGCAATAGTCAATAGTTTCGTGTAATCTTAGAAAGACAAGTTTTTCCACCTTAATATAGAAGGAAGATTCAAATTATTATTTAAGTCGGATTTATTTAATTAATATGTTGACATAGCTAGGAGTGTCGTGCTATTCTTATAAAGTTGTCGCTGCAAAAGAGTGACTCGTTTAAAAGAAACAACTAAAAAAAGATTTCAAAAAACTGTTGACTTAGTCAACTTTAAATGATATTCTTATGAAGTTGTCAAAGAGGTTCGCCTCTGAGAGAAACAAAAAAACTTTTAAAAAATAATAAATAATTGTTGACAAACTCAACATTAAGAGTTATGATATAAAAGTTGCTAAGACAACATTTCAAGTTGGCGAACAGCCAATATGTAGACCTTTGAAAACTGAACAAAGTAAGACGAACCAAATGTGTAATAGTTCTTCTTTAGTAGAAGAACACACAAAAGATTTTACAATTTTTTATGAAAAATTGATATAGTGAAGTAATTCGCTAGCAAACAAAATGAGCGAGACCTTCGGGTCTTATCAAAACTTTTATTGAGAGTTTGATCCTGGCTCAGGACGAACGCTGGCGGCGTGCCT
>NZ_NGJU01000007.1 GCF_003987495.1 Vagococcus salmoninarum
GTTTTTTAAAGAGTCTTTGATAATTGTAAGTTTGAAAATCAAGCTCAGTTGAACACTTCAGCATTAACCGCCAGTAGTTTTTTAGCTTGCGATAATCTTTCATTTTACTAGCGTTCGAACCAAAGAACTGTTTCATGATTTGAATGCGTGTTTGATTCAATGAACGAGAAATTAATTGAACCACATGGAATCGATCAATGATTACTTCAGCGTTAGGGAAGAGCTCGCAAGCCAATGTAAAATAAGCGGCATTCATGTCAACAACGATTGTTTTTACTTGTTGTCGTGCTTCTAAGCTAAAGCGAGAAAAGTACTCTTTTAAACCGTTTAAGCGACGGTCTGGCAGAATATCAATGATTTCATGAGTAACGGAATCACAGTAAATAAAGCTCATTTTTCCGACAACATTTTTAACAGACTTGAATTCGTCTAGAGATAGGTTGGGCGGTAGATAAGTATAGTCAACTTTAAAAGCAGCGCCTAACTGAGTTAAAATACGTTCAGCAGTTGTTGGAGAAACGTTGTGTCGTCGAGATAAATCCTTTAACGAAATGGCATCACCTAATTCAATAGCGAGGGACTGTTTCACTTTATTAGCTATAAAACAGCTAGGGGCAACTTCTTCTGATTGGGCGACAAAGGTTCTTTTACATTTACGACAAAGAAACCGTTGTTTCTTTAACTCGATATAAGCTGGCCGATTGGCCAGATGAAGCCATTTTACCCTTGAAGTTAGAAAGCCATTCTTAACAAGTAGAAAATCAGTGTTTTCTCGGTCACAACATTTACAATGAGTGGGTGTATAAGTCAAAGTAGCAAAATAAAGGGTTGCAGTAACGCCTTTTATTTTTTGTTCAACGCATGCTTTTTCAGCAAATGTGATATTGGGGTCTTTTAAATTAAGTGATAATCGGATATAATCGTTATGAAACATATGAATTTTCCTCCCTGAATTGGTGTAAGCAACTTTATTCTAACTGGAAAGTTCATATGTTTCTATTTTTTTGCGTAAAAATAGGTGTGAATGAATCTCTTCATCCACACCAAAAATTATACAGCCAGAATTTTCTGTTTGGTTTTTTTGTAATTATTGTCTAATTAAGTAATCAAAAGCCCCTAAGGCAGCTGTTGCACCTGCACCCATGGAAATAATAATTTGCTTATAAATACTTGTGGTACAATCACCAGCAGCAAAAACCCCTGGTAGATTAGTCATCCCGTGGTCATCAATGATAATTTCTCCCCGGTTAGTGACATCAATTGTTTTCGGTAGCCATTCAGTGTTAGGCATTAGCCCTATCAGAATAAAGACCCCTTCAACGGCTAGTTTGTGGGTTTCTTTCGTTAGTTGATCTTCATAAACTAACGACTCAACGTGTTGCTGACCTTCAATGGCTTTAGTCGCAGCATTCGTAATAACTGTCACATTACTTAAAGAAGCTAATTTATCTTGTAAGACTTGATCGGCTTTTAATTCTGGTAAAAACTCTAAGACGTAGACGTGTTGACCCATGCCCGCTAAATCGATGGCGGCTTCAACGCCAGAGTTCCCACCACCGATGACCGCAATATTTTTATTAGCGAATAAAGGACCATCACAATGTGGGCAATAAGCAATGCCTTTGTTTTTAAATTCTTGCTCACCAGGGACATTAATGTTCCGCCAACGAGCGCCAGTTGCTAAAACTAAAGCTTTAGTTTCTAAAACGGCGCCATTTTCTAAAGTTAATTCAATGTGTTCTTTCTTTTGAATGTCTTTTCCTCGTAGGCCTTTCATCACGTCGACGCCGTATTGATTAACATGCTCTTCGACTTGGCGCATCAGTGTTGGCCCTTCAATATAAGGGGTTCCGATGACATTTTCAATCCCTAAAGTATCTAAGACTTGACCGCCGAAAGTATCAACGACCATGCCTGTGCGAATGCCTTTACGAGCGGCGTAAATAGCAGCACTGCTACCAGCCGGTCCGCCACCAACAACAAGGACATCAAACACTTCTTTCTCAGCTAGCTCAGCAGAGTTCACTGGACCAGTGACTTTCGCTAAAATGTCTTCAATCGTCATCCGACCATTGGCGAATTCTTCTCCATTTAATAAAACAGCCGGAACGGCCATAATTTGTTTAGCAGTGACTTCTGCTTGGAACATGCTACCTTCAACCATAGTGTGAGAAATCTTCGGATTTAAGACCGCCATGATATTTAAGGCTTGAACAACATCAGGACAGTTGTGACAAGTTAAACTGACATAACTCGTAAATGCTAATTCTGTTGCAATGTTTTTAATCACCGTCATTTGGGCATCAGGTATTTTCGGTAGCCGACCACTGACTTGAAGTAAGGCTAAAATAAAAGAAGAAAATTCGTGTCCCAGCGGTAACCCTGCAAAAGCGATCCCGCTTGGTGATTCTCCTTGATTGATTTCAAAACTAGGAGTCCGGCTTAAAGGGGCTTCTTTTAACGTTAATTTGTCAGACATTTGAACAACAGTCGTTAAAAATTCCCGAAGCTTGTCAGAGTCTGGACTCTGATCCAGACTAGCAATAAAAACAATGTCTGACTCTAATAAGGCTAAATATTGCTCTAATTGTGTCTTAGTATCTTGATCGAACATAGTGACCTCCTTAAATTTTACCAACTAAATCAAAGCTTGGTTTTAACGTTTCGCCAGTTTCTTTCCATTTAGCAGGGCAAACTTCTCCGGGATTAGCGCGTACGTATTGGGCAGCTCTAATTTTATCAATTAAAGAACTGGCATCACGGCCGATGCCATCTGCGTTAATTTCCATCGCTTGGACAATGCCTTCTGGGTCAATGATAAACGTTCCACGTTGGGCTAAGCCGCTAGCTTCGTCTAAGACGTCAAATTGTCTTGAAATAGCATGGGAAGGGTCACCTAACATAATATAGTTAATAGTTCCGATAGCATCAGAAGTATCGTGCCATGCTTTATGAGTAAAGTGGGTATCAGTCGAACAAGAATAAACTTCCACACCTAGCTCTTGGAGCGTAGCGTATTGTTCTTGTAAATCTTCTAATTCCGTGGGACAAACAAACGTAAAATCCGCTGGGTAAAAACAAATAATGCTCCATTTTCCTTTTAAATCCTCACTTGTTACTGAGATGAATTCTCCTTGATGGTAAGCTTCTGTTTGAAACCCTTCGATTTCTTTTCCAATTAATGACATTAATAATTCCTCCTATGATTGTGAATTTAGTACTTTATAATCATTATAAATAAGGAGTAGTTACAAGTCAATAATTAACCTTCGTTATTTGATGAAAGGGAAATAAAAAAGCCTGACAGCCGGTGTTGGCTATCAGACCTTTTTAAAAAAATTAACCGAGGAGTAAGGCATCGTCTTGTACAGCACTGCCACTATTTTTGTGGAAGAGCTCTAAAAGATCTGCTACGGTTAAGTTTTCTTTTTCAGTTTGGGCTAAATCAACGACGATTTGCCCTTGGTGTAACATGATTAGGCGATTGCCGTAAGTAATGGCATCGGCCATATTATGAGTTACCATAAAGGCGGTTAAACCTTGCTCAGCGATGATTTTTTCTGTTAAGTCCATCACGACAGATGAGGTTTTCGGGTCAAGGGCGGCGGTATGTTCGTCAAGTAAGAGTAAATCCGGTTTAACAATTGCTGCCATCAATAACGTAATCGCTTGTCGTTGGCCACCAGAAAGTAAGCCGATTTCCGTTTGTAAGCGATCTTCAAGACCTAAGTTTAAGGTAGCTAACTGTTCTTGGAAAAACTGCCGATCACTTTTCTTAACGCCAGGAGTAAAGCCACGACGGGAGCCACGTTTCATGGCAATCGCTAAGTTTTCTTCGACAGTTAAACGGACGGCAGTGCCCATCCGGGGGTCTTGGAACACCCGACTAATTTGTTTTGAGCGCTTAACGACATTCTGTTTAGTAATGTCTTTGTTGCCTAGGAACATTTGGCCTTCTTCAATTGGTAAAGTGCCAGCGATACTGTTTAGTAAGGTGGATTTACCAGCGCCGTTGCCACCGATAATCGTAATAAAGTCCCCTTGTTTAATTTCTAAGTTAAGTCCTTTTAAGACGTGGTTTTCATTAACAGTTCCCCGTTCGAAGTATTGGTGAAGTGCTTTAATTTGCAGAATGGTTTCCATTAATGTGACCTCCTTGACGTTTTTTACCTTGGAACTTTTTCTTAATGAGGGGCAATGATAAACAAAGAATTAAAATTAAAGCTGAAAAAAGTTTGTTGTCATTTGCTTCAATAGGAAATTCTAAAATAATTGCTAAGATAAAGCGATAAATAATGGCGCCTAAGACAATTGAGCCCATTCTGAAAAGGAGGGGCTGACTAGCAAAGAGAACTTCTGAGATGATAATCGAAGCTAAGCCAATCACAATCGTACCAACCCCAGCATTTAAGTCAGCGAAGCCGTTGTTTTGGGCTAATAAAGCCCCACTTAAAGCGATACAGCCGTTGGCTAACATGTAACCGAGAATCTTAGTCGTATTAGTATTGATGCCGTTGGCTTGACTCATGTCAGGATTATCACCAGTGGCAATAATTGATAAGCCGATTTCAGTTCTAAAGAAGATAAACAAACTTAAAATCAAGACAAGGACAATTAAGCAACCAACTAAAATGACAGCATTATTTTTACTTAAGCCGAGCGTTTCAAACCAAGTAAAAATTCGTTGTTCACCGATAAGGGAAACGTTGGGACCGCTCATAATCCGAGAATTAAGAGAGTAAAGGCCGGTCATTGTAATAATTCCCGCTAAAAGTGGCGGGATTTTTAACTTAGTGTGGAGTAAGCCAGAAACTAAGCCGGCTAACATGCCCCCAATAAAACCTAAGAGTGTACCGACAACTGGCGGTAAGCCGTTAACAATCGCTGTCGCAGCAATCGCCCCACCAAGGGGAAAAGTCCCCTCAGTCGTTAAATCAGCCACATCTAAAATCCGATAAGTAATAAAGACGCCAATTGCTAACAAGGCCCATAATAAACCTTGAGATAAGGAAGACAAGAAAATACTTGGTAAATTTAAAAAGATTGAGACAATGGTTTCCATGAAAAACGTCCTTTGTTTACGAAAGCAAAAAGCCTTCGCTTATTTTGGTGCTTGAATACTACTTGGGTCAATGCCTAAAGCTTTCGCCATGTCTTCATTAACGACTAATTTTAAATCTTCAGAAGTTTCGATTGCCATTTCCCCAGGATTTTCACCTTCTTTTAAGATGCGAGCCGCCATTTTACCAGTTTGTTTACCTAAGGCTTGGTAATCGATGCCGAAAGTTGTTAAACCGCCGTCTTCAACCATTTCAACGGAACCAGCCACAACGGGAATTTTATGTTCTTTCGCAACATCACCGACAATCGCCATGGCACTAGCAAAAGTATTATCAGTGGGGATGTAGATGCCATCAACGTCTTTGGCTAAACTAGTAGCCACTTGTTGGACGTCGTTAGTGCTGTTGGCCACAGCTTCTTTGACTGTGACACCACTTTTTTCCAGGGCAGCTTTTGCTAAGTCAGCTTGGATTTTCGAGTTAGCTTCTCCAGCATTGTACATAATTCCGATTGTCTTAGGAGCATCGATGACGCTTAATAGTAGTGCAATTTGTTTTTCAATCGGTACCATATCAGAAGTTCCTGTTAAGTTACCACCGGGTTTTTCGTTAGAGTCAACGAGTTTGGCGCTTTCTAAGTCAGTAACAGCTGTGACGACAATCGGAATCTCACTCGTTTCGTTTAACAGGGATTGACCAGCGGGTGTGGCGATTCCTAAGAGTAAATCAACGTTGCTTTTAACGAGTTTTTCACTAATACTTTTTAACTGATCTTGACTGCCTTGAGCATTTTGAAAATCAATCGTGATATTTTCGCCATCAGTATAACCAGCTTCGGCTAAGCCTTCAACGAAGCCAGCGTAAGCGGCATCTAAAGAGCCGTGTTCAACTTGTTGTAACACCCCAATCGTTAAGGTATCTTTGGCGGCTTGATCTGTCCCTTGTTTGCCACAAGCCCCTAAAGCTAATAAAGCGGTGCCTGCTAAAAGTGTTAATCCTAATTTCCATGTTCTTTGTTTCATCCTAATTCCTCCTAAGTTGGTGTGACTAGTATTTTTAACAAACAAAAAGCCATTTAGATATGATTATCTAAATGGCTGTGTAAGTCTAATGTAAAACTCATACGTTATTGAAATAGCCACTTAGATTTTAATTAATCCTACGTGGCTTTTTGTCGGTACGACAAAATGCTTTAGCCAACATAGATACAAAACATTGTTTGCACCCATGAGCTCATGACTACAAACACTATCTAAAGAAGCTAAAGTAAAAGAAAGTGTTATTCAGTTGTTTGGTATTTAATGGTTTCATATAAAAACCCTCCACTGATTTGAGATGAGTTTAGTATATGTTAAAAAGGGAACCTTTGTCAACTTAAATTTTGAATTGTCTGACAATTCAGTGTTGGGGAAGTGCAGCTCAGAAAGGGAGTGTTAATTATTCCGAAACTTTGCTATGATAGTTGTAGAATAAGTTACCAGTTAGTGACGGACTATGAAAGTGGGCAAGGAACATGAAATTAACGATTAAAGACATCGCCAGTAAAGCTGGTGTTTCAACAACTACCGTTTCACAAATCTTAAACAATAAAGGCAGCCGCTTTAGTGAAGAAACGAAACAAAAAGTCCTAGAAATTGTTGAAGAATTTAATTATAAACCTGATTTTTTTGCCCAAAGTATGATTACTAAACGTTCTAAAACAATTGGCATGATTGTGCCAGATGTTACCGATTTCTTCTTCTCTAAGTTGATTGAAGGGGTGGAGACTTATTTGAATTCTCTAGGGTACATGATTATTTTATGTAATTCGAAACATGACAGTCAATTAGAAAAGAAATATTTTGAAGAATTGATTCATCGTTCAGTAGAAGGGATTATTATTGCTACACCGAATACCTTAGATGAAGAGATTATGAATTACTGTTACGCTAAAAAGAAACAATTGCCAGTAATTTTAGTTGATTTAGGTAAGAACCAACGTAATGAAGGGAAGTTAATTGTTGAAGAATATAAAGGTGTCTATGAAGCGGTCAGTTACTTAATCGATCATGGCCATCGGAAGATTGGTTTTTTAAGAGAAGTCGAAGATTATTACCAGTTGTCGGAACGGATTACCGGTTATTTGAATTGCTTAGAAGATCACGGCATTGCCTATACTAAAACGTTAGTGGCGGAAAGTTACTTAACGATTGAAGGTGGCTATAAAGGGACTAAGAAACTTTTGAAGCAAAATACTAACGACTTCACGGCCTTAGTCTGTACAAATGACCAAATGGCTGTTGGGGCTTATCAAGCGATCCATGAAGCAGGCTTACGAGTGCCTGAAGATATTTCGGTTATTGGCTTTGATGGATTAGACATTGGTAATTATTTAGCACCAGCCTTAACGACTGTTTATCAACCCATTTTTGAGATTGGCTTTTCAGCAGCGAAGTTTACTGTAGACGCCATTGCTAATCCTTATTCGCGGATTCCTAATAAAATTTTTCCGACCAATTTAGTCAAAAGAAATTCAGTAAAACGTTTGACTATTTAAAATTATGATGGTATCATCATAAATGAAAGCGGTTGTAACACGAATGTTTAGGTTTGGTAAAACGTTTTACTAAGTTTTATTTTTACCTTTGCCGAATGTTTAGTTATAATAGTGATGACATATAGGGGGACAAGTTTGTGAGAATGATTGATTTAATCGAAAAGAAACGTTCAGGTGGCGAATTAACAAAAGAGGAAATTGAGTTTTTCGTAACAGGTTATACGGAAGACACGATTCCAGATTATCAAGTAAGTGCCTTTTTAATGACAATTTTTTATCAAGACATGACAGACGAGGAAATTACATATTTAACATTAGCAATGGCTAATTCAGGAGATGTAATCGATTTATCGTCTATTAATGGCGTAAAAGTTGATAAACATTCAACAGGTGGCGTTGGTGATACAACGACAATCGTCTTAGCACCTTTAGTTGCTAGTGTCGGTGTACCAGTTGCGAAGATGTCTGGCCGTGGGTTAGGTCATACTGGTGGTACGATTGATAAGTTAGAAGCAATTCCTGGTTTCAAAGTAGAGTTACCTAATGAAGACTTCTTACGTTTTGTTAATGAAAGTCAAGTTGCGGTAACAGGTCAATCAGGTGACTTAGCTCCAGCTGATAAAAAACTATACGCTTTAAGAGATGTGACAGCAACAGTTGATTCGATTCCCTTGATTGCTAGCTCGATTATGAGTAAGAAAATCGCTTCAGGAGCCGATGCCATTGTTTTAGATGTCACAACTGGTGATGGCGCCTTTATGAAAAACATCGACGATGCTAGTCGTTTAGCAAAAACAATGGTTAACATTGGCAAGCTAGCTGGTCGTAACACAATGGCTGTGATTTCTGATATGTCTCAACCTTTAGGTGAAGCCATCGGAAATACGATTGAAGTCGTAGAAGCGATTGAAACTTTAAAAGGTCATGGACCAGCGGACTTAACGGAAATGGTTTATGTGTTAGGTAGCCAAATGGTTGTTTTAGCTGGTAAAGCTGAAACGTTAGAAGAAGCTCGCGGCATGTTGATTGAAGCCGTTGAATCAGGGGCAGCCCTTGAAAAGTTCAAAGTCATGATTGCTAACCAAGGTGGCGATGCTGATATCGTTGACCATCCGGAAAAAATGGCTCAAGCCAAGTATGTTATTGAATTGCCAGCGAAAGAGTCAGGGTGTGTTCGGGAAATTCACGCTGAAAACGTGGGAATTGCAGCCATGCTTTTAGGAGCAGGCCGTAAGACAAAAGAAGACGTCATCGACTATAGCGTTGGTGTTAAGCTACATAAAAAAGTCGGCATGATGGTTGAAGCTGGCGAACCTTTAGTAACGGTTTATGCTAACCGAGAAGATATCGCAGAAGTGACGGAAATGTTATATAATAATATTGAGATTGGTGAAACAGTTGAAGAGCCAGTTTTAGTTAGAAAAATAGTAACTGAATAATAGGAAGAGGTTGAAAAGATGAGTTTCAATAGAAAGATCGATCATACCATTTTAAAAGCTGATGCAACGGAAGCTGATTTACGTAAATTAATAGATGAGGCAAAAGAGCATCAGTTCTACTCAGTTTGTGTGAACCCAACTTGGGTCAAGTTAGCAACTGAGCTATTATCAAAAGAGCCGGTCGCAGTTTGTACCGTGATTGGCTTCCCTCTAGGTGCCAATACGCCAGAAGTGAAAGCTTTTGAAACAAGAGATGCGATTAACAATGGCGCAGACGAAGTTGATATGGTTATCAACGTCGGCCAATTAAAAGCTGGTAACGAAGACTTTGTTAAAAAAGACATCGAAGCAGTTGTTAATGAAGCAAAAGATAAAGCCTTAGTAAAAGTTATTATTGAAGCTTGTCTCTTAACAGATGAAGAAATTGCTACAGCTAGCCGTTTAGCTAAAGAAGCTGGGGCAGAATTTGTTAAAACGTCAACTGGTTTCTCAACAGGTGGAGCAACTGAAGCTGCTGTCGCAATCATGCGTCAAACAGTTGGGCCAGAAATGGGCGTTAAAGCTTCAGGTGGGATTCACTCTGCTAAAGATGCTCAAGGCATGATCGATGCAGGTGCTACTCGTTTAGGTACGAGTGCGAGTATCGCGATTGTAACTGAAGGATAAAGGAGCGTTTCTAATGAGCCAAAAAGATAATTGGATTAAAGCAGCTCGGGAAGTCTACGCTAAGGCCTATGTGCCTTATTCAAAATTTCCAGTCGGTGCCTGCTTAGTAACGAAAGATGGTCAAATTTTTACTGGAGTCAATATTGAAAATGCCTCATTTGGTTTAACGAACTGTGCGGAACGAACGGCCTTTTTCAAAGCTGTTTCTGAAGGCAACCGTGAGTTTAAACATTTGGTAGTCGCAGGTAACACTGATGACCCAATATCTCCATGTGGTGCATGTCGTCAAGTAATGGTCGAGTTTTGTGAACCGTCAATGCCAGTTACTTTGGTTAATAAAGATGGGCTAACAAAAGATACGACGATTGCTGAGCTATTGCCGTATTCATTTACGGAAGAACAACTATAATGATTTGTGATTTAGCCAGTCAGAAATGACTGTTAAATAAAAAAAATACAGGGGGCTTTAAAGATGAAGACATCGAAAAAGATCGGAATGGGTTTATTAACACTAGGTTTGGCAGCGACATTAGTTGCATGTGGTAGCGGTAAAGACGCTAAAACAGACGAAAGCGCAGCTGGCGGTAAAGACAAAGCAAGTGATTTTTCAGCAGCATTAGTAACTGACTTAGGTGGCGTAGATGATAAATCATTTAACCAATCTGCTTGGGAAGGTTTACAAGAATGGGGTAAAGAAGCTGGTAAAGAAAAAGGAACTGGTGGTTTTAACTACTACCAATCTAACTCTGACTCAGAATTCACACCAAACTTAAACAGTGCAATCGATGATGGCTTTAACTTAGTATTTGGTATTGGTTTTAAATTACAACCAGCAATTGAAGAAATTGCCGGAGCAAATAGTGAAACAGAATTTGTAATCATCGACTCAGTCGTCGAAGGTAAAGATAATGTGGCATCAGTTGTCTTTAAAGATAACGAAGCATCATACTTAGCTGGAATTGCAGCTGCTAAAACAACTAAAACTAACAAAGTTGGTTTCGTTGGCGGACAAGAAGGCGAAGTTATTGGTCGTTTTGAAGCTGGTTTCGTAGCAGGCGCTAAATCAGTTAACAAAGACATCGACGTTGATGTTCAATACGCTGGATCATTTGGTGATGCAGCTAAAGGTAAAACAATTGCTCAAGCAATGTACAAAGGTGGAATTGACGTAATCTTCCACGCATCAGGCGATACAGGTAACGGTGTCTTCTCAGAAGCAATCGATATCATGAAAACTAACCCTGAAAACCCAGTATGGGTAATCGGAGTTGACCGTGACCAAGAAGCTGAAGGCGAATACGATGGTAAAAACGTAACATTAACTTCTACTCTTAAAGGTGTAGGAACAGCTGTTAAAGATTTATCAGAAAAAGCTGAAGCAGGTAACTTCCCTGGTGGCGAAACAATGGTTTATGGTTTGAAAGATGGCGGAGTTGATTTAACAGAAGGTCAATTAACAGATGACATTAAAACAGCTGTTGAAGCTGCCAAAGAAGAAATCAAAGATGGCAAAGTTGAAGTTGCCGAAGCACCAGAAAAAAAATAATTTTAAAATGAAGTAAGCTAATGCGTAAACGTATTTAACCGAAACAGTTAGGAAGTGAACATAGTGAACGAATCACAATACGTGATTGAAATGGAAAATATCACAAAAGCATTTGGAACGTTTAAAGCCAATGACAATATTAATTTAAAAGTTAAAAAAGGTGAAATCCATGCTTTACTAGGTGAAAATGGGGCAGGGAAATCGACACTAATGAACATTTTATCAGGTTTATTAGAGCCAACTTCAGGTACCATTCGCATTAAAGGAGTAGAGGAAAAAATTTCTAATCCCACTGTGGCTAACAAGCTAGGGATTGGAATGGTCCATCAGCATTTCATGTTGATTGATAATTTTACAATTGCCGAAAATATTATCTTAGGTAGTGAACCGACGAATGCAGGGAAGATTGACAAAAAACAAGCTTACCAAGATATTATGGCTGTTTCGGATAGATACGGATTTAAAATTGAGCCCGATGAATTAGTCGCCAACGTTTCTGTTGGGATGCAACAACGGGTGGAAATTCTGAAAACTTTGTATCGTGGAGCAGACATCTTAATCTTTGATGAGCCAACTGCCGTTTTAACGCCTCAAGAAATTGATGAGTTAATTCAAATCATGCACGGTTTGGTCGACGAAGGAAAATCAATTATTATCATTACGCATAAACTTGATGAAATCAAAGCTGTGGCTGACCGTTGTACGGTCATCCGTCGTGGTCAGAGTATCGACACTGTTAATGTGGCCGATGTCTCACCTCAAGAATTAGCAGATTTGATGGTTGGTCGTTCGGTGTCATTTAAGACACCGAAAGGTCCAGCTAATCCGACAACACCGGTCTTGAAGATCGAAAATATTGTCGTGAAAGAAAATCGTGGATTAGACGCGGTTAAAAGTCTGAGTTTAGAAGTAAGAGCTGGTGAAGTCTTAGGAATTGCGGGAATTGATGGTAATGGTCAAAGTGAACTATTACAAGCGATTACCGGAATGCGTAAAGTCGAAAGTGGTACGATTGAAGTAAACGGTCAAGATATGACGAATATGAAACCTCGTCAAATTACCGAAAACAGTACTGGCCATGTTCCAGAAGACCGTCACAAATTTGGTCTTGTCTTACCAATGACTTTAGCCGAAAACATTGCGATTCAAACTTATTATAAAGCACCTCTAAGTCGCAATGGACTCCTAAATTATGGCAAGATTAATTCTCACGCTTGTGAGTTAATTGAAGAATTTGATGTCAGAACAGTTAATGAATTAGTACCGGCAAGTGCCCTTTCTGGTGGTAACCAACAGAAAGCAATCATTGCCCGGGAGATAGATCGTGACCCAGATTTACTGATTGTCGCTCAACCAACTCGTGGTTTAGACGTTGGGGCGATTGAGTATATTCATAAACGCTTAATCGAGCAAAGAGACAATGGTAAGGGTGTTTTATTAGTGAGTTTTGAGTTAGATGAAATTTTAAACGTCTCAGATCGAATTGCTGTTATGTTCGAAGGAGACATTGTAGGGATCGTTGACCCTCAAGAAACAAGTGAACAAGAATTAGGATTATTAATGGCCGGGGTACCTTTGTATAAAGCCCGTGAAGGTCTTAAAGAGGAAGGAGCGGCGACTAGTGAATAAACAAAATTCATTGATTAAAAGTATCGCAGTTCCGGTTATCTCCGTTATCGCAGGTCTTTTATTAGGAGCTATTATTATGGTAGCCTTCGGTTATAATCCAGCTGAAGGTTATGGCGCAATGTTAAGAGGAGCCTTTGGTCGTTCTTATAACATCGGTGAAGTTCTCCGTTTAGCAACGCCGCTAATTTTAACTGGTTTAGGTTTCTCGATTGCTAATACTGCTGGTTTCTTCAACATCGGTTTAGCCGGACAAGCCTTATCAGGATGGATTGCTGCAATTTGGATGGCAATGACTTTCCCAGATTTACCAAAAGTTATTTTAGTGCCACTTTGTATTATTATTGGGGCAGCTGCTGGAGCTTTTTGGGCAGGGATTGCTGGCTTCTTGCGAGCACAATTTGGAACAAGTGAAGTCATCGTGACGATTATGTTAAACTACACAATCTTACACATTAGTAACCACTTAGTTCGTAACGTCTTTACAGAAAATGCAGATGCCACACCTAAGATTTCTGAGAATGCCTCTTTAAGAGCTGGCTTCTTAACAGAAATATCTGGCGGTTCCCGCTTAAACTTAGGAATCTTCTTAGCGATTATTATGATCGGCTTAGTTTGGCTCTTAATGAAACGAACAACAACTGGTTTTGAATTACGTTCAGTTGGTTTAAATCCTTTTGCTTCTGAGTATGCTGGAATGAACGCTAAGAAAAATATCGTCTTAGCAATGTTAATTTCCGGCGCTTTAGCAGGGATGGGTGGAGTTGTTGAAGGTTTAGGTACTTTTGAGAACTTATACATCTTAAGTGCTGCACCAGAAATTGGTTTCGACGGAATGGCCGTGTCACTATTAGGTGGCGGTAACCCAATCGGAATCTTCTTATCAGCGATTCTCTTCGGTATTTTAAAAATTGGTGGACTGAAAATGCCAAGTGTTGGGGTACCAAAAGAAATTGTTGAAATCGTGATTGCGTCAATTATCTTCTTCGTTGGAATCAGCTTTGCGATTCGCTTCATTATGGATAAAGTCGCACCTGATAAAAAAGTTGTCGAGAAAGGAGATGCATAATCAATGGTTGGAATTTTAGCTATTATCGTCTCTTCCTCACTAGTGTATTCTGCTCCTCTAATTTTTACAGCTTTAGGTGGAACGTTCTCTGAACGAAGTGGAGTTGTCAACGTTGGTTTAGAAGGAATTATGACAATCGGGGCCTTTAGTGCTACCGTCTTTAACTTATTTACAGCTAGTACTTTTGGGGCAGCGACACCTTGGATCTCAATGATTTTTGGTGGCTTAGTCGGAGTTCTCTTCTCCCTAATCCATGCTGTTGCCACAATTAATTTAAGAGCAAACCATATTGTTTCCGGAACGGTTATTAACTTAATGGCCCCAGGATTAACGGTTTTCTTAACAAAAATGATCTTTGATGGTCATGGTCAAACAGATTTAATTAAAATGCGTTTCGGTAAAATGAGTGTGCCAATCTTAAAAGATATTCCCGTTATCGGTGAAATCTTCTTCAAAGATACGTCAGCACCAGCTTACTTAGCAATTGCTGTAGCTTTTATCGCCTACTTCGTCATCTTTAAAACGAAGTTTGGTTTAAGACTACGGGCCGTTGGGGAAAACCCTCAAGCAGCTGATACTTTAGGGATTAACGTTTACGGCATGAAATATGCTGGCGTTATGATCTCTGGCTTCTTAGGCGGAATTGGTGGAGCGGTAGCCGTTCAATCAATCTCTGGTCAGTTCTCAATCTCAACGATTGCCGGTCAAGGGTTTATCTCTATGGCAGCAATGATCTTCGGTAAGTGGAACCCGATTACCGTGATGGGGGCAGCGATTTTCTTCGGATTAGCCCAAAGTTTAGCCGTTATCGGTGGATCAATTCCATTTATTAGTAGTTTAGAGCCTGTTTGGTTACAAGCAGCACCGTATGTCTTAACAATCATTGTGTTAGTTGCCTTTATTGGTAAGTCACAAGGACCAAAAGCTAACGGACAAACTTACATCAAATCTAAATAGTTCTAACTGAACGTGCCAAGATGAAAGCTTACTTTCGATCTCTGGCACGTTTCTGCTAGAAGCAGTTTTAAAACAACATGTTTTCTTAGCGAGTCATCACTGGAAAAGTAGTGAAAGCTGATCAGCTAATTGTTATAATTAACAAGAAACAACAATGAAGACATCGAAATAACTGAAAATCAAGAAAGAAGGAATTAGATGTTTAAAAGAGTACATTTAGTCGTATTAGACTCAGTTGGTATTGGTGAAGCACCAGATGCTGAAAAATTTGGAGACTTAGGTAGCCATACTTTAGGGCATATTGCTGAAACAGCAGGCTTAACCGTTCCGCATATGGAACAATTAGGTTTAGGCACAATCGAACCTTTAGCAGGGGTTAAAGCTGTTGCGGACCATCAAGGCTACGCAACGAAGCTTGAAGAAATTTCAGTAGGTAAAGATACAATGACTGGCCACTGGGAAATTATGGGCTTGAACATTGAAACGCCTTTCCGCGTCTTTCCAGAAGGCTTTCCAAAAGAGTTATTAGATAAAATTTCGGAATTTTCAGGTCGGGGCATCGTCTGTAACTTACCTTACAGTGGTACAGCCGTCCTTGACGACTACGGTGAACATCAAATTAAAACTGGCGATTTGATTATTTATACATCGGCTGACCCAGTCTTACAAATTGCTGCTCATGAAGAAGTGATTCCTTTAGAAGAGCTTTACAAAATTTGTGAGTACGTTCGTGAAATCACTAAAGATGATCCTTACATGATTGGTCGAATTATTGCCCGTCCGTATTTAGGAGAACCAGGAAACTTTGCAAGAACAGCGAATCGTCATGACTATGCCTTAGATCCTTTCGGCGAAACAGTCTTAGACTCTCTGAAAAATGCTGGCAAAGATGTGATTGCTGTTGGTAAAATCAATGATATCTTTAACGCTCAAGGGATTACTGAATTCGTCCGGACGAAGTCTAACATGGATGGCGTTGATCAATTGATCAAAGTCATGGGTCAAGACTTTACTGGCATGAGTTTCACTAACTTAGTCGACTTCGATGCTCTCTTCGGTCACCGCCGAGATGTGACTGGTTACGGCCAAGCAATTGATGAGTTCGATGCTCGCTTACCAGAAATTTATGCAGCGATGGCAGAAGATGACTTATTATTAATTACAGCGGACCACGGCAATGATCCAACCTTCCCAGGAACAGATCATACTCGTGAATATGTGCCATTACTTGCTTATAGTAAAAAAATGACCGGCCAAGGCAACTTGCCACAAGGCTATTTCTCAGATATTTCAGCGACAATTGCTGAAAACTTCGGTGTACCAGCCACAGAAAATGGCAAAAGCTTCTTAGATAAATTAAAATAAACCACCATTTACGGTGAAAGGACGATATTAATGACAAAAGTATTAAGCGAACAATTACAAGAAACAGTTGCCTATATTCAAAGTAAAGGCGTGAAAGAATTAGAATTTGGTTTAATTCTTGGTTCTGGTTTAGGCGAACTTGGGGATGAAATCGATAACCCAATCGTGATTCCTTATGAAGAAATTCCCAACTTCCCAGTTTCAACAGTCGTTGGCCATGCAGGGCAATTAGTGTATGGTGAATTATCAGGTAAAAAAGTCTTAGCGATGCAAGGTCGTTTCCACTTTTACGAAGGCAATAGCATGCAAGTCGTGACTTTCCCAGTACGAGTGATGAAAGCGTTAGGCGCCCACTCAATGATCGTTACTAATGCGGCTGGTGGTGTGAACACATCATTTACGCCAGGTAACTTAATGTTAATTACCGATCAAATCAACTTCACCGGGGCTAACCCATTAATTGGTGATAACGATGAGAACTTAGGACCACGCTTCCCTGACATGTCAGAACCTTACGATAAAGCTTACGGTCAAATCACTCGTCAAGTCGCTGATAAACTAAAAATCACTTTACAACAAGGGGTTTACATGGGGTATTCAGGACCAACTTACGAAACACCAGCGGAAATTCGCATGTCTCGTGCGATGGGTGCTGATGCTGTTGGAATGTCAACAGTCCCAGAAGTCATCGTTGCTCGTCATATGAGTATGCGTGTCTTAGGAATTACGTGTGTGACTAACTTAGCAGCTGGGATGCAAGCGAACTTAAACCATGCCGAAGTTGTTGAAACAACTGAACGGGTTAAAGCTGACTTCAAATCATTAATTAAAGAAACATTGAAAAACATTTAATTGAATTGTTAAAAATAGCAAGTTTAGCGACGTTGCCAGTTAGTGACGTCGCTGAGTTGCTAATTTTTTTCAGTCCAGGAAAGACTAACTAAAAAAATAGAGGAGCGATACTAATGAGTGTTCATATTGCAGCCCAACCAGGCGAAATAGCTGAAAAGATTTTATTACCAGGAGACCCTTTAAGAGCGAAGTACATTGCCGAAAAATTTCTTGATAACCCTAAATGTTACAATGAAGTTCGAGGAATGTTAGGGTATACCGGAACTTACAAAGGCGTACCAGTCTCAGTTCAAGGAACTGGTATGGGAATGCCTTCAGCGGCGATTTACGTTAATGAATTAGTTCGCGAGTACGGCGTGAAACAATTAATTCGTGTCGGAACGTGTGGCTCGATTCAAAAAGACGTCCATGTCCGTGACTTAGTGATTGCTCAAGCAGCAGCCACATCTTCAAATATTATTCGGAATGATTTCCCGAAACACGATTTTCCACAAATTGCTGATTTTGATTTATTATTAAAATCATACAACTTAGCCAAAGAAAAAGGCTTTAATATTCATGTCGGCAATGTGTTATCTGATGATGTTTTTTACAAAGACAGTATGGATGAAGTCTTCCGCCTAGGAGAACATGGCGTGTTAGGAATTGAAATGGAAGCAGCGGTTATTTATTATTTAGCAGCTAAGTACCATGTCCAAGCCTTAGCGATTATGACCGTCAGTGATCATATCTTAACTGGTGAAGAAACTAGTTCTGAAGAACGTCAAGAAACCTTTGATGAAATGATGATTGTCGCTTTAGAAGCGATTATTCAAGAGTAAGGCATAAAAGTTAACGGTCACTTTTAAGAAGGGCGAATTCTTCTCAAAAGTGGCCTCTTTGCTGTACAATAAAGCTATGACGTAATAAAGGAAGGAGTCACCAATGGAAATTGCAGAAATGAAGTTGATGATGAAGAATATGGCCACAAGCGATGGCATCCGTGATGCCGATCTGAAGGAACCAACAGATTTAGTTAAAGTCCGAAATATCTCTTACGGTCCTTATGGTTCAGAAAATTTGTTAGACATTTACTATCCTGAGAGTCAAGGTGGGAAGTTACCTGTTATTTTTAGTATTCATGGTGGTGGTTATTTTTATGGGGACAAAGAGTTATATCGCTTTTACACGATGGCCTTAGCGAAAGAAGGTTTTGTTGTCTTAAATTTTAATTACCGTTTAGCTCCCGCAGCCACGTACCCAGCCCCTTTAGAAGACACGAATAATGTCATGGCTTGGCTAGTTGCTAATCAAGCCGATTACCCAGTGGATTTGGAACAGTTGTTTATTGTCGGTGACAGTGCGGGTGGTCAGTTAGCAGAACAATACGCGACGATGCAAACGAACCCAGCTTATGGTAAATTATTTCCGTTTCCCTTAGCCCCAATTAAGATTAAAGGGTTGGGCTTAAACTGTGGGGTTTATTTTATCGGCACTAAAACCGCTATTAATGCTGATTTTCCTTTTTACTTTGGGGAGGAACTGACGGAAAGTATTAGTGAGCAATTTCCAGTCGAAAGTTATCTCACGGCAGAATTCCCGCCAACGAGTTTGACAACGGCAACTGATGACTTTTTACGGGACTTAGCCCAACCTTTAGCGGAGCAACTAGTAAGTCTCGGCGTTCAGGCGACAGCGAAAGTCTATCGAGATCCAGCAGGTGGCAAGTTGACTCACGTCTTCCATATTAATCAAAAGCTCGCCGTTAGTCGGGAATGTAATCAGGAACAAGTAGCGTTTTTTAAGAGTTTATAAGTAGTTTAATTAGTCAGATAACGAGAAAAGAGGAAGTTCATTATGAAAAACTTTGTATTTCAAGCACCAACTAAAATTGCCTTTGGCGAAGGTCAAATCAGTCATTTACCGAAACTTTTAGCAGAACACGGTCAAAAGGTCTTATTAGTCTACGGTGGTGGGAGTGTTAAACGGAACGGAATTTACGAAGCGGCCATTGGGCTATTAGCTGAAAATAAGTTCATTGTGACGGAATTAGCTGGCGTGGAACCGAACCCGCGGATTGAAACAGTGTTAAAAGGTCGGGAACTATGTCTGGAAAATGAGATTGATGTGATTTTAGCAATTGGTGGAGGCTCAACGATTGATTGCTCAAAAGCGATTGCTGCTGCCCGTTATTATGATGGCAACCCTTGGGACTTCACTCAAGATCGTAGTCTCGTTGGCGAAGCGTTACCTTTAGTGACAATTTTGACGATGTCAGCCACTGGTTCAGAAATGAATGGTGGAGCCGTCATTACTAACTTAGCAACTCAAGAAAAACTTGGGATGGGTGGTCCAACCTTAATTCCGAAAGCCTCAATTTTAGACCCAACTTACACGTATTCCGTACCAACAATTCAAACAGCAGCTGGTTCAGCTGATATTATGAGTCATTTGATTGAAAATTACTTTAGTCGTAATACGACGGCAGCTTTACAAGACCGAATCGCTGAAGGGATTATGAAGACAGTCATTGCCTATACACCAGTCGCTTTAGCTGAACCGACTAGCTATGAAGCACGGGCTAACTTAATGTGGTCAAGTTCATTGGCTTTAAATGGTTTAACAGGTAGTGGTAAAGAGGGAACTTGGACGTGTCACGCCATTGAACATGAACTAAGTGCTTTTTACGATATTACCCACGGCATTGGTTTAGCGATTGTGATTCCCCGCTGGATGGAACATGTCTTAAATGAGCAAACTGTCAGTCAATTTGTGGCTTTTGCTGTAAATGTCTTTGGGATTGAAGCCACTGGCGATGACTTTGCTGTGGCAAGAGCAGGAATCAAAGCCTTATACGAGACATTTGCTAGCTGGGGTATTCCAATGACTTTACCAGAAGTTGGTATTGATGAAAGCAAACTAGCCTTAATGGCAGAAAAAGCCATTGAACATAGCGCCATTACAAAACATGGCTTTGTTTCTTTAGAAGCAAAAGATGTGGAAGCAATATTGAAAAATTGTTTCTAAAATGAATGACTAAAAAAGTGTCAGAGACTAGGGGTCTTTGACACTTTTTTGTTTGTTGTAAAGTAGGGGGATTCTCAAGAAACGGGAGAGCTAATTTAGATTTAAAAAATAATCGTAAACGAGTTTTTTTAATTGAAAATTCTGCACGCTTATGTTATTTTTTAGCTGAGGACTGCTTAGATTTGACTGTTTTGTTTCAAGAAAGGAACGTTATGAGAAAGTACGTATTGATGTTTGTTCTAATACTGTTTGTCGGAACGAGTGGCATGGTAGCCGATGCTGTAATTAGTTCAGTTGGTGGAGGTAGTGAGAATTTAGATGGCTATAGTGGGGTATTTTACTCAACTATTTACTCGGAAGAATCTGAAAGCAATATAAGTCAGAGAAAGGTAACGTCGGGACCAGTTTCTGATGGACGTGGTTGGTGGCGGCGAGGTAAACGTCAAAACGAAGGTATTTCAGAATATGTTGATTATGTTAGTCGAGGTCATGCCTCAGTAGAAAATGGTAACGGTGATTACCATAGTGGTGGATGGAAGAACGCGTATATTTGGAGTAAAGCTAAGTTAGATTGGACCCGTAGTGGAAACAAAGCTTACTACAATTATCGTTAAATGATAGTTATTACTAGTTGCTAAAACTTATGGAAGAAAAAATTTAGGCAGTCCAATTGATCTTAAAAGGGGTCAGTTAAACCTATGAAAAAAATTGCGGTAGTCGGTTTAGTTTGCCAGTTGTTACTTATTGGCTTCGTCAGTCTCTTGTTACTCAATCAAATGGTTTTGAATAACTGGCAATTTCATAATAAAGACCGGCTAAGTTTATTAATGGCAGATGAGATAGCACAGACGGAACTTACCGAACAACGGCAGTTTTTAGAAAGCCTAGCTCAAACATATCAAGTTAGTGTAGCTAAATATCTCTGGCAAGACCAAGAGACACTAATAATTTATACGACTGATCAAAGTTTACAAGGTCGTTTGCAGTTAAAGGCTTCAGCTCAAGGAAGTTCGGCAAGGGGTAGTTTGTTTTCAAATCAAGACTTTATTTGGGACGACCCCAAAATTTCTATCGAAGTTAGACCTTTTAGAGAAGTTGAAGAAACGGGCATAGTCGGCATTTACTATATTGATTCCCTTCCGCCCCCTATCAGAAGTGTTTTTTTAGAAGAGTTAACAGCGGAGTTAGGGAATGTTACTTATGAAGTAGTTGAGGAGTATCATTATCGCTTAGTGGACATTTTGTTAGATCAGTCCCTCTGGTTAGTCGCTTTTAGTTTGTTATTACTCGTTAATCTGCTGAGCTATTGGCAATTTCTTTTGCAACAGACTAAAAAAATTGCCATTCTGAATTTGTTTGGTTACAAAGGCTTAGCTTGCTTTTGGCAGACTAGCCGAAGTTTAGTTTACTTAGGCTTAGTTTTGGTCATTAGTTTGCTAACGAGTGTCACTAGTTACTTTATGGTGACAAGAGGTGGTTTTTACGCCTTTTGGCTCTATAGTTTCAGTTTAATCAGTGGGTATCTTTTGTTAGTGATTAGTTACTTAGTGCTATTTTTTCTATGTTGGCGGCAACACTCTCAAGGATTTATGGCTGAACGGATTAAAGATAAAAATAATTTAACTTTAGGATTCTGGGTCAATCAAGGCAGTAAAGGACTTTTGTTAGCCAGTTTACTATTTTTACTTGTTGATGGCATACACGAGAGCAAGGAGTTACAACAAGAAATAGAGAGACAAGCAGAGTGGCTGAGAACAGAAAATGTTTATCGAACTAACTTACGTTTAATCACCCGCGATCCTGAAGTGTACCGACCCTTTGAAGTAAGATTAAAGGACTTTTATTTAGAAGCCTTACCTAAAGGGATCTTTTTAATCGATGCTAGTAACTATCATAAATTAAGTAATGATGAGTATTTGTATGATATGAATAATCGTAGTGGTACTGAGCTAGAGCGATTAACATCACCAGCAGGCATGTCTGTCACTATTAATGAAAATTACTTAAAGCTTAATCCAATCCTTAAAGCTGATGGCCAGTTAGTGAGTAATGAAGATCTTATTTACAAGGAAGAGGTTTGGAATGTCTTAGTGCCGGAAGTTTTAAAGGAGTACCAATTTGAACTTGAAAAACGCTTCCTAGAGCAATTTGATTTTCAAAAATATCTTTTTACAGAAGCCGAAAATCAGCAACAAGGGCTTAGTTTAAATCTTATCTATGTTAAAAATCAGCAAGGCTATTTTACTTATGATTCAGCAATCGACCGACTTGATTTTACGATAATTGACCCGACAGCAGTGGTTGACACTGGTAATTTAGACCCAGCTTTTTATACATCATGGCTCACGTCTTCCGTTTTTGTCTATTCTCCTGATGAGAATGGTTACCGTTATATCTTACCTGAAGTCATGGCCACGAATACTTTACCAAGTATTCAAAGCACAACGTCGATTTATGATGCCAGGGGGGCACAGATTAAGGAAAAAACGGATCAATTGCGAAGTTTAACCTTAGTGTTAAGTTTAATGGGCGGGACGATTTTATATACTAGCTATGGCTCCTTAAAGGGGTATTTAGCCATTAACCGTTATCGATTTATGATTAAATATTTATTTGGCTATCCGTATTTCGAGCTGTTATGGAAATTTATTATGAGTCAATTAGGACTAATCATAGTAATTGGGGCAGTTGTTTGGTGTGTGACTCAGTCGTTAATCATCATGCCGTTTCTACTACTTTTAATCTTAAGTGAATGGTTGATCTATGGTTGCTTAGTTAGCCGGTTAACTAGTAACGACTCAATCAGTAACTTTTCTAAGTTAGGAGGCCAAAATGATTGAATTAAAGGGCATATCAAAAGAGTATAAACACAAAAAAGTTTTAAACAACTATGACTTAATAATTGAAACCGGTGAATTTTTGTGTATTTATGGGAATAGTGGTGTTGGCAAGACAACGTTGTTAAATATTCTTAGTTTAGTTGAAAGACCAACGGCAGGGACTGTGATTTTTGACCAACATAGTCAACCGACTAAAAAGAAAGTCAGGGAACTGCGTTTAGCTAAAATTGGTTATTTATTTCAATCGTATGGTTTAATTGATAATGAAAGCGTGGCAGCTAACTTAGTAATCGCTTTGAAAGGCAAGTCCCTAGCTAAAGGAGAAGTCAAAAAAGCCATGCTCAAAGTCTTGGAAGAAGTTTCTTTAGACGTAGAACTCTCTCAAAAAGTCTTTGAATTAAGTGGTGGTGAGCAACAACGGCTAGCCTTAGCTCGTTTGTTACTTAAAGAGCCGACCTATATTTTTGCCGATGAACCAACGGGTAATTTAGATGCTGAAAACACAGACTTAGTTTTTGCTATTCTCCAAAGGTTCCACAATCAAGGTGGAACAGTTGTCTTTGTTACTCATAATCAACGACTACTAGAGAAAGCGCCGAAAACCTTAGAGTTAAAAAGGAAGTTCTGAAGGAATCCAATTGCAAAAAAGGACTGAATCTTAAGATTCAGTCCTTTTAATAATTAAGAAAGCTATTTTTTATAAATAATATTTCTTAGCAACACTTAAATCATCATTTAATTCGTAGACGAGTGGTTGACCAGTTGGGATTTCTAAAGCCATAATATCCTCATCAGAGATGTTTTCCAGATGTTTAGCTAAGGCCCGGAGTGAATTTCCATGGGCAGCGACTAGAACAGTTTCACCAGCTAGTAGTGAAGGGGCAATATAGTCGTCCCAATAAGGTGTCACTCGCTCTAAGGTGACTTTCAAGTTTTCCCCACCAGGAATGACCCGTTTGTCTAAATGGCTGTAACGAGGATCATTAACAGCTGATTTAGGGTCACTAGGATCGAGTAGGGGTGGCAAGGTGTCATATGACCGACGCCAGAGTAAGACTTGATCATCTCCGTATTTCTCTGCAGTTTCTTGTTTGTTTAACCCTTGTAAGGCGCCGTAATGCCGTTCGTTTAAACGCCAAGATTTATGTTCCGGAACCCACAGTTGCTCAGATTCTTCTAAGACATAATGGCTAGTTTTGATGGCACGTTTTAAAAGCGATGTATAAGCGATATCAAAGTGAATGTCAGCAGCCTTAATTTTACGTCCAGCTGCTTGAGCTTCAGCTACGCCTTGAGGGCTTAAGTCAACGTCTTCCCACCCAGTAAATAAGTTAAGAGCGTTCCATTCACTTTGGCCGTGACGAAGAAAAACTAATTTTTTCATAGTAAGGTCTCCTTTAGTTGGAAGAGGTCTTCCAGTTACACTTATTGTAGACCTTTTTCTTAAAAGACGCCAAAGATAACTATTAAACTCCGGTTAATTAATAAAAAAAACATCATGATTAGTCATGATGTTTTAGACCTAGGAAGTATAAGCCGCTAACCATAACAGCACCGCCGACGATATTGCCGAAGTAGACCGGGATGACGTTTTGGATAAATTGGAGCCAAGTCGCTTGGCCTTCAAAGATTGCTGCAGGAATAATAAACATATTAGCGACACTATGTTGGAAACCAATCGCCACGAAAGTCATAACTGGGAACCAAATAGCTAAAATTTTACCAGCCCCATCTTTTGCGCCGTAACATAACCAAAGGGCGATACCGACAAACCAGTTACAGCCGATACCAGAGATGAAAGCTTGTAAAGGGGTAGCGGCGATTTTTGCTTGGGCAATGGTGATCGTTTCTTCGAGATAAACCCCAGTACCAGTTAAGCCAACAATATGTCCGAAGAAATAAGCAACGAACAAGGCCCCGACAAAGTTAGCGGCGGTAATTGTCAGCCAATTAATAATTAACTCTTTGCCGGTAATTTTTTTGCCGAACCAAGCACTAGCAACTGCCATCATGTTACCGGTAATTAATTCACCACCACCGAGTAAAATCACGATTAAACCAACTGGGAAAACCGTGGCCCCGATAAAGGTAGCAAAACTCCCCCATTCAGCCGCTACGGAAGAGATAACCCGGACGTAAGCTAAGTAACCGAGAGAAATCATTGCCCCGCCGATGAAGCCGAGAACAAGTTTTGCTTGTAATGATTTTTGGACCTTTTTTGTACCCATAAGGATACTTGTTTCTAATATTTCTTCTGGTGAATACATAACACAACTCCCTATCATTTGTGAATTAATTATCATATGAAATAATTATAGTATAGCGGTCATTATAAATAAAGGTTAAATAGTAAAAAGAACACTAAAAATCACGGTTTTAGCTAATTTTCGGACTTTGAGGAACAATTAAGGTTTCGACGCCACGACTTTTGCCTACAAGGACCAAGTCGACGATGGCAAGAAACAAACCAGTTTCAACAACTCCGGGTAAGGTTTTTAACCAAGCGTCTAATTTCTCCGGCTCAGCCAGTTCCTGTAAATGAAGGTCAATCAAATAGTGACCACTGTCAGTCAAGAGAGGTTGTTGGTCATCACCCAAACGCAGAACTGGTTGTAAGTCCGTCGCAGCAAGTTTTTTGAGTAGCTGCTGACTGCCGAAAGGGATCACTTCAACTGGTAAGGGAAACTGACCTAAGGTTGTCACAAGTTTTGAGTCATCGACGATCCAGATATTTTTTTTGGAATAACTAGCCACGATTTTTTCGTGAAGTAAGGCAGCACCGCCACCTTTAATGCCGTGAAAGTCAGGACTGATTTCATCGGCACCGTCAATCGTCACGTCAATCTCCGCCACCTCATCTAAGTCTTTTAAAGGAATGCCTAAAGCCTGAGCTTGTTTTTTAGTTGCGGCGGAAGTTGTAACGCCAGTCATGATGAGACCCTCTTCTTTTACTCGCCGACCTAGTTCCGCTACTAAGTAAGCGGCCGTTGAACCAGTTCCTAAGCCGACAGTCATGTGATTTTTGACATAACTAGCGGCAGCGATCCCAACTTGGGCTTTTAAATTCATCGAAATTACCTCCTCTTGTTTTATTCTATTCTATTATATAGTAGAAGAGTAACAAAGACAGCGGAAAAGGTGGCCAATGGACTGAACCGCCACACTTTTTAAGGAGTTAAACAGAAAGTTTCTGAAAAAGCATAAAAACTTTAGAAAGATGGTTGACAAAAAGTCGAATAATGTGTTAAGCTCTTAAAGGTGCTTAAAGTTCAGTAGATTCAATGTTCTATCTGTAGCAAAAGCATTTTCTAACGGTAATAAACAACTGCAAGTTAGCTTGCATTCTTTTTATCGTAAAAAATGAACCACGCGGATGTGTGGGACTAGAAAACCCTTTAGGGAAGGAGGAAATAAAAAATGCCAACGATTAATCAATTGATTCGTAAATCTCGTAAATCAAAAGAAACTAAATCAGCGTCACCAGCTTTAGGTAAAGGTTATAACAGCCTTAAAAAAATCCACACTAACTCAAATGCTCCTCAAAAACGTGGAGTTTGTACTCGTGTAGGAACAATGACACCTCGTAAACCTAACTCGGCTTTACGTAAATATGCTCGTGTTCGTCTATCTAACAACCTTGAGGTTACAGCTTACATTCCAGGTATCGGCCATAACTTACAAGAACATAGTGTTGTTCTTCTTCGTGGAGGACGTGTTAAAGATTTAGCCGGTGTTCGTTACCATATTGTACGTGGAGCCCTTGATACAGCCGGTGTTACCGACCGTAAACAAAGCCGTTCTAAGTATGGTGCTAAAAAACCAAAAGCTGCTAAAGCTTAATTAACAACCAAAAACTAAAAAAAAAAAAATATTCGGAAGGAGGAATTTTGAATGCCTCGTAAAGGTCCTATTACAAAACGTGAAGTTTTACCAGATCCAATTTTCCATTCAAAAGACGTCACTCGTTTAATCAACCGTATTATGGTTGACGGTAAACGTGGTACAGCTGCAAGTATTATTTATAATGCTTTCAACATGATCCAAGAAACAACAGGGAACGACCCATTAGAAGTGTTTACACAAGCTATGGATAACGTTAAGCCTGTCTTAGAAGTTAAAGCCCGTCGTGTGGGTGGTTCTAACTATCAAGTTCCTGTTGAAGTTCGTCCAGAACGTCAAATTACTTTAGGTTTACGTTGGATTGCCAACTATGCTCGCCTACGTGGAGAACATACTATGGAACAACGTCTTGCTAAAGAAATCATGGATGCTGCTAACAATACTGGTGCTTCAGTTAAAAAACGTGAAGACACTCATAAAATGGCAGACGCTAACAGAGCTTTCGCTCATTACCGTTGGTAGAATCTTCTCTAAGTTCCAGTTATCCCTTAGGGGCGTAACTGGAATTAGATGATTTAGCTGTATAAAAAGTAACAGTAATTACATGAGAGGAGAAATTAGAATGCCTAGAGAATTTACCCTAGATAAAACTCGTAATATCGGAATCATGGCCCATATTGATGCTGGTAAAACAACGACAACTGAACGTATCTTATACTACACTGGTAAAATTCACAAAATTGGAGAAACTCATGATGGAGCTTCTCAAATGGACTGGATGGAACAAGAGCAAGAACGTGGTATTACAATTACTTCAGCTGCGACTACCGCTTCATGGAAAGGTCACCGAGTAAACATCATCGATACACCTGGTCACGTGGATTTCACTGTTGAAGTTGAACGTTCACTACGTGTCTTAGATGGAGCTGTAACAGTTCTTGATGCTCAATCTGGTGTTGAGCCTCAAACAGAAACTGTATGGCGTCAAGCAACAACTTATGGAGTTCCTCGTATTGTATTCATTAACAAAATGGATAAAATCGGTGCTGACTTCATTTATGCTGTTGGAACTTTACACGATCGTTTACAAGCTAACGCTCACCCAGTTCAATTACCAATTGGTGCAGAAGATACTTTCACTGGTATTATCGATTTAGTAACAATGAAAGCTGAAATGTACACAAATGATGAAGGAACTGATATTCGTGAGGAAGAAATTCCTGAAGAATACCGTGAATTAGCTGAAGAATGGCGTGATAAATTAGTTGAAGCTGTAGCTGAAACTGATGAAGCCCTAACTGAAAAATACTTAGAAGGTGAAGAAATTTCACAAGCTGAGTTAATGGCAGCAATTCGTCGTGCGACTTTAGCCGTTGAATTCTACCCAGTTACTTGTGGTTCAGCCTTCAAAAACAAAGGTGTTCAACTGATGTTAGATGATGTTATTAACTACTTACCATCACCTACAGAAGTACCACCAATTACTGGTATTGATCCTGATACTGAAGAAGAAGTTCTCCGTGAATCATCGGATGACGCTCCTTTCTCAGCATTAGCCTTTAAAGTAATGACTGACCCATTCGTAGGTCGTCTAACATTCTTCCGTGTTTACTCAGGTGTCTTAAAATCTGGTTCATACGTTAAGAACTCTTCAAAAGGAAAACGTGAACGTGTAGGTCGTATCTTGCAAATGCATGCGAACTCTCGTGAAGAAATTTCTGAAGTATATGCAGGGGATATCGCTGCTGCTGTTGGATTGAAAGATACAACAACAGGAGACACTCTATGTGACGAGAAACAACAAGTTATTCTTGAATCTATGGAGTTCCCAGAACCAGTTATCGAAGTTGCGATTGAGCCTAAATCAAAAGCTGACCAAGATAAAATGGGTACTGCTTTACAAAAATTATCAGAAGAAGATCCAACTTTCCATGCATCAACTAACCCTGAAACTGGGGAAACAATCATCGCTGGTATGGGAGAACTTCACTTAGACGTTCTTGTAGACCGTATGCGTCGTGAGTTTAAAGTTGAAGCTAACGTTGGTGCTCCACAAGTTTCATACCGTGAAACTTTCCGTGCGCCAGTTACTAACGCTGAAGGTAAGTTCGTTCGTCAATCTGGTGGTAAAGGTCAATTCGGACACGTTTGGATTGAATTTACACCTAACGTTGAAGGTGGCGGTTTCGCCTTTGAAAATGCTATCGTCGGTGGTGTTGTTCCTCGTGAATACATCCCAGCAGTTGAAGCTGGTTTAAGAGCTTCAATGGACAATGGTGTGCTTGCTGGATACCCATTAGTGGATATCAAAGCTAAACTTTATGATGGATCTTATCATGATGTTGACTCGAATGAGACAGCTTTCCGTGTTGCTGCTTCTATGGCGCTTCGTGCTGCCGCTAAGAAAGCTCAACCAGCTATCCTTGAGCCAATCATGGCAATTGAAGTTATCATTCCTGAGGATTACTTAGGTGATATCATGGGACACGTTACTGCTCGTCGTGGCCGCGTTGAAGGTATGGAAGCTCGTGGGAACTCTCAAGTAGTTCGCGCTATGGTTCCTTTAGCTGAAATGTTTGGTTATGCGACAACGTTACGTTCTGCGACTCAAGGTCGTGGTGTCTTCGCTATGACATTTGATCACTACGAAGATGTACCGAAATCAATTCAAGAAGAAATCATTGCTAAAAATGGTGGATCTAACTAATCAGTAGTTAATACTGTCTTTTAGTTACGAAATCATGTAAACTTATCGTGAAAAGGATGGCTCTTGGTCGCGAGATTGAGAGTCATCTAATAAAATAAAATTAGAAACAATTAGGAGGAATTTTTAAAATGGGAAAAGAGAAATTTGACCGTTCAAAACCACACGTTAACATCGGAACTATCGGACACGTTGACCATGGTAAAACAACTTTATCAGCTGCAATCGCAACTGTATTAGCAAAAAATGGATTTGGTGAAGCTCAAAACTACGCCGATATCGATAACGCTCCAGAAGAAAAAGAACGTGGTATTACTATTTCAACATCTCACATCGAGTATGAAACAGAAAACCGTCACTACGCTCACGTTGACTGTCCAGGTCACGCGGATTACGTGAAAAACATGATCACTGGTGCTGCACAAATGGATGGAGCAATCCTAGTTTGTTCTGCTGCTGATGGTCCTATGCCACAAACACGCGAGCATATCTTATTATCTCGTAACGTTGGTGTACCATACATCGTTGTTTTCTTAAACAAAATGGATATGGTTGATGATGAAGAATTATTAGAATTAGTTGAAATGGAAGTTCGTGACTTATTAAGCGAATACGATTTCCCAGGCGACGATACTCCAATCGTAGCTGGTTCAGCTCTTAAAGCCCTAGAAGGCGTTGAAGAGTACGAAGCTAAAATCATGGAATTAATGGCTGAAGTTGATGCTTACATCCCAACTCCAGAACGTGATACTGACAAACCATTCATGATGCCAGTTGAGGATGTATTCTCAATCACTGGACGTGGAACAGTTGCTACTGGTCGTGTTGAACGTGGTAAAATTAAAGTCGGTGACGAAGTTGAATTAGTTGGTATCTCAGAAGAAACTTCTAAAACAACAGTTACTGGTGTTGAAATGTTCCGTAAATTGTTAGACTACGCTGAAGCTGGCGATAACGTTGGAGCATTACTACGTGGTATGGCTCGTGAAGACATCGAACGTGGACAAGTATTAGCTGCACCTGGAACAATTACTCCACATACTAACTTCAGTGCTGAAGTTTATGTATTAAGTAAAGAAGAGGGTGGCCGTCACACGCCATTCTTCACTAACTACCGTCCTCAATTCTACTTCCGTACAACTGACGTAACTGGTGTTATCGAGTTACCTGAAGGTACTGAAATGGTTATGCCTGGAGACAACGTTACAATCGACGTTGAATTAATCCACGCTATCGCTATCGAAGAAGGAACTCGTTTCTCTATTCGTGAAGGCGGACGTACTGTTGGTTCTGGTGTTGTTTCTACAATCACTAAATAATCAGCATACTTTTAAAGCTAGAGGCTTGCCTCTAGCTTTTTTTGTTGTCTTTAACCTTAAGGGAAGAGGCGCTTTTAGTCAGAATCAGCTATTTAAAAGCTAAAAGCATGAAAAAGTGTCGAAAAACTCTTTAACTTGCTGAATTTAAAAGGGAAAGGCTGAAGTTCCGCTTTAGATAGAAGGAAGAGGTCGTAAAAGAGGCGGAAGGATCAGTAATTAGTAAAATGACACGCCGAAGGAATGCACTCGTAGCGGTACTTTGAGAATTGCTAGAAAGAGCCTTGAAAATGTTTGAAAAACTTGCAAAAAAAAGCTTGCCTTATTTCCAGATGTTTTGTATACTATTAGAGGTGCTGTCTGTATTGAACAGATTGTACGAGTGGGGGTACGAGTAGAACCCCTGCGGCTGAGAAGCGAGAGGTTGTGACACGCCCGGACGCATTGCCATGGACGGTTGTGTCGGATATTTTCGTGGAGCTATGTCTACTTTTCAAAATAGGCGAAGGAGGGAACAAGATGGCAAAACAAAAAATTCGTATCCGTTTAAAAGCGTACGAACACCGTATTTTAGATCAATCAGCGGAGAAAATCGTTGAAACAGCAAAAAGAACTGGAGCTAGTGTATCAGGTCCAATTCCATTGCCGACAGATCGTTCTGTCTACACAGTAATCCGTGCGACTCATAAATACAAAGATTCTCGCGAACAATTCGAAATGCGAACTCACAAACGTCTGATTGACATTGTGAATCCAACACCAAAAACAGTTGACGCTTTAATGAAGCTAGACTTACCAAGTGGTGTAAACATTGAAATTAAGTTATAACAAAAATTAAAAGGATGGAGGTGTACTCATGACCAAAGGAATCTTAGGTAAAAAAGTAGGAATGACACAAATTTTCACGGCTAACGGAGAGTTAATCCCAGTAACAGTTATCGAAGCTACTCCAAACGTTGTTTTACAAGTTAAAACAATGGAAACGGACGGCTACGAATCAATTCAATTGGGTTTCCAAGACAAACGTGATATCTTGGCGAACAAACCTGCGAAAGGTCATGTCGCGAAAGCGAACACGACTCCTAAGCGCTTCATTAAAGAGTTTAAAGATGTAGCGCTAGGAGAATACGAAGTAGGACAAGAAGTTAAGGTGGATGTATTCACAGAAGGCGACATCATTAACGTTACAGGAATTACGAAAGGTAAAGGTTACCAAGGCGTTATCAAACGTCATGGCCAATCTCGCGGACCGATGTCACATGGTTCTCGTTACCACCGTCGTCCTGGGTCAATGGGTCCAGTGGCTCCTAATAGAGTTTTCAAAAATAAAAAATTAGCTGGTCAAATGGGTGGCGATCGTGTCACTATTCAAAATCTAGAAGTTGTACGTGTAGATCTTGAAAAAAATGTTATCTTAGTTAAAGGTAACGTACCAGGTTCTAAAAAATCATTAGTTCAAATTAAGTCAGCGAAAGCTACTAAATAATCGTTTAAGAGAGGAGGAACTAAGGAATGCCAACTGTAGCATTATTTAAACAAGATGGTACGAAAAATGGTGAAGTTACTTTAAACGACACAATTTTCGGTATCGAACCAAACGAAAGTGTTGTATTTGATGCAATTATCATGCAACGTGCTTCATTAAGACAAGGAAATCACGCGGTTAAAAATCGTAGTGCTGTCCGTGGCGGTGGTCGTAAACCATGGCGTCAAAAAGGAACTGGTCGTGCGCGTCAAGGATCAATCCGCTCTCCACAATGGCGTGGTGGTGGTGTTGTTTTCGGACCGACACCTCGTTCTTACAGCTACAAACTTCCTAAAAAAGTTCGTCGTTTAGCAATTAAATCTGTTTTATCAGAAAAAGTTGCTGAAAACAACCTAGTTGTTGTGGATGCATTAAACTTTGATGCTCCTAGAACGAAAGAGTTTAAAGAAGTTTTAAGCAATTTAGATGTAACTACTAAAGTATTAGTAGTGTTAGAAAATGGAAATGACTTTGCAGCGTTGTCAGCTCGCAACTTACCAAATGTATCTGTTGTATCTTCAGATAACGTAAGTGTGTTGGATGTCGTAGCTAACAATAAAATGTTAATTACACAAGCTGCTCTTACTCAGGTAGAGGAGGTGCTAGCATAATGGAATTACTAGATATTATTAAACGCCCAGTAATCACTGAAGCTTCAATGTTAGCGATGGACGAAAAGAAATACACTTTCGACGTAGCTATCGGAGCTAATAAAACTTTGGTAAAACAAGCTGTTGAAGCCGCTTTTGACGGAGTTAAAGTCAAAAACGTTAACATCATGAACGTTAAACCAAAATTAAAACGCATGGGTAAATATGCAGGATATACAAGAAAACGTCGTAAAGCAATCGTGACGTTAACAGAAGGTTCAAAAGAAATTCAATTGTTTGATGCTGAATAATTAGGTAGCAGACTCTAATTTTCAATAGGAGGGAACAGACACGTGGGAATCAAAAAGTATAAACCAACCACAAACGGACGTCGTAATATGACAGGTTCTGATTTCGCTGAAATCACAACTTCAACACCGGAAAAAACTTTATTAATGCCGCTGAAAAATCATGCTGGTCGTAATAATAACGGTCGTATTACCGTTCGTCATCAAGGTGGCGGTCATAAACGTCAATACCGTGTAATTGACTTTAAACGTAACAAAGACAACGTTGTTGGACTTGTTAAAACAATCGAGTACGATCCAAACAGATCTGCAAATATCGCATTGTTACACTATACAGATGGTATTAAAACATACATCTTAGCACCAAAAGGATTAGAAGTTGGAATGAAAGTTGTATCAGGCGATAATGTTGATATTAAAATCGGTAATGCTTTACCGTTATCAAATATCCCAGTTGGTACTGTCGTTCATAACATCGAAATGAAACCTGGTAAAGGTGGACAATTAATCCGTTCAGCTGGAACGAAAGCTCAAGTTTTAGGTAAAGAAGGTAAATACGTGTTAGTTCGCTTGAATTCAGGTGAAGTACGTATGATCCTAGCTACTTGTCGCGCGTCAATCGGAGCAGTTGGTAACGAGCAACATGAGTTAATTAACATCGGTAAAGCCGGCCGTAGCCGTTGGATGCGTAAACGTCCATCTGTACGTGGTAGCGTAATGAACCCGAACGATCACCCACACGGTGGTGGTGAAGGTAAAGCACCAATCGGTATGCCGTCACCAGTTACACCATGGGGCAAACCAACACTTGGTTACAAAACTCGTAGCAAACGAGCTAAATCAGACAAATTTATTGTACGTCGTCGTAAGACAAAATAATAAAGTACTTGTGGCCTAATAGCCATACAATTTGAGAGGAGGCTCACCATGGGTCGTAGTTTAAAGAAAGGACCTTTCGTTGATGACCATCTATTTAAAAAAGTAGAGGCTCAAAAGGATCTTGAAAAGAAAAAAGTTATTAAAACATGGTCTCGTCGCTCAACAATTTTCCCAACATTCGTTGGATACACAATTGCTGTCTACGATGGCCGTAAACACGTACCTGTCTATATTCAAGAAGACATGGTAGGACACAAATTAGGTGAATTCGCACCAACTAGAACATATCGTGGACACACTGCCGACGATAAAAAAACTAAACGTTAATTATTGAGGGGAGGAATTGCATATGTCAGAACAAATTACTTCAGCAAGAGCAACTGCTAAAACAGTTCGTACTTCACCTCGTAAGACGCGTCTAGTGATCGATTTAGTAAGAGGGAAAAGCGTAGGAGAAGCGATTTCAATTTTGAAATTCTCACCTAACAAAGCTGCAGGAATCATCGAGAAAGTCTTGATGTCAGCAGTTGCCAATGCAGAAAACAACTATGATTTAGATGTTGAAAACTTGGTAGTATCTGAAGCATTTGTAAACGAAGGACCAACGATGAAACGTTTCCGTCCTCGTGCCAAAGGTTCAGCTTCACCAATCAACAAAAGAACAAGTCATATTACAGTAGTAGTGACAGAGAAATAAAAAGGAGGGATATTCAGTGGGTCAAAAAATTCATCCATTAGGATTGCGTGTAGGCGTTATCCGTGACTGGGAAGCTAAATGGTATGCTGAAAAAGAGTATGCTGAGTACTTACACGAAGATTTGAAAATCCGTAAGTTTATCTCTTCAAGATTAGCCGACGCGGCTGTGTCAACTGTTGAGATCGAACGCGCTGCAAAACGTGTTAACGTTTCATTACACACAGCTAAGCCAGGTATGGTTATTGGTAAAGGCGGATCTGAAGTTGAGAACTTACGTAAAGGACTAGTTAAATTAACTGGTAAAAAACCAAACGAAATCCACATCAACATCGTGGAAATCAAAAAACCTGATATGGACGCTAAATTAGTAGCAGAAGGAATCGCACGTCAATTAGAAAACCGTGTTGCTTTCCGTCGTGCTCAAAAACAAGCAATCCAACGCACTATGCGTTCAGGCGCTAAAGGAATCAAAACACAAGTCTCTGGCCGTTTAAATGGTGCTGATATTGCTCGTTCTGAAGGTTATTCAGAAGGAACAGTACCACTACATACATTACGTGCCGATATTGACTACGCTTGGGAAGAAGCAGATACAACATACGGAAAACTAGGAGTTAAAGTGTGGATTTATCGTGGAGAAATACTTCCTGGCATTAAAAACACTGAGAAAGGAGGGAAATAATCATGTTAGTACCTAAACGTGTGAAATACCGTCGTGAGTTTAGAGGAAAAATGCGTGGAGAAGCTAAAGGTGGTAAAGAAGTATCATTTGGTGAATACGGCTTACAAGCTATTGAATCAAAATGGATTACTAACCGCCAGATTGAAGCAGCACGTATCGCTATGACTCGTTATATGAAACGTGGCGGGAAAGTATGGATTAAAATTTTCCCTCATAAATCATATACATCAAAAGCAATTGGTGTTCGTATGGGTAAAGGTAAAGGAGCTCCAGAAGGATGGGTTGCACCAGTAAAACGTGGAAAAATCATGTTTGAAATTGCCGGCGTATCAGAAGAAACAGCTCGTGAAGCATTAAGACTTGCTTCTCACAAATTACCAGTTAGAACTAAAATTGTAAAACGTGAGGAAATGGGTGGTGAATCGAATGAAGGTTAAAGATATCCAAGAATTAACCACTGCCGACATGCTTAAAAAAGAAAAGGAATTTAAAGAAGAGTTATTCAACTTACGATTCCAACTTGCTACAGGTCAGCTAGAAAACACTGCGCGTATTTCAGAAGTACGCAAGTCGATTGCACGCATTAAAACAGTTTTACGTGCACAAGAAAAGTAACATTGGAAGGAGGCCATTAAGCGAATGACTCAAGATCAAGAAAGAAATCAACGTAAAGTTTACCAAGGACGCGTTGTTTCAGACAAGATGGATAAAACTATCGTCGTTGTTGTAGAAACGAAAAATGCTCACAAAAAATACGGTAAACGTGTTAAGTATTCTAAAAAATACTATGCACATGATGAAAACAATGTTGCCAAAATTGGAGACATCGTTAAAGTTATGGAAACTCGTCCATTATCCGCTACAAAACGTTTCCGTTTATTAGAGGTCGTTGAAGAAGCAGTTATTATCTAAACGAGATTTTCCTATATAGATTGAAGCTAAAATCTGAAAGGAGGATACTATAGTGATACAAACAGAGAGTCGTTTAAGAGTAGCTGATAACTCAGGTGCTCGTGAAGTCTTAGCAATTAAAGTGTTAGGCGGATCAGGACGTAAAACAGCAAACATCGGTGATATCATCGTATGTACGGTTAAACAAGCAACACCAGGTGGAGTTGTTAAAAAAGGTGAAATCGTTAAAGCTGTAATCGTTAGAACTAAAACAGGAGCTCGTCGTACAGACGGTTCATACATTAAATTTGATGAAAATGCATGTGTAATTATCCGTGACGACAAGAGTCCTCGTGGAACACGTATTTTCGGACCAGTTGCTCGTGAATTACGTGATAGCAATTTCATGAAAATCATTTCATTAGCACCAGAAGTATTATAATCAATTCTTGTCCAAAGGAGGTGCGAAACAATTATGTTTGTTAAAAAAGGCGATAAAGTGAAAATTATCACTGGAAAAGACAAAAGCAAAGAAGGCGTGGTATTAACTGCGTTCCCTAAAAACGATCGTGTGATCGTCGAAGGTGTTAATATGATGAAAAAACATCAAAAACCTAGTGCTGGCTCTCCTCAAGGAGGCATCGTCGAAACCGAAGCATCTATTCATGTTTCTAACGTGATGGTCATTGATCCATCAAACGGAGAACCTACACGAGTAGCATACAAAGAAGTTGACGGTAAAAAAGTACGTGTTTCTAAAAAAACAGGTGAAGTATTAGATAAGTAGTAAAGAACGGAAGGAGGGACCAACAGAATGAACCGCCTGAAAGAAAAATATATTAAAGAAGTAACTCCATCTTTAGTGGAGAAATTCAGTTATTCATCAGTTATGCAAACACCGAAAGTTGATAAAATCGTTATTAACATGGGTGTTGGTGAAGCGACGACTAACGCAAAAAACTTAGACAAAGCCGTTGAGGAATTAGCACTAATTTCTGGTCAAAAACCAGTAATTACTAAAGCTAGAAAATCTATCGCTGGTTTCCGTTTACGTGAAGGTATGCCGATTGGGTGTAAAGTAACTTTACGTGGCGAAAGAATGTATGAATTCTTAGACAAACTAGTAACAGTTTCTCTACCTCGAGTACGTGACTTCCACGGTGTCAGCAACAAATCATTCGACGGTCGTGGAAACTTCACATTGGGTGTTAAAGAACAATTAATCTTCCCAGAAGTTGATTACGATTTAGTCGACAAAGTACGCGGAATGGATATCGTTATTGTTACAACTGCTAACACTGACGAAGAATCACGCGAATTATTAACACAACTTGGAATGCCATTCCAAAAATAATAAAAGGAGGCGAACTACTTGGCTAAAAAATCAATGATTGCTAAAAATAAACGTCCCGCAAAATTCTCAACTCAAGAGTATACTCGTTGTGAGCGTTGTGGCCGTCCACATTCAGTTTATCGTAAATTTAAACTTTGCCGTATTTGCTTCCGCGAACTTGCCTATAAAGGACAAATTCCCGGCGTGAAGAAAGCTAGCTGGTAACAAAAAACCCGCATAAAGGAGGTAAATAGTTCAATGGTCATGACAGATCCAATCGCAGATTTTCTAACACGCGTTCGTAACGCTAACATGGTTAAACATGATATGTTAGAAGTACCTGCTTCAAAAATTAAACATGATATCGCTGAAATCTTAAAACGTGAAGGTTTCATCCGTGATGTTGAATATATTGAAGATGACAAACAAGGCATCATTCGTGTGTTCTTGAAATACGGAAAAAACGAAGAACGTGTAATCACGAACTTAAAACGTATTTCTAAACCAGGCCTACGTGCTTACGTTAAAGCTGATGAAGTACCTAAAGTCTTAAATGGATTAGGTATAGCTATCATTTCAACTTCTGAAGGTGTCGTAACAGACAAAGAAGCTAGAGAACGTAACATCGGTGGCGAAGTTATCGCATACGTGTGGTAATTGAAACAAACTAGAAGGAGGTGTCTTGAGTGAGCCGTATTGGTAATAAAGTAGTTATTATTCCAGCTGGTGTGACTGTCACACAGAATGGAAATGACGTAACAGTTAAAGGACCTAAAGGTGAATTAACTCGTACTTTCGTTAGTGCTATCACTATGAATATCGAAGGTAACGAAGTAACATTCTCTCGTCCAAACGACAACAAAGAAAATCGTGCATTGCATGGAACGATGCGTGCCAATTTTAACAACATGGTAATTGGTGTTAGTGAAGGGTTTGAAAAAGCACTTGAACTAATCGGGGTTGGGTACCGTGCTCAATTACAAGGATCAAAACTTGTACTTAGCGTAGGTTACTCACATCCAGTTGAGTTTGCTACACCAGAAGGAATTACAATTGAAGTTCCTGCCAACACAAAAGTTATCGTTAAGGGAGCCAACAAAGAAGTCGTTGGTGAATTAGCAGCTAACATTCGTGCCGTTCGTCCGCCTGAGCCATATAAAGGCAAAGGAATTCGCTATGAAGGCGAACACGTTCGACGCAAAGAAGGTAAAACAGGTAAATAATAAGACCTTGATCCGAATAACAGCTGAGAGATTGGTCAACAATCTTTCTCGATGTTTATTCTATCTTGCTTATACGTACCGAACTGCTTAATTGCAGTATTAAAAATTAAGAGGTGACAATTGTGATTTCAAAACCAGATAAAAACAAAGTACGCCAAAAGAGACATGGTCGTGTACGCGCAAAAATCTCTGGTACTGCTGAGTGCCCACGCTTGAACGTTTTCCGTTCTAACAAAAACATCTACGCGCAACTTATTGACGACGTAGCGGGTGTGACGCTAGCAAGTGCCTCTACCTTAGATAAAGAAATTTCAGGTGGAACAAAAACTGAAACTGCTTCAGCTGTTGGCGCATTAGTCGCTAAAAAAGCAACTGAAAAAGGTATTAAAGAAGTAGTCTTTGACCGTGGTGGATACCTTTACCATGGCCGTGTAGCAGCCCTTGCGACTGCAGCTCGCGAAAACGGACTAGAATTTTAGTAGAAGGAGGAACACCATTCATGGTTTATATTGATCCAAAAGGGTTGGAATTAGAAGACCGCGTTGTTGCGATTAACCGTGTTACAAAAGTTGTAAAAGGTGGACGTCGTTTACGTTTCGCAGCGATTGTAGTAGTTGGCGACAAAAATGGTCATGTTGGATTTGGAACAGGTAAAGCACAAGAAGTACCTGAAGCTATCCGCAAAGCAATTGAAGATGCTAAGAAAAACTTAATCGAAGTACCAATGGTTGGTTCGACAATTCCTCACGAAGTATTAGGTGTCTACAGTGGTGGACGTACTCTTATGAAACCTGCAGTAGCCGGTTCTGGAGTCGCTGCTGGTGGTCCCGTTCGTGCGATTATCGAATTAGCAGGTATTGCTGATATTACAAGTAAATCACTTGGTTCTAACACACCAATCAACGTGATCCGCGCAACAGTTGAAGGCTTATCTCGCCTAAAACGCGTTGAAGAAGTTGCGGCATTACGTGGTAAAACTGTTGAAGAAATTACAGGATAGGAGGACAACATAATGGCTGAATTAAAAGTAACTTTAAGAAAAAGCGTTATCGGACGTCCTCAAAACCAAAAAGATACAGTTAAAGCATTAGGTCTTGGCAAAATTAACAGTTCTGTAGTAAAAACTGCTAACGAAGCTATCAAAGGCATGATCAACACAGTATCCCACTTAGTGGACGTTGAAGAAGTATAATTTATTTCCAAAAGTAAGAATTACTAAAAGAGGAGGTGCCGAGTAAATGAAACTTCACGAATTACAACCTTCAGAAGGTTCAAGACACGTACGTAATCGCGTAGGTCGTGGAACTTCATCTGGTAATGGTAAAACAGCTGGCCGTGGACAAAAGGGACAAAAATCTCGTTCAGGCGGTGGCGTACGTTTAGGCTTTGAGGGTGGACAAACTCCATTATTCATGAGACTACCAAAACGTGGATTTACTAACATTAACCGCAAAGAATACGCAGTTGTTAACTTAGATGTCCTAAATAAATTCGAAGATGGAACAGAAGTTACACCAACATTACTTGTTGAATCTGGAATCATTAAAGATGAAATGTCAGGAATTAAAGTGTTAGCAAATGGCGAATTAACTAAGAAATTATCAGTGAAAGCTGCTAAATTTTCTAAATCAGCTCAATCAGCTATCGAAGCCGCTGGTGGTTCAATCGAGGTGATCTAATGTTTAAACTATTAAAGGACGGATTTAAAGTGAAAGATATCCGTAATAAGATATTCTTTACACTCTTTGTCTTGTTGGCCTTCCGTATCGGAGCCCACATTACCGTTCCTGGTGTTGATGCGCGAGCATTAGCACAATTAAGTGATAACCCGCTATTTAACATGCTGAACACAGTCAGTGGTAGTGCGATGGAACGTTTCTCATTGTTCGCAATGGGCGTATCACCGTACATTACTTCTTCGATCGTGATTCAACTGTTACAAATGGACATTGTTCCTAAATTTGTTGAATGGTCAAAACAAGGTGAAGTTGGTCGTCGTAAATTGAATCAAGCAACACGTTATTTAACTTTAGTCCTGGGTTTTGCTCAGTCTATCGCAATAACTGCCGGCTTTAATCAATTTGCAGGCTCTGGCTTTGACTTCGTTAAAAAACCAGACATGGCAACATTTATGACAATTGGTTTAATCTTAACTGCAGGTACGATGTTTGTAACGTGGATGGGTGAACAAATTAGTGAAAAAGGTATTGGTAACGGCGTATCAATGATTATCTTTGCAGGTATTATTTCAAGATTGCCTTCTGGAATTAAAGGTCTTTATGAAGATTACTTCATTAATATCAATCCAGCAGACATCTGGAAATCTGTAATTTTCGTTATTGGTTTAATCGTTGCAGTTATCTTGATCGTGACATTTGTAACTTATGTGCAACAAGCAGAGCGAAAAATTCCAATTCAATACACTAAACGGGTTGCAGGAGCACCACAAAGTAGTTATTTACCTTTAAAAGTAAATGCAGCTGGCGTTATTCCAGTAATCTTTGCAAGCTCATTGATTTCAACACCAAGCACAATTATGCAAGTATTTGCTGCGACTAAAGGTGAGGAAACATGGTTTAAAGTGATGTCTCAATTATTTAATTATTCAACACTACCAGGTGGAATTCTTTATGTCACATTAATTATTGCATTTACATTCTTTTATGCGTTTGTACAAGTTAATCCAGAAAAAGTCGCTGAAAACTTGCAAAAACAAGGCAGCTACATTCCATCTGTTAGACCTGGTAAAGGCACAGAAGATTATATCTCTGCGTTATTACTACGTTTAAGTTCAGTTGGTTCGATTTTCTTAGCTTTAGTTGCGATCTTACCGGTCATTGCAACAGCAGTTTTCCCTAAATTACCAGCATCGATTGGTCTTGGTGGGACGAGCTTGCTAATTGCGATTGGTGTGGCACTAGAGACTACTAAACAATTAGAAGGATTATTGATGAAACGTCAGTATACTGGCTTCATCGTCAAGTAAGAGGTCAGTGTTGAGGGTTGCCTCAGCACTAGCTCGAACTTAATTTAGGGTCAGAACTTTCCGGAGTTCTTGATACTTAGGAGGACACAACGTATGAATCTCATTATAATGGGGCTGCCTGGAGCTGGCAAAGGGACTCAAGCAGAACGTATCATTGATGCTTACGGCATTCCGCATATTTCGACTGGAGATATGTTTCGCGATGCGATGAAGAACGAAACAGCTTTAGGATTAGAAGCAAAATCCTATATTGATAAGGGAGCGTTAGTTCCAGATGATGTAACAAATGGTATTGTGAGAGATCGTTTAGCAGAGCCTGATACAAAAGCAGGTTTTCTCTTAGATGGCTTCCCACGTACAATTGATCAAACAAATGCTCTAGAAGAAATTCTAACTAGTTTGAACAAAAAAATTGATGCCGTAATCAATATACACGTAAAAGAAGATGTTTTAATTGAACGTCTAGCTGGTCGATTTATTTGTCGGACATGTGGGGCAACCTATCATAAAGTAAATAATCAACCAAAAGTTGAAGGAACATGTGATCGATGTGGTGGACATGATTTCTACCAACGAGAAGATGATAAACCTGAAACCGTGAAGAATCGTTTAGCTGTCAACATTGAGGGCAGTGCACCGATTTTAGACTTCTATGAAAAAGCAGACCTTTTACACACAATCGATGGAAATCGCGAAATAGATTCCGTCTTCCTTGATGTGAAAACAATCATCGAAGAAATCTAGTTTTTCTCAGCCGAGTATAGTAACGACTAAACTTGTAAAAGAGGGCCTTGGCAATCCTATGATTGTGTAACAAATTATGAATCAGAACCTTTTAAATCAGGAAACTCTGTGGTATAATTTGTAGGTTGAGGTGTTTTTTGGTGGAACAGTTGTCCCACCGATTTTTTATCGTGTGAAAACACGAAACAAGTATAAGGAGGTACTATGTGTGGCGAAAGAAGATGTGATTGAAATTGAAGGTACAGTCGTCGAAACTTTGCCGAATGCAATGTTTAAAGTAGAATTAGAGAACGGACATGAAATTTTAGCGCACGTTTCTGGAAAAATCAGAATGCACTATATTCGTATCCTTCCAGGAGATAAAGTGACTGTTGAATTATCACCATATGATTTAACTCGCGGTCGCATTACTTATCGCTTTAAATAATTGTACTCCGTAAAATTCAGGGAGGTATAATCATGAAAGTAAGACCATCAGTAAAACCAATTTGCGAAAAATGTAAAGTAATCCGTCGTAAAGGACGCGTTATGGTTATTTGCGAAAATCCAAAACATAAACAACGTCAAGGTTAATTAGGAGGTGTAGCATATAATGGCTCGTATTGCAGGAGTAGATATCCCTCGTGACAAGCGTGTAGTTATCTCATTAACATATATTTATGGAATGGGAAAAACAACTGCACAAAAAGTCTTAGCGAATGCTGGAGTATCTGAGGAAATTCGTGTACGTGAATTAACGAATGATCAATTAGATAAAATCCGTGCAGAAGTGGATAAATTAAAAGTTGAAGGCGATCTTCGTCGTGAAACAAACTTAAACATCAAACGTTTAATGGAAATCGGTTCATACCGTGGCATCCGTCACCGTCGTGGATTACCAACTCGTGGACAAAACACGAAAAACAACGCCCGTACCCGTAAAGGTAAGGCAAAAGCAATTGCAGGTAAGAAAAAATAATTAAATAATCGAAGTGAAGGAGGTTAGAACTTCATGGTAGCAAAAAAAGTTAGCAGAAAACGTCGTGTTAAAAAGAATATTGAGACTGGGATTGCACATATCCACTCAACATTTAACAATACAATCGTGATGATCACAGATTCTCACGGAAATGCTCTTGCATGGTCATCAGCAGGTGCGTTAGGCTTTAAAGGCAGTAAAAAATCTACACCTTTTGCGGCTCAAATGGCAGCAGAAGCAGCAGCTAAAGCTGCAATGGAACATGGTTTGAAAATTTGTGATGTTACAGTTAAAGGACCAGGTTCAGGACGTGAAGCAGCAATTCGTTCATTACAAGCAACGGGATTAGAAGTGACAGCAATTCGTGACGTCACTCCAGTTCCTCATAATGGATGTCGCCCTCCAAAACGCCGTCGTGTTTAATGAGCGTCTTTCATTTTGAGAGTGAACTTAACAGCGTCATTGAGCAAAACACTTTTCGTTTTGAAAGGGGTATAGATAAGAAATGATTGAATTTGAAAAACCAAGAATCACCAAAATTGATGAAGATAGAGATTATGGCAAGTTCGTGATCGAGCCTCTTGAAAGAGGGTACGGGACTACTTTAGGTAATTCTCTCCGTCGTATTTTATTATCTTCTTTACCAGGAGCAGCAATTACTAGCCTGCAAATTGATGGTGTCTTACATGAATTCTCAGCTGTTAAAGGCGTACGAGAAGACGTTACCCAAATCATTTTGAACATAAAAGGGTTAGCTTTGAAACTGTACACTGAAGAAGAAAAATCCCTAGAAATCGACGTTACAGGTCCTGCGATTGTTACCGCTGGTGACATTATCACAGACAGTGATGTTGAAATCTTGAACAAAGATTTACACATTTGTAGCGTTGCTGAAGGAGCTACTTTTCATGCCCGTTTAATGGTTAAACCAGGCCGCGGTTATGTGCAAGCAGACGAAAACAAAAAAGAAGATATGCCGATCGGTGTATTACCTGTTGATTCAATCTACACACCAGTTCGCCGTGTTAACTACCAAGTAGAAAACACTCGTGTTGGTCGTCGTGATGATTTCGACAAATTAACATTGGAAGTATGGTCAGACGGCTCCATCATGCCACAAGAAGCGATCAGCTTAGCGGCGAAAATTTTGACTGAGCATCTAGATATCTTTGTTAACTTAACTGATGAAGCAAAAAATGCTGAAATCATGGTTGAAAAAGAAGAAACTCAGAAAGAAAAAATGTTGGAAATGACTATCGAAGAATTAGACTTGTCAGTACGTTCATACAACTGTCTGAAACGTGCCGGTATTAATACCGTACAAGAACTAACGGATAAATCTGAACCAGAAATGATCAAAGTACGTAACTTAGGACGCAAATCATTAGAGGAAGTTAAAAACAAACTCGATGACTTAGGCTTAGGTTTACGCCAAGATGATTAAACTTTCTTAAAGGGAAGGACCTTATTTTAAAAGTTTTTGACTTAAAAAATAGTGGACTCCAAACCTATTTACTTTAAAGGAGGAAAACTAACGTGAGCTATCGTAAATTAGGACGCACTAGCAGTCAACGTAAAGCTATGTTGCGCGACTTAACGACAGACTTAATCATTAACGAGAAAATCGTTACAACTGAAGCACGTGCTAAAGAAGTACGTTCAACAGCTGAAAAAATGATTACTTTAGGAAAACGTGGCGATCTTCATGCTCGTCGTCAAGCAGCATCTTTCGTAAGAAATGAAGTTGCCGATGTACGTGAAGAAAACGACAAGATTGTAGTAGAAACTGCATTACAAAAATTATTCAGTGATATTGCACCTCGTTACGCAGAACGCAATGGTGGTTATACTCGTATTTTAAAAACAGAACCACGTCGCGGAGACGCAGCACAAATGGTTATCCTAGAACTTGTCTAAAATCAATAACTATACCATCACTTTATAGATGATTCACTTTAGAGTGTTATGATGTTGGAGTCTAAGACTCCGAGTCTAGCTCGTCGCATCTCCTTAGTCGTAAGACTAGGGAGCATGCACTCATCATAAAGTGTTTTTTTGTATAAAAAACTAAGTTGTACGGCTAATCCAGAAAAAGATTAGACGTTTATTTTTTTATCCAAAGAAATCCAAGTCAAAGGTGGCGATAGTCACTTTTCAAGGGTCTCTATGCTATAATAAGAAGCAGTTAAGTAGTCAAGACACCTTTAAGATTACTACTAGTAACAATTACTAAAACTAATTGATAAAAAGGCTAATTTCGGCTTATTAGATTGAAAAAATCCCTTTTTTTTGTTAGTGTTAAACGTATAATGGCTTAATTAGACTGAAATTGATCATGCAGAAGCTGACAGTTTGTGTTAGCTTTTCTTTTTTAGTCATCATTAAGGTAACCCTTAGTTAGTAAAGCCGTGAGTAATGACTGTAACGACTGATTAAATATAGAGAGGTAAGTTCATGGAGCCAATTATAGAATTAAATAAAATCAGTTTCAAATACCAAGAAGATCAACCTGAAAAAGCTTTAAATGATGTTTCTTTTACGATTAATCGGGGAGATTGGGTAGCAATTATCGGCCATAACGGTTCCGGTAAATCAACTTTAGCAAAAACAATCAATGGCTTAATCTTACCAAGTTCTGGTGAGGTGACTGTCGGTGGTTTAGTTTTGAATGAAGAAAATGTTTGGAATATCCGCAAAAAAATCGGCATGGTGTTCCAAAACCCTGATAACCAATTCGTCGGTTCAACAGTGGAAGACGACGTGGCCTTTGGTTTAGAAAACCAAGGAATCCCCCGGGAAGAAATGGTCGAACGAGTAACGAATGCTTTAGAAACGGTTCGAATGAGTGAGTTTAAAACGAAAGAACCAGCCCGCTTATCTGGGGGACAAAAACAACGAGTCGCCATTGCTGGTGTCGTTGCATTAAGCCCAGATGTGATTATTTTAGATGAAGCTACAAGTATGCTTGATCCGAAAGGTCGTTTAGAAGTAATTTCAACGATCCAAGGACTAAAACAAGCTAAGAATTTAACGGTTATTTCAATTACTCATGACATCGATGAAGCAGCTAATGCTAATCGAGTCTTTGTTATGAAAGGCGGGGAATTAGTTCAAGATGGCACGCCGGAAGAAATTTTTTCAACAGGTGCGGACTTAATCGAAATGGGCTTAGACTTGCCTTTTCCAGAAAAGTTAAAAATTGAGTTAGCCTCTTTAGGTGTGACTGTACCAACAGACTATATGTCTGAAGAAGGGATGGTGGATTGGCTATGGACATCCGCTTTGAACAAGTAGGGTTTACTTATCAACCTCAGACCCCTTTCCAACACCGGGCCTTAATCGACATTGATTTGGAGATTAAAGCAGGTAGCTACACTGGGATTGTTGGTCATACTGGGAGTGGTAAATCGACATTGTTACAACATTTAAATGCTTTAGTTAAACCAACAGAAGGTAAAGTCATCATCGGCGAACGGGAAATTTTACCAACAACGAACAACAAGAATTTAAAAAGCATCCGCAAGCAAGTAGGGATTGTCTTCCAATTTCCAGAAGCTCAACTCTTTGAAGAAACGGTGGCTCGAGATATTGCTTTTGGGCCGAAAAACTTTGGTGTGCCAGCAGAACGCTGCCAAGAAATCGTCAAAGAAACCTTAGAAATGGTTGGTCTTGATGAAAGTTACATGGAACGCTCCCCCTTTGAGCTCTCTGGTGGTCAGATGCGCCGAGTAGCGATTGCTGGTGTTCTAGCCATGGAACCGGAAGTCTTAGTCTTAGACGAGCCTACAGCCGGCTTAGATCCCCAAGGGCGCTTGGAGATGTTAGAAATGTTTGATCGCCTTCATAAAGAACGGGGAATGACCATCGTCTTAGTGACTCACGTCATGGACGATGTGGCGAACTATGCTGACTATGTGATTGTCCTTGAAAATGGCACCGTCGTGAAGCAAGGTGGGCCCCGGGAAGTCTTTGCTGATGTCGAATGGTTAAAAGACAAACAATTAGGAGTGCCAACTGCCACGGAGTTTGCTAAAAAACTTCAAGACAAAGGCTTTATCTTTGATGAGTTACCTTTAACAACGAAAGAACTGGCTCAAGTCTTAGTAGCCAATGCTAGTAAAGTAGGTGATGGCGAATGATGGATAAATTAATCTTTGGGCGTTTCATTCCAGGCGACTCAGTCATTCATAACATGGACCCGCGAGCAAAACTGTTAGCAAGTTTTTACTTTATTGGGATCATTTTCTTATGTAATAACTGGCAGTCCTACTTACTGATGTTTGCTTTTACTTTAGGTGTGATAGTTTTATCAAAAGTCAGCGTTAAATTCTTCATTCGAGGAGTTAAACCTTTAATTTGGTTGATCCTCTTTACGGTCATCTTACAAGTTCTCTTTACTCGTGGTGGAACTGTCTACTTTGAGTGGGGAATTATTAGTTTAACTCAATTTGGTTTGATGAACGGGGCCTTTATTTTCTGTCGCTTCGTCTTAATCATTTTTATGTCAACCTTGTTAACGTTAACGACACCGCCTTTAGCTTTGTCAGATGCGATTGAGTATTTACTGCGACCTTTAAAAGTCCTGAAATTCCCAGCCCATGAAGTCTCATTAATGTTATCGATCGCTTTGCGTTTCGTGCCAACGTTAATGGATGAAACTGAAAAAATCATGAACGCTCAACGAGCTCGTGGTGTAGATTTCGGTGAAGGCAACTTAGCCCAAAAAATGAAAGCCATCGTCCCTTTGTTAATTCCGCTGTTTGTCAGTAGTTTTAACCGAGCAGAAGATTTAGCCATTGCGATGGAAGCTCGTGGCTACCAAGGTGGGGAAGGTCGGACGAAGTACCGAGTCCTTCACTGGCAATTTAAAGACACACTTGTGATTTTTGTCTTTGCCATCTTAACTGTGGCGCTAGTCTTTTTAAGATATTAACATCCTAGTATCAAGGAACGATAAATACACGGCAGCTAAAAGTGTCTGCCTGACTTACTTAACAGCGCCCTCCTCTCTATTACAACGAGGCTGGGGCGTTGTTTCCAATTAGTCAGAAGCTAGCCTTTTAGTCAGCCTTTTAAGGAGAATAAAGATGCCTCGATATCAAGCAATTATTGCCTATGATGGCACGAATTACAGCGGCTTCCAAAGCCAAGATAATGGCAATACCGTCCAAGCGGAGTTAGAAAAAACTATCTCAAAATTAAACGGGAATCAACGAACAATTATTTATGGCTCTGGCCGAACAGATGCTGGGGTCCATGCCTGGGGGCAAGTCATTCACTTTGACTTAGAACATGGTCGTGACGTGGAAAAAATCCGTCACGCTTTTGACACTCAGACACCAGCTGACATTAGTGTCCGTTCAGTGGCTGAAGTCCACCCAGAGTTCCACGCACGCTATCATGCAGTGGAGAAGACCTATCATTACCATCTTGACATTGGCAAGCCTAAGAACGTCTTTAAACGCCATTTCGCAGCCTATCAACCATATCCTTTAGATGTCAGTAAGATGGAGGCAGCTTTACCAGCCTTGATTGGCACTCATGACTTTACTTCTTTTTGTGCCACTGGGACGATGATCGAAAATAAAGTGCGAACGATTCATGAAGCGACGATTTCTTACCTTGGTCCTGATGAGTTACTCTTTACTTTTCGTGGTGACGGCTTTTTATATAAAATGGTGCGAATCTTAGTCGGTACGTTGATTAAAATTGGCCGTGGTCAAATCGAACCTGAAGCAATGGCCCAGATGATTGCCGCTGAAGATCGCGAAGCCGCTGGCCCAACGGCACATCCTCAAGGGTTGTACTTGATGGAAGTTAAATACGAATAAACATAACAAACCCGCGAATCCTTCTAAGATTTGCGGGTTTTTTTATCGTTAAAGCTGAGTTGTTTGTGGCTTGTTGAGTAAGATGACAAAAGGGGCATAAATAATAACAGCTAAAGGGGAATTAAAAGGAGTAATTAAGGTTGCTTTCGCCCGACTATCCCTCCCAAAGTATCAATAAGCTTCTCAGGGCTGTCTAGTAACGTAGCTAGTCGCAAAGTTTATGTCACAACTAACAGGACTAGTTTTGCTGACCAGAAGACGAGTGACAATAGCTTATTCCTCAGTTATGTCCAAGTCGACTACGATGGAAATTCCAAGGCCTTAGCAAATTATTTACGAAGAACTTGAAAATGAAGTCAAAGCTTTAAAATAGGAGGAGTATTTGACTAACAAATATTTTTTGTTTTTTTTCAAATGGAACAGTAAAAAATATTGACAAAGGGGAGGATTGGGGGTAATATGGTAGATGGTATTGTTTGCCCCACGATGAGCCCCGGAAGACTTATTGTGTCAAACATCAGACTTATAAATTGGAGGAAACAAACGTGCGTACAACATATATGGCCAAAGCTGGCGAAGTAGAACGTAAATGGTACGTAGTAGACGCTACAGACATTCCTATGGGACGTCTTTCTGCAGTAGTTGCGTCAATTCTACGTGGTAAAAATAAACCAACATTCACACCTCATGTGGATACTGGTGATTTCGTAATCGTAATCAACGCTGAAAAAATCAAATTAACAGGTAACAAAGCAAGTGATAAAATCTATTACCGTCACAGTCAATACCCAGGTGGATTAAAATCTGTCACTGCTGGTGAATTACGTGAGAAAAATTCTCGCCGCTTGATTGAAACATCTGTAAAAGGCATGCTTCCTAAGAAAACTTTAGGACGTCAACAATTGTCTAAATTACACGTTTATGCTGGATCAGAACATCCGCATCAAGCACAATTACCAGAAGTATTAGATATCACTAACCTAATTTAAGGAGGGAAAATCATTGGCTAAAGTACAATATTTCGGCACAGGCCGTCGTAAAACCTCTGTAGCACGCGTTCGCTTAATGCCTGGTACAGGAAAAATTATCATGAACAAAAAAGAAATCGAAGAATACATTCCGCATGCTGACTTGCGTGAAGTTATCAACCAACCTTTTGCTGCAACTGCAACTGAAGGTGCTTACGATGTAATCGTAAACGTAAACGGTGGTGGCTATTCAGGTCAAGCTGGAGCGACTCGTCATGGGATTGCTCGTGCATTATTAGAAGTTGATCCTGACTTCCGTTCTGCATTGAAATCAAAAGGTCTTCTTACACGTGACTCACGTATGGTTGAACGTAAAAAACCAGGTCTTAAGAAAGCCCGTAAAGCATCACAATTCTCAAAACGTTAATCAAAACATTGTTATATCAACGATTCAACCATATTTCTGGTGTCGTTTGGTGTTAATTGTTATGATAAATCGTTTAATAGATTTAAAGCATCAGCATCTTGCTGGTGCTTTTTTTCTGGCATTAATTCAAGATAGTAGTTTTGAGTGGTTAGAATTGAATTATGACCAAGTCTTCTAGAAATATAATCAATGCTGATATCTTTTGAAAATAGAAAAGATGCATGGGTATCTCTTAGACCATGAAAAGTAGTTTTTGTTATTTCCAACTGTTTTAGTAATTTTTGAAGCTGTTGGGATTGTCTGAAACTATTCCAGTCGAATATATACTCTGACTTGTTTTTAGATAGTGTGATAAGAGCATTATAAACGTCCTTATTAATAGAAATATCACGTTTAGAATGCTTTGTTTTTAATTGAGTATCATTGTTAGTAGGACTAATTGAACGTCTAATATAAATGCCAGAATCAAATATATCTTCTTTTCGTATTCCTAATAACTCTCCTCTTCGTGCTCCAGTTTCTAGAGCTAACAAAACAAGTATATTGAATTCATCTTCTTGATGTTTAATACAGTATTGCCTTAACTTTTTGAATTCGGTGATCGAAAGTGCAATATTCTTTTTGGCTTGTTCTTGCCCTTTTGATTTTAGAAGTGAGCCAAAGTCATTTGTAATTAGACCTCTAGCATACGCATATTTTAGTGAACCTCTTATTTTAAGTACCAGTTCTCTAGTTGTCTTTTTCGAATGAGTTTCAGCGTAATAATCTAACTTTTTTTGCATGACAATATCATCAAGATGTTTTAGTTTAATACCTTCAAATAGCGTGTCAATAACTGTAATAGTTCGCATGTAATTAATGAATGTAGCTTCACGAACATAATTCTTCTTAACGGTATTTACCCATGTACGATAGAATTCAGTGAATAGGGTAGAACGTTCTGCAATATTTTTTCCTCGTCCTTTTTCCAATTCCATTTCAAGAGTCCATAATTCAGCATCTTTCTTATTTTTAAAAGTTTTTGTTTCTCGTTTGTATTCTCCTTTCTTATAAAGGGAAACTGTCGCTCGATATGAATTATTTCTTTTAGTAATTGTTGCCATTTTATCAGCCTTCTTTCTTATAGAAAAATTGATAAAATAGACTAGTCACATATAGAATATATGATAAGTGATATTTTATCAATTTTCAGATTAATTAATACAGTGGTTTTCTATAAACTTGAGAAGTTCTAATTTTGTAAATCTTTCTTGTTTGCCAACCATAAAGCATTTAAAATCAGGGTGACAGCGAATATATTTATCAAATGATTTTGGATCAATGCCAAGAAATTCGGATGCTTGTTGTCTTGTTAAAAGGAGAGGTAGATTACTACTCATACTTATCACCTTCTTTTTTTAATTGTTTATTTGGATTATGACGACGGGAATCAAGATATTTCGCAAAGAAGTATGTTCGTTCAATAATAAGACCAAGTAACAGATAATTATTTTTTCTAGCATAACGAACTAAATCTTCAAATTCTGTGAAATTATTCTCCTCGATAATATCTATGACTTCATTCATAAAATTATCGGAGTTTTGTTCCAATAAGAATTTCTCTATTTCAAATCCACATCCACTTTCAATATCCTCAACATTATATAGCGTCTTATCAGGGTTATCTGCATGAGTAAAATAATTAAACATACCTTTAGGTGATAAGACAATTTCTACATGAGAAGGTCCGTTAAGTTTATTACTAATTAACTCTGAGACTTGAGAATAACTTTTTAGAGAGTCAAAATAGAGTGCACCATGCTTATGAGATTTTTTTATTTCACCCGTTTCAGAATTAATGTCTTTATCATGCCAAGGACTAAGTACAAAAGGGACTCGTAAACTTTCAAGTATTTCTAAATAGTTTTTGGGAGAGCTTTCTTGATATATTAGAAAAGCCCATTTGTTAGATCTTTTTTCATTTTTCATTTTTGGGAGTTCCTTTCATGCTTAAAGACAAGCAAGAGGAATTTACTTATCTTTGATTACTGATTATTGATACCATGGGGGTCGTAGTAACCCCATGGTTCTGTTATAAACGGAGCTTCTTTGCTCTTGCTTAAAGCAAGCAAAAGCTCCGTTATTATTATCTGAAATTTGTTCCTTCCAAAACTAATAGGTGTTTTTTACGTTCGAAACTAGAGAAAACGTAGCAGGGAAATAGGCTCGAGATTTCTTCCCGCAGTCCATCAGTTGTGTCTGTAATAGATCTTTGAATTTCATGATCATTAGGAAGTTTTATAATGAAAAGAATGTTGTTATTACGAATATCGATAACTGATTTTTGGATAGCCAGATTATGTTTTTGTATTTTTAATTCATTTTCATTATCATAGTCAGTTTGTTTAATTAGGAATTTTCGCAAACGAAATGTTATCCAATATGATTTTATATAATTCAATAGTGAGTCTTTGGTAATTCTAAAAACTAATTCAGGCAGTATTAAAAATATTAATATCGCTATGATGATTAAAATAATTTTGTCTAAGCTATTTCCAAACAGTAATAAATACTTTTTGAAAAATTGAGTGTATTGTGTCAAATTAGGATTTGCTTCCGAAAACAAGAAAATACTCATTATTTCTAATAAAATTCTTATCATAGTTGATAATATCGATATGATAAATAAACAGCTGTTTATTCGGAATGTTTTGATAAAATAAGTTTTTTTCATAGATTTCTCCCTCTGTTCATATCATGAAATGTTGGTGTCAGTAACGGAACTACTTGAAAAGGGTGCTCTGAGTCAATAACTTGTATTAGTCCAGTTCCAATTCCTTGAGGTATCACAATTCCATCTAAATTTAGATCTGGAAATAAAAATTGTGTTGTTTTGGTATTAATATTACCAACTTGGATAAGTACGTTCATCTGTTCGCGAACAGAAATTGGTATCGCATTATTATCAAAACGTTGTGATACTAGTAATAGGTGTATATTGGAAGCTCTTCCAAGAAGTGAAATCTGTGATAGTAGGCTAAAAAAAGATTCTTTAATGGGTCTTGAAACGCCATCAGATAAAGCTAATACTTCATCTATTACTGCTGTAAAATGTTCAAATTTAGTATTTGGATTGTCATAAAGAATTTGTTGCCTTTGAAGGATTAAATCAAGACATTTACTTAATTCATTATTAACAGCTGAGACAAAGTCACTCTTACTTCGATTCTTATTAGGTGCTATTACTCGCACGTTGTTGTCTCGTGCCCATCTTGAAGGGAGATCAAATTTTGGATCTATAATAATTAAGTCACTTATGTTATTCAATATATGTAGCATATACGTCAATAAATATGATTTACCAGATCCGCTGTTACCAGCTATTCCTATGCTAGTTACATTATCTATATTTATGGTGAAATTCTCCATGATGGGGATAGTATTTGTTGGCACATTTTTGATAAAAAGATTTATATCATTTATAATCAAACGTTTTGAAATTCCTTTTTTCCAAGGGAAAAACAAAGCTCGTTTTACATGAATGTCCATTGTGTCAAGAGGAACAAAATAAATTCCAGCTTGTTTAAGTAGAGTAAATTCAGGATAAAGTGCAGCATTACTAATTAAATAAATATTTTGGTACAGCTCGTTATCTACAATGTAACTAGCAGGAAGGCGAGGGATGAAGAGAAATCCTTCATCCTGTACCTGAACATCAAAAGAATTAGTATATGATGTTTCGCCATTTATTTGTAGAGCCATATTTAAAGATTGGAGTAAATACGCTTCAAGCTCTTGTTTATTCACTATTTAATTACCTCAATTCCTGCTGATCTAAAATAGACATTAGGTCGAATCTCGATTGCTTCAAGTTTATTTAGTTTTATTTCTGACAGAAATGGAGGTAGATCTGGTTTTTTAGTGAATTTTACGGGAAACGGACTTATTCCCTCTTGAACAAAATAAAGTTTGTATCCCGTAATTTCATCTGTTCTTTTTTTTTCAATCCAGTTGTATTGAACTTCTATTTCAGAAGAGATACTAATTATAGGAGTATTATCTAAAATATATTTTTGTGCTGTTGTTTCGTTATATGAATTTAAAGAATTTTTTATTCTCATTATGTTTCTCCTTTAGTAGATGTAACTAGTATTTACTACTTTTATTTTTATCATTAGGTTGCGATCCTTTTGACAATTATTAGTATAGTACATATTATTATGGTAGAGTTTAGGTTAATGATTGCAACTTTTTTATCTATATATTTACCATACTTTAGAAAGAAGGCTACTTATGTATGAAAAGACAAAACAATATATTTTCTCTGAGATTGGGAAACGAGTAATGAACAAAAAAAAAGAAAAAAAGTTAACTTATTATCAGTTAGCTGGTTATAAGGACAAGGAGGACTATAGAGGAAGTCTCAAAGGACAGGAAGAAGAAAGCGAAGTTGATAAACAGTTTAGATATAACAAATTTGATTATTCCCTTATTACTAATATTGCTGGCGGCAGAGCTTATCCAAAGAAAAATCCCAACTTAGTTCCAGATTTATATATTGAGCATCTCAGCGAGAAATTAGGTTTTTATAGTGGAAAAGAGTTACTTTGGGGTGATCTTGAAAAAGATAGTAGTTTACAATTAAATATATTTAGAAACCTTTTTAATGATATTTTGTTGGGAACAGATGAAGATATGAAAGAAACTTATAATAGCCAACTTCTGGATTATGTACCTTACTCTGAATATTATACGTATTGGCAAATGTTTGAAACGGGTGAAATTGATATGCCAAAATTTCCTAATAGTAATTATACGGTTCCAGGTTATTTTTATCAGATAAAGCCTGATACTACAGTTGGCCAGTACACTATTCAAAAAGCAAATGCAATTAATTATACATGGTACAAATTCGATACTATGCTATTTAAATTAATTAATAACTTTCTCGAAAATGACTTTAAAGTCAAGTCTCAAAATGTTAATAATAATAGTTCTAGTAATGTATTATATACATTGAAGAAATTAAATAAAAAATTAGATGATTTAGCTCAAAGAATACAAATATTTTTTCAGGAAAACGCACTAAATGAAAATTCTCTAGGGTTAAGAGTTAGAAATATAATAGTATCGGATTATAAAAAAATGGGGAATCTAATTGTAAATGACATGAATAGTATCGAGGCAGGGTTAAGTGAATTGGGAATGAAGTATTTAGTTGAATCCTCTTTAGCATATATTACTGCGTTAAAGAGAGTGCAATTTATTGAACTTGAGGGTTATGAGTTTGATAAATAAAGAGGTCATATACGGATGGATTCCATAATATTCATCTATTTGGTATTGTACGTATGATATACTTTATTAAGTAAGTTTTAGCTTCTTAGAAAAATAAATATATAGATGAATCATTATAAATTTGGAGGATGCTATGAAAGAGAAAGTTGTTAATACATTTGATGATTTAATAAAACAAATTAATCACACAGCTGGAGATGTCCAGCGTGAAAGAGGAACTTTATTTGAGAAGTTAGTATTAGCTTATTTGAAAAACGAGCCAACTTATCAAAGATTATACAAAAATGTATGGGAATTAAGTGATGTACCAGCTGAGTATGGAATTCCGAAAAAAGATACAGGTGTTGATTTAGTTGCTGAGCAGTTTAATGGTGATTTAGTAGCTATTCAAGCTAAATTTTATGAAAATAAAGTTGGTAAGTCTGAAATTAATTCTTTTGTGGCTGAATTAGGTAAAAGTTATTATCAACGTGGATTAATCGTATCAACTGTAGATGATTGGAATAAAAATGCCCAAGATACAATAGAACACAACGAAAAAGGAATTGAGTTAATAGGTTTATCTGATTTACGCAATTCTCAAATTGATTGGACAAAATTTAGTTTTGAAAGACCTGAAATTATAACAATTAAATCAGCTAAAAAGCTTCGGCCATATCAAGAATTAGCACTAGAGCATGCTCTAGAACATTATGGAGAAAATGATCGTGGTCAGTTAATAATGGCTCCTGGTACCGGAAAAACGTTTACTAGCTTAAAGATTGCTGAGGCGTTCTCTAAAAAACAAGCTGGTCAATTTAAAGTACTTTATCTTGTGCCTAGTATTCAATTACTAACTCAAACTTTAAGAGGTTGGAACAATGATACAGAGATGATTATGACTAGTATGGCAGTGACATCTGATAGAGATGCTTCAAGAGGTAATGATGGAACAGAAGATATAAAGGCAACAGATATTGGGTACCCAGCAACAACTTCAAAAGAGCAGTTATTAAAAAATTGGCATGATGTAGAAGAAACTCAAAAAGATTCAGATATATTTGTAGTATTTAGTACGTATCAAAGTATTGAAATAATTGGAAACGCACAAAAAGAAGGATTTCCTGAGTTTGATTTAATTATTTCTGATGAAGCACATAGAACGACTGGTGCTCATGAAGCAAGTAAAGAAGCTAGTGCTTTTACCAAAGTTCATAGTAATAATAACGTTCAAGGTAAAAAAAGAATGTATCAAACAGCTACACCAAAAATCTATGGTGAAGGTGCTAAAAAGAGTGCTAAAGATAAAAGTATTTTACTTTCTTCAATGGATGATGTATCTAAGTTTGGAGAAGTATTTTATCGCATGGGATTTGGACAAGCTGTTTCTCATGGTATTTTGACAGATTATAAAGTGATGGTTTTAGCAGTTGATGAAGCAGCCATTCAAAAAGATATGCAAAGAACATTGTCTGACCCTGAGAATGGATTAAATATTGATGATGTTGGTCGAATTGTAGGTATTTGGAATGGGATGATGAGAAGGAATGGTTATAAAAATCCTATCAAGAATAGTCCTTATGATGGAGCACCATTAGAACGAGCTATTGCCTTTACAAGAACTATTGCTGATTCAAAAAAAGTCACACAACAATTTGAAGAAGTCGTTAATGAATATTTAGGAACAGAATTAGAAGAAGAGTCTATTGAACTATCAATGAGACATGCAGACGGTTCAATGAATGCTTTACAAAAAGGTGAAGTTTTGGACTGGTTAGCAGATCCTAACAAACCAGAAGACGAGGCTAGAATTGTATCAAATGTAAGGTTTTTAACAGAAGGTATTGATGTGCCAACATTAGATGCAGTCATTTTTTTGGCTCCTAAAAAATCACAAGTTGATATTGTCCAAGCAGTTGGACGTATTATGAGAAAGTCAGAAGGCAAGGATTACGGTTATATTATCTTACCTGTAGTTATTCCATCTGGAGAAACACCTGAAACGATATTGGATAATAATAAAAATTATGAAGTAGTGTGGCAAGTTATTAATGCGTTACGTTCTGTCGATGAACGTTTTGAAGCAATGGTTGATAAATTAAATATTGCTAAACCTAAGCAATTGAAAGTAATAGGTGTTGGAGGAGCTCCAGCAACAAGCAATGACAATGATAAAGTAAATGAAGATAGTAATGAATCTTACACTCAAACACAATTAGATTTAGAATGGGATAAATTTGAAGGTGCGATTTTTGGTAAAATCGTTCAAAAGGTTGGAGATAGAAGGTATTTAGAAAATTGGTCAGCTGACGTTGCAAAAATTGCTCAACGTCAAATTAGTTGGATTAAAACAAAACTAACTGATAAAAAAGACCCTATAGCTATCGAGTTTAAAAAGTTCATTTCTTCATTACAACATAATATTAATGACAGTATTGACGAGAACCAGGCTGCTGAAATGCTGTCTCAGCACTTGATAACTAAGCCTATTTTTGAAGCGTTATTTGACGAGTATAGCTTTGTAAATAATAACCCTGTTTCATTAGCTATGGAAAGTATTTTAAAGGAGTTAGAAAAAGCTGGTTTTTCAAAAGAGCAAGAAAATCTTGAGCCCTTGTATGAATCAGTAAAAATGCGTGCTGAAGGCGTTGAAAAATCCGAAGATAAGCAAAAAATTATAAATGTATTGTATGAAAGATTCTTTAAGACAGCTTTTGAAAAGACTTCAAAAAAAATGGGTATAGTCTTTACACCAATTGAAGTAGTAGATTTTATTGTTAAGTCTGTAGATGATGTATTAATCAAACACTTTGGGAAATCAATAGCAAGTGAAGGAGTCCATATCTTAGATCCTTTTACAGGAACAGGAACTTTCATTGTTCGTACATTGACTTATTTACAAGAACAAATGAATAATGGTGAGATTACTTTGGCTGATATTACACGTAAATTTACGCAAGAATTACATGCTAATGAAATTATTTTATTAAGTTATTATATTGCCGCGATTAATATTGAAGCAACATTTGATGAAATTAACGGAGATGAACAAGGTTACGTTCCTTTTGAAGGTATTGTTTTAACTGATACTTTTGAGAGTACAGAAAATGAAAATACATTAGATGATACTTACTTTGGTACAAATGATGAGAGACTAAAACGGCAACAAGGAATACCAATTACTGCTATCATAGGTAATCCTCCATACTCAGTAGGACAGGCATCTGAGAATGATAATAATAAGAATTTAAGTTATCCTAAACTTGAGGATGCAATCAGACAGACGTATGCTAAATATACAACAGTTACAAATAAAACTTCACTTTATGATAGTTACATAGAGGCATTTAGGTGGGCTTCAGATAGATTGAATAGTGATGGGGTTATTGGATTTGTTTCTAATGGACAGTTTATTGATAGCAGAACTGCATCTGGTATGAGAAAAGTTTTATATGATGATTTTAATTATTTATATATTTTTAATTTGCGTGGAGATCAAAGGACTCAAGGTGAAGTCTCACGTAAAGAGGGAGGGAAAATTTTTGGTTCAGGAAGTAGAACGCCAATTGCCATATCAATATTAGTAAGAGATAGTACTAGTGATGAACATAAGATATATTATCGTGATATTGGTTATTACCTTAGTACAGAAGAAAAGTTAAATATTCTAGAAGAAAGTAAATCTTTAACTAGCGTTGACTGGATAGAAGTAGTCCCTGATAAAAATAACGACTGGATTAATCAGCGTGATGATAGCTATTTAAAATTTTCTTCACTTGAAGGAGATGTTTTTTTAACGAAGTCATCAGGAGTAAAAACACAACGAGATAAATGGGCGTATAATTTTTCAAATGTAAGGTTAATTAGTACTGCCAAAATATTTATTGATAGGTTTAATAATGAAATAAATGAGAAGAAAACAATTGAATCTATTAATAGTGATGAGACATATTTAAAGTGGAGTAGAGAATTGAAAACAGTATTTAAGAAAGGAGCAAGACTTGTTTTTGATAGTGGTTTTGTTGTTGAAACAATGTATCGACCATTTACAAAAAAATACTTATATTATGCTAAGGACTACGTTGACTATCGACGACATTATTATAGAGATTTACCCGAAAATGGTATGATTTTAACTACACTAGGTAGTAGTAATAAGAAAGAGTATTCTTCATTGTTAACTAATCTCATTCCAGATTTAGGTATGATGGATGGTGGTACACAAGTTGTTATGCCTAAAGTTAGTGTAGATAGTGATTTGTTGGGCGTGGAGGTTTTGTCAAATATAAATCCTGAATTTACGATGATAAGTAATATTGATTCGGAGGACGTAATTTACTATGTATATGCTGTTTTACATTCACCAGAATATAAGAAAAAATATGCTAATGACTTACATAAGTCGTTACCTCGTATACCTTTATTAATACATAAAGATAAGTACATTGAGATAGGGAAAAAACTTGCGAATCTCCATATACATTATGAAGAACAACCTGTTTGGGATGACATAATTATAGAGTACTCTAAGGATAATCCTAATTTTAAAGTATCAAAAATGAAGTACTCTAAAAAAGGGATTTATGATACGATTATTTATAATGAAGATGTAACTATAAGTAATATACCTCAAAAAGCTTATGAGTATAAAGTGAATGGACGTTCTGCAATTGATTGGATTATTGATCAGTATCAAGTTAATAAGGATCCCAAATCTGGTATTATTGATGATCCTAATGAATATAGTGCTGATTCTAAATATATCTTAAACCTTTTATTATCTATAATTACTGTAAGTATGAAAACTTTAGAGTTAGTTGAAAAATTACCTGAATTTGAGATTGATGAGTCATAAATAATTTTGACTAGTCTATTTTATGGTGTTAATTGGTGTTAGTTATATCCAATATAATGAATTTTTATCATCTAATAAGTATTTTTATATTTTGTAATCGTTGATATAAAAGGATTAATTAGTATTGAGTATCCTTCGTTTTAGAGTTTAGAATTCTCAAAACGTTAATTGCTGGCATCGTTTGGAATTTATTCCTTTACGAAGACAGTATGGGACGGAAATTTCGCAAGAAAATGAGTGCCATTCATTTAACAGTTCAAAACACTTTCCATTTATTTGGAAGGTGTTTTTTTTGTTCTCAACCATTCAAGACATTTTTCTAGCTGTTTGGGATTATTTGGTCATCTGCCTTCAAAAATTGCCTATAATAAAAGCCAAATAAACGTCGTAAGCTCTTAAGAAAGGCAGGTAAAGCATGTTGTTAAAAACTGTTAAGCTCAACAAAATATACGGAGAAAAGGTTGCTGTGAAAGATGTCTCTTTTGAACTCTCTCAGACAGGCGTTTATTTACTTGCAGGGCCAAATGGTAGTGGTAAAACGACGTTGATGGAGATGCTAGTTCAAATGATTCGACCAAGTTCAGGTCAGCTAATTTATCATCAGAGCTTGTCAGGAAAAGACTTCAAAAGGAAAGTTGGTATCTTACTACAACAAAATAGTGTCAGAAAGCATGTAACTGTAGCTGAAGAAGTACGTTTTGTTAGCCGGATTTTTAAAAGAAAGCTCGATTTAGAGAGTTATCTACGGAAGTTTGACTTGTATGAACATCGTCATCAAAAATGTCACAAACTCTCTGGTGGGTTACAAAGACGACTATTGATTGCTACCACTCTTATTCCTAATTACGAGCTGATCTTTTTCGATGAGCCAGCTTCAGGCTTAGATGTCCAAACCCGAGACTTCATTTGGTCAATTATCAAAGAACAAGGGGCAAAGAAGATTTGTCTCGTCTCTGATCATTATTTGAATCAAGCAGCTAGTTATTGCGATCAACTATTACTAATGAGTCAGGGGGAGCTCGTCTTTCAAGGAGCTGTTAGTAAGTTATTATCTCAATTTAAATTTAGCACAAGAATTCAAGTTAAATCCCAATTTGCTAGCCAAACAAAAGAAATCTTATTAGCCAATCATCAAGAGTTTGAAGAGCTTGTCTCAGGGGGATTTACTAATTATTTTGTTAAAGAGAACTTTAACGCTATAACTAATAATCTACTAGCTATAAGTGAAAATGTCAGAAGAGTGAACGTTGAAGATGTTTACCTAGCCTTAGCTCGAGAACAGGAGGGGAAAGATGTTTAAAGAACCTTTACTATCAGAGAATTCGTTGAAAGGGAAGGAAGCCATAAGTAAGATTAAAGCAATTATCATCCTTGAAGTTAAGGCAATCATTCGCGAACCGTCATCGATGTTTTTTATTTTTGTGTTACCCTTAGTTTTAACTATTGTCTTTGGGTCAGTTTTTGGTGCAGATGTCATTGATGAGGCACAAGGGCTTAAAGGCATTGATACAGTCTTTCCTATTAATCTCGTGTTTATTATTGCTAATGTTGGCTTGATGGGGATTCCAATTTCAATCAGTGAGTTAAAAGAAAAAGTCACCTTAAAACGCTACTTCTCATACCCAATATCTTATTTAACTTATTTTTTATCAGTAATGTCTACTTATCTAGCAGTTACTGTGTTATCAAGCTTACTAGTTTTGGTGACCTGTTTTTGGTTTTTTGGGGCGAACTTTTTCATGTCATTTAGCCAAACCTTAGGATTTTTGTTCTTTTGGCTTTTAGCTGTCTATGTTTTTGATAGTCTAGGATACATTGTAGTCTTATGTTTTAAATCTTCTCGGAGCATAAATATCGCCGCCACAGCAATTTTCTTAATAATGATTTTCGGTTCAGGGGTGGCAGTTCCTTTAGAAAGATTACCCAATGAGATTCAAAACATAGCTAAGTTCACACCAATGGCTCATTCGATTGAGTTATTAGAAAGCTTGTGGCTTAGTCGTTTTACTTTATCAGACAATGCCATTAATATCGCTTATTTAATCATTACTAGTTGTTTGTTGACAGTTATCATAACGAAATACAAAATCAAGTGGGAGGGGTAATCTGAGATGCAGTAGACTTTTTTGCGAGTCACCGCACTAAAAAATTTACTAAAACCTTTCTAAAGCCTTTTAACTAAGGGTGATACGAAATGTATCAGCTAATTAATGTCGGAATCCCTAGACATTATTGACAGATATTGAGAAACTGAAGGTAGGAGGTGAGCTTGTGACAATTGGGAAAAAAATTAAAGATAATCGGTTGAAACAAAATTTGACTCAAGAACAGTTAGCGAAGTTACTAAACGTTTCTCGTTCAACGGTTTCCAGTTGGGAAGTCGATCGCAATTATCCAGACTTAAATACGTTAATTGCCATTAGTGATTTATTTGAAGTATCTCTTGATACATTCTTACGAGGAGATGAGGGGCTGGCTAAAGACGTTTCAAAGAAAGCTAAATGGTACAAAATCTACCGACGAACGCTGTGGCTAATGGTAATTCTAGTGATTGGCTATTTAAGCTATAATCAAAAACGTGCCTTAGACGTCAAGAGCTATCAACGTAATTTAATAGAAGGGGGATGGTATGATGGAAGTACAAGCAAAGATAATGCTATTTATTTGTTACATGAAGAGGCTAAGCTTAATAAAATTATTAATTACTTAGTTACAATCGACACGGTTAGTCCTTTAGACTTTCCCTTTAAAGGCAAGCACTTGTCTGTTCTAGCGAGTTTCCATCAGCATGACTTTTCAGTTGAAGTTTTAAATCAGAACGATATTATCTTAACGCTACCAATTCCTCAAGGCGCTGGTTTACCTTACTCAGTAAAAATCGATCAAAAGTTACAACTGAAGGCAGCAAAAGAACAACGGAATAAAAATTATAACCGTCAGTATACTGAACGTTACTTAAAAATGAATCAAGACAACATTCAGACTTTAGTAACGAAGAGTCTTGAAAAGCGAGAAATCATTACTGAAGATAAACAATTAAAATTGTACTATAAAAAGGAATGATGAAGATGAAATCAACGACAAAAGGTAACGTCTTATTAATCATGCTCGTAATCCTTGCGACTGTGCCTTTTTGGTTATCAATTTCTGCGGTCTTAGACATTGACACCCGTATCGGTATTCGACCCTATGTGGATTATTTACTAGTTTTAGGAAATTCAGGGGTTTTATTAACAAGTCTTTGGTGCTACCGTAAGACTAAGAACAAAATCAACTTAGTAGTCGTGGTTTTAAGCATGCTGATGTTACTAAGCTATATTGCCATAACACTAACAAGCATCTATATCTTTGGCTAGGGGACTTATCACAGGGAGTACTGTCATTGACAATCTAGGGAAATCCGTGTTATACTCATTCCTGAGCTAAAAACGTTAAGATGCTTTGGTTATAGGACTTGATAGTTACTAACAGTTTACTGGGAGTAATGAAAGAAAGCACTAGCACCTAGTCTTAAGCAAGTCATTTCCGACGTTTCGCACGCTGTTGCGAAAGGTCTTTTTTTATGGAAATAATAGTCTGTTGCAGCCTATTAAAGTATGTTACGTAGGCAGTCTTAAATAATAAAGGTGGTATGAGAAATGAAAAATAAAGAAAAAATGTTAGAAATCATTAAAAACAAACAATCAGGTGGCCGTGTTAAGAAAATGGCTGAACCTAAAAATGATCGCAAGAACATGCGTAAAGGACCAAAAATCTTTAACTAGAAATCAGTGAAACACCTTCCAATATTTGGAAGGTGTTTTTTTACTAAGTAAACTAAAAGCCACTTCCTGAAAATCAAGGAAGTGGCTTTTGCTTTAGCTAAAGTCGCTAGTTAGTTGCTAATTAAGAGCACAGTTATTTCAGAGATGCAAATACTTCTCAACATCAAACCATTTAACTTCAAAGCCGGCTGGTCCTTTCAAGAAGACAGAACTGGAAGTGTACTCAAGGTCCCGCTCTTTTTCATAAGCAATTCTGGCAATAACTTCTTCCCTATTGTGACAAGGTAAGTAGTCAAAATAACTTAAAGTCATCACCCCTTGACCTTGGGTGAAAGCGATGAGTTGCTCTTGATAGTCGATAAAAGTAGCGACGGGACCAATGCCTGTAATGACTGCCAAGTCTTGGAGAATAGTCGGTGGCTCAAATTGGCCATGTAAGCGAGGAATATCAGTTAGTACGCGACCCATACTCGATGTTGGCAAGGTGATTTCAAAAGCGTACCATGGTTCTAGCAAAACATTATCAGCTTTTTCTAAGCCTTGACGAATGGCTCGCCAAGTAGCTTCTCGGATGTCGCCTTTACTACTATGCTCTAAGTGCATGGCGCCCTTTTTTAAAATAAAATGAATCTTAGTCAGAGGACTCCCAGTCAAAAGTCCTTTTTGTAGACGAGAGTTGAGACTAGCCCCAATCAGATTTTGAGCAGGTAAGTTTAGTTGTTCAAGACTGACTTCGCTACTGAAGGTCAACTGTTCGTCCTCAGAGGGAAGCAGTTCCAAATGAACTTCAGCGTAATGACGTAAAGGTTCAAAATGAGCATACCCCATGATGGGTTCTTGAATACTTTCTTGGTAAATAACTTGAGCTTGGGCAAAATCAACATCTAAGTCATAGTCAGTGGCTAGAATGGCTTTTAAAATTTCTAATTGGATTTTACCCATAATTTGGACGGAAATTTGTTGAATTAAGGGCTCAAAGCTAACATTTAAACGGGGCATTTGTTCCTCGATTTTTTTTAGACTTTTTAGAACTTCATGGAGGGGTGAATCATTAAGAACCACACTTGCTCTAAGTAGTGGCAAGAGACTAGGCTGGTAGTTTTGGTCAGTGGTAGCCCCAAGAGTAGAACCAACAGTAGAACCAACAGTGGAATGTTTCAGTCCCGTAACACCAACTAAATCCCCAGCTTGGGCTGTTTCAACTAAGTGGTATTTAGACCCATGATATAAACGAATTTCATTGATTTTTTCCAATTGACCGTTAACGAGGATTTCCATTTTCTTTGTCAGGTGACCACTTAGACATTTTAAGTAAGTGACCCGTTGATCTTGTTGGTCGTAGTTAATTTGATAAACGTGACCAGTAAAGGCTGTCTCTGAGATTAGGGGCCAAGGGCTAGTCTCGTTAATAAGGTCTAAAAAAGACTCAGTCCCTTGATGTTTAAGGGCGCTACCAGTTCCAACTAAGGTAATTGTTTTAGCAGTAATTAAGCGTTTGGTCGCTGTTAGCACCATGTCAGTCGTCAAGGACTCAGCGAAGTAAGCTTCTAGTAGGTCATCATCAAATTGACAGAGCCATTCTTGATACTCAGTCCTTGCAAAGTCAGTGATGTCATTAATGACATAGTAGTCAGGTGTTAGTTGCTCACTGATTGAAAGGAGGGATTTTGTTAAGTCGGCAGTCGGTAAATCACATTTATTAATAAAAATATAAACAGGAATCTGTTTTTGCTTTAATAAGCGGTATAAGGTTAACGTATGACTTTGTACACCATCAGTGGCACTAATTAATAGAATTGCCAAATCAAGAACAGCAATCGTTTGTTCCATTTCTGCAGAGAAATCAGGATGTCCCGGAGTATCGATTAGCTGAAAGTCGTTTTCTCCCCAACTAAAGAGGGCGGTATCGCTAAAAATCGTAATCCCGCGTTGTTTTTCTAAGGGATTGTGGTCAAGGACAGTGTTGCCATTATCAACTCGACCAGGTTGACTAATTTGCTTAGATAAATAAAGTAAGCTTTCACTAAAAGTTGTTTTGCCGGCATCAACGTGGGCAAATATGCCAATTGTTCGTTTCATGATAAGCTCCTTTGATTAATAATTAAAGTGATAAAAATCCTTCTAGAAGTATTATGTCAAACTATCGCTAAATAGACAAGAAACTCAGGCTGGTAAGAGTTTCTTGTCTGTTTTTTTAATAATTAATGGGGAATAGAAAGCAGCCTAACAAAGACGAAGCTCAAAAATTGTGATAAAATAAATCTAATCAATACAGCTAGTAAACATTCCCTTTGATTCTTTCACAATTAGCGAGTATAATTACGATGTTTTTGGGGAAAGTATTTAGGTGAAATGAAATGGAGAGTATATAATGACAACTAATTTTTGGGCGGAGTTACCGAAACCCTTTTTTGTATTAGCACCAATGGAAGATGTGACAGATGTGGTGTTCCGCCATGTCGTAAAAGCCGCCGGGGCGCCAGATGTCTTTTTTACGGAGTTTACCAATTCCGACAGTTATTGCCACCCAGATGGCAAAGAAAGCGTTCGGGGGCGCTTAGTCTTTACGGAAGACGAACAGCCCTTAGTCGCCCATATTTGGGGAGATAAGCCGGAGTTTTTCCGAGAGATGAGTCTTGGATTGGCAGAAATGGGCTTTAAAGGCATTGACTTAAACATGGGCTGTCCCGTTCCTAATGTGGCAGGTCGTGGCAAAGGCAGTGGCTTAATCTTACGACCAGAAGTGGCCGCTGAATTAATCGCTGCTGCCAAAGCTGGTGGCTTACCCGTCAGCGTTAAAACTCGCTTAGGCTATAGTGAGTTAGCGGAACATGAAGCATGGTTAACCCACTTGTTAGAACAAGACATTGCGAATTTGTCGATTCACTTACGAACGCGTAATGAAATGAGTAAAGTTGATGCCCACTGGGAAATGATTCCGCAAGTTTTAGCCATTCGTGATCGGGTGGCGCCGAATACCTTAATTACGATTAACGGGGACATTCCTGATCGCCAAACAGGTTTAGAATTAGCTGAAAAATACGGCGTTGATGGCATTATGATTGGTCGGGGGATTTTTAAAAATCCTTTTGCCTTTGAAAAAGAACCAAAAGAACACACTGCTACGGAGTTGTTAGGCTTACTGAACATGCAACTTGATTTACAAGATGAGTATGCCAAAGTCATTCCCCGTTCCATTGTCGGTTTACATCGTTTCTTTAAAATCTACGTCAAAGGTTTTCCTGGCGCCAGTGATTTACGTGTTAAGTTGATGACGACGAAATCCACAGAGGAAGTCCGGGAAATCTTGGCTGACTATCAGGCAGGGAAGTTCCTGAATCAAGAGTAAGACAAAGACCTAATGAAAAGGGACCGTGACAATAGTCGACGGTCCCTTTATTCTGACGAACGTTATTTGATTAACGAGTTCCAAAAGTCAAATAGCGACCCTCTCAACAACTGCTAAACGCTGCCGTTATTCTTAATGCTTTAGCATTTAGAAATAAGGGACAACGAAGTGCCGTGCCTCTTATGACTTTAGTCATTAGAGACAGGGACAACGAAGTGCCGTGCCTCTTATGACTTTACTACGTTGCCCCTTGCCTCTAAGCTAATAAATTAGCAAGAGCAACGGCAGTCATTAGAGACAGGGACAACGAAGTACTTGTATTTAAACGACTTTTGTCACACCTCCTTTGCATTGCCTCAGTTAATCAGACTTAAAATATAACTAGCCATAGCACCAAGTGAAGTTAGTGCCCGAAAATGGTTCCAAAAGGTCCATCGTTTTAAATACTCTTTCCAAAAATCCTCTGCCTCGGGAGTCTCAGCTGAAATGTTAGCCAGTTTGTTATTTAGGGGGACGTTGAAGATAACTGTAACGGAAAAAGTTCCGAGAAGATAGAGGAGGCTGGCAATCATTAAATACCTATTTTGAGACCAGTTTAAAGGAGACAAATTGGTGATTAACAAATAGCCACTTATCCCAGCAGTTCCGAAAAAGATACTAAAGAATAACGGATTTAGCACGGTGAGATTGATCGACTGCATGGCACTAATGCCATTTTTAGGTGAGATTTGACTGAGGGCAGCCATAATAAAACTGGAAAAAGAAAAAAACATCCCAGCCATCAGGCCACTACCTAAAGCAGCGAAAAAAATAATTGTGTCAATGAATGAATGAAACATAAGGTTCCTCCTAATTAGGGTTTAGGAACTTATTTTAACGTGAAAAACCTCGTCTGTAAATAGAATATATTTTGAACGTTAGAAGTTGGAACAATACTGCCACTAAGGCGATGTCATCGAAAAATTGAAGAAGCAGAGTTTATCAAGGATTCATAAAACAAGAGCCAGCCTAAGGATGCCCAGTCCTTAGATTAGTTCTGTTTTTTTTTTGAAAGCATAGTTTAAAAATTGTTCGATATTTACGAACTAGTAAAAATGAAGGTTTTTGTGAAATGAATTATAATGTGAATGTTGTGAAAGAGTTTGTTAATCAAAGGTCCTTAAAGTGTGATGGTAATTATTTCACAAAGAAGGGGCTATTGGGGAAATAGCTAAGAATAAAAAGATAGTGTTCAATAAACAAGGGAGGGGATCACAATCGATTCATTTTTGGGGAAAAAGGAACAACGATTATTAAGAATGGCCCAGTTTATCTACGAAAGGAAAAACAAGGAACTTTCTTTAAAAGAATTAGCTAGTGAGTTAGAAATAAGTAGCAAAATGTTAACAGAAAGTATTTATGAGTACCAGACTTTAAATTTAGAGCAATGTGGCCTACTAATAAATATTATTGATAAGCAAGTGGTGACTTATCAAATAAATAATTTTTCTTTTAACAAAATGAAACAAGTTCTAATTAAACGTAGTTTAAATTTTAAGTTGTGTCAAAAAATTTTTACAGGAGAGTTTACAAATGTCTTAGATTTCTCTGAAGAACATTACATAAGTATTGCTTCTATGTACCGTCATGTTAAGGACTTAAAAAAGATTTTTAAAAAATATCGTTTAACATTGAATTTAAGTCAAGAGCCGATGATAAAAGGTCAAGAATATCACATTCGGCATTTTTATTTTGAACTTTTTTTTGGGGCCTATGGTTTAACGGAAGACTATTTAGAGCAATCGCCATGGCAAGTCGATAGCCAAGAAGAAAGCTTGTTAGATACGGCGTTTCCAATCAGACAGAAAATTAGATTACTCTACTATATATCCTTTTCCAGACTGTCACAAAATTACTATATGTCAGAGATGACATTTTTAAAACCCTATAAAGCGTTTATGTTGGAAGAAAAATTTATGGGCTTTTATGCTAACCAGTTACGGAAAATAGGAGCAAGTGAGAAACAAATGACCAAGGAACTTAATTTTCTCTTGATTTATACATTGAAAATAGGGTTATTTGATAATAAGAAATTAGCTCAAATCGATCTTCATGCTAGTGAAAACAGTCAAGAGCGTAATGAAAAAATCAGCTGGGTGCATCATTGGGTAGAGTTATTTTCAGATTTTTTTGCCGTTAAATTATCGCTAGAGCTGCATTTATTACTCTCAGCCAACTTGTATATTTATTTTATTAGTAAGGAGTTTTTTCCCTATTCAGTAGTAGACTTTAATGATGTCTTATTAAAGTATCAAAAAGATAATCCTTATATTTGGGATAAAACCTTGCTCTTTAAAAACCAGTTAAAACAACAATACCCCCAGATTATTATATCGGATTATTTAACTCATTATTACATACGAGAAATTGTGTCTTTATCTCGAGAAGAACTGGAAGTTTGCGTCTTTTCCAGCTGTTCACATTCTCAGAATAGAATTATTGAAAGAGAAATTAAAAAGAGAGCCCTGGTTCAGATTATTATTACAAGAAAAATAACTGAAAAAACTAGACTGATAGTATCAGATTTAGATTTTGATGTAGCTAGCATCAATAGCACGAATAAACCAGAACGAGTGTTTATTCAAACCATTCCTAGTGAAAGTGATTATCAATTGATTACTAAAAAGATTTTAAAACTATCACAATAAATAAAATGACTAGTGAAAAAGATAATTATCAAAAAAAGAGCAGAATAAAGATAAAAATGATAAGCAGTTACTAAAGAGAGGTGTGTATAGTAAAGGAAGAATTTTTGAGAAGGCCCTTAGCTTATAAAAATAAGCAAAAGAGATGACAGTAGCAGATGGTGGATTTAAGGAAAAGGATGGTGAGTATATGAGTAGAAAAGTATACTTGAAACTTGGGATTGTCTTGAGCATGCTTTTTGTCTCAATGACATTAAACTTACATTGGAATACTAAGCAAGAATTAAAAGGGGCGACACTAACTACAGAAAGTAATGAAGTATCTAGTCAGTTAGTTGAGGAAATAATAGAGGAAGGCTCGACTAATTCGACTAGTGAAGAAGTCGAAGTTATACCAGTAACAACGGCGGAAAGTCAGGTTGAGCTAACAACAAAATCAACAAATGTACCAGAAACAGTAGCAGAAAATGAGCTGACAAGTCGGAAAGCACAGACTGAGAAAGTTAAGACCTTTTCTGAATTAGTAAAAGCGATGCTCGATAATACAGTTGAAAGAATTGTCTTGACTGCAGACCTTTCTCAAGGCAACCAATGGATTGATACAGTGTACTTTGGAGGTAAAAGTTTTGAAATCGATGGCAATGGTCATAGCATCACTTTCAATAGTGCGGAGCGAACGGGTTTTAATTTTCGAAAAAGCAATGCCGGTAATCTGACGTTGAAAATTAGCAATATTACGTTGAAAAAATCTCGAGGGTCCTTAGCTCGGGGAGTTGCTAAAAATATGTTTGACTTTGACTTACGAGGAAGTAATGAGTATAAAGAAATTATCTTTGAAAACGTGACAGTCCCTGCGGATAATAAAACGCCTTTAATTAAAGCTAACAATGATTCAGTTGTAAGGGTTATTGGGGATAACGAGTTTCATAATAACGACACCTTTGTCTTTACTCAAAGAAATGATCCGAAAAACCCGTTTTTCAATGCAAAGAATCTAATCTTTGATCACACAACAGTCAAGACAGATGTTTTCACAGATTTTATTTATCAAGGTAAAGCTAAAAGTACGATTGAGATCACAGGTTCAGAGATTGAACATACTACTAAAGGTGGGCGTTTTATCTTCAGTTATGGCGACAAATTAAAATTAGACAAATCGATCATAACCTCTAACAGTGAGTGGGTGGCTGAAGGCTATCAGCGTGAATCAGATATTTATATGGAGTCGGATAAAGTAAAGGTTATGCTTAAAGACAGTGAGCTTTCTTTAAATTCGATTTATACAGCCGTCCTCCAAATAGCCGGTAAAGAGGCTAGCTTGGAAGTTAATAACTCCTTGTTTAACATTGATTTCGAAGAACGAAATTACGATCGCTTTGGAACAAATTCGGCGATTCGTTTCTTTAATGAAGGGGCAACCTATTTAATTACTAATAAATCAGAAGTCAACTTTCGTAAAAAGCAAAACTCAGGAAAAGCAGGTGGTAGTTCAACTATCCGCATGGTTGGTGGTGGTAATATCTTTGAAGTTATTGGTGGCTCGACTTTAAAAATTGTGAATGGTGGAGGACTTGGTGAAGATCGACCAGATTATAACCAAGCCTTAGAATTTGGAGACCCGGCTTCAAGCGTTAGTAATAAGTTTATTATTTCAGAACCAGAAAGTGAAGTCGACATCCTTTCCCAAAACGGTGCAGCTGTAACAAGCGTCCGCAACCTTGATTTAGAGCTCTCTGATCAGGCAACTTTTATTGTTGATGGTAACTCGGCCCGGGCAACAACTGGTATTTTTAATATTAAGGGTGCCTTCAATATGTTGATTGACAATCCTTTGTACTTTGACTTTGTTAATCGCCAGAGTAAAGGAGCGGTAATTCAAGTTGGGACGGGGTCAAGATTTGTTTCAACTCAGTCAGGGTTGACATGGTGGGAAAAAGGACATGATGTTGAAGGCTCACCAAGTTATGACTTTACAGTCTTTGATTATCGATTAACAGGCAGAGATTTACAAAATATCGAGTACTCAGAAAAACCAGAATTTAATACGACGATTTATAAAGGGCAAAGTCAGATAGCCCGAATGAGTAGTAACAATGCTAAACCAGATCTGAGTTACTTACGTGTGCCTACGAATGCCGATAAAACAATTTATGGTCAAGCCGTTGTCTCAGTCGGGCCAAATGAGTATCGAAAAGCCTTTGTCAATGAAGTTAGAGCTAAAATGACCCATAATTCTCAAATTATTAATGAAAAAGCCATCCTGTCTAAAGAAAAAATCAGTCAATGGGGTGAAGCAAGTCAGGATGGTATCTTCAGTTACAAGCTTAAAGATTTTGCTAAAGCCGGCGATGTTTATAAAATTACTGAGCTCGAGCGGGGAACGTTTAATAACAAGGGGGAAAATATTGGCTCTGGTCAATTAATCACAAATGAAATTAATCAAGAAGTCACAGTCATCGATGTGACTCCTCCCACACCGGCAATTGTTAACCCATTAACGAATACTAGTTTAATTCTTTCAGGTAGTAGCGATGAACCAGGTGCAACCGTCACAGCTACTGCTAATGGTCAAGCCTTAGTAGATGAGGGGAAAAAAGAGTTAAGTACAGTTGTAGACGAAGAGGGGCAGTGGCACTTGGCTCTTAATCAAGCGTTGAAAGCTGGGACAATAGTTCAAGTCTTTCTAACAGATACAGTGGGCAACAAAAACCCAGTCTTACCTAAACTTTTCCACGACGCCTTGTTTAAAGAAGGAACGCTCATCACCGTGAAAGATGACTTAGGTAATCACAATAAGTTAGTTAAAACTGTCAAAAATAAAAGCCGAGACCGGGGGACCTATGTTGGTGATACGCTAGTCTATACGATTCACGTCTCTAATGAGAAGAAAGCTAATGAAATAGGTAATTTCACAAAAATTGTTTTACGAGACGAGCTACCTGAGGCCTTATTACTAGATGTCAAAACAATAACGGCTATAGATGGGGCAGGGCGAGAAATTCCAGCTGCAAATATTAGTTTTGAAAAAGAGCAAAACACCTTAGCGATCAAATTAGGTAAGTTAAGTCCTCAGGAAGTTGCGAAAGTGACTTTTGAAACGAGAGTGACTGAAGCAGGTTACAACACAGTTGTTAAAAATACGGCTCAAGCAATTGGTCAGTCAAGCCCGCAGACGACGGATGAAGTCAGTGGCTCAGTAGATTCCCCAGGTGGAAAAGTTTTAATTGATAAAGTGGCACCTAAAATAACGCAAGACCTGAGAAATTTAACATCTGAAAATGAGTTGAACCTAGTCGGTGATGTTTTAGAATACCGTTTTAATATCTCCAATGACACTCAATCCCCTTGGAAAGAAGTCGTTTTAATAGATAAAATTCCAGACCTACTAGTAGTAGATGAAAGCAGTATTGTAGTAATCGGAGAAGATCATGAACAAATTGAAACGGTGATTGAAAATAATCAGTTGAAAATTAATTTCGGTTCAGCAGTCATCGATCAATGGCGGCCCTATAAGATTGTTTTTCAAGGCCGCATTAAAGAAGAGGCTATTAATCAAAGTTTCACTAATCAAGGGGTAGTCACTGGTAAGTCGCTAGATGGTCAAATCTTAAAAATTGATTCAAATGAAATTACGACAGTTGTTGAAGCCGGGGGTATTGGTTTTGTAGAAGAACCCGAAAACATTGATTTCGGTGTTAGGGAATTAACTTCAAAGAAAGAAACTTATATGCCCAAAGAAGACATCTCTTTAATTATTAGAGACTCTCGTGGTACGAAGGCTAACTGGGAACTATTTCTAAAGGCTGGCCAAGAGTTAACGTCTCAGATAAATCCTTCTGCAAAATTGGCAGGAGCTCTAGAATTTGTTACTGAAAAAGGCGAACGTCTATCAATCAATAATCAAGATAATTTGATTTATGGCCAAGCGGGAACGATTCAGACGACTCAAACAAAATTGTTATGGGATCGTCATAAAAAGCAAGGGTTATCTTTAAATATCAGACCAGGTCAAGCACAGTCAGGTGCGTATCAGGCTGAGTTAGTCTGGACATTAAAAGACACGGCAGAGACTGTGGCAAAAACAGAGAAGGTGGCGAAAAAATGATAAAAAAAAGACTGCTAATGCTAGTGCTACTATTAGTAGTTTCGTGGGGCGTTTTCAGTCACCAAGGGAGAACGACTGCCACTACATCAGAAAGATCCCAAGTCAGCCCTAATCCCCCCCCTGACTCAGCAGGAGGGCCCAGTAGATTACCGCAAACAGGAAATAACCAGCAAGTTTATTTACAAGTAGCGGGTTTCCTGTTGCTCACATGTCTAGTGTGTTGGGGGAAAGGGCGGTTTAGTTTAAAGAAAGGAGGTAGTCAATGAGGAGAAAAACAACAATTTTTTTAAGACTTATCTGTATAAGTAGCCTGAGTTTGCTAGCCGTTACAGCCTTAGCAGAGAGCAAAAGTAATCAAGGTCAGTCTCAAGGAGAAATTGAATACATTGTTAATACTGATCCAACTTTACCAGTCGACCCGATGGATCCTGGAAATGAGATCAAACCGAATCCTAGCAATCCAGGCACACAAAACCCTGGCCCCTTAAGTATTGACTACATGTCGTCTATTTATTTTGGTAAGCAAAAAGCGTATGGCAATGACCAAGCTTATTTTGCAGAACTAGATACAGTCTTTATGGCAGACAATCGTCAAAAGCCAGTGCCTAATTACGTGCAAATCACGGATAATCGTGGGACAAATCAAGGCTGGTCTCTAGCAGTCAAGCAAGAAAGTCAATTTAAGAATGAAGGGAATAAGACCCTTGGTAAAGCGGAACTACGCCTATTTAACGGGACCCCTAATTCACAAAATAGTCTCGATAAGGGACCTGTTGCTAATCAAAAAATCATTTTAAGACTAGATAACAGTGGCCAGGGTATCAATAGTAATGTGATGCAGGCGAAAGCGAATAGTGGACACGGAACGTGGACAAACATGTTCGGAAGTGACCTTGAGACCGCTAAAAAAAGTGTCGAGCTCTTTGTACCAGGTGGGACATTGATTGAGAAAGGTAGTTATCGAACAACACTTATTTGGACCTTGAGTGATGAGCCAGGTCAGTAATAAAACTTAGATATATATATAAAGGGGAGAATGAATAATGAAACATCAAAAAGTAACATTAAGTATGGGGATTGTTTTAGCTAGTAGTCTAGTAGTGGCTCCAGTCTTAGCAGCTGAAACACCAGCTGCGACGATTAAATCAACAGGATCAATTACGATGAAAGCTAATGAAGACCCGAATAACCCAGAAAATGGGGGGCCCTTAAGAATAAACAACGTGACAAATATTAGTTTTGGAGAGCAAGTTATTTCCGGAGACGATCAAGTATATGCAGCCAAGATGAGCACAGAGCAAGATGAAGAAGGTAATTTTTTACCTGATAATATTAAAATTATCGACGACCGAGGAACAAACCAAGGCTGGGAATTACAAGTCAAAAATGATGGGTTTAAGTCAGTCGATGGCACAGTTCCTTTAGCAGGGACGGAACTAACAATTAATCCAGTGAGTATCGTTAGCAAGTCAGGTAATCTCTTACCATCAACCTTGAAACCAGTTATCTTAAAAAATGATGGCTTCAAAACGATGGTCGCTGCCAAAGCTAGCGAAGGTGTGGGAACAACAACAACCTTATTTGGTAATCTTGCTGGGGAAGACACTGAAAATACTAATGTCACATTAAAAATTCCAGGAAGTTCAGCTAAAGTCAAAGATACGACTTATCAAACAACTTTAACTTGGGTACTTTTAGACGAACCATCGGCCATGGTTCTTGGAAACTAACATAAATAAAGGGGAGAATAAGGGATGAAAATAACTAAAAAAATCAGCTTAAGTTTACTTTGTGTCAGTACTTTAGCCGTTATATGCCAGCCAGCTTTAGCTGTTGAGAATGGTCAAGAATCACAACTGAAATCAACAGGAAACGTTCAGTTCCAACAAGACTTAGTAACTGACCCTGAAGAAAATAATGGTCCTTTAAGAATCGAATCAGTGACGATGATTGACTTCGGAATTGTTGGCATTAAAGGAGATACAGCCACTTATAATGCGATTTATTCGGAAAATATTAAAGAAGAGTTGCTGAATGACGCTGGAAGCCTCCTTGAGACTAATTTTTTACCTTTAACTGTTCAAACAGCCGATGATCGAGGGACAAATCAAGGGTGGCAACTCCAAGTCACTCATTCTCGCCAATTCACAGAGTTAGGTCCAGATGGCAGAATGAGTAAAGCTGACCCAGCTATTTTAAAAGGGGCTGAAATAAACTTGTCAGTGACAAGTGTGGAACGGCCAGCTGATAAACAGGGGGAAACGACGGAAACAAGACCATCAGGATTGAAACAAAAGGTTAACTTAAACGATCAAGTGAAAACAGTCGTTAATGCTCAAGTTAATGAAGGCATGGGAACGTGGCAGTCCTTATTTGGTGAAAAAGTCTCAGCTGTTAGTAGCCCTGGGAAAGACCCTGAAGGTAATGATGTGATGATTCCAGTTGAAAATGAGGCAGTCCAATTAACCATTCCCGGAGATACGGTTAAAGTCAAAGATGTGATGTATCAAGGTGAGTTGACGTGGATCTTAATTAATAGTCCTGAGACTGTTAGTTAAGTCTAGGAGGAAGGAGTTACTGAAGTGAAGCTAAGGAAAAGTTCACTAGTTACCCTCGGCTTAGCTAGTGGTTTAATGCTACGTTCGCCAATCGTTGCTGGCGTTGAAATCTCTTCCCAAGGTTATGTTGATTTTCAGTTTGGGGATGAGGCTCAGGCAAATGGGCCTTTAAGAATCGATAGTGTGTCAGTGATTCACTTCGGTAGTCAGCCTTTGAAAGGCGATACGATTATCGCTAACGCAATCTATACTACAGCAGAGGTCAATGCCCAAGGTCAGTATGTGCCTTTACACATTGAAACAACGGATGACCGTGGGACTAATACGGGCTGGTCTTTGCAAGTCAAGCAGTCTCAAGAGTTTACAGAACAGCCTGAAGAGTCAGTTGCGCTAGCAGACTTAAGTGTGCTTACAGGGGCGGAACTGACTCTATCGGCAACAGAGTCCTATGATGAAAGCTTAATCTCTGAATTAGGAAAAAACAAGCCAAGTAAATTAGGACAAAAAGTACGAATGAATACGGATTTTCAAACAATTGTGGAAGCGAAGGTTGGCGAAGGAATCGGTAGTTGGGGAACGTATTTCGGAGAGCTGGTTGATGAAGTAACGACTGAAACAGTCCGTCGTGGAGCGTCGCAAGGGGTTGAAAATCAAGAAATCACCTTGAAAATACCGGGACAAATAGCTAAAAAGGCCGACGTTAATTATCAAGGAGAACTGATTTGGGTTCTAGTAGCGACACCAGAAATATAAAAATATGCAAACGAAAAAGGGGAAAATTAAAATGAAAGTATCAAATTTAGTCTTTACAAGTGTCTTATTATTAGGAACTGTAGTTTTAAGTGAAACGAGTTTTGCAGATGTGACTTATCCACAATCGGCAAAGACCGAAGGAATTGTTAATTTTAAAGACAGTGATGGCACACAAACTCCAGTCGATCCAACTGATCCAGAGCCAGGGGAAGTTGCTCCAACACCACCAAATGGCACAACTGGACTATTACGACTGGATCAAGTTCCGAACTTAGATTTTGGGACGATTGAAATTAAAGGGCAAGAAGTAAAAGCACCAGCGAGCTATGTAAAATTAAACAACCTAGAGGGAGAGCTGTTGTATTTTGTACCAGCTTACTTTCAAGTGACAGATGAACGTGGAACAAATGCTGGGTGGACAGTCACAACGGGCTTAACAGCTTTTAAAGCCATGGATAAAACGACAGGTGCCCCAGTTGCCGGCGTTGAGAATTTGAAAGGTGCTAGTATTACCTTTGACAATGGTCAGTTAATGAACCACTCAGGTCTAAATGATCAAGAAATTGCCGTCTTAAGTCCGGAAGTCAATAACGGCATCACTTTAGTAGCAGAAGATGGAGCTCCCAGCCAAACAATGCTTTCAGCAAATGTGGATGAAGGAATGGGTGTTTGGACAGAATCATTTTATGTGAACGATGGTAGTTTATCAGCTCCACCAACGTCACAAGTTGCTAAAAGTGATGAATCCATTGAATTAAGTGTCCCAGGAACTGCTAGAAAATCAAAAGAGTACAACTATGTTTCAACGATTACATGGACATTAGCAGCGACGCCAGAAGCAGTTAAAGGACTGTAGGACAGTCAACTAGGAAGGAGCTTGATTACAATTAAGCAGAACCACTATCACGTTTTTGGCATGTTTAGTTTGTGGCTACTCCTGAGCCAACCAGTTTTAGCAGCCGACTTACCCACAACTGCCACACCGCGAGGACTAGTTAGTTTTACCGAAAGGGGAACAGGTGGCGATGGCTCGATTACAGTACCTGAAACGGCACCACCGATAATAGTTAAACCTGTGGACCCCCATCCTTCCATGCCAGCGGGACCATTGATGATTTTAGATGCACCAACCTTTGATTTTGGAACTGTTGAGATTGCAAGTAAAAATATGTTGTATTCAGTAAAAACAGTGGCCTACAATCAAATCAATGAAGATGGCAGTCTGGCACCAGAAAAAAGTTATTATCCACCCTTTCTGCAAGTGGAAGATGTCCGAGGGAACACGGTGACACAAAGTTGGGCGTTGACCGTGGCAGCCACACCATTTACGAGTGGCAATCAAGAATTGATTGGTGCCGAGATTAGAATTCAGCGACCAAGTTTAGTTTTTAATAATTCGGTTGTTGATGAGCGTAACCCAGAAGGGATTATAACGACTGAATCAGGGTATAGCATTAACCCTAAGGCACAGTTGATTCTTTCAACTGACCCGGGGAAAGGTAATGCTCTGACATCTTTAGTGATGGATACGAACTATCTCGAAGGGAAAAAAAATGATGGCAGTTTGTATACAGAGACTGATAAAATTGAAGACGTTCAACTTTATGTACCAGTGACCGCTTATAAAGAAAAAGCTGAGATCTACCAGTCAACGATTACTTGGTCACTTTACAATACACCTGAAATAGTTGATGGCAGTCGTAAATAATAAAATGGTGAAGTTAAAGGAAAGGGTATCAAAAACTAATGAAAAGAATGTTAAACTATCTAATTATCGGGGCTGTCCTAGTCTTATCTGGTAGTCTTGTCAGTCAGGAAAAGGCGTTAGCGGCAAATCCGTCAACGAACGTTTCGGTGACGACTAACCAGCCGAAAAATCAGATTGATAAAAATCAATCCTTTTTCGATGTATTATTAGCCCCAGGAGAAACGCAAGAATTAGAAGTTGTTTTGAGAAATAATACGGAAAAAGAGTTGGTGATGTTAGCCTCAGTGAACACGGCAGTCACTAATGATAATGGCGTGGTTGATTATAGCTGGAGCGTTCCAGAAGCTAAGGCATTAGCGACGGAAAATAATCAAGATCAAGCTAATCTGAAAATTGATGTTGAAAATATTGACTACGATAAGACGTTAAAGTTTCCACTGTCAAGGATTGCCAAAATTGCCCAAGAAATTAAAGTACCGGCGAACTCGGAAAAAGTTGCTAAAGTGACAGTTGACATGCCAAAAGAAGCAATTAAAGGGGTTATCGCTGGTGGTGTTTATTTAAGTCAAAAAGAAGATGAGAGCGAAAATGATGAAACAAATCAAGGTGTTCAAATTAAGAACAAGTTTGTTTATGTCGTTGGTATTCAATTACGCCAAAAAGCGGATATCTCAGACATCTTACCAGAATTAATCTTAGACCCTGCTAAAATTAGCCCGACTCAAGTCAACTACCGTAACTATTTAGGCGTAAACTTACAAAATAGCGAGCCAATTTACATTCGCGATTTAAAAGTTGATGCCCAAATAACGAAAAAAGGCCAGAAAGGGATTCTGTTTGAGGCGGCTGAAACTGGGTTGAAAATGGCCCCGAATTCTAATTTTAATTTTGGAATTAATTGGCACAATCAAGAGTTTAAAGGTGGCAAGTACCAACTTCAGCTGAAGGCCCGTTCTGAAGATTATGATAAAGAATGGTCATGGAATGAAGAGTTTACGATTGAGTCAGAAACTGCGAAAAAATTAAACCAACGAGCAGTTGAACTAGAAAAAGATAGTAACCTTCTCTTGTATTTGATTATTTTAGCCTTGATTTTATTAATCATCCTTTTAGTCATCGCTTACCTTGTGAAGCGTCATTTAGATAAAAAGAAGGAAATGGTAAAAGGGAATAAAAAACATCAAAATAAAAAGCCAAAATCTTAGGATTTTGGTTTTTTATTTATTAGGAAAGAGCCGTTACCAATTATTAGGATTGGTTCGGTCAGCCTGCTTCCCTGCTAGAACCTCCTCGTAATACCGTTGTTTACTTGCTAAAAAATCAGCACATTCTTGAACTTCAGCTAATTTTTCAGCAATAATTTCTTTTTGCTTTAAAATGATGTCGTAACGGTCGAGAGTTGTTCCTTCCCCATATAAACATAAGGCAACATATTTTTGAAGAAGTTTAATACTCATGCCGCTGCGTTTTAAATTTTTAATACCTTGCAACCAGTTGAGGGCTTGTTCGCTGAAGAGTCGATTGTTATGTTCATCCCGTTCGACTGGGGGAACAAGGCCGATATCAGTGTAATAACGGATAGTATGGTAACTTAAATCGAGTTTTTGTGAGACTTCTTTAATTGTATACATGAGACACCTCCACTTTACGCTTGCCCTCGAGTTACTCGAGGGTCTTATACTAAGAATAGCTTAAAAATAACTTTTTACAAGTGATTAATAAAAATGGAGGTCAGAAGATGGAAAAAGTACGATTAAATAATGGGGTAATGATGCCAGTTTTAGGGTATGGGGTTTTCCAAATAACTGAAGTGGGTGAGACGAAAGCAAGTGTTTTACAAGCTATTAAGCATGGCTATCGCTTAATCGACACCGCAGCGTCATACTTGAATGAAGGGGAAGTCGGCGAGGCTCTGAAAGAGAGTGGCATTCCGCGAGAGGAACTCTTTATCACAACAAAGTTATGGGTTCAAGACACGGGTTATGAAGCAACTAAGGTAGCATTTCAGCGTTCACTAGCCCGGTTACAAGTCGATTATTTGGACCTTTATCTTATTCACCAGCCCTTTGGTGATGTTCATGGTTCTTGGCGGGCCTTAGAAGAATTATACCGAGAGGGAAAAATTCGAGCAATTGGCGTCTCTAATTTTCAACCGGATCGTTTAATTGATTTAATCAGTTATAACGAAATTATTCCGGCCATTAATCAAATTGAAGTGAATCCTTTTCACCAGCAAGATGAGGCTTTAGCTTTTATGGCAAAAGAGCAAGTGCAAGGAGAAGCTTGGGCACCTTTCGCCGAAGGTCAGCAAGGGATGTTTACTCAGCCTGTACTAATTGAGATTGGTCAAAAATATCAAAAGTCCCCAGCTCAAGTGATTTTAAGATGGTTACTGCAACGGCAAATTGTCGTCATTCCAAAGACGGTGACGGAAAGTCGCATGATCGAAAATATGCAAGTCTTTGATTTTCAGCTATCTGAAACAGAGATGACTCAGATTAAAAGCTTAGATAAGGGAGAGAGTCAGTTTTTTGATCATCGAGACCCAGAGATGTTAAGACAGATTGTGCAGAGGAAGTTAGATATATAAAGGGGAGTATTACTAAAGGAGTTTAATAGACAAATAAAAAAGGATTAACAGTGAGGAGGTTGACTGTTAATCCTTTTTATTGTGGACATCAAGACAAAATTTCTCGATTAATGCCATTTTCATCTTTGGCAATTAATAAGGCAATGGTAGTATCACCGGCAACGTTTGAAAGGGTGCGGAACATTCCAGAAAACCAGTCGATACCTGCTAAAAGGGCAATTCCTTCAACGGGGATCCCCATACTAGGAACAACAATCGCCAAAGCAACAAGACCGCCACCAGGCACAACGACAGTCCCTAAAGTTGCCAAGGTAGCCAATAAGACAATATTAGAAATTGCATAAATATCTGTTGGTAACCCATAGACTTGGCTTAAAGTGATGCAAGCAACGGCTAAAAAAGTAGCTAGTCCATTACTATTTAAGGCAAGACCTAAAGGTAAGACTAATTTAGTGATTTTTTTTGAAATACCTAATTGAGATTCAGCATCAGCCATAGCTACAGGTAAAGTGATGGCTGAGCTAGTCGTTGTAAAGGCGACTAATAACATTTGTTTCATTCGTTTAGCTATTAAAAATGGAGAAATTTTAGTATACATACCGACAAAAATGAACCAAACGATTAAAAAGGCCAGTGTGGCAATGCCAAAGGTTAACAGGAATTTTCCTAGGGGCAGAATAACTTTAAAGCCAATTGTACCAGTTACCCAAGCAATCAAGGCAAAAACCCCAAATGGCGCCAGCCCCATAATTAAAGTAACCATTTTGATGATAATTTTATTAAACTCTTTAACCCCAGTTAAAAAACTGGAAGAACCCTTTTCTTTATTAATAATACTGACAGCAATACCAAAAATAGCGGCAAAAATAATAACTTGAATCATGTTAGCTTCAGCCATCGATTTAAGGATATTTGTAGGAAAAAAATCAATTATAAGTTCAGAGATGGTCATGCTAGGAGCGGGTGTGATTTGACTCGTCGTTTCAGCTAAAGACAAACCTTTCCCAGGTTGCAAAAGTAGTGCAAAGATAATCCCAAAGGCAGAAGCTAACAAGGTTGAAAACATGAACCAAGCAAGGGTTTTTAAACCTAACTTGCCTAAATCTTTTGGAGTGAGGCTACCAACGGCTTCAATTACTGCTCCCATTACTAATAAGACAACAGACATTTGAATCAATCTTAAAAAAATATCGCCAATGGTTTTAATCGGGGCGATGCTTTCCCCAAAATAAAGACCGACAATCATTCCGATAACTAACATAATCATAATTTGATTAGTTGTCCCTAGGCGTTTCCAACGTACCATTTAAAACATCCTTTCTAGTAAGCTTTGTCAATTTGCTAATCAGTAAATATAGGCTTAAAATAACAATAACATAAAGCGCTTTCAATTAGATATAATTGAAAGTGACAAAGCGTTTAAAAAAATTGTTCAATTTAACTAAAAAAACCAAAAAAAAATTTAAAATAAGCGGTTTTTAGCACAAAGAGTCCCAGGAGAGTGGGGTCAACCAAAGGAATTGTCTGTGAAACGCCTTTTGGGCACAATGGCCAAATGAGAGGGGCTTTTTAGTGTTATTAACTAATGAACTAGAAATAGAAAAGGCTTACAATTTAAGGGTAGTAATGATTAGTTGCGAAGAAAAAGTTAAAAAGGAGTGAAAAAGCATGGCAGAGTTAAAGACAGTCGTTGCAGAGGAAGTCAAATGGTTATCGGGAATTGGCGCTGATCCAACTGGTGGGACAACCCGTTTGCTTTACGATCAACAGTGGCGAGAGGCCCAAAAAGGTTTAGTCGAAAAGTTTCAAAAGATTGGTTTAACTACAAGCTTCGATGCTGTTGGTAATTTGTTCGGTAAGGTTTCTGGGACTGAGTATCCCGATGAAACAATTATGACAGGTTCTCATGTTGATACAGTTGTTAATGGTGGAGCTTTAGATGGCCAATATGGGATTGTTGCAGCTTACATAGCGATTGAGCATTTGTTAAAAAACTATGGTCAACCAAAGCGGAATTTAGAAATTGTCTCAATGGCAGAAGAAGAAGGAAGTCGCTTTCCTTATGCTTTTTGGGGCAGTAAGAATATCTGGAGAATAGCGAATAAAGCAGAAGTGATTGAGGCCCAAGATAATCAAGGGATTAAGTTTGTTGATGCCATGCATGAAGCAGGCTTTGATTTCCCAAAGGAAGAGGAACAGTTACGTCAAGACATCAAAGCTTTCGTTGAAATCCATATAGAACAAGGTTCGGTTCTTGAAAAAACAGGCAAACAAGTTGGGGTCGTCACAAGTATTGTCGGGCAAAAACGTTACAACATCACATTAACGGGTGAATCCAATCATGCTGGGACAACGCCGATGGGGTATCGCAAAGATACTGTTTACGGCATGAGCAAGATGATTAATGAAGCAATAGAAAAAAGTTTAGCTTTTGGTGATCTATTAGTCTTAACTTTTGGTCACGTCTCAGTTCAACCGAACACCGTCAACGTTGTGCCAGGGAAAACCGTCTTTACTATGGATTGCCGTCATACTGACCAAGCCGAATTGATTAGTTTTACAGCAGAAATTGAAGCTGATATGCAAGCAACGGCAGCTGCATTAGGTCTCACAATTGAAATTGAGAACTGGATGAATGAAGCGCCAACGCCAATGTCAAAGGAAATTGTCACAGTCTTAGAAGCAGCCTGTCAGGAAGCTAACTTAAATTTCCAACTTATGCATAGTGGGGCAGGTCACGATTCTCAAATTTTTGCTAATTATGTTCCAACAGCAATGTTATTTGTCCCAAGTATTGGTGGAATCAGTCATAACCCAGAGGAAGCAACCAAGCTTGAAGATTTAGTTGAAGGTGTGAAAGCCTTAAGTGCCTCATTGTATAAATTAGCCTATGAAGCTTAGAGAAGGAGCGAAATAATGGAAAATAGCAGCGTAGCACCACAAGAAAAAGGTTTACAGTACTGGCAAAAAGTAATCATTATGTTATGTCTCGGGTGGGTGACGATTTGGATTTATCGGTCGGCGCTTACGCCTTTATTTCCGGAAATTCAAGCAACGATTGGTAATTACACGAATACTCAAATGGGCTTGATTTCAAGTTGTTACTTCTTCGGATATACTGGCATGCAAATTCCCGCTGGCATCTTAGTTGATAAATTAGGCAAAAAAACAGTGTTGATTCCAGGCTTTCTCTTATTTGCTGCCTCAGCCTTCTTTATCTCAACTGCTGCTTCAATCACAACGATTTACATTGGGAGTGTATTAGCAGGAATTGGCTGTGGCTCTTACTATGGGGCTGCCTATTCACTGTCTTCAGAAAGTATTCCAACGGAACGTCGAGCATTGTCTACAGCAATTATTAATAGTGGTTCTGCTGTTGGAATGGGCTTCGGTTTGATTGGTTCTAGTTTAATCGTTAAACAGCTAGGAATGCCTTGGCAAACGATGATGTATATTTGTGTCGTCGCAATTTTAGCGATGGTGGCAGTTTTTGCACTTGTGATTAAACCAGGTTACGTTGCACCAGCTTCAACGACACATGAGAAAGTTGAAACAACGTCACAGCCTCAAGGCAAAGTCAGTGTTAAGCAATTATTCAGTTTGAAAATGATTACTGCTTATCTTTTATATTTTGGAACGTGTTACGGCTATTACATGGTAGTTACTTGGTTGCCGTCCTTCTTACAAGAGGAACGTGGGTTTCAAGGGTTGGCGATTGGTTTTTCTTCAGCCTTAGTCGCGTTTGCAGCCATTCCAGGTGCCTTATTCTTTAGTCGCTTATCAGATAAAAACCGGGATAAAAAAATTAGTTTTATTTTTCTTTTGGAAATTGCGGCGGCTTTAATGCTCTTACTGACAGTCTTAGCCCCTTCTTCAGGGATCTTATTAGTTGCCTTGATTTTATATGGCTTACTAGGGAAATTAGCCGTTGAACCAATTATTATTTCATATATTGCAGATAGTGCATCAAAAGAAAGTTATGGAACAACTTTTGGCGTCTTTAACTTTTTCGGAATGAGTTCTTCGGTTATCGCGCCAGCCTTAACAGGTTTTATTTCCGATAATACGGGCTCCAAGATTATGGGCTTTTATATTTCAGCAGTTATTTTAGTTATCACGACTATTCTATTTGTAATAACTAATCGTAAAAAACTAGCAATTTAAATCAGATGTGAAAGAGGGATTAACAATGGGCTATAAAACAAATGAACTAGGTTACCCAAAAGATATTTTAGCTTCAAGAGCAGTGATTGAAAGAGGCAATTTTGCCGTGATTCCTCCCCAAGGCTTAGTTAAAAACACATTACCTAATTTTGAAAACTGTGAAATGACAATTATGGCAACACCAAAATTAGGAGCGACATTCGTAGATTACTTATGTCGAGTCTTACCAGGTGGCGGCAATCAAAAGGGGTTTGGCGGTGAGGGGATTGAAACGTTTATTTATGTCTTAACTGGTGAGTTAACCGTCACAGTTGGCGAAGAACAGTTTGAATTAACTGAAGGGGGTTACGTTTATTGCCCCCCAACAGAAAGCTTGATTTTTGAAAATAAATCAAAGGAAGAGACAGAAACCTTTTTATATAAGAAGAAATATCAAGCAGTCACTGGTTATCAACCTTATACAGTTGTAGGTAATTCAGCTGATGTTCAAGGCGAAGCGTATGAAGGGATGACGGATGTAGCCTTTAAAAATTTATTGCCAACGGATTTGAATTTTGATATGAACTTTCACATCTTAAGCTTCGCCACAGGTGGTTCTCACGGCTACATTGAAACTCATTATCAAGAACATGGTGCCTTGCTGTTAAGCGGGGAAGGTATGTATAACTTAGATAATCATTGGCTACCAGTTAAAGCAGGCGACTATATTTTCATGGGGGCTTATAATTTGCAAGCCTGTTATTCAGTTGGTCGCAATGCCCCTTTAAGTTACCTTTATTCAAAAGATTGTAATCGAGATGTCGAATTATAGTAGTTGGAAAGGAAGCCATTATGTCAGAAGAATTAGTTTATTTAAAAACCGCTGAATTAGAAGGGCTCATTCAAAAAAAACTCGAAAAAGCAGGACTAGACTCTGAACAAGCCACCGAGGTAGCTCGTCACTTGACCTATGCTGATTTAAGAGGGGTCCACTCTCACGGAGCAGTGCGAGTGGAGTATTATGCGGAAAGAATCGCTAAAGGTGGTACGACGATTAAACCAGCCTTTCGTTTTGAACAGACAGGTCCGAGTACTGGCATTTTTCATGCCGATAATGGGATTGGTCATGTGGCTTGTCGAGAAGCCTTAGAACATAGTATCAAGTTAGCGAAAGAGTCAGGTGTTGCTGTCGTTGGTGTTTCTAAAATGGGTCACAGTGGGATGTTATCATACTACGTTGATTTAGCTGCCCAAGCTGACTTAGTCGCTTTGACGGTCTGTCAATCTGATCCGATGGCGGTGCCTTTTGGTGGGACAGAACCGTATTTTGGAACTAACCCAATTGCTTTTAGTGCACCAACAACAAGTGACCGTCCAATTATTTTTGATATGGCCACAACGGTTCAAGCTTGGGGGAAAATTTTAGATGCTCGCAGTAAAAATCAAGAAATTCCTGAGACCTGGGCAGTAGATAGCCAAGGGCAACCAACAACAGACGCCAACCAAGTCCAAGGGTTATTACCGATTGCTGGTCCAAAAGGCTACGGCTTGATGATGATGGTTGATATATTATCAGGCTCATTATTAGGATTGCCCTTCGGTAAACATGTTAGTTCAATGTATGCAGACTTATCAACGGGCCGTAATCTAGGCCAACTATTTATTTTAATCAACCCGGAACACTTTACTAATATTGAAACTTTTAAAAGTAATTTAACTACAATGATTGCTGAATTACATGAAAATCAACCTGCCCTAGGTGTTCAGCAAGTTTACTATCCAGGAGAATTGTCAGAAATCAGGTTTCAAAAACATCAGGCAGAAGGGATTCCCATAGTCAAAGAAATTTATGACTACTTAAAAAGTAATGATATTCATTACAATCGGTACGACCATAGTGATGCCTTCGCCGAGAAGTGATGTTAAGGAATGAGAGGAAGAGAAAATATGTTGCAAACACTTATCATAGAAAACAGTTATCAAGATTCCGTTGTCTTAATGTTATTAACTAGTAAATTAAGTCAGTTACCTGAAGTTACCCGAGTGTCAATTATGATGGGAACCCCAGCCAACAAAGATATTTTAGTCGCTGGTGGCTTTGATACTCCCGAATTAAAAACAGCTTCTGCCAATGATATGGTTGTTATGCTAGAAGTTACTAGTAGTGATCAAGTTGCTGAAATAATGCAAGTCGTTGAGAGCGAATTAAGTAATCAAAAAGAAAATAGCGAAGTAGTGTCAGAAAAAATCAACTCTTGGGAAAAGGCATTGAAGAATGAACCGGAAGCGAATGTTGCTTTGATTTCGTTGCCAGGAGAATATGCCGCATTAGAGATTGAACAAGCGTTAGATAACGACTTACATGCCTTTGTTTTTAGTGACAATGTTCCGCTTGAAGAAGAAGTTCGTTTAAAGCGTAAGGCTCATGAAAAAGGCTTACTCGTAATGGGTCCTGATTGTGGAACAGGCATCATTCATGGTCTACCTTTAGCCTTTACAAATAAGAATCGCCAAGGTCAGATTGGTGTTATCGGGGCTTCGGGGACAGGTATCCAAGAAGTCACGACTTTGATTCACCGTTACGGTCAAGGGGTAACTAATGGGATTGGCACTGGTGGTCGTGATTTAGCAACAGAAGTTGGGGCGATTTCAATGATTGATAGTATTGTCGCGCTAAATGCCGATGAAGAAACACAAGTGATTGTCGTTATATCCAAACCACCAGCAGCGGAAATTGCTGAAAAAGTCTTGAATGTCTTACGGAAAGTCACAAAACCTGTTGTCACTTTGTTTTTAGGTGCCAAACCGACTTATCACGAGGAAGGTCTGTACCACGCTTACACTTTAGAAGAGGCCGCTCAATTGGCAACTAAAATTATCGAAGGCGAGGAGATTAGTTATACTCCTGCACCAGTGAAACAGCTGCCATTAATGACGGAATCTCAGGGGATTAAAGGCTATTATTCTGGGGGAACATTAGCTTATGAAGCAGCTTTCTTACTAGCTGATAGTTTAAATTTAAAACATGGCCAAAGCCCAGTCGGTTATACATTAAAAGCAGGCGATCATGAAATTATTGATTTAGGTGATGATACTTATACCCAAGGGAAACCTCACCCTATGATTGATCCAGAAATCCGAATTGCTAAAATTCAAGATGTTTTAGCAGATCAAGGAACGGCCGTTGTTCTTTTTGATGTAGTCTTAGGTTATGGCGCCCATCCAGATATGGCAGGTGCGTTAGTCCCAACGATTAAAACTGTTTTAGCAGAAGCGGCAAAAGAACAACGCCAACTAGCTTTTGTAGCAGTCGTTGTCGGAACGGCGGAAGACCCTCAAAACATGGCACAGCAAATCAAGCAGCTAACTGAGATAGGTGTGACAGTCTGCGAGAATAATGTTCAAGCTGTAAGAACAGCTTTATCAGTCATTGGAAAGACTATCGAATTCATTGAAAAACCACTACAAGCAAAAGCAGTCAGTTCTTTAGCGAAATTACCGACTGTTTCGAGGAGTTTAGCCGAGCTAATTAGTCAAAAACCGGTAATTATCAATCTTGGGTTAGCAAGCTTTGCTGATGCCATTAGCGAAAATGGTGGCAAAGTCACTCATTTTGAATGGCGTCCCTCAGCTGGTGGCGATGTTGAGCTCCAAAAAACGCTGTATTTCTTAAATCACTATCAGTTTAATGACGTTACTCAGGAGGTAAACTAATGAATTATAAAACAATTGATGAAGCTAACCAAGGAGTAATCACTAAAATTATTCAATCAGCCCCCTTTTTACTTGATGTCGTCCCTGCTAAAAGTGTCATTCCTGAGTTGTCATAAAAAATGCTCTTACATGCTGGACCGCCAATTACATGGGCAGAGATGACTGAGCCAATGCAAGGCTCTTGTATCGGCGCTGTCTTATTTGAAGAGTGGGCAACAACTGAAGACCAAGCCCGCGATTTATTAGCTACGGGGGAAATCGCTTTTGCCCCGTGTCACCACTACGATGCTGTTGGTCCGATGGGTGGCATCACCTCAGGGAATATGCCTGTCTTCGTTGTTGAAAATAAAAGCGATGGTAATCGAGCGTACTGTACGATGAACGAAGGAATTGGGGCAGTTTTACGTTTTGGCGCGTATTCTGCAGAAGTGATCAACCGTTTGAAATGGATGTCAGAGACGTTAGCGCCAGTCTTGAGTCAAGCCTTAAAAAGGATGCCAGAAGGGTTAAATGTCAATGTCTTAGTTGCTAAAGCGATTGCTATGGGCGATGAATTTCATCAACGAAATATCGCTGCGTCCTTGGCATTTTATAAAGAAGTCGGTCCGATTATTACTGGCCTACCGATTTCAGCCCAAGAGAAACAAGAAGTTTCAAGCTTTTTGGCTGAGACAGATCAATTTTTCTTGAATATTATGATGGCAGCAACCAAAGCTGTCATGGATGGCGCCCGCATGATTGAAGCAGGGACCATCGTAACAGCGATGTGTCGTAACGGCCAAGAGTTTGGCATTAGAATTAGCGGCATGGGTGACCAATGGTTTACTGGTCCAGTAAATACACCTCAAGGGTTATATTTTGCCGGGTATAGTGGGGAAGACGCTAATACGGATATTGGTGATTCGGCGATTACTGAAACCTTTGGTGTAGGTGGTATGGCAATGATTGCCGCACCGGCTGTCACGCGGTTTGTAGGTTCAGGTGGCTTTCATGATGCCTTGAAGACAAGTAACGAGATGGCGGAAATTTGTCTAAGCCATAATCCTAATTTCCCAGTGCCAACTTGGGATTTTAAAGGAACTTGTTTAGGGATTGATGCCCGTTTAGTCGTTGAAAAAGGTATTACACCAGTTATCAATACTGGTATTGCTCATAAAAAAGCCGGCATTGGCCAAATTGGTGCTGGAACAGTCCGACCGCCATTAATTTGTTTTGAAAAAGCAATCACAGCCTATGCCGAAAAATTAGGTATGAAGGTAAGAGACTAAAAGTTGAGGTGTGTGTCATGTACCAACCGGTGATGATTGGTAACTTAGTGAAAAAATACTTAAAAGAGCAACTGCAGTTGAAAATCCACAGTCAATTTAACCATGGCTTTAATTTACAACAAGGAAAGCAATTAATTTTTATTGGTGATGACCAAAAAGGCAGTGTCCCTTTTGGTATCCATTTAAAACTAGTTGATCTGCAAAGGCTTCAAGAAAATTTAACAGATAAGCTAATTGTAGTGTATCAAAGAGAAGCCCTTTATTTCGGCGATCAGTCAATCGACTTAACTCAGAGTCACAGCAGTATTACTGAAATCGAAGAACTTGATCCAAGGAATATTACGTCCATATTAAGTGAGTTTGAAAAGTTTGAAAAAGGCGCAGGTCTGGATTTTTTAGCCTTACTTAAGTGGCAGGAATTAGCAACAGGCTTACTTGCTGATAGTAAAGCTGATTGTCAAAAAATCGAAGAGTTTATTTTGAAATTAATCGGTGCTGGTATCGGCCTTACACCAGCTGGGGATGATTTTTTAGTAGGGATTTTAGCAATCAATCAAAGTTATTCCTTTCTGGATAGTATTTTTAAAGAGACTCTGGAATCATTGCTGGGAAAAGAGCTGACGACTGATGTGTCGATTAGTTATCTAGAGGCTGCTTTAGAAGGTAGCTTTAGTTCAGGGGTACTAGGAGTCATAAAACAGTTGCAGTCAGGGGATGTCACTGAGGCTTTAAACAAATTAAGTCAGTCTGGTAGTTCTTCGGGGTGTGATACTATTATGGGAATGTATTGGGCTTTAGTCCAAATTAACTATTTACAGCATAGGGAGATAAAAAATGAGAAAACGTGTAGTATTGGCACTAGGTGGTAATGCGATTTTACAGCCTGGTCAACTAGGAACTTATGAAAACCAGCAACAAAATATTGAAATTAGTAGCGCCAGCATTGCAAAGGTTATTAGAGCAGGGCACGAACTAGCAATTGTCCACGGAAATGGTCCCCAAGTAGGTCAAATTTTACGCCAGAACGAATTAGCTCAAGCTGAAATTCCAGAACTGCCATTATCAGCTTGTAGTGCCGAGTCTCAAGGGTTGATTGGTTATATGCTCCAACAATCATTAAAAAATCATTTGCCAGAGAAGAACGTCGCAACAATTTTAACGATGACAGAAGTCGATGAAAATGATCAAGCCTTTAAGCGACCAACTAAACCGATTGGCTCATTTTATAGTGAGAGTCAAAGTCAGCAATTAACAGATGAGAAAGGGTGGGTCATGGGTGAAGATGCCGGTCGAGGCTATCGACGGCTAGTCCCATCACCAGCCCCAAAAGGAATTGTTGAAGTGGAAGCCATTAAAAGCATGTTAGAAGCAGGAATGGTTGTTGTTTCGACAGGTGGCGGCGGGATTCCTGTTATTCGCAAGGAAAATAATCAGTTAACAGGAATTGCCGCCGTCATTGATAAAGATGCTTCAGCTTTAAGACTTGCAAAAGATATTGTGGCGGATGTCTTGATGATTCTAACAGATGTCCCAAACGTGTATATTAACTATGGTCAAGCGAATCAAGAAAAGTTAACGACAATTTCCTTAGCAACGGCTGAAACTTATTATCAGGAAGGTCATTTTTCAGAAGGCAGTATGGGACCTAAAATGGCAGCTTGTATTGAATTTGCAAAATTAGGTAAAACAGCGATTATTTGTTCTTTGTCAGAAGCTGTCGAGGCACTAGCCGGACAGGCAGGGACAAGAGTGGAAGGTCTAGCATAAAAATAAGGGAAAGTGATTGAATTCACTTTCCCTTATTTTTTTACGCTAACCAGCTAATTAAGTTAGCGTAGATAGTTTGCGCCAGGGGATTACGGCTGTTAGCATCAAAATCGTGTGGTAAATCGTCGACTAACTTAAGACAAGCATCAGGAATTAGCTGAGCCATGTGCTGAGTAATTCTGACAGGAACGTCTTGATCATTAATGCTACTTGCTAAAAAACTTGGTGGTAATTGAGCCAGTTCACTATTAGATAAGCTGAAATCGGCTAAATTTTGATTGCTCCCGAGGGCTTCTTGACCCCACTGGCCAGTTTGGCGATAAGCTAAATATAAGGGAAAGCGCTCCTCAATTCTGGCAGAAACAAGGGGGTGTTTCTTAATTAATGGTTGAATCGTCATAAAAGATGGAGCTGGATACTTGTTATAGTAAGAGCTAGGCAGAGTTAACTCAGGGTCACGTAAATCATAATAGCCATAAAAAAGAATCAGTCCTTGAGGTTGTGGTAAAGACCGGTTTTTTGTTAGGAGCAAGGCAAGATAAGCCCCAGCAGAACGACCAAAATAATAAAAAAGCTTAGATGATAGGCCGAAGGTTGCTTGAGCCTCAGAGTAAAACCAAAGGATCCCTTGAGATAAACAGTCAATTAGTTTTCTAAGACGGACTTCAGGAACAAAAGGATAATCAAAAGTGATCAATGGATGACCAGCAGCCGTTAATTGATGGATATAAGCAATTGGTAAATCATCCCGTTGACCATAGATTAAGCCGCCACCATGAAAGTAAAGAATAGCAGGTTTAGTAGTCGTAGTCAGGCTAGGGTAATAAGTTAAGTTCAATGGTAAGTTATCTAAGTAAGTGTAAGTCACAGTTTGTGGCATAGCTCCTCCTAAAATTAAGGCATAAGCTTATCATAAAGGAGTTGAGAGCAAAGAACATTGGCCAAAATAGCTAAAAAAAGCCTGAAGCTTGTTTACTGTTGATTTTCAGAAAGTTCAAGAGCTAACCTTAGATTTAAACTAGTCTCAGGTGCGTTAATCGTAACTCCTAAGATTGTTTGACAGTTATCAATTCGGTATTTCACAGTATTTCGATGAATAAAGAGTTGATTAGCTGTTTTAGTAATTTCGCATTGATTATCAAGAAACGTTTTCAACGTCTTACGTAATTCCTGATGCATTGGGTCTAAAGGGTATGCGAGTTCTTTTAGTAAATTGCGGCAAAAATAGTTCGCTTCGTCAGTTTGGATAGTTTCGAATAAATTTAAGATACCTTTCGGTCGATAAAATAAAACGGTAGGCTTGTTAAGTAGTTGTTGGCGTTCCTCAAAAGTAATTTTAGCTTCGATTAACGAAGTTGAAATAGCCCCTAAGTTATCACAAGGTTGCCCACAAGAAAAAACGAGTTTGGCAGGGAAAGTCTGGGCCAAGGTCTTTGCCAAATTAGTTAAATGCGTAGTGAGTAATTTAGGCGAAATGTCTTTTTGTAAAATGATGACTAGTTGATGCTGATTTTTCTCAGGAAAAACAACTGAATCAGCTAATAGGTGTGGTAATTTTTGATCGAGCCAAAGATAAGCTAACTTCATTTTTTCAGCCGTTAATTTTAAATGACTCGGATTGAGATTATCGTCACTTAAACTGACATAGATAACTTGATAAAAAGGCGAAAAACGAATGCCGAAATTGGCATCATAAGTTAACCATTTCTTTTGAGACGTTTGATTGTTCTCAGGTCGTTCAATCAAATTTAAAAAATAATCGCTTTTAATTGATTTTTGGGATTCAGCGACTTTGTCATTTTTTAAAAGAGTGAAACTTAAGACAAGTAAAGCTTGCTCAATGGCAAATTCAGAAACGGGATAAGGAATTTTTTCTGGTGAGAGTATGATTAAGTAATAAGGGAAATAACTATTACTTTTTATGGGGTAAATCGCTGTTTCAACTTTGGTACTGCTATTAAGGTCAACAAAAAGGCTACCTTTTTCAGTCTCAGGATGAAAGGCTTGCTGGTTATTAAGTTGTTCGATCAAAGGGGTAGCTGGTTGAGCATAAGACTTCCAATCTTTTGATGAAGCAACAACTTCTTTAAAAGGGTCAACTAAAATAATCGGACACTTAACAATCGTTCCAAAATCTAAAATTATTTTTTCAATTGAAGCATCGTTAATGATTAAGGTAGAAAATTGTTTTTGGATGTCTAAGGCATAACTTATTTGTTCGGTTTTAGATTGATTGATAAAAGAATTGATTTTTTGTAAGACACCCCCTAAAGGTTTAGTGCTTGGAATTAGCACTAAGGGAAACTTTTGGCTATTGGCGTAGGCAATTACTACAGGATCAATCTCATCGATAAAACGGCCGACTTTGATACCAATGCCAGAGCATCTAATTTTAACTAAAGAGTCTATTAACGTAATTAACTCAGCTTGCTTGTCTTTATAATACATAGCAGTCGTCAATAAAAAGGTTTCACTAGATGTAAAGCCAGCTATATCTGGTGTTTCAGTTATTTCAACACTAGTAACGGTTAATGACGTATCACAATTAGGAGTTAGTAATTCTAAATCAGAAAATCGGGGAGCGTCTAAAATATTTGCTAAGCTAGTCATTGAATCCACCTCATTCTTATTATAGGCATATTATAATACACATCCCCTAATTTTGATACGAATTAAAAACTAAAGGAAGCTACGAGAATTATTTTGTAAGTCCACCAAAAAAGGACTATAATAATTAATAGCTAGAAGCATGTGAGAAGAGGAGAAATCATGAAAATAACGTGTAGTAAGTTAACAGACTTAGCGCCAATTGAAGTAACTAAGATATATCAAGCACGAATCCAAGTGTTTGTCGTTGAACAAAATTGTCCTTACCCTGAAATCGATCAGTGGGACTATCAAGGATTACATTTATGTTTTTGGGCCGAAAGTGGCGAAGTATTAGCCTACAGTCGGATTATTCAAAAAGAAAGTTACATAACTTTTGGTAGAGTGTTAGTTGCTAATGCTGGGCGGGGCAGAGGCTTAGGGCGAAAACTAGTCTTAAAAGTCTTAGAAAAAATTCAAGAAATCAACTCAGAGCAACTTGTGAAAATATCTGCACAAACTTATTTAAAAGACTTTTATCAAAGTTTTGGTTTTCACATAATCTCAGAAAGTTATTTAGAAGATGGGATTAGTCATGTTGATATGGTTCGTAATCACCCTGAAAGTGATTGCTAAAATCTAGTGATAACGTATAATAGAAGACATAATTAGACTAAGAGAGAAGGTTGAAAGGTAAATGTTTGAAATTGGTATGTTAATAGTTTTAAGTAGCGTTGCTTTTTTATGCACGGGTGTTTATCGGAGTAAAAAAAATAAAAATCGGAGCTACCTAAAGAACAGCGCAAAATTATCTGGTTCTTTGTTCGTAATAGGTATGTTATTGATGTTTATTTTTGTCGGCGATGCACCCCAAGCGTCAGAGCAACCATTAAAAAGCAAGCAATCCGTAACAACAACATCTAAGGCGAAAAAAGTAGTCAAAAGGGAAGAATCAAGTACTGATCAAGAACAGTTGGCAGCTGAAAAAGCTCAAGCCGAGGCTGAAATTGCGAAAGCGGAACAATTGGCACTAGAAACAGAGCAGTCTGAGGAAGCTGCCCTTAAAGCAACTGAAGAGGCGGAGCGTCAAAAAGATTTAGCCATTGCCGCTGAGGCTGAACGACAAAAAGAAGCTAGATTAGCAGCTGAAGCTGCCGCTGCTGCCGAAAAAGAAGCCGCTTTATTAGCAGCTAGCGCCCGGGCAGAAGAAGCCGAAAGAGTTCGGGTTGCAGCCGAAGCTCAAGCAGTTTCCCAAGAAGAAGAAGCCCAGATTCAAGCGGCGTTTGCAGAAACTGAAGCGAATACAGAGATGATTTATTACGCCCCACAATCCGGCAAGAAATATCACTATAATCAAAGCTGTCGTGGCTTAAGTAGTGCCAACAGTGTGGCAACAATGAGCCTAGGGGAAGCCCAAAGTTTAGGCTATGGCTTATGTGGTTGGGAATAAAGGCAATATAAGTTGCTAAATTAGCAAAAGCGGATGACGAAAGTCACCGCTTTTTTTGATGTCAAAAACAAGCTTAAGCAGACGTCGTTATGCTGCTCACGACGTCTGCTCTAAACTAATGTTGTTGAGGGGGATTATAAATAAGTACTGTCTTCCGTTGGAAATTCAAACTCTTGCCACAAAGCAACGCCACCGCTTAATTCTAAGACATCAAAACCAGCTTGAATTAAGATAATACTTGCACTCTTGGCTAATGAACAAGTGGCTCCCCAAGTACTAACAATAATTGTTTTGTCTTTAGGCAACTCATCTAAGCGAGTCGGTAATTCATTTAAAGGAATCTCCAAAGCGCCAATAACTTTTTGACCTTTCATTTTTGATGGAGCAATTCGAACATCTACATGGAAAAATTTACCTGGATGTTGTGACTCAGCCATCATAATATCTGTTGGTGATAATTGTGAATCGATGACAGCTTGTAAATAGTTTAAACGATTTGTAGTATTTGACATAGTATCTCTCCTTGTGTAACTGTATTTGATCTTACAAATAGAAGTATATCAGGACTAAAGGTTAGTCAGTTATTCATTTTTGCTGTTTATACGACTGTACAAAATATGAGGTAAATTAATTGTTAAAGGTGGGTCAGTTGTAAGTTTAGGACGTAACTTTAGTTGAAAGGCTTGCTTCTCAGAACTTGGAAAGTGAATGGGTTCTTCGATAAATGAGCGAAATTCATCTTTTAGGAAAAAGTAGTTTAATAAATTTTTGGACTTTGGAATACCGCAAGACATCAAATAAAAGGAACCGTCAGGAATATTCTTAAAAGTAAAAGTTTGGGAATGAGTCACAGGTTTACCAACAATCGGGACATGATTAGGGAGCCGGTGTTTGAATAAACCGATAAAAGCAATTCCTTTAAAGGTGTCAGGCAAGGTGATCGTGACTTCTAAGTCGTTACTTGTTTCTAAATCAGAAGTTAATTCTTCCTCAAGCGGAAGTTTTTCCTCAGCCACACGATTAAAAAAATCAAAAAAAGTAGTCATTCCTTGGCGGTAATCTTTTGGTCTCAGTCCAGTTCTTTTTTTAAAGATATTTGTAAAAGAACCGGTGCTTAAATAACCAGCTGATAACTGTGAGGATAGAATGCTCTTATGTGGTGAGAGATGCTCGATACTTTTTTGGATTTTAACAGTGGCAATGTATTCGACTGCAGGCACATGAAAGCTTTTTTTGAATTCACGACTGAAATGGGAATAACTGTAACCGAAATGAGTTGCTAAAGTTTCAACTGTTAAGTCTTCACAATGTAGACTAATGTAATCAATAATTGCTGTTTTTAAAGGTTCTTCCATATGAGCCTCTTTTTTTGGGTTGTTAATTGAACGAAGGATTAAATGATAATACAACTAATTATAGCATGATAACTATAAAAAAATGAAGATAAAAAGCTAAGATGAATTAAAGTGTTGGATAATTCTCTTAGCTCTTTAAATGATCGTTAGGCTTGACCGTAGTTCCTAAATTTCCGAACCATAAAATCAACTTCCGCTGTCGGCAGAAGCAAAGGTTTTCCTAAAACACTGGCCCGCCAATAGACTTCTGCACAGCGTTCAATTTCCACTGCTACGAGATAAGCACTAGCAATGTCTACACCAGCAGCTAGTAGGCCATGATTAGCTAAAAAGCAGGCAAAACGGTCAGTCATTGCCCTAAAAGCATTTTCCGCTAAATCAGCTTCCCCGTAGGAGCCGTACTTGGCACAACGGACATTTTCACCACCAGCAATGGCGATATAATAATTAGCCGCAGGTAGTTCCCAGCCTAAAGTGGCTAACGTGCTGCTATAAGTTGAGTGAGTATGGACAACAGCAAAAATATCTTGGCGATCAGTGTAATTTTTTAAATGCATCCGCCATTCACTAGAAGGAGTTCGTAAGCCTTCAACAACATGACCTTCTAAATCAATGATAACGACGTCTTCAGGAGTCAACTCGTCGTAAGCCATGCCGCTAGGACTAATAGCGACTAAGCCGCTGTCGGAATTATAAATACTAATGTTGCCACCAGTACTACTAGTCAGTTTTGAATGTAGCATCTTTTGACAGTAAGTCACAACCTCTTGCCGTTCCTTTGCAAGTAACATCAACAACATCCTTTCCGTTAACTTAAATAGAGAAAATCACTTTTACCAGTAGCGAAGTATGTGCGTAGCTCATGGGCTAACAACTCAGGGGAGCGAGGGATTGCATCGATAGTATCACCAGCTAAGTGGCTCGTTAAGGTAACATTATCAAGGCTTAAAAAAGGGTCATCAGCAGGGAGTGGTTCAATCCATGCCACATCTAGAGCAACGCCGGCAATCTGTTGTTTTTGTAAAACGGTTAATAAAGCCGATTTTTTAATTAGACCTGCTCGGGCAGAGTTAATTAAATAACTATTAGGGGTCATTAAAGACAAGAGGGCCTCGTCGACAAAGTGATAAGTGTCTGGGGTTAACCGCAGATGCAGGGAGATCACGTCGCCTTGCTTAAAAGCTTCTTGCAAAGAAACTAAAGTGATTGGTAAATCAGCCCCTTCTAAATCAGCAGCAGAAACAAAGGGGTCGTGGGCTAGAACGGTCATATTGAGGGCTGAGAGCTTGCGAGCCAAGCGCTTGCCAATATGACCTAAACCGATTAAGCTGACAGTCAGTTGATCGAGAGTTGTTTTGTAAGGGTCATTAGGAAAGGTTTTTAACCACTGGCCCTGTTTAATGCCGTAGTGTGAACGGGCAATGTTACGAGTTTCAGCAATAATCATCCCTAAAGTAAAATCAGCCACAGGTTCCGCATTACGAATCACATGAATCAGCTTGATTTGCTGTTGGCGACAACACTCTAAGGCGATATGTTCTAAGCCGCCACGACAAGTCCCGATTAGTTTTAAATGTGAAGCCCCTTCAATGACTCTTTGAGGGACTGGGGCAATGTGAACTAACAAATAGTCTGCAGTAGTCATGGCTTCTGCAAAGCCTGCTGGCAGAGGCAGATTCTCAGGACCGTAACTTTCAATTTCAAGAATTTTTGCTTGAAACTCAGGTTTTGTTAAATTTGCAAACCACTCAAAAGTTTGAAAGGTCACAGGTTGGTTATCAGGATTAGGAAAGTTCAAATTTTGAGCAACGGTTAATAAACTACTAGCTGAGACTAAGGCATCACCAAGGATGACGATCTTCATCTAAAATCACCAGTTTCACTTTCTGCCGTTGAGGCTAAGGCTTGGCGCTCAACATAGGCTTCGATTTTTCCACGATTTTTGCGAATGTAACTATATAAAAGGATATAGAGGACAATCGTGCCCCCGATTAAAAATGGGTTTTGAGTGAGATAAATTAAGAAGAGACTACCGAAAAGTAAGTTACCAACAACTAGCAAGCTGAAAATCATGACAGCGCCTGAAGGTAAATCAACCCCAACACTAATGGCAACTTCTGTAAAGATTGGTGCTACCCGAGTAATTAAGTACAAGGCGCAAGTTAAGTAAGTGCCACCGATAATGATTGTTTTAAAAATGTTGCCATTAACAAAAGGGACAATCCCTTGGAGCAAGTAAGGAATCGCGATTAAATCTACCATCGGTAAAGCTTGGTTACCAGGTAAGATAATCGCTAAAATGATAATGATCGGGATTAAAATCATGCCACTTAATAATGTGGCTGGTTCCCCGTAACCGGCAGCATCATTGATGGCTAAATACCACTCCCGTTCATCTTCTTCACTACTTTTAGTCGATTTTTTACTATGATCAGTAATCGCCGTAAAGGCCGAGGCAAAGATACCGGCAATTCTTGGAAAGATTGCCATAATCGCCGCCGTGGCAACTCCTACTAAGGTGATTTCCCCCCAAGCTTCAAGGGTTGTAATCCGAGTGAAGTTCCCAGCTAGTCCTAAGATTAAACCTAAGACAAAGCCAAGGGAACTAGGCTCTCCCAGAAAGCCCATTTTAGCTTGTAAGTATTCAGGATCAAGTTTAATTTTATTCGCCCCTAGCTTAGTTAAGAAAAAATCCATAAGCAAAGCTAGAGGGACGGAAGCCACATCGTGAGGGGCTGTCATCGTTGTCCCAGGATAACCGTAATAAGTTGCCCAGCGTTTAGCTAAGACTTCATTAATCGCTAAAGTGTATAAATTTTGAACAGTCATTAATAAGAGGGCCAGCCAGAGATTACCAGTGACGAGAAAAATCATTGATCCCCAGAGCATAAAAGAGTAGTTATTCCATAAATCTGAAGGCATAAAAATATTGTAGACTTTAAAAACAAAGAGTAAGGTCTGCAGCAATAAACCAAAGCCGAGAAAGATCATGCCGACTTGAGTCGAGTAGGCAACGACACTAGTCGCTTGCCAGCCAGTGTCAATCATATTTAAGTTAACCCCAGTCGTATCAACCATCCGTTGAATGACCGGTGTTACAACAGGAGTGTAAGCACTAATTAAGAAGTTAAAGCCAATCAATCCGATTCCAGCATTTAAAGCCGATTGGGTGGCTTTTTTAGGGGGGACTTTCATAATCAAACAAATAAAAAACAAGACAATGGGAACGACGATGGCTGCCCCAAACGTTTCCATAATTTGGGAAAGGCTATCTAAAACAGCAGTCATTTAGAACACATCCTTTCTTTAGTAAAGGACAGGAGGGAGTTATTTTAAACGAGCAATAAAAGCATCGAGTTCGGCAATAAACGTTGCTTCGCCTCGACCAGTCAATAAAGGGACACCATTAATTGCTGTCAGCTTATCAGGAACTGTAATTAAAGGGCTAGAGTGGACAATTAAGTCCCAGTGGCCACTTTGGACTTGAGCAGCTACGCCATTGGGATTGACTTCAACAGTTTTCACACGACAGCCCCGTTCTTCTAATAAATCAGTGACTTTGCTAGAAAGCATGGCACTAGTGACAGTACCGGAACCGCAAACGGTGATTACTTTAACTAATTTCATGTCTTTGACCGTCCTTTCGAGAAGGTTCTGCGAGGGCAACGTAGAGGAGGTTAAAAATCTCAGCTTGGGAATTAGTAGTAGACAAGGTGCTTAAGGCATCACTTCGTTGAAAAAGAATCATTAAGCGTTGGAGGACACGAAGTTGGCTTTGAGGATTAGTAAATCCAAGAAAAAAGACGAGTTTAACCGGGAGCTGCTCAGTTTTGCTCCCCATCTTAGTGAAAGATAAAGGTTCTTTGAGACGACAAAAATACAAAAAAGCTTTCGAGTGAAAGGAAGCATCAAGATGGGGGATGGCGATGTGACAGTGAGCCGGGTCCAGGCCAGTCGGAAAGTCTTTTTCCCGTGTAAGTAAAGCCGGTAAATAGGCGTCAGTTACGAGGTTGAAAGCTTGTAGCCGTTCAGCCACAGTTGTAAATAAATCGGTTTGAGAGGAAAATTCTTCCTCAAGGGAGAGGTAGTCTAGGTGCAACATAGCGGTAAAGTCACTAAGTTCCATAAATGACATCCTTTCTAATAGAAACGTCAGAGGAGGTGGAAATGAAAAGGCGAGTAATTAAAAAGATAAATGAGCTACTAATAACAGCAATATTGTAAAGGCTTACAGCTTTGGTGTCAAATGTTTTGTATGCAATTAGGCAGATTCAGCAAAAGGGAAGGAGGCTTTCTTTATCAAGGCGGATTAGCTATACTTAAAAGGTTCGTTTTAAAAGAGGAGGAAGTTAAATGACTTTAAAGAATCAAAGATGGCTAGTCTTTGGCAGCTTAAGTTTACAATTAGTGATTACGACCTTAGGAGCTAAGTTACTAACCCCAGATCTACCTAATTGGCTAGTTTCAACAATTATGTTGTTAATCCCTTACTTAATTTGGCTGACTCAAGTAGTCATTGGTCGAGGATTACAAGTAACTAGGGGAATCAGTAGTGGTTTATTAGCAGTTGCTCATTTGTGGTATGTATTAATTAGTTTAAATGGCTATGAAAGGATGTTAGTTTCCCCTTTTATCCTCCAACAACTGCCTTATGTATTAATCGTTGTTGCGGTGATTTTTGGTATTGATGACTGGCGTAAAAGTTTAAACAAAGTCGCGATTAGCCAGGAGAAAAAGACTTTGGCGAAAGGCGAATTCGTGTCTCTAATAATCGCTACGTTGTTACCAATCTTTGCTCTCTATCCTGGCAAGGCCCCAAGAATGACCTTAGCCTATGTGGACCAAGGAGTTCCTCTTGATTTGTTTAGCCGCGGTTTTTTAGAGTTCTTAACATTGCCAAGTTTGTTGATGTTAATGCTAGCCCTTCTGAACGTAGCTTATGTCTTAAAAAGACCAGTGGCCAAAAGTCGTAAGTATGGCAGTGTCGGGTTTCTTCTAGCCATGTTGTTGTTTATAGCAATCGTCTTGTTTGCCCCATATATTTTCTGGACAGGGGTGAACCCGTTGATTTTTAGTGTGTTATTTGTCTGTGGGGTTTTAATAACTCCGACAAATTACCAGTTTAAAAGCAAAAAAGAACTGCCCTTCTCAAATAAATGAGAAGGACAGCCCCCTTGAATCCTTTAGTTAATTTCAACTGTTAAGGCTTCTTCTGAAGCTTTAACAGTTTTTTCAGTAACTGTTGAAACAGTTTTAACGAGATCCATATTAGTGACGACGATAATAATCGTTGATGTTGTGTTAGTTTTAGCTAACTCATCTAAATCCATCGTTGCCATTTTTGTTTCAGGTGTGACTGTTTGGCCTTCAGTAACGAAGACTTCAAAAGGCACCCCTTGTAACTTAACTGTGTCGATGCCCATGTGGACAAGAACTTCAAGACCACTATCTGTCAGAATAGAGATGGCATGTTTTGTTGGGAAAACACTAATGATTTTTCCTTTAACAGGAGCGTAAACGTCAGCTGAAGTTGGTTGAACAGCGTAGCCGTCTCCTAACATTTTTTCAGAAAAAACATCGTCTTCCACTTTATTAATAGGAATTAAGTTTCCTTCTGAAACAGTATAAAAAGTTGTTTTGTTGTCTTTTTTTAAAAATTTAAACATGCGTATTTCCTCCGATATCGTTGTAATAGGTTAGAGCACAGTGTTACAAAGCCTGCTAACAAGGATCTAACTATTTATTAATTTTGTGCATTTCATCAGCGACGAATTGAACTTCCGTACCGACAATGACTTGAATGTTCGTAGCGTCAATTTTCTTAACTCCAGGAACATTTGTTGCTTTGATCTTGCCTTCGTCAACTTTGTCCATATCTTTAACAACGAGACGTAAGCGAGTCGTACAGTTATCGATTGATTCGATGTTAGCAGTTCCGCCAAGACCTTCAATAATTTTAGTTGCCATCAGTGAAAATTTGTTGCCACCTTCAGCAATTTCTTCTTCGATTGCTTCTTCAAGGGTTGTTTCTTCACGACCAGGTGTTAATAAGTTGAATTTCTTAATTGCAAAGTCGAATGTGAAGTAGTATAAAGCCGCCATCACAAGACCTTGAACAACTAACATCCACGGTTGGTTAGCGATTGGGTTACGTAAACTTAAGAAGAAGTCAACGAAACCAGCACTAAAGGCAAAGCCGGCTGTCCATTGGAAGAAAGCCGAGATGAATAATGAAATCCCTGTTAAAGCAGCATGTAAAACATATAAAGGCCAAGCGACGAACATAAATGAGAACTCTAAAGGTTCAGTAATACCAGTGAAGAATGAGGCAAAACCAGCAGCAATCATTAATGAAGCTGTTGCTTTACGTTTATCAGGACGGGCGTTACGATAAATCGCGTAACCACCAGCTGGTAAACCGAACATCATCATTGGGAAGAAGCCACCTTGGTACATCCCAGTAATTCCTTTTTCACCAGCACCAGATAAGAAGTTACCGATATCGTTGATACCAGCTACGTCAAACCAGAAAACTGAGTTTAAGGCGTGGTGTAAACCAGTTGGGATCAATAGACGGTTAAAGAACCCGTAAAGACCAGCACCAACTGCGCCTAAACTAGAAATCGCTGTTCCGAAGCTAACTAACCCAGTATAAACGACTGGCCAGATATATAAAAGGGCAACAGAGACAACTAACATTGATAAAGCTGTCATAATTGGCACAAGACGTTTACCACTAAAGAATGATAAAGCCATTGGCAATTGAACTTGACTGAAGCGATTGTACATTGTGGCAGCAATTAAACCAGATAAAATACCGATGAAGGCATTATCAATTTTGCTAAAAGCCACGTTAACTTCTTCAAGGGGAATCCCTTTCATCGCCCCAACAGTTGCACTAGCTAGTAAAGTTGTCACAACTAAGAAGGCTACTAGACCACTTAAAGCGGCGGCCCCATCTTTGTCTTTCGACATCCCTAAAGCTAAACCAACTGCGAATAAAATTGGCAAGTGGTCAATAATTGCGCCACCAGCTTTAACTAAGAAAACAGCGACGAAGTTTGGATCTCCTCCTTGCATGATTTGTGGATCAATCCAATAACCAATCCCCATTAAAATTGCGGCTGCCGGTAAAACGGCAACTGGAAGCATTAACGATCTTCCCATTCTTTGTAAGTATGCTTTCATTATACTTACCTCCTATATATTTTTTTATATTCAAGCCCGGCATAATGTAAATAAATGAATAAGGTCTAATTAGGGCTGATTATACAAATTAAGTTGAGCTACTTTCTACTTGGTCAGCAAGACGCTCGATGTGCAAGGTAATATAACCGAGCTCTTCGGCAGGGATTGTTAAACCGTAATCCCGTTTGGTCATTGCAGCGACTCGTTCAGAAATGCAGTAACTCCGTTGATATTTCGTTTTAACTAATTGAAAAACTTCAGCATCCATGGAGTGAAACTTACTTTGGTAAACCCGTTCCACAACATACCGCAAATGAACCACAAGTCGGGAATAATTTAGCCCCATACTCATTTCAGAAAAATCAATTCCTAGTTCTTCAGCAATCGTTGTTACCATGGCAGAGATAATCGTCACTTCACGTATACTCTTGTTACTTGTCGTTTGACCAGAGCTAGCACTATGAAAATGGATGGCGATGTAGGCTGCTTCATCAATGGCAAAATCTAAATGGAATGTATCTTTTAAATAGTTAACAGCCCATTCAGCTACGCGAAATTCATCAGAATACAAAATTTGAATTTCATTCAGCAGTTTATTTTTAATGATGATGCCTTCTTTAATTCGATCAATAGCAAAGGCAATATGGTCGGCTAAGATCGAATGAATATGCTCATTAAATTTCGTCCCTAAAGCCCCTTCAGCGTAATCAATAATTTCTTCGGAAGCGATAAAGTATTCAGGTTTGATGCTTTGGAGTAATTGCTCCATCTTAGTTTTAGTTTCAGTAGCAACATATTCCCGCTCAATATCGATTTTAGCAATTAAATCATTTTGAGTTTTGTTGAAACCGATGCCTTTGCCAGTGACAATTTTACTAATACCATTGTCCGTCACTAGGACGGCATTTAAATTAAACACTTTCACTATCTTCATAATTTATCTCCCTAATTAAAAATAGACATGGAAAAAGACCGTCTCTCGAGACACGCGTCCTTTTCCATGCCTAGTATGATCTAGTCACATGAACTGGTTTATTAACTTAAACTTATCATACAACCAATCGCTTAAAAATGCAACAATAAGGAATTTGTCTCTTTAAGAAGGTGAAAAACTGTGGATAACTCTGATTAACAAGGCTGAAATAATTATAATTGTGGATAACCCTGTGGATATGTGGATAACTCGAATGTTTGTTCGTAATCTTAAATGGGGATTTATTAAAAAACAGAGAAACAAAAGAGGGTGTAAAAGCTTGTTAAATCAAAGTACAAAGTCAAAGTTCGTCTTTAATCAGCTGAAAATGAGAAAAAAGCTCATTTGATTGCCTTGTGGAAAAGCAGCGCCTTAGCTTGTGGATTACTTAGAAGTATGGATAATTTTAAGAAGAAAGTCACTCTTAAAGAGAGAGTGTGTTTCAAGTCGACAGTGGAAACTAAAAAAGTTGAATTTAACGAGTTGCTACTATAGTATATAGTTAATATTAAATATCTCCTCTGAGACTAGTAATTCAAGGAGCCCTCGTGATAGAATATATAAGATGTTTAATTGAAAGGACTAGTGACGTGAAGACAGAAAAAATAAAGGCAGAGCTGCCGACAATTAAAATGTTATTTCAAGAACCATTATCTAATTATACTTTTACTAAAACTGGCGGACCAGCAGATGTCCTGCTCTTTCCTAAAAATCAAGCAGAAGTCAAAGAAGCCGTTGATTATTGCTTAAAGCATGATTACCCTTGGTTAGTCTTAGGGAATGCGAGTAATTTAATCGTCAGTGATGGCGGCATCCCTGGTTTTGTGCTGATGTTAACTGATATGAATAAGATGACTGTCATGAATAATCAACTTCTTGTGGAAGCAGGAGCCAAACTAATCGATACGAGTTATTTAGCTTTAGAAGCCAAATTAACTGGTTTAGAGTTTGCTTGTGGCATTCCTGGAAGTATCGGTGGGGCTGTCTATATGAATGCCGGGGCTTACGGTGGTGAAATCGTTGATGTCTTCGAATCAGTGGATATCATCTGGGAAGACGGGACCTTAGAAACATTAAGCAAAGAACAGATGAATTTTTCATACCGTTACAGTCTGCTCCAAGAGAAAAAAGGGGTAGTTCTAGGGGTAACCTTTACTTTAGAAGCAGGTAACCAGGCTGAAATGACGCTAAAAATGGCTGAGTTAACGGAATTAAGAGAATCGAAACAACCTTTAGAATATCCTTCTTGTGGCAGTGTCTTTAAACGTCCTGAAGGTCATTTTACTGGGAAGTTAATTCAAGACGCTGGTCTCCAAGGGTTAATCTGGGGTGGGGCGCAAATTTCGGAAAAACATGCTGGTTTTATTGTTAATATTAATGGCGCTACAGCCACGGATTATGTGGAACTTATTGCCCATATTCAAGCTGTGATTTTAGAAAAATATGCCGTTACTTTAGAAACTGAAGTCCGAGTAATTGGTCGTTAATTAAGAAAAGTCAGAACTTTGGCAACGGAAGTTCTGAAGCCAACAAAAAAAGTAACAAACAATGAATTAATATTGTTTGTTACTTTTTTGTTGAAATCATTAAGCTGGCTAAAAGGATCGGATAAATAAAAACAGGCTTAAAATTAAGAACCCTTTTTCAAGTTTAACATCATTGGTAAACACCAATGTAGCCTTTATTGCTCTTATAGGAATGAACTAATTTTTTTCCTCTATAAGTCGGCGCTGGCTTTTTTGGAAACCATTTCCTGATTGTTGTACTTCTGGCAATAATTTCAAACGTTTCAGGGGTTAACTTTTTTTCCGCATTTACTAACTGTGGGGATGTCCCTAATAATACTAATGCTACGAAACAACTTATAATGATTTTTTTCATGTTAAACAGCCTCCCGTCTTTCCTTATTTATATTATACGAAAAATAATGAGCATTAACTGAAAAAATCCCTAACTCTCAAAAATCGATCTGCAACGCTTCTTCAATTTGTTTGAGCTTACGTATAGAATAAAAACTATGCTCGCCATTCTTCATAGTCAGCTTACGATTGGTTTTGTCAATCCTTCGAATGTTTTGGATATTAACGACATAAGATTTATGGCTAATTAAAAGATAGGGAGATTGCTGAGGCATATCAGTTATTTTTCCATAAAATTCAACGGTACTATTTGTTAGATGTAACACTAATTTATGTGGGGTAGGTGATGTCTCAATAAACATCACGTCATCTAATGGAAAGACCCTCACCTGATTAGCTATAGTTAGTTTGATTCGCTGGTGATCGAGTTTATCTTCTCGTTGGTAATGTTTTTGAGCTTGGATGAGTGCTTCGTAAACCTTGGTTTGAATGACAGTTGGATTATCTTTTAGAATATAGTCCATCGCCTCTACTTTGTAGGTAAAGGTTAACACAAGTAGTTCACTATGGGTTGTGATAAAGATAATTTTCCCGTTTAGGTCCTTATCGCGAATATAGGCACCTAATTGGATACCGTTGATGTCTTGTCCTAAATCAACGTCTAAAAAATAAACCCCACGGGTACCTGGTGAGTGTTCCAAATAAGTGAGAATGTCATAGGGATCACTAGTACTTAAAGTTAGCTCCATATCAAAATTTTCAATCATAATGTAATCAGTAATAATTTTCTCCATCCGCGCTCTTTGGGCGGGATCGTCCTCACAAATAAATACGGCTAACATTAACTTACACTCCTTTTACGATCGTTAATTTCTGGGTAAAGGTATTAGGTGAAATAGTTGTTTCCAATAACACGTGTGGCTCTATAGTTAGCAGCTCGGCTACATTAGCCAGTCCTAAACCACGATTTTCCCCTTTTGTTGAAAATCCGGGTTGTTTTAATTGATGAAGTGGTTCAATCTCGTCTCGTGCACTATTTTGAATCACAAATACCACATCCTCTTGTAGTAAAAAAATGGCGACTGTCATTTTTTTAGTAGTCAATGTCTCTAACTCTTCAATGGCATTGTCCAGTAATATTCCCAAAATCCGAATTAAAATAATAGGATCTACCTTCAGCTCTGACGGAATTATGTCGCTAATTTCAAGTTGTACTGCGATTTCTTTTTCTTGAGCCGCAATTAATTTAGTTGTCAGGATACTTTTAATTTTTAAGGAATCAATCCGTTCTAAATCAGTTAGCCGTAACATGTTATTTTCAAAGAGAGATTTGGTTTCTCGGAGGTGTTGATAATAAAAGTCCTTCAACTCATCTAGTTTGTCTTCGGCTAAATAATACTCGATTGAGGACAAAATATTAATGTAATCATGACGGAATTTTCGCATTTCCAAGGATTGTTTTTTAGTTTCAGCTGCATACTTGGCCATTAACTCATACTCTAATTTATTCGTTTCAATCGTTAGCGACAAGGCCTCATTTTTATTGAAAGTTTGAACGACTGAGAAAATCAAAAAACCTAGAGCTAGATAGAAAACTAAAATCAATAGGCTTAAAAAATGAGTATCTCCATGATTCACATACAATTTATAAGTCTGATGAACTAAGACAAGTCCAGTTAACACGTAGGAAAACTGTCGGCCTTTTTGATGGGATAAAATAAAAGGAAAGAGCCAATGGCGGGAGAGCCAAACGCTTAGACTAGTCAAAACAATGAGTAAAATCATTAGGACTAAAAAAAATAACCACTGAGTTCTAACTGGCTCAGTTGATAAAATAATCGAAACAAAGTCAGAGACGCCCCAAGTTATCAACCATTCAATTATATAAGCAAAGGAAACTGACAGTAATGATAAAGTAATATTTTTTCCTTTAGAACGTTTTAATGATAAAAATAAGTATAAGGAAAACAGTAATAGTAAATCTAATTCGCTAATGTTAAAAGCCACATACATACTCAAGCCTAAAATCAATCCCATTAAAAGAAGTGTGGAGCGATTTCGTGGCAGTCCAGGGTCTAATAAAAAATAAATGGCAGTAAAGATAAATAAATGACCGTATATTAAGTACATAATGATTGGGTCAACAAACAAGTTTTTTCCCCCTCCTAACGAAACAATTAAAGATTTTGAGTCGCTTTAAGTATACCAAAGGTTTAAGGTGGCAACACCATTTAATTAAGGTTGCTTTTTTACGTTAATGATTGAAAATGAGGCGTTTAAGACAATAACGTAAAAGTGTTTTAAAAAAAGCTATACTTAAATTAATAAAAAAAAGACCAAGGAGAGGAATAAAATACAAAAAAGTTTTCTTAGTTTTTTATGTGTGGTTATTTTAATTTCTGGATTAACGCCAATAGTAGCTAAAGCTTCAGAATTAGAGGAGAGTCAAGGGATTAATCTAGTTGATTTGCAGCCGTTGAATAATCTTAATACGCGGTCTTCAAATGGATATGTAAGTGAAAATTATAGTCAAACTAATTACAAAGTGAAAACTGAGTGGAAATACTCATACTCATTTACAGCTGGCATGTGGGTTTTTCTAAGAAATACGATGTGTTTAATCGCCGTGTAAGCTATACAGTAAGTTATGACCTATATGATCGTCACTGGGGGAACTTCATAAGAAAAATCAGTAGTATCAGACTAAATAACAGAAAATATTTATAGGTGGTGAAATTATGAATGTAAGAAATAAAAACACTAAAATTAATACGTACTTTTGGATATATGTCTATCTATATTTGCCGCGAGGCGTGATCACTATACAAGGGTCACGATGGAATACATATTTACATTTTAAAAAAGGTATCGTTATAATAATCGCTTTGTCTCTTTTATACTTTTCATTCTCAAAAAAGTTAAAAGACATAGACATCGACCTGAATAATATTATTATTAATTTATACGTATTATACGGAATCACTATCTTTGTAGAATTTATGCTTCTGGCAATCGCTTTATATAGTTAACTAGGTTCCTTTTCAAGGCCTATCTTTTTTGGGTAGAGGAAAAAAGATTATATATATTTCAGACCTAATCAAAAAAGGAACAGACATGAATCGATCATGTCTGTCCCTTTTTTTGCATGTGTCATTTTTGTTCTACTTCTTGATACTTAAACAAATGTTACTTTTATTTACATTGCCCTCTGACTATCAATGACGCAACTCAGGACTCAGCTTCGTGGCAGCAAAGATTGCCTTAGTAATCATCGGCGTAATAATTACCGCTCCAATGACTTCGGGGATTCCATTTGTTAAAACCGCCACTGCTAAGACAGCAAAGAGCCCGTTGGCAGTAGTTCCGTATTGGGCAGCTACGGGAGCGGTATAAAGTAAACCCATAGAACCTAAAACTAAAATCGTGTTAGTCAAGGTGCCAAGGGTAGCCGCCACGATAGTTGGTACGAATGTGGACTTAGTTTTTTTATAAAGAAAACTGAAAACGAAGCCTGCCACTAGGCCAACTAAAATTCGGGGAAGGACAGAAACTAAAGGGTTAGTAAAAATCAGTGTATCTAAAGGGGTAGTCGGCATAGTCCAGGCCCGAATCATGGTCGTTAAGCCCCAAACGAGGCCGACGAACATGCCGTCTTTCGTCCCTAAGGTAATGGCAGCGACAATCACGGTAATATGAATAATCGTTAAACTAATAAAACCAATCGGAATAAAGCCGAGAAAAGGCACCATGCCTTGAACAAAAATAAAAGCCATTAAAATTGCGCGGATTGTAATGCGATATGATTTACTTTGTCTATCATGCATCAGAGTTACCTCCTAAATTGAACTAAAAGCTTGTGTTTATAATAGAGAGAAGGCGTCTGAAAGTCAAGTCAGACGCCTATTTTTTATTGATTTAATTAGTTAACTTTGACTAAGTTACGACCAGTCATTGTCCCAGCTTTTAATTGAGCGAAAGCTTCAGGTAATTCAGCTAAGCCGATTTCCGCTTTAGCGAATTGCTCAATGTTAGCAGGCATCATATCACTAGCTAAACGATTCCAAATGTAAAGGCGACGTTCGTTAGAAATATTAACGGAGTCAATCCCTAAAATGTTGACCCCACGTAAGATGTAAGGTAAGACCGTCGTACCGAAAGCGACTCCGCCAGCATTGCCACAAAGTGAAATACTGCCATCATAAGCAATTTGGGGAATCAAGGTTTCTAATTGTTTACCGCCAACCGTATCTAAAATATAGTCGTAAGCTTGTTTTAATAATGGCCGAGCTTTTTCAGGGGAAATTTCCTCGATCGTCACAACTTTTTTCACACCAAGGTCAGTAAAGTAAGTCGATGATGTGTCCTTTTTCCGTGAAAGAGCTGTGATGTTGTGATAGCCTAATTGTTTTAAAATCCCAATGGCAATACTCCCAACGCCACCAGAAGCCCCAGTGACTAAGATTTCCGCCTCTTTGTTTTGGCGTAAGCCTTGTTTTTCTAAAGCGTTAACGGATAAAGCGGCTGTTAAGCCTGCTGTTCCGAAGATCATACTATCTTTTAAACTCAAACCAGCCGGTAAAGGAATAATCCATTCTCCGGGAACTTGAGCGACTTCACTAAAACCACCACTATGGCTAACGCCGAGACCGTAACCAGTGACTAAAACTTCTTGACCAACTGTAAAGCTCGGGTCAGCTGATTCAAGAACGGTACCACTTAAATCAATACCAGGAATAATTGGGTAGCTTCGCACGACACCAGATTTCTCATCACTTGCTAAGGCGTCTTTAAAGTTGACAGAAGAATAAGCGACTTTGATTAAGACGTTGCCAGCAGATAATTCAGTTTGCTCAGCTTGACGATAATTAGCAACTAAGACATCAGCTTGATTTTTTTCTAAGACTAAGGCATTAAAATTTTTCATGTTTGAAACTCCTCATATAATTTTTTTAGAACTTCTTTAAGTATAGGTAAGAAAATCAAAAAAAGCGAATAGAAGTTGCAAGAAAACCTTGTAATTTTACTAATAGGCTTGTATACTATTGCTTGTTTGTAAACATTTAGTTTACCTATACTATACTTTTGTCTTTTGAAGTTGACTTATACTATACTTATTAAAGAGGTGCTGTGATGGAAATCGGTAGTAAGATTAAAAACCTCCGAATTCAGAAAAAACTAACTCAAGAAGAGTTAGGGGAACGAACAGATTTATCGAAAGGTTACATTAGTCAATTGGAACGTGATTTAAGTTCACCTTCAATGGAATCCTTTTTTAATATTCTCGAAGTCTTAGGAACGACACCGGAACAATTTTTTAATGAAGAGGCGAAAGATCAAAAAGTCGTTTACGATGAGAGTGAACGGACGATTTATTTTGATGAAGAAAAACATTACCAAGTGGAGTGGCTAGTGCCAGATTCAATTGAAAACGACATGGAGCCAATTTTTTTAACACTAGAAGCTAAAGGCGAGTTTCGCGAATACCCGCCGTCAATGTCAGATACTTTTGCCTATGTATTAGCAGGAGAAGTCTGTGTTGAAATCGGCTTAAAACGTTATTTTGCCAAAGTTGGCGAAACGATTTATTACCAAGCCACAGACACGCATCAAATAAAAAATACTAGTTCAGAACAAAGCAAGTTATTAATTGTTGCAACAGAGTCTTATTTATAAAAGGGGAAGAAGTCACTACTTAGGGACTTCTTAAAAAGGGAGCGAGAAAATGGGAAACAATATTATTACTTTTGATCAAGTTAAGAAAGCCTACGAAGAGACGATTGTTTTGAAAGATGTTAGTTTTGAAATCGAACAGGGGAAGTTTTATACCTTACTCGGCCCTTCCGGTTGTGGTAAGACAACGATTCTGCGGTTAATTGCCGGTTTTATTGAAGCTGATCAAGGAGAGATTCGCTTAGAAGGTAAACGGGTGAACGATATTCCTGCCAACAAGCGGAAAGTTAACACTGTCTTTCAAGATTACGCCTTATTCCCACATATGAATGTCTTTGACAATGTGGCCTTTGGTTTAAGAATTAAAAAATTATCAAAAGAAAAAATTGCTGAAAAAGTTCATGAAGTTTTGAAAATGGTGCAATTATCCGGCTTTGAAGACCGTGAGATCAGTGAAATGTCAGGGGGCCAACGGCAACGAGTAGCCATCGCCCGGGCCTTAGCTAACGAACCGGAAGTCCTGTTATTAGATGAGCCTTTGTCAGCCTTAGATTTAAAGCTGAGAACGGACATGCAATATGAACTAAGAGAGCTTCAAAAACGTTTAGGGATTACCTTTATTTTTGTGACCCATGATCAAGAAGAAGCCTTAGCTATGAGTGATGAAATCTTCGTCTTAAATAAAGGGGAAATTGTTCAAAGTGGTAGTCCTGTGGATATTTACGATGAGCCGATTAACCGTTTTGTCGCTGATTTTATTGGTGAAAGTAACATCGTCGATGGGGTGATGGTCGAAGATAACGTGGTTCAATTCGTTGGTAAATCCTTTGAATGTGTGGACAGTGGGATGCGCCCGAATGAACCAATCGAAGTCATGCTGCGCCCAGAAGATATGAGCTTAACGACTGTAGCAAAAGGTAAGTTGAAAGTGAAAGTCGATAGCCAGTTATTCCGTGGGGTCCATTATGAAATTGTCGGTTATGACGAAGAAGGCAATGAGTGGGTCGTTCATTCAACCCGGAAAGCAATCGAAGGTACGGAAGTTGGACTTTTCTTTGAACCAGAAGACATCCACGTCATGCGTTTCAATGAGTCAGAAGAAGAATTTGATGCCCGTCTGGAAAGTTATGAAGAGGAAGGGGAGGTCAATCATTAATGACAGCAACTAGAAGAATTTACGCCATTCCATACGTGCTGTGGCTGATGCTTTTCGTCATTGCCCCAGTCTTACTCATCATCTATCAATCATTTAAAGGGATTGATGGCAGTTTCACTTTAGACAACTACCGGATCTACTTTTCATCAGGGACTTATTTACGGATGACTCTGAACTCTGTTTTTTATGCCTTTATTATTACAATGGTCGTGTTAGTTATTAGTTATCCAGCGGCTTATGTCTTAAATCAATTAAAACATAAGCAACTATGGTTAATGATGATTATTTTACCAACTTGGGTTAACTTACTCTTAAAGGCTTATGCCTTTATTGGCATTTTTAGTGCACATGGTAGTATCAATCAATTTTTAGAATTTATCGGCATTGGCAATCGCCAAATTCTCTTTACTGATTTTAGCTTTATTTTCGTGGCAGCTTATATTGAAATACCTTTTATGATTATGCCGATTTTTAATGCCTTAGAAGAAATGAACCCTTCCTTAATTAGTGCCAGCCGGGATTTAGGGGCTAATAGTTTTGAAACTTTCCGCCGAGTGATTTTTCCTTTATCAATGAACGGTGTCAAAAGTGGCGTCCAAGCGGTCTTTATTCCCTCTTTAAGCTTGTTTATGTTAACGCGCTTAATTGGTGGGAATCGGGTGATTAATTTAGGAACAGCCATTGAAGAGCATTTCTTAGTGACGCAAAACTGGGGCATGGGTTCCACGATTGGCGTGATTTTAATTATTGCCATGGTAGTCATTATGCTTTTAACTGGTGAAAAGAAGAAAAAAGGAGGTCGTAGTAAGTCATGAAAAAGAAAATTAGCTGGTCTAAATGTTACTTACTACTAGTCTTTGTCTTATTATACTTACCGATTTTCTATTTAATTTTCTACTCCTTTAATGCTGGTGGCAGCATGACAAGCTTTACTGGCTTTACGTTAGAACATTATCAAGCAGTTTTTGAAGATAAGCGGCTAATAGGCATTGTTTTGAATACTTTTATGTTAGCTTTCTTATCAGCCTTAATTGCGACAACTATCGGGACTTTTGGGGCAATGATGATTTATTACACAAAAAAACGTAAAAATCGGAATGTCTTAATGAGTGTTAATAATATTTTAATGGTTTCACCAGACGTGATTATCGGAGCGAGCTTCTTAATCTTCTTTACTTTCTTAGGTTTAAGCTTAGGTTTCTCCTCAGTCTTACTGTCACATGTGGCCTTTAGTATTCCGATTGTCGTTTTAATGGTCTTACCGAAACTCCAAGAGATGAATGACTCGATGATTGATGCCGCTAGAGATTTAGGGGCAAACAATTGGACAGTCATTCGTAAAGTGATTTTACCTTTTATTACGCCGGGCGTGATTGCTGGCTATTTTATGGCCTTTACTTATTCTTTAGATGACTTCGCCGTGACTTTTTTCGTGACTGGTAATGGCTTTTCAACTTTATCAGTGGAGATTTATTCCCGGGCCCGCCAAGGAGTTAGTTTAGAAATCAATGCCTTAAGTGCGTTGTTATTCTTATTCTCATTGTTCTTAGTGATTGGTTATTACTTTATTAGCCAAGGGAACTTATCGAAAAGCCAACGGAAGCGCCGTAAAGAACATGGAGAGGTGGCGAATAGTCTATGAGAAAATTAAGAACCTTAATTATCGGAATTGTCGGGATTATTCTTTTATTAGCCATCGGTAGTCGCCAACTAGAAAAAGCCCAAGGATTTTCTGGTAGTAACACTTTAACGATTTATAACTGGGGAGATTACATCGATCCAGCGTTGTTAAAAAAGTTTGAAGCTGAAACGAGCTATAAAGTAAGCTACGAGACCTTCGATTCAAATGAAGCGATGTTTACTAAAATCCAACAAGGTGGTACGGCTTATGATTTAACCATTCCTAGTGAGTACATGATTCAAAAGATGATGAAGGAAGAGATGTTAATTAAGCTTGATTATCAAAAAATTAAAGGGATTGAAAACATTGATCCGCGCTTTCTGAATCAAGACTTCGATGTCGACAATCAGTACTCGATTCCTTATTTCTGGGGAACTTTAGGGATTATTTACAATGATAAGTTCTTTAAAGAAGAAGACATTCAAGAATGGGATGACTTATGGAAGCCAGAATTGAAAAATAATTTAATGCTAATAGATGGGGCTAGAGAAGTGATTGGCTTGGCTTTAAATAGTAACGATCAATCGTTAAACAGCAAAGACCTTGATCACTTAAGGGCAGCCTCAGAAAAGCTTAAAGAGATTACGCCAAATGTTAAAGCAATTGTGGCAGATGAAATTAAGATGTACATGATTAATGAAGAGAGTGGTGTCGCTGTGTCCTTTTCAGGAGAAGCAGCGGAAATGTTAGATAATAATGAACACTTACATTACGTGATTCCAAGTAAGGGGACTAACTTGTGGTTTGATAATATCGTAATTCCTAAAACAGCTAAAAACATTGAGGGAGCTTACGCCTTTATCAACTTTATGTTAGAACCAGAGAATGCCGCCCAAAATGCGGAATACATCGGTTACTCAACTCCTAATGAGAAGGCTTTAGAGCTGTTACCAGCGGAGATAACTAGTGACGAACAGTTTTACCCAAGTGATGAAACAATGGCTCATTTGGAAGTCTATGAAGATTTAGGGCCAGAGTATTTAGGAATTTACAATGATTTGTTCTTAGAATTTAAGATGCATCGGAAATGAAAGTAGCCACACTTCTGGAACCTGTTTAAAAGGTTTCAGAAGTTTTTTTTATCTAAATATCTGACTATAAAAAAGATTTGACAAGAAATAGGTAACCGGTTACAATGAATGTGTAATCGGTTACCTATTTGGTGTTATTTACCTAAAGTAACTTATGGAGGTGGAAAGATGGCGACAATTAAAGATGTAGCAAAAGAAGCAGGACTTTCAGTTGCTTCAGTCTCACGCTATATAAATAATAAAGGGTATGTCGGTGAAGATGCAAAATTACGTATCGAGGCAGCCATACAAAAATTAAATTACCGTCCGAATGAAATTGCTCGCTCGTTGTTTCAAAAAAAAACTAATATGATTGGTTTAATTATTCCAGATATTTCTAACCCATTCTTTCCAATGTTAGCTCGTGGTGTTGAAGATTATTTGGCAGAACATAATTATCAAATGGTTTTAGGCAACACAGCCAACGATATAATTCGAGAAAATCAGTATTACAATTCCTTTCAACAACATAATTTTGCAGGCATTATTACTGCTGTGGAACCACTACATGAAGAAGAGCGAACGGTTCCCGTCATTCATATCGACCGAGTAAGTGAAGGCAGTCAATTTTATGTGAGAGCAGACCATTTTTTAGGTGGTCACTTAGTTGCCCAAGCAGTCATAGACTCTCAACCGAAAAAAGTCTTAATTATGAGTGGTCCAAAAAATATTTGGAACGTCTCACAAAAAAATCAAGAATTAGTCAGTCAATTGCAAGGACAAAAGGTTCCTTACACAGAATTAGCTGTTGAAACCTTTGGCTTAGAAAACATTATGACCATCGTTAAAGAAGTCTTTGCTAAAATTCCAGAACATGACACAGTTGTAGCAACCAATGATATTCACGCCATTTACTTAATTAAAGAAGCCTTGTCTCGGGGCATCAAAATACCGGAAGAGTTACAAGTGATTGGTTATGATGGCATTGATTTTGCTGAATTGTTAGTGCCAACTTTAACGACTGTGAGACAACCAGTTTATGAAATGGGAAGTTTAGCTGCGGAAATGTTGATTAATCAAATTAAAGGGCAAGGTAACGACAATAAAAGAGTCTGTTTACCAGTGACAATAAGCCCAGGAGCAACAATGAGAAAGAAGGATTAAAATGAAAAAAATCATGGTAATTGGTAGTATTTCAATGGACTTCGTTGTTAAAACGAACCAAGTTCCAGCTGAAGGGGAAACCTTAATCGGTGAAAGTTTTAATACTTACTACGGTGGCAAAGGGGCTAATCAAGGCGTTGCAGCAAGTCGCTTAGGTGGGCAAGTCTCAATGATCGGCGCTGTAGGCAAAGATGTTTTTGGCCAAGAAGTCTTAACTAATTTACAAAAGAATCACATTAATACAGAGGGCATTAAAGAAGTTTCAGAAATTTCAACAGGGGTCGCCCATATCATCGTTAAAGATGGTGACAATCGGATTATCGTTGTCCCAGGGACGAATGACTGTCTGGAAATTAACGACATTGCGCAACATCAAGAGGCGATTTTAGCAAGTGATGTGGTGATTTTACAAAACGAAACACCAGCCGAGGTCATTGACTACGTGATTAACTATTGTTACCAAAACAACGTTGCAACCGTCTTGAACCCAGCTCCAGCCCGTGAGATGTTAGCTAGTACGATTGCCAAAGCAACTTACTTAACCCCTAATGAAACCGAGTTTGGCTTATTATTTCCAGACTTGCCTTTAGAGGAAGCTTTAGAACAATACGCGAATAAATTAATTGTGACTTTAGGTAGTCAAGGAGCCGCTTTCCATGATGGGAAGCAGTTACAAATGGTTCCGGCTTTCAAAGTTAAACCAGTTGATACAACTGGGGCGGGGGATACTTTCAATGGTGGTCTGGCCGTGGGAATTGCTAATAACTTAAGTTTGAAAGATAGTGTAACTTTTGGTAATTTAGCCTCTTCCTTAGCCGTCCAAGCGAATGGCGCCCAAGCTGGTATCCCGACATTAGCGCAAATGAAAGGGGAGCAGGCATATGATGAAGCATGGCATATTGAATAGCGATATTGCAAAAGTCTTAGCTGATCTCGGTCATACAGATCAAATTATCATTTGTGATGCTGGTTTACCAGTTCCAGCCGGGGTTCCAAAAATTGATGTGGCACTGGCTTTAGGTGTCCCAAGTTTTAATGATGTTTTGAGTCTTTTAGAAGCTGAAATGGTAGTCGAAAAAGTTGTTTTGGCAGAAGAAATTAAAGAGCATAATCCAAGGGTCCTCGCCCATGTGGCAAGTCTCTATGAGGAAATCGGCTATGTCTCCCATGAGGAATTTAAACGACTAAGTAGTCAAGCAAAAGCAATTATTAGAACTGGGGAAAATACCCCTTACGCGAATATCATTTTACAAGCCGGGGTATTATTTTAAAAGAGGAGGTGGCAGTCAATGGAAATTAAAATGACAGACATCAGTAAAAGTTTTGGACAAAATAAAGTGTTAGAAGGTGTTGATTTTGAATTAACGACTGGCGAAATTCACGCACTAATGGGTGAGAATGGCGCAGGAAAATCAACATTAATGAATATTTTAACTGGTTTACATAAACGAGATGCTGGTCAAATCATGATTGACGGTCAAGAGCATTACTACGAGTCAACGAAAGATGCTGAAAATCATGGTGTCAGCTTTATTCATCAAGAAATCAACTCACTGTCGAATATGACCGTCATTGACAATATGTTTCTAAACAAAGAGATCAAAACGAAATTGGGCCTATTAGATTATAAAGCCATGGAAAAAGAAGCCCGGCGAGTCTTTGAGCAACTTAATATTAAGATTGATTTATACAAAGAAATGGGCGAGCTATCAGTTGGTCAACAACAAATGATTGAAATTTCAAAATCATTAATGACTGAGGCGAAAGTCATTATTATGGATGAGCCGACTGCTGCCTTAACTGAACGGGAAATTAACGTCCTCTTTGAAGTTATCAGTAAACTTAAAGAGAATAACGTCTCGATTGTCTATATTTCTCACCGGATGGAAGAAATATTTGCGATTTGTGATCGGATTACCGTGATGCGTGATGGGATTACCGTTTCAACGCGACGAATTGTTGATACGAGTTTTGAACAAGTCGTGAAAGAGATGGTTGGTCGCGAAATTAGTGATTTCTACCCAGAAAAAACCTCAGAAATCGGTCAAGTTAAATTTGCTGTCCAAGGCCTAAATAAAGCCGGCATGTTTAAAGATGTTAACTTTGAAGTCCATGAAGGTGAAATTCTTGGATTTTCAGGTTTAATGGGAGCTGGCCGGACTGAAATTATGCGAACAATCTTTGGCTTAATCAAAAAGGATAGTGGTAAAACATTTTTGAATGGTGAAGAAGTTATCCTTAAAAGTCCTCATGGGGCAATTGAAAAAGGGATTGGTTTTTTAACAGAAGACCGTAAAGAAGAAGGGTTGATTTTAGATTTTACGATTAAAGACAATATTTTATTACCGTCAATTAGTGAGTTTTCAAAAAAAGTTATTATTGATGATAAGTTAGTAAATGAGTTTACAGAGTTATTAGTTGAACGACTGACTGTTAAAACTACGAGTATTAATGAGGCCGCTGGGAGTTTATCTGGAGGAAATCAGCAAAAAGTCGTTTTAGCAAAATGGTTAGGAATCGGACCTCAAGTCTTAATTTTAGATGAGCCGACCCGAGGTGTCGATGTGGGAGCTAAACGAGAAATTTATTTATTAATTAATGAACTAGCCGCTCGCGGAGTAGCGATTATCTTAGTTTCTAGTGATTTGCCAGAAGTTTTAAGTATTAGTGATCGAATCATGGTTGTGCGAGAAGGACAAATTAGTGGATCATTAACTAAGGCAGAAGCGACACAAGAAAAAATTATGCATCTAGCTACGGCTACAGGAGGGAAAACACATGATTAATCCAGAACTTAAAGAAAAAAAATCCCTTGATTTTGGCAGTTTAATGTCAAAATTAGGACCACTTGTGGCCTTGTTGGCACTAGTTTTACTAGTCACAATTATGAACCCTAGTTTTATTTCATCTGTTAATATTTTGAACTTATTAAGACAAGTCTCGATTAATGCGTTGATTGCTTTCGGGATGTCCTTTGTCATCCTAACAGGTGGGATTGACTTATCCGTTGGTTCAACCTTAGCATTATCAGCAGCTTTAGTTGCTGGTTTGATTTCAGCAGGAATTAATCCAATGTTAGCAATGGTTGCTGGCATGCTTTTAGGAGCATTTTTAGGAATGGTCAATGGTTTATTAATTGCCAAAGGTAACATGGCACCTTTTATCGCCACCTTAGCAACGATGACCATTTACCGGGGAATTACTTTAGTTTATACCGATGGTAACCCGATTACTGGTATTGGCGACAGCTTCATCTTCAAATTTGTCGGCCGAGGCTACTTGTTCGGGATTCCTTTCCCAATTTTAATTATGTTAGTCAGCTTTATCTTATTGTTTGTCCTATTGCATAAAACGGCTTTTGGTAAAAAGACTTATGCGATTGGTGGTAATATCAAAGCCGCTAAATTAGCAGGTGTCAAAACAGATAAGATTCAAATTTTAATTTACACATTATCTGGATTCATGGCTTCAGTTGCCGGGATTATTTTAACCTCACGTTTAAATTCAGCTCAACCAACAGCTGGTCAAGCTTACGAGATGGACGCGATTGCTGCTGTAGTTTTAGGTGGCACAAGTTTGTCAGGTGGTAAAGGTCGGATTTTTGGCACATTGATTGGTGCCTTAATTATTGGAACAATTAACAATGGCTTGAACTTACTAGGGGTGTCTAGTTTCTATCAACAAATTGTTAAAGGTATTGTGATTATTATTGCGGTGCTATTAGACCGCAAGAAAAAATAAAAAAAGCAGAGGAGCAACAAAAATGAAGAAATTTCTATTAACGATGGCAACAACAGCTTTAGTTTTAGCAGGATGTGGGAGTGCAACTCTTGATGGTGAGTCAAAGGACAAAGAAACGACTAAAGAAAAAGCCCCTTCAGAATTAAAAGTCGGTGTTAGTATTTCAACGTTAAACAACCCATTTTTCGTTTCTGTTAAAGATGGTATCGACAACTTAGCTAAAGAAAATGACACGAAGACGATTGTCGTTGATGCTCAAAATGACTCAGCTAAACAAAGTAACGATGTGGATGATTTAATTCAGCAACAAGTCGATGTGATTTTAATTAATCCAGTAGATTCTTCAGCAATTCAACCAGCTGTCGAAGCTGCTAACGATGCAAAAATTCCAGTCATTGCCATCGACCGTAGTAGTGACGGTGGTGAAGTCTTGACATTAGTCGCTTCTGATAACGTTAAAGGTGGCGAAATGGCCGCACAATTTATTTTAGATAAAATTGGTGAAAATGGTCGTGTCGTTGAACTTCAAGGGATTCCTGGAGCTTCAGCTACCCGTGAACGTGGAAAAGGGTTTGAAGAGTTTGCAGAAGGTAAACTTGAACTTGCTGAAAAACAATCAGCCGAGTTTGACCGTGCCAAAGGTTTAACAGTTATGGAAAATATCTTACAATCAACAAAAGATATTAAAGCCGTATTTGCCCAAAATGATGAAATGGCTTTAGGTGCTATTGAAGCCCTAGAAGCAGCTGGTAAAAAAGATGTGATTGTTGTTGGTTTTGATGGTAACGATGATGGATTGAAAGCTGTTGAAGAAGGTCGTTTAACGGCAACAATTGCACAACAACCTGATGAAATGGGTAAAATTGCGTTACAAGCAGCCTATGATTTCTTCGCTGGTAAAGAGTTAGGTGCTAAAATTGATTCACCATTAGCTTTAAAAGAAGCTAAATAAGGTAGAAAAGTCTCTGTTGTTAAGACAGAGGCTTTTTTTTTACGCTAAAAACTATGCTATACTTTACTCAAAAGCAACTTCTAGGAGGGATAAAGTGACTAAAAAGCAGCTTTTCGTAGTACTAATAAGTCTTGTAGGATTAGGGAGTTTATTCGTCATATTAAGTGATAGATTCACTGATTCGCCCATGGCACAAGTTGAAGTCGATCCTTCCCTTGCCCTTGTGAATCAAAAGGATAAAATTTGGGTGATCTCAGATACCCATTATTTGTCGGACACGTTACATGATGATGGTGAAAAATTTGAATTTATTAAAAAAACTGCCGCAGGGAAAGACTTAGACTTTCCTCGAGAACGGTTAGAAGCGTTGATTTGGCAAGTTCAACAAGAAAGACCAAAAGTGTTAATTGTTAGTGGTGATTTAACCTTAAACGGGGAGTACCAAAGTGCCAAAGAACTGGCAGACTACTTTAAAGAAATTGAAGCCTTAGGCACAGCTGTCTACGTCATTCCTGGTAATCACGACATTGCTGATGGTTGGGCTCAGAGCTATCAAGGGAAAGAAGTTCAGCGAGTCAAACAAATTTTACCAGGTGATTTCGCTGAGTTGTTTGCTGAAATGGGCTATGAAGAGGCGATTTCCCGAGACAAAGACTCCTTAAGCTACGCTGTGAAACCTTTTGAGGACCTTTTGCTAGTAATGATTGATACGAATAAGTACATCAATGATGTTAGCCATAGTAATCCTACAACTAGTGGCAAGTTAGGACCGAAAACCTCTGATTGGTTAGAGACCGTCTTTACTAAGGCCAGTCAAGAGGGGCTAAAAGTGATTCCAGTGATGCATCATAATTTGATTCATCATAACGGGAAAATAAATCAAGGTTTTACGATTGATAAAAGTGAGGAGGTTCAAGAGTTCTTTGGTAACCATGGAGTTGAAGTTGTCTTAACAGGCCATATCCATGCACAAGATATTGCTTCGATTGACTACCAAGGGCGCAAAATCTATGATATTGCCACAGGGTCATTTGCCTCTTTGAGTAATAGTATTGGTGAATTAAAGCTAGCGAATAACCAGTTAATGTATCAACGGCAACCGTTGAAACTTACTGATTGGGCGCGGGAAACAAATCAAAAAGACGTTCGACTTTTAAATTATGACAACTACTCCCAAGAACTCTTTCGATTAGACGGTGAAGGGATGGCTCATCGTCAAATTTATGAAGAGAATTGGTACGAAGAAGAGAGTGCCCAAGTTGTGGCGGAATTTGTTGGTCGGATGAATAATCGCTACTTTGATGGCTTTGATTACATTGCAGAGGAAAGTCAGTTAGCTGCAATTAAAAAAGAAGCAGGTTATCAACTGTTAAGTCAGCAACCAGAGAGTTTTCTGTTCCAATACATCGAAACGATTTTAGCTGATTGGGATACGAATGATGTGGCGGTTAAACTGCCTTTAAATCCTTTGACTCGAAAAAATTGACAAAGATTACGACAATCTTTATACTTCTATTTAATCAGAAAAGCAATTAAATAGAGATGCGTTGAAAAGGAAAGTATATTTCTTAACCCATTCAAAGAGAGCTCCCACCGGTGAAAAGGAGTAATGGCGTGAAGTAGAAAATGGCCTTAGAGCATTGTTAGTCAACTTATTAGACTAACACAGGTGTGCCTGTTATAGCACCAGAGCTTAGTCGTTTTGAGCTTGGATAAGTGGTTAATGGTCAAACATTAGCAAACAAGGTGGTACCGCGAAAGTTATGAAACTCTCGTCCTTTGTTCTATGAAAATAGAATGAAGGGCGGGAGTTTTTTTGTTTAGTTAAACTAACAAAGCTCATCGGGAAACAACGTCGTCTCTAGAAAACTGATTAACAAATTAAGAGGGGGAAGTAAGTATGAAGAAGTGGCAATTATTAACAGTTAGCATCTTAGGGTTAGGATTATTAGGTGGGTGTGGCAGTCAAAAGACTAGGGGAAATCAAGAAAGTCAGGGACTTGAACAAAAAATTGCAGTCAGTGTGCCGACAGAGTTAGTTACCCTTGATACAACCCAAACCACAGATAAAAACACTTTTACGATTGCTCAACATTTATTTGAAGGCTTGTATCGTTTAGATGAAAATAGTGTCCCAATACCGGGATTAGCTAAAGAAGCCGCTGAGATTAGTCAAGATGGCTTAACGTATACTTTTAAATTACGAGCAGATGCTAAGTGGAGTAATGGTGACAAAATTACAGCTGGGGATTTTGTATACGCGTGGCAAAAATTAGTTGATCCGAAAACGGCGGCACCTAATGCTTATTTATTAGATAGTGTTAAAAACAGCCAAGAGATTCGTGTCGGTGACAAACCGGTCACTGATTTAGGGGTCACGGCTATTGGGGAAGAGGAATTCCAAGTTCAGTTAATTTATCCGAAACAATCATTTTTAACCTTAATTTCGATTGCGTGGTTAGCACCCCAAAATCAAGCTTTTGTGGAAGCTCAAGGTGAGAACTACGCTAGTGACAGTGATCATTTGCTTTTTAGTGGGCCTTTTGTCATTAATGATTGGGAACAAGGCAGTGATACTTGGACTTTAAAACCAAATGACGCTTATTATGATCGCCAAGAAGTTAAATTAACAGAAATTAGTGGTACGACAATTAAAGAAGAAAATACTGGGATTGATCTATTTAATACCGGTGAGTTAGATTTAACAAAACTTTCAGGAACCTTTGTTGCTGAATATGCAGATGATCCTAGTTTTGTCAGCCATGCGGATATTGCTAATACGTTTTTAGATTTTAATAAAAAGCCTGGGACACCTTTAGCAAATGAAAACTTACGACGGGCAATTGCCTTAAGTATTGATAAGGAGTCTTTAACAAAGCATGCCTTAAATGATGGTGCTAAGCCTTTAAATGGTTTAATTCCGGAAAAGCTCTTTATTAATCCAACTAATCAAGAAGACTTCCGTGCATACAGCGGTGATTACTTAGTTTATAATAAAGAAGCTGGGAAAGCAGTCTGGGCTTTAGCGCAAAAAGATTTGGGGGAGGAAATTGAATTGCCTTTGTTAGTGTCAGATGATGATAGTGGCAAAAAGATTTCTGAATACATTCAAAACCAATTACAAGAAAATTTACCAGGTTTGAAAATCACGATTACCCCACAGCCCCGGACGAATGTGAACCAATCACGCCGGGACAAAGATTATCAGTTGTCGATTTCTAGTTGGATGGCTGGTGACAATGATTTAGGGATGTATTTCATTTTATATGAGACTGATTCGGCGTATAACTATGGCAGTTTTAGCAACTCAAGTTACGACAAGTTAGCAGTTTCAGCTAAAACGACGAATGCTAACGATGTGACGAAACAGTTTGCCGATTATCAAGCAGCTGAAAAAATCTTATTAGAAGAAGGCATTGCTCAAGTGCCTTTGTTCCAAAGCGCCTCAAATTATTTAATTAATCCTAAGATTACGGGCATGGAATACCCTTCTTATGGAAATTATTTTTATTTACGCAATGCCCAATTAACAGACTAAGAAAGTAGGTTTATCATGACATTTTCATTACTAGAAAGTTTTATAAAATACGCTAAAATTAACACTCGTTCCGATGGTAGTAGTACGTCAGTGCCAACAACAGCCAGCCAAGTGGCTTTTGCCAAAGAGTTTGCCCAGGATTTACAAGCATTAGGGTTAAGTGAAGTTGAGTACTTAGAGCAGAATGCCTTTGTCACGGCGACCTTACCGAGCAATACCCAATCAGTTGGCCCAGTAATTGGTTTGATTGCCCATTACGATACAGCTGACTATCACGCCGAAAACATTCAGCCCCAAGTTCATCCAAACTATGATGGGGAGGATATTTTACTAAATGCTGCTGAAGGCATTACTTTGTCTGTTCAAGAGTTTCCAAATTTAAAAGACTACCGTGGGCAAACCTTGATTACGACGGATGGTACAACGTTGTTAGGGGCAGATGATAAGGCGGGGATTGTTGAAATTCTCGGCGCTGTGGACTATTTCTTACAACACCCAGAGTTGCCTCGTTGTGAAGTTCGCTTAGCTTTTGGGCCAGATGAAGAAATCGGTAAAGGGGCGGATTTGTTCGATGCCTCTCACTTCCGGGCCAAGTATGCCTATACGATTGATAGTGGCCGAGTAGGTCATTTAGAATATGAAACCTTTAATGCGGCTCAAGGAACAGTGACAATTGACGGCTTAAGTGTTCATCCAGGCACGGCTAAAAACAGCTTAATCAATGCGATTAAGCTTGGTAAGCAGTTAGATGACCTCTTACCACAAAATGAAGTTCCCGAAGCCACAGAAGGCTATGAAGGCTTTTATTTATTAAATAAGTTCAGCGGGACAGTTGATCGAGCAGAACTCGTCTATATTATTCGTGATCACGACAGTCAGAAGTTTCTTGAACGACAAGCCTTTCTGAAAGCAAAAGTTGCTGAAATTAATGCTAGTTTAGATAAAGAACGTCTGAGTTTAACTTTAGAAGACCAGTATTACAACATGGGTGAGATTATTAAGGGGGATTTTTATCCCGTAGAACTTGCCTTAAAAGCGATGGAAAACCTTCAAATCAAACCAATTGTAACACCTTTCCGGGGTGGCACCGATGGCTCGAAAATTTCCTTTAAAGGGATTCCGACACCGAATATTTTTACAGGTGGTGAAAATTTTCACGGTCAGTACGAGTTTATTAGTTTAGAAGCAATGGAAACCGTAGTCGCAACTTTAATTGAAATCATTCAACTTAATACAAAAGGTTATAAAAACTAAACCTATTTGGGAGTCATATTTCTATTTAGCGCCAAATGTTGTATAATATGAAGAATTATGACTTTAAAAGTAAGGTGAGATCTATGGAAATTATCGAAAAAGCCCCAGCTAAAATCAATCTGGGATTAGATGCACTATATAAAAGAGATGACGGGTACCACGAATTAAAAATGGTAATGGCCAGTGTCGACTTAGCTGACAAGTTGATTTTCCGTGAGCTTGAGGAAAATCAGATTTTGATCGAAACTGACAGTAGTTTTTTACCTGTGGATAAGCGCAACCATATTTACCAAGCGGCGGAATTGCTTAAAGAACGTTTCGGCATTACTAAAGGGGTTCATGTGGAAGTGCGCAAACGCATCCCGGTAGCTGCTGGTTTAGCTGGTGGTAGTAGTGATGCCGCCGCCGCTTTACGGGGCTTAAACCGTTTGTGGGACTTGGACTTATCTTTAGCAGAACTAGCGGAGCTTGGTGTCGAAGTCGGTTCAGACGTGCCTTATTGCGTCCGTGGCAATACGGCAGTCGTCAGTGGCCGAGGGGATTTAATTAAGTCCTTGCCAGCGATGCCTCAATGTTGGGTCGTCTTAGTGAAACCAAGAATCAGTGTTTCTACGCGAACAATTTTTAGTTCGTTGTCTTTTAATGAAATCATGCACCCAAACATTGGGGAAATCGAAGCTGCTGTAGTCGCAGGAGATTATCAGCGGTTGATTGCTAATTTAGGTAACTCTTTAGAAGACATTACGATCCAAAAACATCCAGTCGTTCAGCAGATTAAAGACAAGATGATGAAGTTCGGTGCGGATGCTGCTTTAATGAGTGGCAGTGGGCCAACGGTTTTTGCCCTCTGTGATAAGTATTCACGAGCCCAACGAGTTAAAAATGGCTTGCGGGGATTTTGTGAAGACGTGCATATTGTCAGAACTTTAAAATAGTTAGCAAAAGGTAGGGGGGACTATTCGTCAGCCCTACTTTTTTATCCGTTTATTAATGGCTAGTGAGCAATTAAACAAGATCCTTGACGGGAGTTTTATCTCGTGTTATTCTACTAATTGCTAACAAAACGGAAAGGTTACGTTTTGATGAAGTTGAAGTATAAGTAATTAAACATAGAGGAGGATGGCCGTGGCCCATTATATTGAAGTCAATAATTTAACTTTTTATTACGGCGAAGAGCCAGTCTTACAAGATATTTCTTATCATGTTGATCCCGGGGAATTTGTCATTTTAACTGGTGAAAACGGAGCAGCTAAGTCGACCTTGATTCGGAATACTTTAGGTCTTTTAACCCCAGCAACTGGGGAAGTGACAGTGGCACAAAAAAATACCCAAGGGGAAAAATTAAGTATTGGTTATATTCCCCAACAAGTGGCTTCTTTTAATGCTGGCTTTCCTAGTACTGTCTTAGAACTTGTCCAATCTGGACGCTATCAGCGAGGAAAATGGTTTAAACGTTTTTCTGATAAAGACAATCAACATGTCGAACGGGCCTTAAAGTCCGTGGGTATGTGGGACATGCGTCACAAAAGAGTAGGAGAATTATCTGGTGGTCAGAAACAAAGAATCTGTTTAGCGAGAATATTTGCGACAGACCCAGATTTGTTCGTCTTAGATGAGCCAACTACTGGAATGGATGAAGGATCTCGTGGTGACTTCTATGAATTATTACGACATAATGCCCATGACCACGGTAAAGCCGTCTTGATGATTACCCATGATCACGAAGATATTAAGAAATACGCTGACAGACACATCCGTCTTGTTAGAAAGGAGGATTCCGAATGGCGATGTTTTCATATGAGTTCATGATTAGAGCCCTCTTAGCTGCAAGTTTTATGGCAGTGATTGCTCCCATGTTAGGTGTCTTTTTAGTAGTTAGAAGACAGTCATTACTAGCAGATACCCTTTCTCACGTTTCTTTAGCCGGGATTGCTTTAGGTTTCTTTATTAACGTTAACCCAACTTTAACGACTTTAGTTGTTGTCGTGATTTCCGCAGTTGTTTTAGAATATTTACGTATGATTTATAGTACGTATTCGGAAGTCTCTACGGCAATCTTGATGTCTGGTGGTTTAGCCACAGCTTTAGTTTTAATGAATGCGAATAAAGGCAATTCTTCTATGCGAATTCAACAATACTTATTTGGCTCAATTGTCACGATTAGTTGGGATCAAGTTAAGATTTTAGGGGTGCTATTCATTGCCTTGATTGTTCTCTTTTTCCTATTTAAGCGGCCAATGTATGTTTTAACTTTTGATGAAGATACAGCCCATGTGGATGGCTTACCAGTTCGGTGGATGTCTTTATTATTTAATGTGATTACAGGAATTGCGATTACTGTGATGATTCCAATTGCCGGGGCCTTGTTAGTTTCAGCTATTATGGTTTTACCAGCAGCAATTTCTATGCGAGTCGGTAAGAGCTTTAATCTCGTACTACTTTTTAGTATTATTACTGGTTTGATTGGCATGTTATCAGGTTTATTCGTCTCATATCAAGCAGATACTCCACCTGGAGCAACAATTACGTTGATTTTTATTATGATCTTTTTAATTGTAACGATCGTTAAAAAACTTTGGAGTAAAAGTAAAATTAAACGGAGTAGTCGAGGATAACTCGGCTGCTTTTTTAATATTCCTAAAATACTTCATTTGAGAACGTTTCCAGCAGAGGAAAGCTATCTAAATTAAAATTGACGAACGTTTTATAAGAAAAAGAATAAAAGACTAGGCTTTTCACGGATTTAATCATATAATATGAGATGAATAATAAAGTAGAAGAGGTGACAATTATGAAGGTTAGAAGAAGTGAACGATTAATTGATATGACTCAGTATTTGTTAGAGCATCCCCACACATTGATTTCTTTAACTTTTTTTGCGAAAAAGTACAGTTCTGCGAAGTCCTCAATTAGTGAAGACTTAGGTATTATCAAAAGAACTTTTAGCAGTCGTGGCACTGGTATTTTAGAAACAATTCCAGGAGCGGCAGGTGGGGTGAGATTTATCCCAGAAATGTCTAAAGAAGAAGCCAAAGAGATTGTCGCAGGTTTATGTGAACGTTTATCTGAAAAAGATCGTCTTTTACCAGGTGGTTACGTCTATTTATCAGACTTATTAGGGGAGCCAGAATTACTCCGCCAAGTCGGTCAAATTATTGCATCTAAATACAAAGATCAAAAAATCGATGCCGTGATGACGGTAGCAACAAAAGGTGTCCCGATTGCCCAAGCAGTTTCATACCATTTGAATGCACCATTTGTAATTGTCCGTCGTGATTCAAAAATCACTGAAGGCTCAACAGTGAGTGTCAATTACGTTTCTGGGTCTTCCCAACGAATTGAAAAAATGGAACTATCAAAACGGAGCTTAAAACGGGGCTCTCGAGTCTTAGTCGTCGATGACTTTATGAAAGGCGGCGGCACGGTTAACGGTATGAAAGGCCTAATTGAAGAATTTGAAGCAGAATTAGTAGGAATTACCGTCTTTGCTGAATCGACCTTTGCTGGCCGTCGGGTGATTGACGAATACAGTTCATTATTATGTGTCAAAGATGTTGATACCCAAACGAAAACCATTAAAGTAGTACCAGGCACTTATTTCGATAAGTAAGCCCAAATTATCATTAAAGCTTTAAATTATTGAGGAGGAACACAAGTGAAAAAGCGCTACGCAATTATTTTAGCAGCAGGTCAAGGCTCACGGATGAAATCAAAACAATACAAGGTTTTGCATGAGATAGCTGGTAAATCAATGGTTGAGCATGTTTTAGGTAACGTCGATCAACTTGCACCAGAGCTAGTCGTTACCGTGGTTGGTTTTGGAGCCGAAAAGGTTAAAAGTAAATTAGGGACTCGTTGCGAGTATGCGCTCCAAGCGGAACAAAAAGGCACAGGTCATGCGGTGTTAATGGCAAAAGACAGCCTAGGAGACAAAGCTGGGACGACTTTAGTGATTTGTGGTGATACACCGTTAATTACTGCGGAAACTTTAGCTGATTTATTTAAAGAACACGAAGAAACAGGGGCGAAAGCGACGATTTTAACCGCTCATGCTGAGGATCCTTTTGCTTACGGCCGGATTATCCGTAACAGTACAGGCTCAGTTGAAAAAATCGTTGAAGAAAAAGATGCTTCCGATCAAGAACGGTTAGTTCAAGAAATTAATACCGGCACGTTTTGTTTTGATAACCAAGCCTTGTTTAGTGCCTTAGGCCAAGTCGGTAATGACAACGCCCAAGGGGAGTATTACTTACCAGACGTGATTAGTATTCTTCAACAACAAGGAGAGACTATCTCAGCTTATCAAATGCCAGAATTCAGTGATTCAATTGGGATTAATGATCGTTTAGCTTTAGCGGAAGCGACAGCGACGATGCGTCGTCGGATTAATCGTCAACATATGATTAACGGTGTGACTTTGTTTAATCCAGAAGCCACATACATTGATGCAGATGTGATGATTGGCAATGACACTATCATTGAAGCAGGGGTTCAACTAAAAGGGCAAACAGTCATTGGTAATGGTTGTTACATCGGTGCCAATAGTGAAATTATTGCTAGCCAAATCGGCGACAATGTTAAGATTACTTCTTCCCATATTGAAAAAGCAAAAGTTGCTGCTGGCAGTGACGTTGGTCCATTTGGTCGATTACGTCCAGGCACTGAGTTAGCTGAAAATGTCCATGTCGGTAATTTTGTGGAAGTCAAAAACAGTATTGTTGGCCAAGGAACTAAAATCGGTCACTTATCTTATATTGGTGATGGGGATTTAGGGCAAGACATTAATGTTGGTTGTGGTACCGTTTTTGTGAATTACGATGGCAAAAATAAATCTCGTTCAACAATCGGTGATAATGCCTTTATTGGTTGCAACACGAATATTATCTCACCAGTCGTGATTGGCGAAGGGGCCTTTACAGCTGCGGGCTCAACAATTACGGAAGATGTCCCAGCAGATGCCTTAGCAATTGCTCGAGCGACTCAAACAAATAAAGAGGATTATGCGAAAAAATTACCTCATAATAAATAAAAACAGCATAAAAACACGATAATGACTTGATTTTCACATAGAAAATGACTACTATTTATAAGGAAGCATTTATATTCTCAAATTAAAAGCGAAAAAAGAAAGCGGAGGTCCTCATGTCGAAACATTACTTTGATCCAAGACTGAAAATATTTTCCCTAAACTCTAATAAAGCGTTAGCGGAAAAAATTGCGGAAGCTGTAGGAGTAGAGTTAGGTAAGTCATCAGTAAACCAATTTAGTGATGGTGAAATTCAAATTAATATTGAAGAAAGTATTCGTGGTGATCATGTTTACTTGATCCAATCTACAAGTTACCCAGTCAATGATAATTTAATGGAATTATTAATTATGATTGATGCTTTGAAACGTGCAAGTGCTAAAACAATTAACGTTGTGATGCCTTACTACGGTTACGCTCGTCAAGATCGTAAAGCCCGTTCACGTGAACCAATCACAGCCAAATTAGTAGCGAACATGTTAACAGCAGCGGGAGCAACCCGGATGTTAACATTGGACTTACACGCTGTTCAAATCCAAGGATTCTTTGATATTCCTGTGGATCACTTAATGGCAGCTCCTTTATTAGCCGATTATTTCATTACAAATGGCTATGTAGGTGATGACACAGTCGTTGTTTCACCTGACCATGGTGGGGTAACCCGTGCTCGTAAATTAGCTGAATTCTTAAAAGCACCGATTGCTATTATTGATAAACGTCGTCCGAAAGCCAATGTGGCTGAAGTGATGAATATTATCGGTAATGTTGAAGGCAAAAAATGTATTTTAATTGATGATATGATTGATACTGCTGGGACAATTACTTTAGCAGCCACTGCTTTGAAAGAAGCCGGTGCCGTTGAAGTCTTAGCAAGTTGTACTCACCCAGTCTTATCAGGACCAGCTATGGAACGTTTAGCTGATTCGCCAATTGAAAAAGTGATTGTCACTGATTCAATTTATTTACCAGAGGAAAATCGCATTGATAAAATAGAAGAAGTAAGTGTTGGCGCGTTAATCGGTGATGCAATCAAACGCATCCACGAAAACAAACCCGTTAGCCCATTATTTGAGAAGAAAACGAAATAAACAAAAAACCGAGTCAGGCATGTGGGACTGAACCCTTAAAATGAGACAGTAATAAAAACACCTATGCGGTTGCTTGTTTTCGATAATCTATCGGAGATAAGTAACCGTATTTTTGTTGAATTCTCTTTTCATTATAATACTTGATGAAATTTTGTACAGTTTCGATTACACTAGTAGTAGAGCATCCAAGCTCTGACTGTATTGAGAACGTTTCAGACTTTAGAGTGGAATGAA
>NZ_NGJU01000008.1 GCF_003987495.1 Vagococcus salmoninarum
AGAAAATCAGTGTTTTCTCGGTCACAACATTTACAATGAGTGGGTGTATAAGTCAAAGTAGCAAAATAAAGGGTTGCAGTAACGCCTTTTATTTTTTGTTCAACGCATGCTTTTTCAGCAAATGTGATATTGGGGTCTTTTAAATTAAGTGATAATCGGATATAATCGTTATGAAACATATGAATTCTCCTCCCTGAATTGGTGTAAGCAACTTTATTCTAACTGGAAAGTTCATATGTTTCTATTTTTTTGCGTAAAAATAGGTGTGAATGAATCTCTTCATCCACACCAAAAATTATACAGCCGAAAAATAAACAATTAGACAGAAGTGAAAACTTCTGTTTTTTTGTTTTATAAAAGCTGGAAAATAAGTTCCTTAGCGTGTTTTTTCTATTTTGGCTGAAAATTTGGTATAATGGTGGGAAGATGTTTTATAAGAAGAGGTGAGGGAAATGAAATTTTTACATACAGGTGATTGGCACATTGGCAAAAAGTTAAATGGTTACGATCTCTTAGAGGAGCAATCTTTTGCCTTTCAAGAAGTCATGAAAATTGCCGAAACTGAAAAGGTTGATGGCATCATCATTGCTGGGGATTTATACGACCGTTCAGTACCAAGTATCGAGGCTGTCGAATTATTCAACCACATGCTGTTTGAAATGAATTTAAAAAAAGGCTACCCAGTCTTTGCAATTTCCGGTAATCATGACAGTGCCACCCGTTTAGAAACCGGTGGTCCTTGGTATGAAACCTTAAATTTTCACTTACATACGAAATTAGCTCAAGGCTTAAAGCCAGTCGAATTTGGCGACAGCCAACTGTTTTTATTGCCTTATTTTGAGCCTTTTGAAGCCAGAGCCTACTTTCAGGATGATGAGATTCGCAGTGTCGATCAAGCCATGGCTTTAGTCGTGGCAGAAATGACTACTCACTTTAAGCCAGGGCTGAAACAAATTTTAGTTTCTCACTTTTTTGTAGCGGGCAGTGAAAAATCTGACTCGGAAACGAAAGTCATGGTAGGAGGACTTGATGTTGTTCCTTTATCATTATTAGAAGGGTTTGACTATGTGGCTTTAGGTCACTTACATCATAAAAATGCCTTACAAGGTGACAATGCCCGATATAGTGGCTCCTTGTTAAAATACTCTTTATCAGAAATTAACCAAAAAAAGGGTGTCTGGCTAGTCGAAACAGCTGATGAAAAAGTCAGTTATGACTTTATTGAAATTCCACCTTACCGAGCATTGTTACATCTAGAAGAAGACTTTGGGACGTTGATGTCACCCGCCTTTTATCAACAAATTGATCGAGAAGCGTATATCGCCATTTCCTTAACTGATCGTGGGGTAATTCCTAATGTGATGAACCAATTGCGCAGTGTTTATCCGCGGATTATTCAAATGGAACGAGCTTTTGGTCGCGAGCGAGAATTGGCGCCACAACGGAGCACAGTTGCTTTGAAAGAGACGAGTCCAACTGAGCTATTTAGCGAGTACTTTAAAGAGACAACAGGTGAAGCTTTAACACCACGACAAGCCGCCTGGTTAGCTGAGGAAATCAGCGACACCCAAAGAGAAAAGTAAGGAGGGCTAGGGATGAAACCAGTCAAATTAACAATGAAAAATTTTGGACCTTATGAAAATGTCACGATTGATTTTGAACGTTTAGCTCAGACCTCACTTTTCTTAATTAGTGGTAAAACAGGCACAGGGAAAACGACGATTTTTGATGGCATGACTTTTGCTTTATATGGTGAAACGACAGGTGGGGTTCGTTTAGGCAAAGAAATGCGCTCCAATTTTGCAGAGCCAAGCACAAAAACCGCTGTCACCTTTGAATTTACCCACCAAGAGCATGTCTATCAAGTCAGTCGTGAACCAGAACAAGTCTTGAATAAACGAGTCGGGGAAGGGACCACAGTCCGACCGGCAAAAGTCTCTTTGACAGTCTTTGATTTACAAGGCAAGGAGTTAAAACAATTAACGAAAAGTAAAGAAGTTCAAAGTTTTGTGGAAGAACTATTACATTTAAATGCTCAACAGTTTACGCAAATCGTCCTCTTACCACAAGGGGATTTCCGGAAATTTTTAAATGCTGACAGTAATGAAAAAGAAGCTGTTTTACGAAAACTATTTAATACAGCGCTCTATCGCCAAATTGCCGAACAACTAAAAGAAAAAAAGAAGAATTATGCAAAAGAGTTAGCGACTGAAGAGCAAGAAATTAAGTTACTCTTCCGTCAAATTAAATGGGATAAACAGTTTGCCGAAAGGGAGGAAACTGTGACCAGTGTCAGTGACAAGCTTGACTTACTCAAAGAGCAAATCACTAAGACAACTGTGGCCCAAAAAAATCAGTTAGCAGTCATTCAGAAACAGCAAGCAGTACTGGCGACTAACCAACAAGCCTTAACTAAAGGGGAGCAACTGGTTGCCTTGTATGAGGAACAAAGAATGGCTGAGAATAAACTGACACAGTTGTTAGCCGAAGAAGAGCTACGAGCTGAAGAAAGGGCCCAAGTTAAAGAACTAACTTGGCTTAAAGCTCAGGAAAAAAAGATCTTACGTTACGAGGAAACAATCGTCCAGAGCCGAGAAATTAGTCAACGACTGACTTTAGTCAAAGAAAAGTCAGCTACTTTAGAGAGTCAGATCGAAGAACAGAGCCAAGTAGAAAACCAATTATTAAGCCAACAAATGGAGATGGCGGAAGCCCGTCAAGAAGCAGAAGAACTGGCACGTTTAGAGCCGCTCTTAGTTGAAAGTAGTAACCTTAAAGCCCAAGCGAGTCAATTAACAGCTGAGGTAGAAAAGCAAGAAGCGGAGTTACGAGTAATAACAACCGAACTTAAGCAGTTAAGTCAGAAAATTAAAGAGCATGAAGACGTACTTAATACTAAGGATCAATTACTCACTGCAAGTGAAGAACAAAGAAGCAAAGAAGCCGTCATTAAGGAACTTTTAACGGAAAGTCAGGAAATTCTAAAGGTAACTGAGCGAGTGGCTACTGAAGGAGAGCAGTTAGTCCATTTAGAAGCTAAGTCAGTGACTGCTGAAGCCGTTGTAACTGAGGCAAATCAGCAGTATCTCCTTGAAAAAAGTCAGTTAGCTCGTTTGCAAATTGCCCGACTAAGTTTGGATTTAGTTCCAGGAACCCCTTGTTTAGTTTGTGGCTCAAAGGAACACCCGGCCCCAGCCCAAGATCAGTGGTCATTAGCAGAAATCAAAGCCAGTGAGTTAGCCTTAGAAGAAGCGGAAGTTGCTTGGACTAAGAGTCGTGAGGCTGTGATTAGTCTTGAAGAAGGGTTAAAACATCAACGAGCTAAGCTAGGGGAAAGTCAGGAAGTAGTCATGACTAAAGAAAAAGCCTTAAGTGACAAGCTTCAACTAAGTTCTTTCCAAGAAAATGACTTAATGTCTGTCCTTAAGAACTCCCAGTGGCTTGAAGTTGTGAACTATTTACAAAAAGAAAGAACTGCCTTGGAAGAAGAAAGCCAGAAAACCCAAGGAAGTTTAGCCCAATTAGAAGTTGTCAAAAGGGAGCAAAAAAAGTTACAGCAGACCCAGGACCAGTTGCTAACGCAAGAAGTAACTAGTAAAGAACAACTAATCAGTCGTCAAAGTGAGTTATTAAAAGTCACGACGACCTTAACAACCTTAGTGAAACAAGTCCCCGATAAATGGCGAGAATTAACGAGTTTAGCCCCTTTAATCGAAGAACGGCAAGGAGCGGTGACTGCTTGGGAACTTAAAGTTAAGACAGTTACCGATCAATTAACTGAGTTAAAGCAAGAGGCAATTATTCAAGCAACGAATCAAGTGAACTATCAAGGGGAACTTGATCAAGTGACAGCTCTTAACCAGGAGTTAGTGACGGAGTTAACAAAAACAATAGAAGAAAGTCCATATGATTACCAAGTAGCTGACTTAATTCCTAGTTTAGCTAACTTAACGAAACTAACCGCTTTAGAAGCTGGCTTAGCTAGTTATCAACAGGCGCTAAGTTTAGTTAAACATGAGATTAGTGGGATTAAAGCCAAAATAGCTGAGGAAGTGTTACCGGATTTAGCCGAGCTAAAGGGCCAAGTTCAAGCATTAATGAGTGAATTAGCAGCAGCGGAAAAAATTGGTCTGCTGTTAGAGCAAGAAATAGCGTATAATCAAGAGTTGTTGACGACACTCAGTCAAAAACAAAAAGCTCTTGAAAAAGAGTGGCAGATTTTAAGTGAGTTAAGCCAGTTGTCAGAAGTTGCCAATGGTGATGGCCCATATAATAAGATGAGTTTAGAACGCTATGTGCTACAAGCTTATTTTGAAGAGATTTTACGAGTAGCCAATCAGCGCTTGATTCAATTGACGAATAATCGTTATAGCTTTGAAATTAAAGTTGAAGGCGGTTCTTACAAAAAACAAACAGGTTTAGAAATTAATGTTTACGATGATAATGTGGGAGCGACGCGAAGTGTTAATACCTTATCAGGTGGCGAAAGCTTTATTGCGGCCTTGTCCTTATCGCTGTCTTTAGCAGAAGTCGTCCAACAACAAGCTGGTGGCATTCAAATTGAAGCGATGTTTATTGACGAAGGCTTTGGCTCATTAGATGAAGATGCTTTAGAAATGGCGATTGACGCCTTAGAATTAGTCGAAGGTAAAGGACGGATGATTGGGATTATTAGTCATGTCCGTGAGTTAAAACAACGAATTCCTCAACAACTACAAGTCATTGGCACAGGAGCCGGCACCAGTCAGATTCAGTATCATACAGAGTTAGAATAGAGGCGGAGAGAAAAAGATGAAGTGGACAATTCCAGAACGGATTATTCAAAAAGGTCGTAAGTACGCCGATGAGAAGCGGGTCACAGCTATTACTCAAGACTTAAGCCAAGAAGTTTGGCACGCAGAAGTCATTGGTTCAGAAGTTTACCGCGTGGAATTAGATGGCACTCCTCGGGAGAAAGATGTGTGTACGTGTTTATATTGGCAAGATAAAGGCTATTGTAAGCATACAGTCGCCGTTGAATTAGCCTTAAGAGACAAAGGATTAAATCGCGTCTTAAAACAAAATAAAAACTTAAAAGCCACTTATAAAGCACCTAGTTTATCGAAAATCTTTACGGATAGTTTCGCTAAACTTCAAGATAAAGAAACCAATCAAACGTTACAAGAAGTCACTCCTTTAACAGTGGAGTTTGTCGTTGAAAGTGTGGAGATTTCTAAATACCACCCAGAGAAATCAGTTTTCGGCTTAGGTTTTAAAATTGGTTTTGAAGGTGGTCGGACTTATGTGGCTAAAAATGCCCATGAATTTCTTGAGAAGTTTAGTAAGCAAGAAAGTTTCCGCGTAGGGGATAAATATCAATACAATTTATTAGCGCGTAATTTTTCGGAAACCGATCTTAACTTACTAAATCAAGCCTTAAAAATTCATGAAAGCAATCAAATGGTCACTAATAGTGGCATTCAAAGTAAAGGGATGTTAAAAACTCGTTATGTCTTATTGCCATTAAAGCAAGTGAAAGACTTTTTAGTGTTGTTACACCGGAATGATAAATTACAGTTAGTCATTAATGAGAAAACGTTAACGACCTTGTATTTTTCAGAAGAAAAATTACCGTTAAACTTTGAAGTGATTCCCCAAGGCGAAGGCTTTGTCTTGAAAATTAAAGACCAAGTTGATATGTATTGGGAAACTTACCGCTGGTTAAATCGAGGGGCGACTTTTTACGAGTTAAGCAGTCAGCAACAAGATATTTACCAAACCTTGATGCAATTAATTAAGCGGGCAGAAAAACCAGAAATTTATTATGACTCAGAAGATGTGGCGGATCTCTTTTCTTACGTTTTGCCCACATTAGAATTAATCGGTGAAGTGGTTGTGGACAGTAGTTTACAAACTGAGATGATCCAAGTTCCCTTGAAAACCCACTTTTATTTGGCTCATAAAAAAGACAAACTGATTTTACGAGTAGATTATTGTTATGGGGAAGAAGTCTTTTCAAGTGATCCGGCTTTTTCAACGGCAACTGATAAGACAGCTTTAGTTGTTCGGAACCAAGTTCAAGAAAATCGGATTGATAAGATTTTAACTTATTACGGTTACACTCAACGGGCCCGCGGTTACAGTCAAGGGTTACCAGAAAAAGCTGAATTGTATCGTTTGTTTTCAGAAGTGATTCCTTATTTCCGAAAAATCGCTACAGTTGAGATTGAGGCTAGTTTAAGTGGCTTATACTTAGACGCTGTTCAATACCAACCGAAGATTGAAGTTTTAGAAGAAGGCTCTTGGTTAGACATTCGTTTTGATGTTTCCAATATTGCGGAAAGTGACGTTAATAATGTCTTAATTAGTTTAATGAATCAAGAGAAGTTTTACCAATTAGACAGTGGCGAAGTGCTAGCTTTAGATTCAGAAGCTTTCCAACAAACTAGTGAAGCTTTAGCTAAGTTACGGGGTCAGTTAAACTTTCAAGATGGCAAGTTCTTAATTCCTAAGTACCGTGGTTTACAAGTGGAAGAAGCCTTAGAAACCGTTAGCACTACCACATTTAGTGAAGATTTCACGAAAATGGTAGGCAACTTAACGAAACCAGAAACTTTAGATTTCCCAGTTCCGAAAAGTTTAAATGCAGAACTTCGTGAATATCAAACAGCTGGCTATCGCTGGTTGAAAATGTTAAGTCAGTATCATTTTGGCGGGATTTTAGCCGATGAGATGGGGCTCGGAAAAACAATTCAAGGGATTACTTATTTGTTATCAGAAAAAGAAGCTAATGTGAGCCAACCTTCATTAATTGTAGCACCAGCTAGTTTGATTTATAACTGGCAAATGGAGTGTGAAAAATTTGCTCCAGACTTAAAAACAGTCGTTGTGACTGGTAATAAAAATGAACGGGAGCTTTTAATTCAAGGTGGGGATGAGGTTGATTTACTAATCACGTCCTATGCTAGTTTACGTCAAGACATTGAGTGGTATCAAAAACTCTCTATTCATTGTCTGATTTTGGATGAAGCCCAAATGATTAAAAACTCAGCGACGAAAACGTTCCAAGCAATCAAAGAATTAAAAACCGTTCATCGCTTTGCCTTAAGTGGTACGCCGATTGAAAATAATTTAGAAGAACTATGGTCATTGTTCTACATGTTAATGCCTGGTTTCTTTCCTTCGAAAGCGAAGTTTAAAAACATGCCTACAGAAGAAATTGCGAAGATGATTCAACCGTTTATTTTACGACGTGAGAAGAAAACGGTCTTAAAAGATCTACCAGATAAGATTGAATCAAACTTGTACAGTTCTTTAACGGAAGAACAAAAGACCGTCTATGTGGCCCATTTACGGCAGATGCAAGAGTCAGTAGCTGGTATGACCAGTGAAGGCTTTAAGAAAAATCGGATTTCTGTGTTAGCTGGCTTAACCCGTTTACGCCAAATTTGTTGTGACCCCCGTCTCTTTATTGATGATTTCCAAGGGGATTCAGGTAAGCTAGAGCAAGTTAAAGAATTAGTAGTAGCAGCGAAAGAGAATGGTCGACGGATTCTAATTTTTTCTCAATTCACTAGTATGTTAAGTATTATTGAGAGTGAGTTTGCGGAACTTGGAATCGACACCTTCTACTTAAGAGGAAGTACTAAACCAAAAGAGCGACTGAATATGGTGGAAGCTTATAACGGTGGCGAGAAAGATGTCTTTTTAATTTCCTTGAAAGCTGGGGGAACTGGTCTGAACTTAACAGGGGCAGATACGGTAATTCTCTACGATTTATGGTGGAACCCAGCAGTCGAAGAACAAGCAGCTGGCCGTGCACACCGCATGGGACAGAAAAAAGTGGTCGAAGTTTGGCGTTTAATCGCTGAAGGGACAATTGAAGAAAAAATGAATGCCTTGCAACAAGAGAAAAAAGACTTGTTTGATAAAGTCTTAAATGCGGAAGAAGAGCAACAGTTAGCTAAGTTAACGGAAGCTGATATTCGCGAAATTCTCAGCATTGGCATGGATTGATAAGTAAGTGGGAGACAAGTGAGGAATCACTTGTCTTTTTTATTTGATAGTCAAAGGTATTAATAGTAAGATGATAACAATAAGTTTGAAAAGGCTTTATATTATGAAAAGGGGTGCTTAAGATGTCTTTTTTAGGACAAGTTAACTTTAATTTATTATCAGAAGTCGACCGGTCAATTTATAATTATATGACAACGAACAGTGATAAAATACCTTATATGCGTGTGCGGGAAATTGCCGATGAGTCGCATACCTCGGCATCATCAGTGATGCGCTTTATTAGAAAAATTGGCTATGAAAGTTTCACTGATTTTAAGACCCATTTTCGTATCGAGCATGAAATGAGCTTTCAAGGCAATTATTTTGAAAAAGGTGAAAGTTGGTTAGCGGCTAAAAACTTTCCCCAAAACACGGAATTACAATTGAAAATTATTGCGGAAAAGATCCTCAAGGCTGACACTGTCATTTTATTTGGCACCGGCTCTTCAGGAGCGATTTGTGAATATGGTGGCCGTAAACTAGCATCAATTGGTTGTAATAGTGTGGTGCTAACAGATCCGACGTATCCGATTTTCGGGAAACTCCGAAACACAGCAAGCAATCTCTTAATAACCTTGTCAGTGTCTGGAACGACGACGGAAGTCATTGAAACGGTGAATGGCTTTAATCGCCACCCAGATTTTGAAACAGTCTGTATCACAGCTAATAGTAATAGTACACTAGCAGCGATGTCTGATTATATTTTAAGTTATCAAGTTGAAATTCAAGAACTCCATAAACACGAAGATATGACCTCGCAAATCCCTTGTATGCACTTATTAGAAAGTCTAGTAATGACTGTTTTAGAGCTAGATAATGTACTTTAAATCAGCAAGACGGTACAAGGCGTACCAGTAGTGGCTTTGGAGTCAAGTAAGTGGTACGTTAGTCACAATTGAGAAAACCCTTTCATTTAGCTTCTGAAAATTATATACTCAAAGTGTAGAAATGTTAGAGGAGGTTTACAAGTGAATAAAAACGTTTTTAATTCTAAGTTCTTATGGGGGGGTGCTGTTGCAGCCCATCAAATCGAAGGGGGTTGGGATCAAGGAGGCAAAGGTGTTAGTATTGCCGATGTGATGACAGCAGGTGCCAATGGCGTTGCTCGTGAAATTACTGAGGGGGTTATCCCAGGTAATAATTATCCTAATCATCAGGCAATTGATTTTTATAGTCGCTACAAAGAAGACATTAAATTATTTGCTGAGTTAGGTTTGAAATGTTTTAGAACATCAATTGCTTGGACGCGAATTTTTCCTAAAGGGGACGAGCAAGAGCCAAATGAAGCAGGCTTACAATTTTACGATGATCTCTTTGATGAGTTATTAAAATATGGGATTGAACCAATCATTACTTTGTCTCATTTTGAAATGCCTTATTATTTATCGACTGAGTATGGTGGTTTTAAAAACAAAAAAGTCATTGATTTTTTCACTCACTACGCTGAAACTGTAATGACTCGTTACAAAGATAAAGTTAAATATTGGATGACCTTCAATGAAATCAATAACCAAGCTGATGGTCAGCACGACTTACATGTTTGGACCAATTCAGGAATTCGTTTTGAAGCTGGGGACAATAAAGAAGAAGTGGTTTATCAGGCTGGCTTGAATGAACTAATCGCTAGTGCGAAAGCAGTAACCATTGGCCGTAACATTAATCCGGAATTTCAAATCGGCTGTATGATGGCTTATGTACCAGCTTACCCTTATTCTTGTAAGCCAGAAGACATGATGGCGTCAGTTAAAGTCATGGATCGACGTTTCTTTTATAGCGATGTTCATGCCCGTGGTGAAATTCCCGCATATATTTTAAAATACTGGGAGCAAAATAATTTTAACATTGAGTACACAGCAGAAGAATTAGCGGTGTTAAAAACGGGAACTGTTGATTACATTGGGTTTAGTTACTATATGTCAACGACGACAACGACTCAAGAAGAAGTCGAAGGTTATGACATTAGTGATTTCCCAGCAGCTAAAATTACTACGAATCCTTTTGTTAAAGCCAGTGACTGGGGTTGGCAAATTGATCCAGTCGGCTTACGTTATACGTTAAATGTTGTCTATGAGCGTTATAATTTACCGTTGTTTATCGTTGAGAATGGCTTTGGAGCTTATGATAAAGTCGAAACTGACGGTAGTATTAACGATGATTATCGGATTGATTATTTACAACAGCACATCGAACAAATGGCTTTAGCAGTCAATGAAGACGGTGTGGAACTTCTTGGCTATACGCCTTGGGGGATTATTGATATTGTTAGTTTTGGGACTGGCGAGATGGAAAAGCGCTATGGCTTTATTCATGTCGATAAAAACAATCAAGGGGAAGGGTCATTAAATCGGAGTAAGAAAAAATCCTTTTATTGGTATCAAGAATTAATTAAGTAAGGGTTTTCAAATGAGAGTTGGCAGTTTGAGATTAGTGTGGTATCTTTAGAGAAGAAAATAAAAACGTTTTTAGGAGTGGCGAACAATGAGCAAAACAACGATCAAAGACGTAGCAAAAGCTTCTGGCTACTCAATCTCAACTGTCTCTAATGCAATCAACAATGTTGACGTGATTACCCCAAGCACGAAAGAACATATTTTAAAAGTCGCCAAAGAGCTAAATTACGTGCCGAACATCAATGGTAAATTATTAAAAGCGAAAGAAAGTAAAATGATTGGTTTTTTTACTAGTAGTATTAGTGGTCCTTACTTTTATAAGCTTGTTGAAACAATGGCGAAGGAAGCTGAAATTAACGGGTATGGTTTGAACATCTTCGTAACAACGAATCGCAAAAAGTTAATGGATAATATTATTGGTGGCAATGTTGATGGTGTGATTATCTTTGAAGACCAATGGGTAGACGAGGAAGTCATCAGTGTTCTAGAGGGGACAAGTAAGAAATGTGTCTTTTTAGATCGTTCGATTGAAGCGGAAACGATGACGAGTATTACTTTTGATTCTTTTAAAGCAGGTTATGAAGCGACTAAGTATTTACTAAACTTAGGCAATCGAAAAATTATTTTTGTTGACGGTATTGAGAGTATGTATGATAACCTCCAGCGTAAACAAGGGTATGAAGCAGCTATGGCAGAAGCCGGTTTTCAGTTAACAGAAGATGATTTTATTCAAGGTTTATTCGAAGAAAATGCGTCCTACATTGCAACAAAAGCCTATCTACATAATCCTAACTTCGTTCGGCCTGATGCTTTCTTAGCATCAAATGATTTAAGTGCCATTGGTACGATTAAAGGGATTCAATCAGAAGGCATGGCAGTTCCCGCAGATATTCAAGTCATGGGCTTTGATGACATTGATATTGCCGAATATTTCCAACCTCCTTTAACAACAGTCTGGAACCCGATTGCCAGACAAGGAGTCTTAGCAGTCGAAAGCTTACTGAAAATGTTACAAGGGGAAGCAGCCCCAGCGATGACTAAGCTAGAAGGTAAATTAGTCGTTAGACAATCAACACAGTTTAGTGGAAAATAACTAGCTTGTGTTTAGCAATAATAAAAACGTTTTTATTAATAGGAGGGTGAGTTTTTGGAGAACCAAGTGATGAATCAGAAAAAAAGAGTTGAAAAAGCAACTCGTAAGGAACGCATCAGTCGATGGTGGTTCCAATTTAAAAATCAATGGGAATTACAAACAATGGTTTTACCAGGTATTATTTTTATGTTTGTCTTTAGTTATATTCCAATATATGGGTTAACCATTGCGTTTAAAAGCTATACTGTCATCGACACAATTGACTCGGCACCATGGGTTGGATTAGAAAACTTTCGAATTATTTTAGGGGATAAGTTCTTTTGGGAATCAGTTGTTAATACACTTGGAATTAGTTTCTTAAAATTAGGAATTGGTTTTATAATCCCAATTATTTTAGCTATCCTGATTTTTGAATTAAAGGATGGACCATTCAAGAAATTAGTGCAAACGATTTCATACATGCCTCACTTCCTATCTTGGATTGTTTTAGGTGGGATGTTAATTACTTGGTTATCCACAACAGGTTTATTAAATCAAATTTTAGCAGGCTTAGGTGTAGCAGCTCAACCGAAAAACTACTTACTGGATGCAGATGCATATTGGTGGATAGCCGTACTTTCAGACATTTGGAAAGAAGCTGGTTGGGGGACGATTCTTTACTTAGCGACAATGTCCAAAATCGATCCATCTTATTATGAAGCTGCAAAAATTGATGGAGCAAGTCGTTTAAAACAAATTACTAGTATCACATTACCGATGATGAGTACGATTATTAGTTTGAACTTAATTTTAACTGTTAGTGGTCTTTTAGGTTCTAACTTAGATCAAACTTTAGTTTTAATGAATCCGCAAAACCAAGCGAAGGCTGAAGTTATCAATTCTTATGTTTACCGAATGGGTATGACTCAAGGTGATTTCTCATATGCAACAGCTGTTGGTTTAGGAATCTCAATTGTTTCGGTGATTTTACTTCTTATCTCGAACAAAGTAACGAGTAGCTTAAATGATAATCAATCAGTCTTATAGGGGGAGAAAATACAATGCAAAGAAAAGTTATGAAAAAAGACGTAGACAGTCGTATCTTTAATTTCATCAATGCCACTGTACTACTAATATTTACGATCATTATCATTGTTCCCTTATGGAATGTCTTGGCCTCATCTTTCAGTTCAGGCTCGTCACTTTCAACAGGTAACTTCTTATTTTGGCCAAAGGAATTTTCATTGGAAAATTACCGGGCAGTCTTTAAAGATACGACAATTTGGCGAGCTTTCTTTATCTCAATTGCTAAAACAGTCATCGGCGTCTCAACTCACGTCTTGTTTTGCGGGATGATGGCTTACGCCATGAGTAAACGAAATCTTAAAGGTCGAAAATTTTATTCGACAATGGGGATTGTGACAATGTTTTTCTCAGGTGGGATGATTCCAACTTACTTATTAATTAAATCTCTAGGTTTGCTAAATAGCTTCTGGGTGTATATTATCCCAGCCATGCTTAGTTACTACGATGTGATTATTTTGATGAACTTCTTTAGAGGAGTTCCTGATTCTTTAGAAGAATCTGCCATGATTGATGGGGCAGGTCAGTGGAAGATTTTTGCATCAATCTACTTGCCATTGTCAAAACCAGCTTTAGCAACAATCGCCCTCTTTAATGGGGTTGGTCAATGGAATGATTTTATGACAACAAAACTTTATATCACTGATAAAGCCTTATATCCGTTACAAATGAAGCTCTATGAAATTATTGTCCAGTCACAAACGAAAACAATGCAAAACATGGCTGTCGGGTCAGCAGTAATCGAAACGACAACTAAAGGGGTCCAACTAGCAACAATTGTTATTACCACGGTCCCGATCTTAATTATTTATCCAATTCTGCAAAAACATTTCATTTCTGGAATGATGGTTGGAGCAGTTAAAGAATAGTGTACTAAAATAACTATACAAAAGGGGATTAGCAAGATGAAGATGAGCAAAAAAGTTTTAGGTGTTAGTACCGTATTATTAGCGAGCATGGTTTTAATTGCTGGTTGTTCAAGTAAAGAGAAAAAGACTGAGGGCGGTAACGAAATATCTTTAGAAGGCCGTTATGAATTAGATGCCACTAAGCCAGCTTGGACCTTAGATAAAAAAGAAGAAATGACGGAATTAACTTGGTATGTTAACGCTGATTGGTGGAACACTGATTTTGGGAATGATGTTGTCACTAAAAAAATCAAAGAAGATTTAAATGTTGATATTAAATTTTTAACAGGGGATGACACTAAATTAAACACCTTCTTCGCTGGTGGGGACATGCCAGATATCGTGACTGTTTTTGATGCAAAATCGAAAGTTGCCCAACAAGCAAACACTTGGGCTTTACCGTTAGATGATTTAGCTAAGAAGTACGATCCTTATTTCTTAGAAGTAGCTGCGGAAGATACGATGAAATGGTTCCAATTAGAAGACGGTAAGACTTATGGTTACCCGAACTATTCTAATACAGCTGCTGATTACGAAAGTGGGATGATTCCTGCAAATACCAACTTTTTAATTCGTCAAGACGTTTATAAAGGTATTGGAGAACCAGCGATGGGAACACCGGCTGAGTTCCAAGCAGCAATGAAATTGATCCATGAAAAATTCCCAGAATTAACACCTTTTGGCTTTAACTCAATTGGTGAAGGGGTAGGATCTTTAGGAGATGCGTTACAAGACTTTATCGGTGTGCCTTTAGAAACAGAAGATGGTGATTTTTATAACCGAAATTTAGATGAAGATTACTTAGCTTGGTTAGAGACTTTGAATAAAGTATACCGTGATGGCAATATTAGTGATGATAGTTTTGCTGATGATGGTGTGGCTTTTGAAGAAAAAATTAAATCTGGTAAATATGCCACAATTATGGCCAATGGTACAGCGCAAATGAGTAGTTTCTTACAAGCATGGTTAACAGCCGACAAAGATGCTCAGTACATTGCAATCGACGGTCCTCAAAGTACTAAAGGTAACGAACCAACACTGCCTCAAAGTGGTATTAGTGGTTGGATGAATACTTTTGTAAGTAAAACTAATGAGGAACCAGCTAAAACAATGCAAATCTTCACTTATTTACAAAGCCTTGAAGGTGGGATTTTAACAACGTTTGGGATTGAAGGGGAAACATTCCAAAAAGATAAAGATGGCAAATTTGAATTACTACCTGAAATTTTAACAATGAAAGAAAATGATCCAGATAACTTTAAAAAAGACATTCGTTTAAGTGAGTTTTTCTTCTTCGGACATGACCGCTACCAAGCGATGGCTAGTGATAAAGTTGCGACACCTGCTCTAGTTCAACCAAGAGCCTGGGGTGAAGGTAAGTTAGTTCCTCACTTTATTTTAGAAAACATTGAACCTAAACAAGGTTCAGCTGAGGCCCGTGCGTTAAGTGGGATCGACACAAACTGGTCAACGACTTTAGTAAGTATGATTCGTGCGAATTCAGACAAAGAGTTTAAAGAAGCTTTGGACAATCACAAAAAATTCTTAACAGACAATGGCATGGATGAGATTACGAAAATTCGTAGTGAAAACATGGAAAAAAATCGTGAAAAATTAGGTATTACAAAATAAAGTAAAGAGGAAGAGGTTGTTGATATGCAAAAGTACATTGGGTTAGACAGTGGTTTGTATCGGACATTATCATTAGTGTTTGACTTAATGATATTAAACTTTTGGTTTATTTTAACGAGTGTACCAATTGTGACTCTTGGTGCTAGCATATCAGCAGCCTATTCTGTGGCTATTAAATTAGTTAACAATGACGCTGTTAGTATTAAAGGGGATTACTTAGAAGCTTTCAAAAGAAACTTCAAAAAGAGCACAGTCGTTTTCTTAAGTAACAGTCTGATTATGCTTGTTATTGGGGCTGTGATTATCGGCGTGAACTTAGAGCTAGCAAAACTGCCATTACTTGTTGTGGTGGCAGTTTTACTGCTTTTATCAGAAATCGTCTATCCGTTAATTACTCTATATGATGGGACTGTGAAAGAGTTATATCATTTCAGTATTGGGATTACTTTACAATATCTGATTTATTTAGTCGTTAGCTTTATTTTAACTTTAGGTTTTCTAGCTTTCCCCATTTATTTTATTAAGTTGTCTTTCTTATGGTTAATGCTAGGTGGCGGCTTGTTAATTTATTTAAAAGCTAAAGTAATTAACCCTTTATTAATTAAACTAAATTTAATCCAAGTTGAGGAAAATTAAAATGAAAAATATGACAATCTATCAATCAACGGCTGCAGATAACTTATTTCAGCCAGTTGATTATCAAGTAAGTAACAATGAGGCTGAAGCAGTTATTGCCATTGCGCCAAAAGAAACGTATCAAACAATTGATGGCTTTGGTGCTTCTTTTACCGATTCATCGGCGTATTTAATTGATCAAGTTTTAGATGGGAATGATAAAGAGTCTTTAATGACTAAGTTATTCGACTTAGAAGAAGGCATCGGCTTATCCGTCATTCGAAATCCTATGGGAGCTTCTGATTACGCTCGAACAATTTATAGTTATGACGATCAACCAGCCGGTCAAGTTGACCCTGAGTTAAAAGATTTTTCAATTGCTCATGATTTAGAAAGTATTTTACCTTTAACTAAATGGGCAGGCGACATCAATCCCGACTTACAAGTCTTTGCTTCCCCTTGGAGTCCACCAGGTTGGATGAAGACGAGTGGGATTATGAATGGCGGTAAGCTGAAAGAAGAATATTACGAAGCGTATGCCAATTATTTTGTGAAATTTATTCAAGCTTATCAAGAGCGTGGCATCAAGATTAATGCCATTACCCCGCAAAATGAGGCCTTATTTATGCCCCTGCACTATCCAAGTATGGAGTTTTTAGCTCATGAAGAAGGTCATTTTATTAAAAATTATTTGAAGCCAGCTTTTGAAGCCAATCAGCTAGCAACTAAAATTTTAGCTTATGACCACAACTGGGATCGAATTGATTATGCTTTTGACGTGATGGATCTAGCTGGTGATGCTGTTGATGGCATGGCTTGGCACTGGTATGGCGGTCGGCCAATTTCTCAAAGTCGCGTTCAGAAGGAATACCCAGAGATGGAAACCCATTTTACGGAAGGCTCTGGCGGTGAGTGGATTCCAGAATTTGAACCTGCCTTTTCTAATGTTATGCGGACAGGGATTGAAGTCATGCGTAATTATTCGAAGACCTTCATCTTATGGAATTTAGCGTTAGATGAAAATAATGGCCCAACAGTACCTGGTTTTGGTAAAAGTACGTGTCGTGGCTTAGTGAAAATTAACCAAGAAACCAAAGAATTAACTTATACTTTAGATTATTATGCGTTAGCCCATTTTAGTAAATTTCTAAAACATGGTGCCAAACGCATTGGGACAACGGAACATCACATTATCAAAAATGTGGCTTTTCTAAATACGGATGGGTCCATCGTCTGTGTCTTGTTTAACGACAGTGAAACAACTCAAACAGTTTCCCTAGAAATCACAGAACAGGGAGCTAAAACGATCGATATTCCTCAAAAGAGCGCCATGACTTTAGTTTTTGAATAGAGTAAAGAGGAGTGTTTTTATGAAATATTACGTAGGAATTGATATTGGTGGAACAAATATAAAATATGGTTTAGTCACTGGTAGTGGTCAAATTGTGATAGATAGCCATGTTAAGACCGCTAATAATGGTGAAAGTATTTTCGCGGAGATTAATAAGATTGTCACAACTTATCAGAAAGACTATGAAGTGACAGCCGTGGGAGTCAGTGCCCCAGGAATTATTTTAGATAACGGCTTTATGGTAACGGGTGGAGCCATTCATGATTTTTACGGGATTAATTTAAAAGAAGAATTAGAAATTCGTTTAGATCTACCAGTAACTGTGGAAAATGACGCTAACTGTGCAGCTCTAGCGGAGAAATGGTTAGGGGCAGGTCAAGATTATCACCACCTGTTAGCTGTAGTAGTTGGCACAGGCATTGGTGGGGGAATTATTATAAATGATCAACTATTCCGTGGTGGTCACGCTACTGCCGGCGAATTTGGTTTTATGATGGTTGAACCAATCGTAAACAAGGATTCCCGGATGGCAACGTTAAGTCTAACTGGTTCAGTTGGCTGTGGGGTTGTTAATAAATACGGAGAAGCCGCAAATTTGATTGAAAGTGACTATTTAAATGGTGAAGAAATCTTTGCTTTAGTTGGCCAAGGTGAAGCTTTAGCTAATCAAGTAGTGGCTGATTTTTATGATCGTTTAGCCATTGGTATTTTTAATATGGCTGTTTCTTTTGATCCTGAAATCATCTTAATTGGTGGAGCGATTAGTGGTAACCAAGCATTTATGGCTGAATTAACGAGACGAGTTCACGAGTTGAAAGCCCAACACCGAGACATGAAAACAGTGACGCTACCAGAAATCCAACCTTGCCAATTTTTAAATCAAGCAGGGATTATTGGCGCAACATACAAAGCCCTATTAGCTCAGGAAAAGGTGGGTAATGATGGAAAATAAGAAATTAAATAAGTTAATTACAGAAATGACGATAGCAGAGAAAGTTGGACAACTTGTCCAACTGACTCCGCTTTATTTTGATGAAGTCGAAGCAGAAGGGGAAAATACTGGTCCGATTAGTGAGATGGGGATGACCAAAGAAGATTTGAGTCGTCTTGGTTCTGTTCTAGGAACCCATACTAAAGATGAAGTGATGGCGATTCAAGAGTATCATTTAAAACATAATCGTTTAGGGATTCCTTTAATCTTTATGGCAGATGTGATTCATGGTTACCGGACGATTTTCCCAGTACCTTTAGGCTTAGCTGCGTCATGGAACCCTAGTTTAGTCGAAGAAGTCGCTAGTTTATCAGCTATCGAAAGCCAAGAAGCAGGGGTTCATGCCACATTCTCACCGATGGTTGACTTAGTGAGAGACCCACGTTGGGGTAGAGTCATGGAAAGTATGGGTGAAGATCCTTATTTAACAAGTCAATACGCTACGGCTTTTGTCAAAGGTTACCAAGGGCAAGCCGGGGATTTAAAAACCAATAAGCAAAAAATTGCTGCCTGTGTTAAACACTTTGTCGGTTACGGAGCTGCTGAAGCTGGTCGAGATTATAACACAGTGGATATTTCGACTTTAAACTTATGGCAAAATTATTTACCGCCTTTTCAAGCTGCCATCGATGCAGGTGTTAAGCTAGTTATGACAGCTTTTAACACCGTTCATGGGGTACCGGCAACGGCTAATAAATGGTTAATGACAGACGTCTTAAAAAAACAACTAGGTTTTGCAGGAGTCGTGATTTCTGACTGGGGAGCTGTAGGAGAATTAATTCCCCACGGCGTTGCCGCCGACGGCAAACAGGCAACGACTAAAGCGTTCAAAGCAGGTGTCGATATTGATATGATGACGGATAACTATCATCGTCATTTAGCTGATCTGATTGCGAAGGAACCAAGTTTAGAAGTTGAACTAGATCAAGCCGTCCTAAAAATCTTAGAACTAAAAAATGAGTTAGGTTTATTTGAAGACCCTTATCGCGGCTTACATGAAATCACAGAAGAAGTCACTTTTTCAGCTGAGATTCAAAGTAAAGCTCGCCGGATAGGTGCAGAATCAATGGTTTTAATCGAGAATCAAGAGCAGATTCTCCCTTTGAAAGAAACTGAAACAATTGCCTTAATCGGACCAAAAGCGGCTTCTCACGATCTATTAGGTGCATGGTCGTGGATTGATGCACCAGAAGATGCAGTAACGATTGCTGAGGGCTTGAGGAGTGCCCATGAGCAAGTCACGGTAGTACCTGTTAGCTCATTGACGGAGTTAAGTGAGCCAGAGTTAGCACAGGCACTAGCCGCTGCTAAAAAGGCTGATAAAGTTGTTTTAGCTTTAGGTGAAAGCTCAACTGAAACAGGTGAAGCTGCTAGTAAATCCACATTGTCATTACCAGAGTCCCAGTTAAGGTTGTTAAAAGCGATTTATGACGTCAATCAACAGATTGTAGTTGTCTTAATTAATGGTCGGCCATTAGAACTTGGTCCGATTAAAGCCTTTAGCCAAGGGATTTTAGAAGCTTGGTTCCCAGGAACTCAAGCTGGTCATAGTGTGGCAGACGTCTTATTAGGTAAAATTAATCCTAGTGGTAAGTTACCAATGAGCTTTCCAGTTAACGTTGGCCAAGTCCCGATTTACTACAATAAGTTAACGACTGGTCGTCCAGTCAGAGAATGGAACAGAGATGAGAAGTATGTCTCACGTTACATGGATATTTCAAATGAACCGCTGTATCCTTTCGGTTATGGTCTAACTTATGGACAAATTGATATCACAGAGATTAAACAAAGCAGTCAAAGAATGACTGAAGAGACTAATTTGACTTTTGATGTCACACTAAAAAATCAAAGTACTGTCAAGACTACCGAAACACTCCAATGTTATGTTCAAACCTTAGTTGCCGAAGTTGCTCGGCCAGAACGAGAATTAAAACAATTTAAACAAGTAACTTTAGAGCCTGGCGAAGAAAAAACAGTTGTGATTGAGTTAGGCGTTGCTGATTTGAATTACATTCACTCAGATTTATCTCGTCAAGCAGATCAAGGGAACTACGATGTTTATCTGGGGACAGATAGTCGAGGGCCAAAAGTCGGTAGTTTTTCATATAATTAATGATAGGAGAGACGTGTATGGAAAAGATTTTAGAGGCCTTTATTAAGAAAGCTCAAGCAGAACAATACGTTATAAATGGGGTTAAAATTACCGAAAAAGGTGAAACCAAGGCTTTTTATAACCGTTTTAATGACCAGGAACGCTTACATACTTTTTCAGCAAGTAAAAGTATTACTTCAATAGGGGTAGGTATCGCTATCGATGAAGGCTTGCTTCGCTTAGATGAAAAAATAGCCGATAGTTTTCAAGAGAGTATTCCAGAAGATGCTAGTCCCTATGTTTACGAGATAACGGTAGAAGACTTGTTAAAAATGACTTGTGGTTTGAAAGACCCACTGTTTTTCTTTAGTACGCCAGAGCGTTATGGGATTAAGGACTGGGTGGGGCATTTTTTTAAAGCCGAATTCGCTCATCAGCCGGGAACTAATTTTTTATACTCAAACTTTAATACATATATACTTAGCTGTTTAATTGAAAAGAAAGCCGGTGTTAATCTAGCTAGTTATTTAGAAGAACGATTTTTTGCTAAACTAGATATTTTAAGTCCTGACTGGTTTGTCTGTCCGATGGGTCATACGACTGGTGCCAATGGTTTATTTTTAACCATTGATGAGATGTCGAGAATCGGGGAAATGTTACTCAATCAAGGCAGCTATCAAGGCCACAGAATTGTTTCTGAAAGTTACATCCAAGCTGCAACTAAAAATCAATTTGTCAAAGATTGGCCTAATCAAGGCTACGGGTATCAATTTTGGCGCGGCAAAGACGGTCTGTCCTATTTAGCAGCCGGAAAATACGGTCAAATGATTCATGTCTTAGAAGAAGAAGGTCTAGTCATCGCCATTCAGGCACTATCGGAAAAAGATATTGAGAGTTTTGCTTGGGATCAGTTAATTAAACCGTTAAAAAACAAGGTGAATAATATATAAAAGACATAAAAACCGATATTATTATTAATATCGGTTTTTATGTCTTTTAACGTTCAAAAACCGCGTTCTTTTAATCGGTTTATGATCGATGGTAAATAACATCAAAAACTAGTGTCAGTTATAAAAAAACGCTGTACAGCCGTAGAATCAACTTAAATAGCTGTTGTTATTTAACGTAAAAAACAAAAAAATGTTGTTTTTGTTCAATAAACAGGTGTATAATAAATAAACGATGACTATTAAACCGTAACTTGAAATAAATATAAAAGAGAAGGGAATGGGAATCGATAATGAAAACAACAGGTAAGAAATTGAGCATTTTTATTTTGCTAAGTCTGAGTATTGTCTTGCTAAGTTTTGTGACGTTGACGCGGATACCAACTAAGTTAAATGCTAAAGATACTGAGACAAGTCAAGTAAAAGAAGCAACAAAAAGTGAGGAAGTATCTGCCACAAAAGAAGAGCTGTTAGCAACTTCAGAAACACAAGAGACAGAAAGAGAGGAGGGTGATTCTAAAAAAATTCTGAAGGGCTTAGAAGGCAAAGAATACGCCATTGCACCAAATGGTGTGAAAGTCCCACTAGATGCCAAAATCACTGATTTTGAGACGATTGAAGATTTTCCTTTTGAAGCTTTAGATGAGACCGCGAATATGATCGATGACTCCTTTACACGCATGACGATTAATTCCCCTGTCGAGTTTCCAACTAAATTGAAGGATGGCCGTAAGTATAATTTTATTTTTGGTGCCATGTCAAATTATCGAAAAGTCAGTAACACATCAACTGAAAAAGTCCCAACAGGTTCTACTCAAGCCCCTTTTCGTCGAGACCATGCTTATGCCATATTACCAGAAAAAAATATGCCGATTGAAAAAATATTAAATGTAAAATGGGCAACGGGGATTCCTACGCTGCCAACGATTGCTGGTGTCGATTCAGTCATTCCACTGTACGGAACGCAAGTTGTGATTGAGCCTTCTAAAATTACAGAGGGGGATGAGCCAATCTGGATTAGCTCAGTCTATCCGGCAGGGTTTGGAGCAGGTTCCTATCAAAGTGGTTATGCTTTTTCAGAACTACTAACCCATGTTGGTAATGTGAAACCACTTAATGGTGGTGAAATGCCACAAGTCTTGATCATGTATAAAAAAGGTTATGAGGTCTACGCTTATGGGGTTTCTTATAATTCATCAAATAAAAGTATTGATGGCTATGTCCGGGTCAAATTAGCACCAAAAGGCGTTAAAGGTCGGGTAACAATGGAAACAACTTATGTTAATGCCCTTAGTAAGTCGCGAGAAATGGCTTTAGCCTATGGTATTCACGTGGATATTAACACACTGCATGATCGGTCTAATTTGTATTCTTTAGGAAACTATCAAGGTTCTTATTTTGAACAGAAGAAAGTTTCAGATGGCTATGACTACTTGTTAAAATATCATACCGATGGCTATGATAACCAACCAGATGCCCTTTTTGGCAATGGCTTATGGGGTGAACCAATTTGGGAAAAAGCGAAATATCATGTTAATATGTATGCCAACTTCACGACGCCAGGAACAGTAGATCCAGGCTTCCAAAAAAAGTATGAAGATGACAGCCATCCGGCTGTCGCACTACGATGGAATTTGAAAGAGACACCACCGGCTCAAATCTATATGGCTCGTTTTGAACAATCAATTACGACAGCAAATGCCATGCCACCTAAAGTGACGAAAACAGCGAAAAACATCACGACCTCAAACATTGCTAATAGTAATGTTGATGATTTTCTTGAATATTCAATTACTGTAGACACGCCGACATCGATTTTTGATACGGTGTTAGAAGATGTGTTGCCAGAGGGCTTATCAAAACCAGAGTACGTTAAGGTTGATACTTATCTTAACGGGAAGCCGATGACAACGAAAGACTTAGACGTTGACGTTGTCTATACTGAAGGTACGCGTAAGCTACTAGTTGAGGCGGAAGAACTGGAACCAGAGAAAACAGTGATTCGTTACAAAGTCCAAGTCTTACCAGAAGCAAGTGACAAATTATTAACTAACCGGGTTGTTTTTAATGGTGTCGACTTTGATGATGATCCTTTAGAGGAGGTAGAAGCCACCTTCGATGTTAAAATCAAAGAAATCCCCTATGGTTTTGCGTTAATTAAATACGTCGATAAAGATAAAAAACCGCTAGCTGATGAAGTGACGTTACAAGGCAAAACAGGGACCACAATTACGCCAGAAGTTAAGGACATTGCTGGGTATATTTTAGATAAAGTGGAACCGCCAGAAACCTTAAAATATAAAGTCGGGACACAAACCATTACTTATATTTATAAAGAAGGCCGTTTCACGTTGAAACAAGAAGTATTAGATAGTTTAAATCCTTCTTTAGATGGCAAAACAGTTAAGAATAACCAAGTCTTGACTTATAGAGTAACCTTAGAAAGTCTCTTTAAACCTGAAACACCAGCAGTTGCTACTTATCAAACAGTGACTGTAACAGAAAATATTGGTGATTACTTAGAAAGTGCTGAAGAAATTACTTTCTTAACAAAAGATGGAACGGTTGCTGGCACAGGTAGCTATGACCCAGTAAAAAAAGAAGTGAAAGCGACCTTAACTAATTTAACAATTGATCGAAGTGAGAACTTAATTTTAACATTTAAGGCAACGGTTAAAAAAGATGCCTTAGCCGAGACGAAAATTATTGTCAACGGGACCGCAACAGCGAGCTATTCAAATAATATGACAGCAGCTGAAGTGCGATCAAAAGATGTTATCTCAACAGTCTTAGGGGGCCTAACATTAGTCTCTGCACCAGATGGCGTTAATTTTGGGAGTGTCAATGTCAGTGATTACCAAAAAGAAGTAGCAGTTGATAAAAATGACATGCAAACACCACTCTTAGTTCAAGACACGCGCATCAAACGGACTAACTGGGATGTGACAGCCCACATCATTAGTGACATGACTAATGGCAGTGACGTTAGGACAGGTGCTTTAAAATATTATCATAAAAAAACCCCACTGACTTTAAGCAACTTGCCTCAGCCAATCTATGACAATGATGGCAAAAATACCACTTTTGAATTTAATATCTCCGATTTATGGGGGAAAGTGGCAGAGGCAGAAGGATTGAAATTAGACATGTCAGGTGGCGAAGCACCAAGTGCCACTAATAGCTATGAGGGGACAATTCAATGGACAGTCCGAGATGTGATTGAATAAATTAATCACAGTAGTCAAATAGATAATTAAAACTAACGATAAGCTTTGGCTTGTCGTTAGTTTTTTTGCATTAAGTTACGTGAGAAATAGCATAATTAAAGAGTGATGTTTAAAAAGTTACCACACCTAGGGCATATTTCCAACTGTGCGAGTGTTCGATTAGGACTTACAATGAATTTAGTAATAGGATAGAATTGTGAACAAAGAAGTTCATTCAGAAAAAATATGATACATGAAACATCGAAGTTGAGGGAGAAGGATATGGGGAAAATAGGTTATATTCAAAAAAATCTAAACGAACAAGAACTAGCTAAAAATTTAAATACACTTATTCAATATGGGTGTGTTCAAGTTTTTATTGAAACTGAGGAAGGCCTTGAATTAATGCGACTTGTTAATCATTTAAAGATGGGGATGGAACTAGTTGTTTGTAATTTTGCTAATATTAATAAAAGAATCAATGAATTGAGCATGTTTTTAAATCAATTGACCGAAGAAGGGATTGCTGTTTATTCAATTGAAGAAAATATTAATAGTTTGGAAAGTCAGAACTTGATGTTGAGCCAAATTTTAAGCTTAGGGATAGAAATTGATTTAGCTGTGATTAGACAACAAAGAGGAGGAAGAAGTAGTCGTATTGGAAGGCGAGGAGAGCTCGGTAGACCGAGTTTAACAAGTGAAAAAATCAATGAAATTATTTTCTACCATAGTAAAAAGAAGATGAGTTATCGCGAAATTAGTGAATTAACAGGTGTCGCTTTAGGAACTGTTCATAAGTACATCAAGCAACAAGGCGATGCTGGTGATAACACTATAAACAAGGTCTGAAACAGACAATAAGAAGGTCAAAGTTCATTTTATTACCACAGCGAGGGACCTTTAAAGTATTTTAATCATTTAGGAATTACAGTAAAGTTAAATGGTAGCTGATTTCCGAACAGTACGAAAAAGGTAGTAATTATGAATGAGGAGGGTGTGGATGAAAGTTATCAAAAAGCTAATGGTCGCTCAAGTAATTGTTTTAGTATTACTTGTTGGTTTGGCGACAGTCAGTCACGCTGTTGAGACCGATGTTGATGTTGGCGTTGAGTTTACTGAAATCACTGGAAATTCAAAGCCAATCAAACCGCCAAGAAAAGCAGCCCATGAACCAATAAAAAAAGTCATTAGGTTGCCACAAACTAGCACTAATAATGATCGAAAGTGGATAATCTTAGGTGTGCTTACTTCAATCAGCGTGATGTCATTGTTGTGTGTTCGGAAAAATGAGGTGTTGAACAATGAAATTAAATGAAAGCGCAGTGGTATGTATCATCCTAGCTAGTTGTTTGTTTTCAGGAACCACTTATTTAGCAGCTGGGAACGACTTGACTTCTGAGGCAGACGTGACATTCAAGGCTAATACTAAGCCGATTAGGCCAGTGGATCCGGGAGAAGGTGAGGAAATTGAGGCGAATCGCCCACCGACAGAAGGTCCATTAAGTATTAATTATGCGTCAAATTTGGAATTTGGCAAGCAAAAGAAAGCTTTAGGGGAGCAAGTTTTTTATGCCCAAAATGATCAAATTACTGTAGCTAGCACAAAGGAGCTAAAAACAGTACCGAACTTTGTTCAAATAACTGATTTAAGAGGAACCGCAAGTGGTTGGCGTTTGAGTGTTAAACAGAATGGACCACTCAAGAAACAAAATGGTGCCAAGTTAACAGGTAGTTCTATAGTTATTTCAGCTGGGAATGTGGAATCCATGTACGGCTTTCCTGACAAGCCAACTGGTTTAAAGAAAAATCAATTGTTGTTAGAAGATGGTCAAAGCCATGAAATTCTAAATGCTGAACCTGGTACTGGTGTGAGCACTTGGAATATCTATCTCGGTAAAAGTGGCGACTTGAGTAGTGGTATTCGCTTGATTGTGCCAGATGAAGGTGTGCCAGAAGTTGGCCGCTATCAGACAAGCTTAACCTGGGTCTTAACAGACGCATTATAAAAATATCAAAGAGGGAGTTAGACAGATGAAAAAGACATTAGCAAAAGTAACATTAATCTCATCATTACTATTAGGAGGGCTATTAGCTAGTAGTGTTGCCCTAGCAGCTGAGCCTTTATCACAAAAGGTTACAACTAGAGGGGACGTCCAGTTTAAAGCAGCGAATGATCTTAAACCAGTCGATCCAGTTGATCCGGAAGATGAAAAACCAGAACCAATTGATCCAACTGATCCAACAAAACCACCTGTTGTTTATCCTGGCGGGCCATTACGTTTAAATCATGTCCCACAACTGTCATTTGGTATAAATGAAATTGATGCCAAAGGCCAAGTTATTTCAGCTCTTTTAGAAACGGTCATTGATTCTGAAAGTAAAGTCGAAACACCACGAGCAAGTTTTGTAGAAGTTGCGGATGAAACAGGCTCGTTGCGTGGTTGGGAAGTAACAGTTCAAAGTGACGGTATTTTTAAATCAGCAAAAGGTAACATTGAAGGGGCAATAACATTTAATGGGGCAGCCTTACGTGGGTTAAACGGAATGGAAACTAAACCTGAGGCGGCACCAACAGCAACGTCCTCATTCTCAATCGGTAAAGACCACCTAGGTGTCGCTTCCGTTATGAAAGCTGACACTAACAAGGGTTACAATAAATGGCAAGTTCATTACGGTCATTCAGATCAAGCAGTGGTCGATCAAGACAAAGTTAAACGTAATAATCAGGTGACATTAACTGTGCCAGAAGGTCAGTTAGTTTTAGCCGATGTTGAATATGTGGCAGCCATTCAATGGTCACTAGTTCAAGGTCTATAAAAAAGAGGAGGATTATGATGAAAGTATCTAAATTAATCGGTTTGTCAGTCTGTGGTTTAATTTTACTAGGAGTAGCTAGTACAGCCATGGCAGCAGAGGGAGGCAGTGCTATGACTGATGGCACAATTGACTTTGAAGTCGAAACAGATCCAGCCGGGGAAATTATTAAACCAGAAACAGAGGAGCCAATCGAAACAGAAGAAGGCAGTTCAACGACTGGTAATTTACGGATTCAGTTTGTGCCAGATTTCAACTTTGGGCATCAAAAAATTAAAACGGGTGAGGAAACATATGCCCCAACTTATATGAAATATCGGTATAAAAATCAACCCGTCGGTAAAGACGGGGAGTACTACATGCCTCACTTCTTACAAGTCAGCGATACGCGAGGCACAAATGAAGGCTTTACATTAACTGTTAAAGGAACAACATTTAAACGTAAAACTGGGGACGAATTACCTTTTGCGACGATTGCCTTAACAGATGGTCGCCTATCTAATAACGTCTTTTCAGAAGCTGAAATTAAAAATCGGGTCGATACGTTTAAAGGGGTCAGTAATGTTGGAACTGGAAAATTAGTTATTCCAACGGGGATGGCAGATGCACTACCGGTGATGATGACTAAAAGTAATGAAAAAGTCCACTCGACAAATGGAACTCAAACATCATTAATACTTAGTTCAACTTACGATAAAGATAACTTAGATTATCTAGCAACAGCTAAAAATGAAGAGGTAGTCTTTACAAAAACGAATAAAGACATCCCGACGATCACCCCAGTTGCGCCAGCTGAGTTAGATCCTTATGAGTCTAAAATCACTTGGACACTAACAACGGGAATTTAAGCAGATAATCCCAAAAACACATATGAAAGTAGGAATAAAAATGAAAAAAGTTATTTTAACAACAGCGCTATTAGGTCTTTTCAGCTCAAGTTTATTAGGAGGCGTGACGGCTTTTGCAGCCGACCCAGCCCCATTACCAACAGCTGGTGAAATTAAATTTACGACAGACGAAGATGAAGAAGGGGAAGTTATTAAACCTAATCCCGACGAAGAAGAGGAAGAGGATCAAGAAATCATTACGCCAGAAGATGGTGGAACAACAAGAGGTCCCCTACGGATTCAATTCGTGCCAGATTTTAAATTTGGTGTTAAAAAAGGCATTAGTTCTGCCAAGATGGTTGAAGATGTCTTAGTGATTCCTTACAAAGACAAAGCTAACCAACCGACTGGCAAAGCCATCCCAACGTTTGTCCAAGTGACAGATAACCGTGGTCTTGCAACAGCTGATTTTACCGATTGGACACTATCAGTCTATGCTAGCGAATTTAAAACAGCTGATCACGAGTTAACAGGCTCACATGTGAAACTAAACGAGAGTACGTTAACAACGACTTTAGGGGATACCGATGTTGCTGGGAATTTAGTCAATGGTAATGCTTTAGGAGAAGTAATTCCGACAACGCCTGCTAAGCCTTTAACAGTTTTAGCCTCAAAAGGTGTCAATACAAATGGACACCAAGTATCGAATGTTTTCCACGCAAATTATAAAAAAGAAACAACTTATGCACCAGAAACACGTAGTCATGGGGCTGAGTTTGTCAAACCGGCGGGAATTGCGCCACAAAAAGATGTGTTATACACAGCAACAATGACATGGACATTAACATCAGGTTTATAACAGTTAACTTAAAAAAATGAAATGAAAAGAGGACAAGAAAAAATGAAAAAAACAACAATTAGCGTAAGTTTAGTTTTAAGTGGGTTATTATTATCAGTCGGAGCATTAAATGCTCAAGCGGCTGCAGTTGGGGAAAATGCCTCAACAACGGGTCGCGTTGATTTCGAAGTCGCCGGGCCTGGAAGTATTGGTAACGTCATTAAACCAGATACCGAAGAGGAACAAATTGTTGTTCCTGGTGGGGATTTCACGACAGGACCATTACGTTTAACCCATGTGCCAGATTTTGATTTTACAACAATGGAAATTGCCTCAGAAACAGTTTTTGGTAAAGCCGCATTTGAAACATACACAAGCAAAACAGTGACTGAGGCAGAAAATATCGCTCACTTTGCTCAAGTTGAAGACGTTCGTGGTGGGACAGCAGATGGTTGGACACTACATGTTTCCGCAACACCCTTTAAAACAAGTTCAGCTGATGGGGACTTAGTGCTAGATAAATCAGCAATTGTTTTAACTGAAGGGCAAATTTTCAATACACGTCATACAGGTACTAATTTAACAAGTCGTGTCGATGGTTTTTCAGCCGATACGTTAATTACAAATGATAACCAAGATGTGCAAATTTTAAAAACGATAAGTGGTCAAAGTACAAATAGTACGAAGACATCATTAGTCTTTAATAACGCCTATTCTCAATCTGATCTTGTCGGTGGCGCAACTGACGGTTATAACTCAGGGGTTCAACTAAAAGCAGTTGGTTCTGATGAAAAAGTAAAAGACAAAGAATACACAGCAACCTTAACATGGACCTTGGCAGCCGCTTTGTAATTTTAAAATAGACTGATTATTCGGGTAGGTAACGGACTACCCGAATAATTTATAGTGATTTTTTTAGTGTGTCTTAAACTAATAAGAGACAGGTCTTTATGAGACGAACAACAAGGTCAGGTGTTGTCGGTTGATAAAGGACTTAGTAAATAGTTCGGTTTTATTACCGCAGTTATGGGAGAAAACTAAAGCTAAATTATCAAAATTGACTTTATAATTAAAGAGTAAGGGAAGTTATTAAGTACAAGCCAGGCAACCTTAGAAAGTACCTAAAAATTAAAAGGAAGTGTTCATTTGAAAAAGAAAAATAGCTTAAAATTAATGATCGTCGGATTACTAACAGTCTTTGGGGGACTAGGTGTAGGGGAAGTTGCAAATGCTGAAGCATCACCGATTTCTGTTAATCCGATTTTACCGGAAAATCAGTTCAATAAAGAAGTTTCTTATTATCATTTAATGATGGAGCCAGGGGAAAAACAAGAAATTGAGTTACAAATTTTTAATTCATCAGATGAAGAAAGGGTGGCCTTAGTGACACTGACGGCTGCGACAACGAATGACAATGGTTTAATTGACTATAACTTACCGGATAAAAAAGTTGATAAAAGCTTATTATATGGGTTTCCAACAATTGCCAGTACGCCAAAAGAAGTCAAAGTACCAGCTAATAAAGACGTTAAAACAAAGATTAGTATAAAAATGCCAGCAGAAAGTTACGATGGCATGATTTTAGGTGGCATCAATGTTAAAGCAAAGAAAAAAGTAGCGAAAGATCAAGACAAACAAAGCTCAGGAATGAAAATTGAGAATGAGATGAACTACGCGATAGGTGTGGTTTTAGTCGAAAATGAAGCACCAGTTAAGACAAACATGGAACTGTTAAAAGTTTCTGCTAGTCAAATTATGGGAAATAATACGACGAAAGCAACATTACAAAATCCAACCTCAGTTGTAATGGAAAATGTTACGATTGAAGCCAAAATTTACAAAGCAGACAATGAAACCGTCTTATATGAAACGAAGAAAGAAAATTATCGGATGGCGCCGAATTCATCCTTTGATTTTGGAATCCCAATCGGTAACGAACGCTATAAAGCAGGTGACTACCGTTTGAAATTAGTCGCTACATCAGATCCGAAGTCTGCCAAAGATGGTGAGAAGCAAACTTGGGAGTTTGATGAGAAATTTACGATTAAACGAGCAGAAGCAGATAAACTAAACGAATCAGCTGTCGATTTACCGACAGATTACACGTTGTACTACATTGGTGGAGCAGTTATTGCTTTGTTAGTTATCGGGGGAATCATCTTACTTATTAGCTTACGCCGTAAAAAGCAAGCGCAAATCGCAGCAGAAAAGCAAGCAAGGCGTCGTAAGAAAGTTCGTAAATAACTGAAGGTGCATTAGTCAAAGGCACCAAGTGACTAGAATGTTAAACTGAGGCAAGGTTAACGTTGAAGGTGACATTTTGAAACAGATACGCCTCCCTTTTAGTTGCAGAAAATAAACAGGAGAAATTAAAAAAACGGGGGAACTAGCGCTGCTAGCTCCCTCGTTTTTTGTTTTTTATGGCACTAAGAGTAAGTTAAATATTGATCTAATTTAAAAAGAGTATATAAAGTTTGCAGTTTCTCGCTATATTCGTTATTCGGTAAGTTACCAAGATGAATAATAGGAACGGAAGCTGTTCGAGGATTTTTCAAATTAGTAATTAAAACGTCGAAATCGAGACGCTGGGGCTGGTCTACAAGCTCTTTAATGACAATCCGGTGATCTTTATGGTAATTGAAAAACTGCTGGATTAATGTGTAATGCTGCTGACTAGCGACAACATCAAAACCAACGACCATTGTTAAATCAATCTCATTTAAGACCTCCTTTAGTGCTACCCACTCTGAGCTGAGAATGGCAGAAAGTTCTGGAATGACAAAGAGTTCGTAGAGGGCTCTTAATTGAAAAGGAGTCTCAGAAGTTAAGTGACATTCTAATTCATAGTGTAAAATTTGCATTAAGAACTCATGTTGTTCATAGTTTAAGCTTAACTTAGTTTTTGGCAAGGGTTGAGGTTGAAGTAACGCAGTCAACTCCTGGGCATTCAGGACCGGGAGCTTAAATTTTTCCGAAATGTTGGTCATTAGTTTTCGAACAGTTCGCCGTAAACGAGCGGACTCCCTCTGTGTTGGAAACAAGTATGACATCCGCAAGTAGCTAACTGTAGCAGGCTCAAAGAGGGCAAAGTTAACAACAGCATTTAAGACAGTGTTGTCTATCGAAAAAGAGAAGACACTGAAGAAATTGTCACGAAAATGTTTATCTTCTAAAAACTGGTACTCTTGAAACTGGTAACTTGAGTTTTTCGGTAAGGGGTGTTGATTAAATTCACGATAAAAGCGGATGTATAAAACTAAATTCAAGACAGGGCGATTATCGTGGAAAGCCGCTTTTAACTGGCTGTTTTCGACGAAGAGACGATCAATCAGTTCTTCTAAGATATCAAACTCTAAGCGATAATCTAGGGATTTTTTAAAGTAACTTTCGAAGGAACGAACGAGTAGTAGGCTTGAAATTGTTAGTTCATCTCCAGTTAATTGAAAAGGCCGATTTTGAATAGCGACATTACTGTTTTTATCAAAAAAAGCGTTAAACTGATTAATAGCACCACGAATACTATTAGCGGTAACATAAAGAATATCTTCGATATCCGCAGAGCGTAAGTTAGAACTTTTTAATAACAAAGCGACGATTTGAGCAATAAGAGCATCATTAATGACGTCATCTGCTGGGTTTTTCCCCTCTTTGATTAGTCGATAACCTAAGGCGTTTGAGGTCTCAATTTTGATATCAGAATAATGAGATGTCAGGGTATTTAAATCATTGCGGACTGTTTTTTCAGAACAAGCTAATTCACTTGCTAAATCACCTAAAGATATCCAATCAGAAGAGACTAAAATTTCAATAATTTGAATAAGGCGGTGGTCTTTAGTAGATAAGATTTCACGCATTTTGGACCTCTTTCTTTGATATATTTTAATTAAGTATAAGCCAGTGTTTGATAAACATCAATTTACAAGTACTTAATAAATAATTAAAATAAAAAACTGAGAAATCAAAGTTCTCAGTCGGAAATTGTTAATTGTTAGTAAAACGTTCTAGATACGATTTTTGTTGGTGTCTGTGATAAAGCTCAGTAATCCGCTGATATAAGTAGTCATTAGGCAAACCAGCAATATTTAAAACGGGAGTCTGAGTAAGTGGGTAATCAAAATTATTAGTAATTAACAAATCATGAGACTCGTTGTCTGTATAGTTGTCTAAAAAGTAAAAAGTGACTTGATTTGTAAAATGAAAAATCAAATAGTTTTCAAATAAAGCTTTGGTTTCCCGGTCGGCTACGAGTAAAATGGCAACGTGCATTTTTTTGTTAATAAAAGTGATTCGTTCCAATAAATCTGGCCAAGCAACTTGTAAGTGATAAGCTAGTTGAATTAATAAGCGATTATTGAAAAAAGTCTGATACTTATACTCCAGTGTTTCAGAAAGAATTGAATTGTGTTCATATTTTAATATTCTTAAGAGGGTGTGGTGAATCTCGTAATTAAAAGGAAAATTAGTAAACTGCTTAAAACTAGGCTGGATAATTTGGTTAAAATCAGTTTGTTCATCAAATGGCAGCATAAGTTTGTCAGCTAATTGGAGAATCATCGGATGTAATGTTTGGTTAATTTCCAGATACTCGTGAGTATGGTTAAATGAAAAAATTAATTGTAAATAGTCGATAGCAGTGTCTTCTTCTAAGAGAAAATTGCTAATATTATTTAATAACTCATTCGTTAAATCGTGATGGAAAAGTTGATAAAATCGCTTTAGGATGACTTTGTCAGTAATTAAGCTGTAGTCAATTGAGGCCGCGCACTGATTCTTAGGATGAGAATGACCATTTATTTCACGGTAAAAACGAATGTACAAAAGAATATTCAGAGAATGAAGATCTCCAGAAAAATGATCTTTTAATTCGGGATTGTCCGTAAAAAGTGTCGGAATAATCTCTTTCAAAAAAGTAAAAATTTCGTCTTCCAACATTCCTCGGCTAAAGTAACTTTGTTGTAAGCGAATGAAGAAAAGAGAAGTGATTTTTCGCTCATCGCCTTCAATTCGAAAAGGCCGACTTTCAATCGAGACGTGGTCTTTTGCTAATTTGTGATTAAAGTCTTTGACGACATTCCGAATACTATTAGCACTGACAAAAAGTAATGATTCTAACTCTGTTAATTTAAAATGAGAGCTTTCAAGTAACAAGCGGAGTAATTGAAAGACGAGGGTATTATTGATAATTTGGTCCACGGTGTTTTCAATTGGAAAAGCGTTAGAACGAACCAGATGATAACCTAGTTGTGGCGAAGATTCAATCACAATTTCTTCAAATTCTGTTGAAATTAAGCCTAAGTCATTGCGGATGGTTTTTTCTGAACAATTTAAATAATTGGTTAGTGTTGTCAATGATACCCATTCACTACTCATTAATATTTCTAATACAAGGACGGTACGTAAATCTCTTTCTGAGAGTAAACTTCTCATAACCCCACACCTTTCTTTGTGAAATAACTACCTTCTAATCATAGTATAGAAACTAGTAATTAAGGGTCGTATAATTTACCACTCCCAAGGAAGTTTTCTGAGTTTGGAATAACTTTAAAGATGGAGAAGATACTTAATAGGGTAAAAATCCTTTAGTTATGATTTGAATGGGATTTAACCTGATAATAACGGCTATGGTGAATTAAAAATAGGGGGAAATTAATCAAAAATATTGCAATGGTGATAAAGCAGAGTATAGTATTATATAACAGAGATTTATTATACAGGAGGGGTTGTTATGAAGAGTCAAAGTTCAATTTGGGAAATGCTACAATTTGTCTTTAAACGAGTGTTAACCCAGTGGCAATATATCCTTATAAGTGTTATTGCGTTAATTTCAATTGCTTTCTTTGAATTCAGTCTGCCGCAAATCACCCAGAAAATAATTGATGAAGTTATTCCTCAGCAGTCCGTTAGTCAGCTAATTAATAGTATTTTACTTTTGCTATTATTTGCTAGTTGTTTAAGTTTATTGAGTTACTTTTCCACTTATTTAATGAGTAAGATTAGTCAAACAGCGATCGTTAATTTACGTGAAGAACTGTATCGCCATGTGTTAAAACAAGACTTTCAATTTTTTGAAACTCAAAAAACTGGCGATTTAATGACACGCTTCACAGGTGACATTAAAACCATTCAAGACTTAATTTCTCCAAATACTTTAGGCTTATTAAGTAACATCCTGACCTTTGTTTTTGTTTTAGGCTTTATGTTGATGAAAGACTGGCGTTTAACCTTATTAATTACGTTAACCTTTCCAATCCTTTATCTATTAAATTATTTTTTTAGTCGGCGCATTAAAACGGCCTACCGAAATGTTCGGCAATCAACGGCTAAATTAAATAATCATCTCCAAAATAGTTTGACTTCGGTGTTGTTGATTAAAAATTTTGGTACGGAAGAATTTGAAGGGCTGCGTTTTTCTAATATTAATGAAGAAAATAAACAAAATCAATTAACGGCTACTCGTTATCAAGCATTGTTTTCTCCTTCGATTGACTTAGTTAACTATGTTGGCATGGCGATTGTACTAGGCTATGGGACATTACAAGTCTTTAAAGGGGAATTGACCATCGGAAATATTGTGACTTATTTAGCTTATTTGAAATTACTCCAAAGTCCAATTCGTTCTTTTACTCAGATGATCAGTCGTTTCCAACAGTCCTTAGTCTCTTATGAACGAATCAAGGAAATTTATGATGTCTCACCACTTATTGTTGATAGTCCTACGGCCATTACTTGGTCTGGTGAGCTGTCAGAAATTAGTTTTAAGCACGTTAATTTTAGTTATCAAACTGGTCGGAAGATTTTAGATGATGTCAGTTTTACATTACCGCGAGGAAAAGTCACAGCCTTAGTCGGTTCATCAGGCTCAGGGAAAACGACGACGACCCGTTTACTAACGAGATTATATGATGCAACGGCTGGGGAAATTATGATTAATCAACAATCGATTAAAGAAGTTACCTTGCATTCTTTAAGAACTCATATCGGTGTCGTTTCTCAAGACATTGAATTAATCGATGGGACGATTTTAGAAAATGTTTTATACGGAAGCCCCCACGCCACTAGTCAAGAACTTGCCCAAGCGATTAAAGATGCCAAGTTAGCAGATTTTATTGAAGAGCTTGAAGAGGGGCTAGAGACCCAAGTCGGGGAACGAGGCATAAAATTGTCTGGAGGACAAAAACAACGGATTGCGATTGCCAGAGTTTTTCTTAAAAATGCCCCTGTCTTAATTTTAGATGAAGCCACAGCTTCCCTTGATAATGAGTCAGAAAGACATATTCAAAGTTCCTTAGATAACTTACTAGACCAAAAGACCTCACTAGTGATTGCCCACCGCTTATCAACGGTCCACAATGCGGATAATATTTTAGTGATGGCTAAAGGGAAAATTGTTGAGAGTGGTAATCATCAAGAATTAATGGCTCAAAATGGTCGCTATAAAAAACTGTATAATGCCCAGTTTAGCTAAAAAGAAAGCACGCTGATTTTTTTCAGCGTGCTTTCTTGATTTTTTTAGTTAGTTTTTTTTCTGAAGGCATATAGTCTCCAGTTGAAAGTTCTTTTAACGTTTCAGCTACTTGGACGAAACGAATAGCATCGTCAATTAAGTCATTGTCTTGTAAAACAATACCTTTAAGTAGAAATAATTCATCGAGAAAATAAAAAATTTTGTGACGGCCGCACCAACTAATGCCTTGGTTAATCACTTTGATTGCGGCTTTATAATTGCGAAAATCGATATAAAGGGTAGCTATGTTATAAAAAATTTTAGCTAGCTGGCTCTCATGATGTTCCGTGTCGAAATTATAAAAGTAAGCGAGACTTTTTTTCATATAAGCAATGCCAATAGTTGATTGCCCAGAGTCAGTATAGGCTTTGCCAATTTCACTTAAAAGCATGATTTCTAAGGCGGTCGCTGAGGGTTTAGCTTTACAATACGTTAAAGCTAAAGCTTTTTGTAAGACATCGATGGGAGCTGGATCAACTGATTTAGTATAAATTAGGGCGCAGCCGTAGTAAAAATAGTACTCTTGGAGTTCTTCTGCTGTGGCTAAATTAGTCAAGATTGTCGTTTCATCAATAACTCGTAATAATTGTGGGTACTGCAAATTTTGATGGTAAAAGCGTAACAAAAGTAACCATTCATTTTCCTTTTCAGGTTTAGCACTAGGTCCATAATCCAAACCTAAGACGTAATCTAAAGAAACAGCTAAACGGTCGCATAATTGTTTCATTAAAATAACGCTAGGAACAGCATCGTTATTTTCGATTCGGCTAAGCATGGCTTGGGAACAAATATTTTCTGCTAAAGATCGTTGGGAAAAACCTTTAGATATTCGAATATCTTTTAAAACAGATCCAAAAGCAAATGAAGAGTACATTTTTTCACCTTCCTTTAAATAACGATAGTAATGATCTTTATAAGGCTTAGTTTACGGTATTATTTTAATAGTGGCAAAGAAAAGGTGTTGAATATAGACAGTTTTTTTATATTGTAGGATAAAAGTAAAAAAGGTTAAAAAATCAGAAAATTCAAAAATAGGTTGATTAAAGATTAGAATTATGAGAAAACCCTGTGATGATAAGGATTTGAAAGGTATATTACAAAAAAATAAGGATAATTTAACGAATAAATAGCAAAAACCCACGTTTGGACTGAAACAAAATTTAGAATATGTCTATTAAGTTTTTTTGTGGGGAAATTGTCTAGTTAATAAAAAAAATATGACTAATCAATTATGAGAGTTTCATGATTTTTTTATAGAAATGGTCTTGAAGGAGGATAAAAGTTCAAAAAGTTCGAAAAAAGACCCTGACGTATAAAAGTCAGGGCTAACATTTATTTGTGAAATTGTGGTAAATGTTCTTTGTGGGCCTCTAATAATTCATCCATTACGGTTTTGGCGACGTTGCCACTAGTGACTAAGGGATTTATTGTGAAAGCTTGGAGTAACGTCCCGCGATCACCTGTCACAGCAGCTTTAATCGTTAATTCTTCCATTGATTTCATGATTTGTAAAAGACCACGGATTTCCGGACCAAAACTACCAAAAGTAAATGGTACAGGACCATTGCCAGTAATTAAGGCAGTAACTTCTACAGCGCTATCAGCCGGTAAGTCAGTAATTGTGCCATTGTTGCGAGTGCTAACAGTCATGACTGTGCGTTTATCGTTGTAAATTGAATTAATAATTTCACAAGCTGCATCACTGTAACGAGCACCGCCACGTTCTGCTAGTTGTTGTGGTTTATGATCTAATTGTGGGTCTTTGTAAAGATCAAATAATTCAGCTTCAATTTTTTTAACTTTTTCAGCCCGAGTGCCATTGTTTTTAAAGTCATCTAATTCTTCAGCTAACATCACATCAGTCATGTAGTAATATTGGTGATAAGGGCAAGGAACCATATGTAAGTTTTCGACTTGTTCGAAGTGCAGACGGTTATCAGAAATATTAGCAACGATGCTCTTACCATCAGAATCTTTGCCGTACATTCGACGAATTAACTCATCGGTTAAGTTTTGACCTTTGTTGTCAGTGACTGTGTGCCAGTGTAAATGATTAATACCAGCAAATTGGAAGAATAAGTCTTTTTGATCACGTTCTAAGATATCCGCTTCTTCAAAGACAGCGTTAACGGGAATGTTACATAAACCAATGACTTTATCCCAGTTACCATAACGTAAAACTGCTTCTGTTACCATACCAGCTGGGTTAGTAAAGTTAATTAACCAAGCATTGGGACATAGTTCTTTCATGTCCTCAACAATACTTAAAATGACTGGGACAGTTCTTAAAGCTTTAAACATGCCGCCAGCACCATTAGTTTCTTGACCAATCATGCCGTGACTTAAAGGAATTCGTTCGTCAAGAATTCGAGCATCTAATAAGCCAACACGCATTTGGGTTGTTACGAAATCTGCATCTTTTAACGCTTCACGACGATCTAAAGTTAAGTGAACTTCACAATCGATGCCAGCAGCTGCCACCATTCTTTTAGCCATTGCCCCAACGATTTCTAATTTTTCACGACCTGCTTCGATATCAACTAACCATAGTTCTTTCACTGGTAATTCAGCGTGACGTTTAATAAAGCCTTCTACTAATTCAGGTGTGTAGCTTGATCCGCCACCTATAGTTACAATTTTTAAGCCTTTAGACATAATTTAAGTCATTCCTTCCATCTCTTTATACTATTTAGTATACATGGATTGTTGGTTAAGGTCGTTATTTTAAGGTGAAAGGGAACAGTGTAAAGGACTAGTGATTTGTTACAATATAAAACACTGGGTTACAAGTTAGTGTAATGAGAGACATCACTGTAGCTGAGCAATTTCCTTTGATTGCCGGTAACTTCCATAATCGTCAAACTATTAGGCAAGACATCGGCTAAGTTGTTTAAGCTATCTAAGGGTTCCCCTAGTAAATGATTTATCATCGTTTTAATCGTTAAACGGTGAGAAACGATTAAAATTTTCTGATCGGGATGATCGTTGATAATGGTTTGAAGTTGGTTAATACTTCGAGTTTCTAAGACTTCAAAGGTTTCTCCACCGTTGTCCCCGACGAATAAATGAGGTTCTTCCCAAAAACGTTGCCACTCGACGGGGTCATTTTTTTGATATCCTGACGAGTGCGCCCTTCCCATGAGCCCATGCCGATTTCTCGTAAGGCCGGTGACACTTCTGGTGTGACGGGCAAATAAGCAGTGACTAACTCAGCCGTGGCAAGAGCGCGAGGGCTATCACTAGTAAAGCACTTAGCGATTGTTTCATCTTTGAAAGCTTTTCCTAAAAGGGTGGCTTGGTTGATTCCAGCAGCAGTTAAATTAGAATTCAAATGGCCTTGCATGCGTTTTTCAGCATTCCACAGAGTTTCACCGTGGCGTACAAAGTATAAAGTAGTTGTCATAATAAAAAATCTCCTTCGTAAGTGTGACTAACGCTTATCATACTATGGCAACTTCTCGATTTATAATATATAATTCAAAGTGATTCATATAGATAAGTTATGAAAGGAGCAGTTTGATGAACTTACATCGTCTCCGTTTATTTTATGAAGTAGCGAAAGAAGAAAGTGTGACTAAAGGAGCAGAGCGGTTAAGAATTAGCCAACCAGCTGTCACAGCCCAATTAAAGGCTTTTCAAACTGAGGAAGGGGTTGAGCTGATTTGCCAAGTTGGCCGGGGGATTCAATTGACGCCTTTAGGCGAAACGCTTTATGAGAAGGCTCAGACGCTTTTTGCAGTCGAAGGCGAAATTGAAAAGCTAATTGCCAAGGCAACGGTCAGTCACTCTGATAAGTTACGAATTGCTGGGAATTATTTAACAGTTCAAAAAATTTTACCGCCATACATTAAAGAGCTATCAGCCAACCAGTTACAAGTACTAACATTAAATACAACAGATAGCCTGCAGTTACTCTTAGATCAAGAAGTCGAATTGGCGGTCTTAGGCCCTTTAGGTCAAGAACAGGAGCAATTGGCATCTTGTAAAATATCTGAAGATGAGTTAATCTTTGTCGTTAAGCCAGGTCACCCGTTGGAAGAAGGGGAGTGGACTTTAGCTGAGTTAAGTCAGTGGCCGTTTATTGGTCGCGAAAGGGCGAGTTACACTCAAAAAAACTTAGTTAAACTATTTGATGAGGCAGGCCAAAGACTACCAGAATTTATCTTGCGCTTCAACAACTCCCGAGAAGCTTTAGAGCAACTTCAGCAAACACCTGCTATTTATTTTTGCTCCCGCTTGTTAGTAGCAGAAAAGTTAGCAGCGAAGGAATTAGTAGCGTTACAACTGGACACTCCGCCGACTAAACACACGTTGTATTTATACTGGCAACGTCAAGGGAAGTTATCACCAATGGCAGAGCAGTTTCGCCAAGAAGTTAAAAAGGAGCTAGGGAAATGAAGACAGTTACCGAGATTTTAAAAGGGATGCAATCTAATCAAAAGATTAATTACGATAAAGTGCTAAAGCAAGTCATTGAAAATTGGCAGCAAGAACAGCTTCGTCCGACTGTCTTACTTCATAGTTGTTGCGCCCCTTGTAGTACAAGTTCTTTAGAATATTTAGTGACATACGCTGACGTGACCGTCTATTTCGCAAATTCTAATATTCATCCCCGGACAGAGTATCTCCGAAGAGAGTTAGTTCAAAAAGAGTTTATTACCGCCTTTAATCAAAAATCAGCCCAGCAAGTTAAATTTTTAGCAGCTCCTTATGAGCCTCAAGCTTTTATTAAGATGGTGAAAGAGGGACAATGGGAAGCAGAGCCAGAAGGTGGCAAGCGCTGTCGTGGTTGTTTTGAAATGCGCTTAGATTTAGTCGCTCAAAAAGCGCAAGAACTAGGTTACGATTATTTTGGTAGTGCCTTAACTTTGTCACCTAAAAAAGACAGTCAGCTGATTAATCAGTTAGGAATTGAAATTCAAGAATTTTATCAAACCGCTTATTTACCAAGTGATTTTAAAAAGAATAATGGTTACAAACGTTCCATTGAAATGTGTCAAGAATACGACGTTTACCGCCAATGTTATTGCGGCTGTTTGTATGCAGCAAAAGATCAAGGGGTAGATTTAAAAGCAGTAACTCGTGAGAGTCGCGAGTTTTTACAACAACGGCAAGGAATTGTCTTTAAAACAGTGACTAAAAACCAAGGAGATGATCCAAGATGAAAACAGCCGAAAAGTGGATTGCAGAATTAGCTTTAGCCCCTCACCCTGAAGGTGGCTTTTATAAACGGACAGAAGAAAGCACTGTTACTTTAAGCATTAACCAACAGGACCGACCTTTGTACACGAGTATTTATTTTTTATTAACCCCAGCCAGTCCCTCCCATTTTCATCGTCTCCAATCTGATGAAGTATGGTATTATCACGATGGCATGCCTTTGACCGTTCATTGTTTGTTCCCAGATGGACGTTATGAAGCAGTCACTTTAGGGAAAGAGATTACTGAAGGTCAACAATTGCATTATACAGTTCCAAAAGGCACGATCTTTGGTTCCAGTGTAGTAGTTGATTACGCCTTAGTTAGTTGTGTCGTAGCTCCAGGTTTTGACTTTGCTGATTTTGAATTGTTTACCCAGAAAGACTTGTTAGCACTGTACCCCCAACATGAAGGGATAATTAGAGTATTAGCTTATCAAGAATTGCCATAAGAAAAGATGGTTTAAAACCTAAGCTTAATCTTCTTAAATAGACCTTATTTATCTTTTTATTAGAATGTGCCCATTTTTACAATCTTTCTTTACTATAACTGTTCACATAGCTATTTATGATATAATTAATAAAAACGCTGGAGGGAAATGATGAATAAAAATCAATTGCGAATGATTAAACAGGCGGAATTAGAAATCAGTGCTCAAAACAAAAAAATTATTACTGATGCCTTAGCTAAATCGGATGGCCCGACGCTTACAATTAAACAACAACATAAACTTGACGAAACTATCGAAAAAGAGTCAACAATTATTTTGGCAACCTCACTAGAAGTTGTTGCTAAGCATCCAGAAAAATCAAACCAGCAGTTAGTTATTATGGTTTTAGAAAAAATAGCCGAGAGCTCAAGAATCAAACTTGTTAGAAAATTAGCGAAAAACTCACTGAAAATGATTAATAATGGAGGATATACTCTATGAAATTTTTGACTATACTAAAAAACTTGTTTTCGACAGTTGCAAATAATGAAGAAGCAATAACGACCTTCATTAAACTTATTAGTGCCACCGTTAATAGTGCCCAACAACTGAGTGATAGCTTTTCAAAAAATAAGGCTCAATAGTGCGATGTTAAATGGAGTGAATGTCTCACATTTACGGAGCTATAGCGACAGATAAAAGAGCTGTGACATAAGTCTTTTGCCTCAAATAAAATAGGTGACGTCTGCTACAAAAATTACGGTAACAACATAAATAAGATAGTTTGAAAAATCGATTTAGACAGATATTCTTTTCAGAATACTATCTAAATCGATTTTTTTAGTTTCTGACGGCAGAATCTCTTCTTAGGTCAGGGGTTTCTATTTTATTTAAATCATCTCACTAAATAAATACTCAGTGACTAATTGTTCCGTAGCATCAATCGAGTCTTGGTGTGTCCGCTCGTAAGCATGACTTGATTCAATCCCAGCCCCTAATAAGCCGTGACGGACATCAGCTCCAGCTTTCATTGCCGCTGAAGCATCGCTACCATAATAAGGGTAAATATCTAATTGGTAAGGGATTTCTTTCCCTAGGCACAAGGCGACTAAGTGGTTGCGTAACCCTAGATGGTAAGGACCGCTGCCGTCTTTGACACAAATTGAAACGGTGTACTCATCGGTTTGTTGATCGTCACCCATGGCACCCATGTCAACAGCTAAATATTCGACAACCTTATCAGAGATGTTTGAGTTGCCACCATATCCGATTTCTTCATTGTTTGAAAAGAAGAAATGAGTCGTATAAGGTAAGGTTTGTTTAGACTCAGCGAGCTGCCGTAAAAATTGGATGAGGATGGCGGCACTGACTTTATCATCTAAATGGCGAGATTTAATAAAGCCGCTGTCGGTGATTTCTGTCCGAGGGTCAAAGCTAATGAAATCCCCAACTTGAATTCCTAAAGCCAAAGTTTCATCAGCTGTGCGAACTTTTTGGTCAATCCGGACTTCCATATTATCTTGATTACGTTCGGCAGTGCCGGCATCTTTATAAACATGGACACTTGTTTGATGCATTAAGATTGTTCCAGTGTAAGTGTCACCTGTTTGAGTATGAATGGTACAGTATTCTCCTTCAATGGCATTAAAGCGAAAGCCGCCAATTAAGTCTAATTTCAAACGGCCGTCGCTTTTAATACTGCGAACCATGGCACCTAAAGTATCAACATGGGCAGTAATAAATCGCTCGTCACTTGTGATTTTTCCAGGAACTGTGACAATTAAACTGCCTTTCCGATTTTCTGTTGGGTGGTAGCCATATGTCTTTAAGTCGTTTTTAATCTCTTGAATGATAACTTTCGTATCCCCAGTTGGTGAAGGAATGTTTGTTAAGTGAGCCACTAAATCAATTGTTTTTTCAGTCATAAGTCTCTCCTTTAATAAATGTACTTATGACTATCTTAGCTGAAAAAGTCAGAAAAAGAAAATAAAAGTCCTAAGCATTTAACTTTCTTTTATACCCCCAAGGGTATACGATAGTCTTATCAAATAAACTAAAAGGAATGAGTAAATGTTTTTATTTAATAAAGTCCCAACTATTTCGAATCGTGAACTAGCAGCCTTGTTACCAGAAAATCCAACAATTATTGATGTCCGTGAGAAGCATGAATTTCAAGGCGGACATATTCCTAAAGCCGAAAATATTCCCTTAGGAAAAATTGCTAATTATAAAAAGCCAGTAAAAGAAAAGTTATATATCGTTTGTCAATCAGGAGCCCGCAGTAAACAAGCTGTTAGCATCTTACAAGAAAAAGGCTATGAGGCTGTTAATTTAAAAGGCGGCATGATTACATGGAATGGTCCAGTTAGACAATAAAATAAAGAAAGTAGGTAGTGCTAAATGAAAGTTGTGATTATTGGTGGCGTCGCTGGTGGTATGTCAGCGGCAACCCGTTTACGTCGTTTAAATGAAGAGGCTGACATTATCGTCTTAGAAAAAGGTCCCTTTGTTTCTTTTGCTAATTGTGGTTTGCCGTATTATGTTTCAGGGGAAATTGCTGAGCGGGAAGCATTATTAGTTCAAACACCAGCTAGTTTGAAAGCCCGTTTTGACTTAGATGTTCGTCCGAACAGTGAAGCAATCAAAATTGATTCAGTAAATAAAAGGGTTGAAATTAGTCATAATGGGGAAAGTTATTTAGAAAGTTACGATTCTTTAATCTTGTCCCCAGGTGCCAGACCTTTCGTCCCACCGATTACTGGCTTAAAGGAAGCTAATAATATCTTCACCTTACGAAACGTGCCAGACTTAGATCAAATAATGAGTTTTGTTGAAAGGGAAGCACCTAAGAGTGCCGTAGTGATTGGTGCTGGATTTATTGGTTTAGAGATGGCAGAGAACTTAGCTAATCGTGGGTTAGAAGTAACAATTGTCGAAAAGGCTCCTCATGTTTTACCACCACTGGACGAAGAGATGGCAGTTTTTGTCCAAGAGGAGCTAGTCAAAAATAATGTTAAAGTGTTAACTAACTTATCAGCTAGTGAATTTAAAGACAATGGCCGTCAAGTAATCTTAGAAGATGGCAGTCAGTTATCAGCTGATTTAGTCATTATGTCTGTTGGGGTTCAACCAGAAAATAGCTTAGCAGAGTCAGCGGGACTAAAGTTAGGCTTACGTGGCGGGATTTTAGTCGGTGAGGACTATCAAACTTCTGTGAAAGACATTTACGCAGTTGGGGATGCGATTGTTGTGAAACAACAAATTACTGGGGAAGATGCCTTAATTTCGCTCGCCTCACCAGCTAATCGCCAAGGTCGACAAGTAGCTGATGTGATTTCTGGTTTACCACGAAAAAATCAAGGAAGTATTGGTACAGCGATTGTGCGGGTCTTTGAAATGACTGCCGCCAGTACCGGCTTAACAGAACGCCAAGCGAAACTAGCTAACTTGGATTTCCAAGTGATTCATACGAAAGGCAAAGATCATGCAGGTTATTACCCAGGCTCAGGGATGATTGTCTTAAAATTAGTCTTTAATCCTCAAACAGGTCAAATTTATGGGGCCCAAGGAATTGGTCAAAAAGGCGTGGATAAACGGATTGATATTTTAGCCACAGCGATTAAAGGCGGCTTACGAGTGGAAGACTTACCAGAACTAGAGTTTACATATGCCCCACCCTTTGGCGTTGCGAAAGATCCAGTTAATATGTTAGGTTATGTTGCAATGAATATGATGGAAGGTCATAGTGAAATGGTGCAATGGCATGAAGTTCCAACTTTAGTTGCTAGTGGCAGTCAAATTTTAGATGTCCGGAATGAAGGGGAGTTACAAGCAGGTGAATTTCCAGGAGCTCACCACATTCCGCTAGCCGAGTTACGGGAGCGTTTATCAGAATTATCCACAAGGACGAACTACATTGTTAGTTGTGAAAGTGGCTTGCGAAGTTATATTGCCGAACGGATTCTCAAACAACATGGTTATCAAGTTAAAAATTTAGATGGGGCTTTCCACTTATATCAAAAGGTTCGTCCTAGTGAGTTACTTTATAGAAAGTAGGTAAAAACATGCAGTGTGATCAAAAGATTGTTAACCGCTTAAAACGCGCCGAAGGTCAAATGCGGGGCATTCAAAGCATGATGTTGGAAGGCAAAGAGTGTTCAGAGATGATGATTCAATTAGCCGCTGTCCGCTCGAGTATCGATAATATTATGGGGATTATGGCGGGAGAAAATTTAAAATTTTGTTTAGAAAATCCCTTGACGGATCCAGTAGAACAGGGGGAAAAAGTTCAACAAGCCTTGAGCTTAATTCAAAAAAAATAACTTCCTTAAAAAAGAAAGGGCAGTCTTGGGCTGTTCTTTCTTTTTGCCTAGAGGTGGTTTACAGAAGAGAGATTTCCAAGTAAACTAAGGCTAGTTAATTAATAGATAGGGGATTATTATGAGTAAAATTAGAGGATTTGAAAAAATAGCGGCTTTTGGTGAAGAGATTAATTTACCAGTCCGGGCAACGAAAGGGGCTGCTGGTTATGACTTTGAAGCCTCAGCAGATGTCGTGATACCAACGATTTGGAAACAAGGAATTGGCACCGTCTTAAAAGCTGCTTTTAAAGGCTTAAAGGTTTCTTTAGATGACGAGACCTTAAAAGAAGTTAAACCAGTGCTAGTACCAACAGGAATTAAGTCTTACATGGGTGAGGGAGAGTATTTACAACTGTGTAATCGCTCAAGTAACCCGATGAAAAACTTTTTGTTACTAAGCAATGGTGTAGGCGTCATCGATAATGACTATTACAATAACCCAGATAACGAAGGGCATATTATGTTCCAATTTATTAACTTTGGATTGACAGACAAAACAATTAATAAAGGTGAACGGATTGGTCAAGGGATTTTCCTACCCTTCTTAAAGGCTGATCAAGATGAGAGTTCGGCGACCCGGATTGGTGGCTTTGGTTCTTCAGGGAAGTAAGGGCCAATGACGTAAAAAGGCTTAAAAAAGAAAGATTCCTAAAAGTAAGGGGCTGCTGACTCATGTCACAGTCCCGTCTTTTTTTAGTTCTAGCGTAATTTTAGCTTTATTAATGAGGATTGTGTGATGAAAAAAACAAACCATGATTTTTTTAAGAAGAATTGCCTAATATTTACTTAAAAAGGCGAAAAGAGCAGGTGAAAAACAGACCTAAAGCCTAGGGGTATGTTAAAATAAATGAATAGATAGTTTATAAAAATTCAGGAAGAGGGATAGTGTGGCAAAAAAAGCAAAAACTCAGTTTGAATGTCAGGCTTGTGGCTATATCTCACCTAAATATTTAGGCCGTTGTCCAAACTGTGGGGCTTGGAATGAGATGTTAGAAGTTAAGATTCAAGAAGAAGCTTCTCGTAACAGTCGAGTTAGTATGGCTGGTCGTCGAACGACAGCGACGAAACTCGGAGATGTTACTTCACGAAAAGAACTTAGAGTCAAAACGAAATTAGACGAATTAAACCGAGTATTAGGTGGCGGAGTAGTGCCAGGTTCTCTAGTTTTAATTGGTGGTGACCCAGGGATTGGGAAATCGACGTTATTATTACAAGTCTCACAACAACTTCATCAAAGTGGCGGTAAAGTGTTATACGTCTCAGGTGAAGAAAGTGCGGAACAAATTAAGATGCGAGCGGAACGTTTAAGTATTGAAGGCAACGACTTTTTTGTCTATCCAGAAACGGATATGTCAGCTATCAGGCAAACCATTCAAGAGTTAGAACCGGATTATGTGATTATTGATTCAATTCAAACAATGATGCAGCCGGAAATCAGCAGTGCTACAGGTAGTGTTAGCCAAGTTCGCGAAACTACTGCGGAATTAATGCAAATTGCTAAAACCAACGGTATCGCCATCTTTATTGTTGGTCATGTGACGAAAGAAGGCTCACTGGCAGGACCGCGGATGTTAGAACACATGGTTGATACCGTCCTTTATTTTGAAGGGGATCGCCATCATACTTTTAGAATTTTACGAGCCGTGAAAAATCGTTTTGGTTCAACAAATGAGATTGGCATTTTTGAAATGAAAGAAAAAGGCTTAGTTGAAGTGAATAATCCTTCCGAAGTCTTTCTTGAAGAACGAATCGATGGGGCGACTGGTTCAGCGATTGTTGTTTCAATGGAAGGGACGCGGCCGATTTTAGTTGAAGTTCAATCTTTAGTCACGCCAAGTCTGTTCGGTAATGCTAAAAGAACGTCAACAGGTTTAGACTATAACCGGGTGTCTTTAATTATGGCAGTCCTAGAAAAACGAGCTGGACTTTTATTACAAAATCAAGATGCCTACTTAAAAGCCGCTGGTGGTGTGAAGTTAGATGAACCAGCCATTGATTTAGCGATAGCCGTTGCCATTGCCTCGAGTTACAAGGAAAATGGTACTAAGCCTGATGAGTGTTTTATCGGGGAAATTGGTTTGACTGGTGAAATTCGCCGAGTAAGTCGGATTGAGCAACGAGTTGGCGAAGCTAAAAAACTAGGATTTAAAAAGATTTATGTTCCGAAGAATAATCTCCATGGATGGGAGCCGCCAACAGGCATTAAGATTGTTGGAGTTGCCACAATTGGCGAAGCATTACGTAAAATTTTCACTTAAGATTTAACTTTCAGTTGCGACACACAGTGACTGAAAGTTAATGAGATAAAATATTAGAAGGAGGCGACAAGCTTGGAGAAAAAAATATTTTCAGTATTTATGGTTTTACTAGGTTTAAGTTTAGGAGTAACATTCATGCCGCAAGCCTGGGCAGTGTTTGAGATGGAACATAATAGCGTCGTAAACAACTATTTTACAAATGGCCTTATTGGAGCAATTATTTTTCTTATTATATCGTTGGCGATTAGTAAATATGTCTTATCTGCAATGAAAAAAGCGGAACAAACATTGAGTGGTAAAAGTTTAACTTTTCTTTTATTCGGGACAATCGGAACAGCGATTGGATTGTCATTAGGAGTCTTAGTATCAATCCCTCTGTTTAACTCAGATTTAGCAGTTGTTAGTAACATTATTCCAATTGCAATTATGTTAGTCTTAGCTTACTTAGGTTACCGAGTAGGGACAACTCGTCAAGAGGAATGGAAAAAAATCTTAGGACCAAAAAATAAAAAGAATGCGGAAGATGTTTTAGAGCGTAAAGTAGACGATACGTTCCGTAAATATAAAATTTTAGACACAAGTGTTATTATCGATGGTCGAATTCATGATGTAGCTAAAACTGGCTTTATCGAAGGGGTCTTGTTAATCCCGAATTTCGTCCTTTATGAGTTACAATACATTGCTGATTCTGGTGATAGTTTGAAACGGGTTCGTGGACGTCGAGGCTTAGATATTTTGAATGCTCTACAAAAAGAAGAAAGTGTTCAAGTTGAGATGTACGAAGGTGATTTTGAAGACATCGCAGAAGTTGATAGTAAATTAATTAAATTAGCTAAATTATTAGACGGTGTTGTCGTAACTAATGACTTTAACTTAAATAAAGTCGCGGAATTTCAAAATGTTCCAGTCTTAAATATTAACGCCTTAGCTAATGCTGTTAAACCAGTCGTGATTCCTGGCGAAACGATGCACGTCTTAGTCGTTAAAGATGGGACGGAACGTCAACAAGGGGTGGCTTACTTAGACGATGGCACGATGATTGTCGTTGAAGACGGTCAACATTACATGAACCAACAGTTAGATGTTGTTGTCACAAGTGCTTTACAAACCGCTGCGGGGCGGATGATCTTTGCTAAACCAGTCCATGCGCAACGAGGGATCAATGAAGCAAAAGCCGATCAAGGTCATGCTAAAAAGAAAAAGTAAGCATTAGTAGGGGGAGAAACATGTCTTATGAAGTAATTCTTTTGGCAGCCGGTCAAGGTCGCCGAATGTTAGCCTCTCGCAATAAAATCCTTTTACATTTTTATGATAAACCAGTGATTGCTTATAGTTTAGAACGCTTTTTAGCAGACAGTCAGTGTGAACAGATTATTCTCGTAGTCAAAGAGGATGAAAAGAAGCTGTTAGAAGAAGTTCTTGAGACCTATTTTAGTGACCGTAAGAAACTAGTCAAATTAGTTAGTGGTGGTAAGGAACGGCAAGACAGTGTTTACCAAGGTCTGTTGCATCTTAATGATTTATCAAATTATGTGATGGTTCATGACGGAGCCAGACCTTTTGTCAGTGCAAAAATCCTTGAAAATACTTACGCCGAACTAGAAGTCTCTAAGGCGGCCATTGTTGGAATGCCAGTGAAAGACACGATTAAAAAGGTTGTCAATGGTAAGGTTGAAAAAACTATCCCACGGGATCCTTTATGGCAAATCCAAACACCTCAAGGCTTTATCGCAGAAGAGCTATTAGCTGCTCATAAGCAGGCTCAAAGCAGTCATTTTCTTGGTACTGACGATGCCTCGTTAATGGAAGCATATTCTCAGCGTGAGATTTCTTTAGTCCTAGGGAGCCAAGAAAATATTAAATTAACAACACCAGAAGATTTAATCTTAGGTGAAGCCTTAATAAGTGGCAAAAAGGGCTGTGAAAAGTCAGTTTAAATGATTTAAGTGTGGAGGTGTTAGCAGTGCGAATTGGTCAAGGCTTTGATGTTCATCAGTTAGTGCCTAATCGCCCCTGTATTATCGGTGGAGTGACCTTACCTTTTAATAAGGGCTTATTAGGTCATTCGGATGCAGATGTCTTACTTCATGCAATTACAGATGCTTTATTAGGGGCAGCTGGCTTAGGTGACATCGGGAAAATGTATCCAGATACAGATCAACAGTATTTAAATGCTGATTCTATGGTATTATTAAGAGGAGCATGGCAGGCAGTTAAAGCGCAAGGTTATACGATTGGCAATCTCGATTGTACAATTTTAGCAGAACGGCCGAAAATGCTACCATATATTTCAGCAATGAAAAACAATATTAGTGAAGCGTGTGAACTATCAGCTCAACAAATCAATCTGAAGGCGACAACGATGGAGACAATGGGTTTTATCGGTCGTGAAGAAGGCATTGGGGCGTTGGCTGTTGTATTACTAAAGACGCAAAAATAGAAAGAGGCTATGAAGATGACGAAAAAAGTACGCGTGCGTTATGCACCAAGTCCAACTGGGCATTTACACATTGGGAATGCTCGAACAGCATTATTTAACTACTTATATGCAAAACATCATGAGGGAGAATTTATTATCCGGATTGAGGACACAGACTTAAAACGTAATATTGAAGGCGGCGAAAAAAGCCAACTAGATAATCTATCATGGTTAGGAATCGACTGGGTCGAAGGGCCAGAAAATCCAGGAAAATACGGTCCTTACCGCCAATCAGAGCGGAAAGAGATTTATTTACCTTTAGTGGATCAATTATTAGCTAGCAACTTAGCATACAAATGTTACGCAACTGAAGAAGAATTAGAAGCTGTCCGGGAAGGCCAAAAAGCTCGTGGCGAAATGCCTCATTACAATGGCATGTGTGCTAACTTAACAGCCGATGAACAAGCGGCTTTTGAAGCTGAAGGTCGGGAGCATGTTGTCCGTTTCCGCGTTCCTAAAAATAAAGAATTAGCTTTCAATGACTTAGTTAAAGGTGAAATAACTTTTGAATCAGATAGTACTGGTGGCGACTTCGTCATTTTAAAACGTGACGGTATGCCAACTTACAACTTTGCCGTAGTTGTTGATGACCATATGATGGAAATTTCACACGTTTTACGTGGGGACGACCATATTGCTAATACACCAAAACAATTAATGATTTACGATGCTTTCGGTTGGGAAGCTCCAACCTTTGGTCACATGACCTTAATTATTAACAGTGAAACAGGTAAAAAATTAAGTAAACGTGACGAAGCGATTTTACAATTTATCGAGCAATACCGTGATTTAGGTTACTTACCAGAAGCAATGTTTAACTTTATTGCTTTATTAGGTTGGTCACCAGTTGGGGAAGAAGAAATCTTCTCACCAGCCCAAATCATTGAAATGTTTGACGCTGATCGTTTAAGTAAATCACCAGCGGCTTTTGATGGTAAAAAATTAGGCTGGATCAACAACCAATACATTAAAGTCATGGACTTAGACCAATTAACAGCAATGTGTTTACCTTTCTTAGTTGAGGCTGGTAAAGTTGAAGCGAATCCTGATGCTGATAAATTAGCATGGGTTACGAAACTTGTTAGTTTGTACCAACCGCAAATGAGTTTTGCAGGGGAAATTGTTGAATTGTCAGAATTATTCTTCGGAGAGCATCCAGTTGTTGCTGGGGAAGCGCAAGAAGTCTTAGCTGGGGAAACTGTTCCAACTGTTTTAGCAGCGTTTAAGACAGAAGTTGAAAACATGACTGACTTTGATGTTCCGGCAATCAAAGCAGGAATTAAAGCAGTTCAACAAGCAACTGGTGTTAAAGGTAAAAACTTATTTATGCCAATCCGCGTCGCTGTTTCAGGCGAGATGCACGGACCTGAACTAGGAGATACGATTGTCCTTTTAGGTAAAGAAAAAACCATTGATCATTTAAATAAAGCATTAAACTAAAAAACACGTTGATAAGAACAAGTAAAGTGTTAATCGTCTCCAGAGAGTCTGTGGCAGCTGAGAACAGATGGCGATGACCTTGAAATGCCTCTTTGAGTGGTTTTAGCGAAAAAAGAAGTCATTCTTTCATTAGCTAAAAACGGGTGACGCCGTTATTTGTTCGAGGTAAGGAAATTTCCTTACGAAAAAAAGTGGAACCACGTCTCAAAACGTCTTTTTCTAGGATTAGCTAGAGAAGGACGTTTTTTATTTTAGGTCAGAGGAGTGAGTCGAAGTGTCATTTTACACCTACAATTATTGGGAAAATCAAACAAATTTAAATCCATTTTTTAAATATGTTATTATTTTAGTGCTATTATTAAGTATTTTGTTCTTAGGATTTCAGTACTTAAGGCATCGCTTTGAAGCAAAATATCGTGATTTAATTATTTTACTACTATTAGCAGTGATCTTCTTTATCGGGATCCAGTACACCGATTACACTCAAAGTAAAAATAGTGTCAGTCAATCTTCTCAAGTTGTTAATTTTTTAGATAGTTTGAGTCGCTCGGAAAAAGTAGCGAAAGAAGAGTTAAGAGTGAACCAAGGAACGTTGAATGAAAATTTGATTGTAGAAATCCGAGACAAATACTACAAAGTTATTTTTAACAATAATTTTACGGCATACGAACTGAAAGAAATTAATTTAATTAATCCGGAAATTGTCATTATTGATAAGTGAGGAGGAAGCATAATGTATACAGGGATTATCGTAAAATTATCACTAGGTATTTTATGTTTAATATTGCAAATTAATTTGATGGGAAAAGGTAATCTAGCACCGACATCAGCGATGGATCAAGTTCAAAATTATGTGTTAGGTGGCATTATTGGTGGCGTGATTTACAATAATGATATTACGGTCCTACAGTTCTTTCTAGTTTTAGTTATTTGGACCTTTTTAGTATTAAGTATTAAATTTATTAAAAATCATAATCGCTTTGCTAAGCGTTTAATAGATGGTAAGCCGGTAACATTGATTTATAAAGGGAAAATATTAGTTAATGAGTGTATGCGCCAAGGGATATCTGCTAATGATTTAAGTTTTAAACTACGCTCAGCGGGGATTTATGAATTTAGTAAAGTCCATAAAGGTATTTTAGAGCAAAATGGCCAGTTAACAATTAGTCAATACGGCGAGGAAAATGTCAAATACCCATTAATTTTAGAAGGGCAAATTAATAATGATGTTCTTGAGATTATCGATAAAGACGATAAGTGGGTAGCAGAATTGTTACAGCAAGAAAAACTAGAATTGAAAGATATTTATTTAGGTGAGTACTTGTCAGGTCAATTTATTGCGCATCAATATACAGAGTAATCAGTGAGATAGTAAAGAGAGGTGAATTAAGAATGAGTAAACTGAGGGAAGATATCCAAGCGGTGAAAGACAATGATCCAGCAGCTGGCAGGACTCTAGAAGTTGTTTTGACTTATCCAGGGTTACATGCACTCTGGGCCCATCGCGTGTCTCATTTTTTGTATTGCCATCAACTCAAATTATTAGCACGAATAAATGCCCATTTTTGGCGCTTTTTAACCGGGGTGGAAATTCATCCGGGAGCAAGGATTGGCCGGCGGGTGTTTATTGACCACGGCATGGGAGTTGTGATTGGCGAAACCGCCGAAGTTGGTGATGATGTCGTGATTTTTCACGGTGTTACATTAGGGGGAACGGGTAAAGAAGTTGGTAAGCGGCATCCGACGATTGCTAAAGGGGCACTGTTGTCAGCCCATAGCCAAATTTTAGGTCCAATTACGATTGGTGAATATGCTAAAATTGGAGCAGCAGCAGTTGTCCTCAAAGATGTCCCTGCCTATGGGACTGCTGTAGGTATTCCCGCCAAAGTCGTAAAAATTGAAACCCCTGGATTGCAAGTTATAAGGAGTGAAGAAAAATGATAAAAATTTATAATACATTGACTCGAGAAAAAGAAACCTTTGTTCCGTTAGAAGCTGGGAAAGTTAAGATGTATGTCTGTGGTCCGACTGTTTATAATTATATCCATATCGGTAATGCCCGCAGTACGATTGCTTTTGATACCGTTCGTAAGTATTTAGAATACCGAGGTTATGACGTTAACTACGTTTCCAACTTTACGGATGTTGATGATAAAATTATTAGAACAGCGAAAGAACGGGAGATAACACCAGAAGCTTTGGCAGCTGAATTTATTGAGGCGTTTCATGAAGATACCGCCGCACTAAATGTCAAAAAAGCTTGTACCCATCCTCAAGTTGTTGATTATATTCCAGAAATCATTGATTTTATTGACAAGTTAATCGAAAAAGATTATGCTTACGAATCACAAGGAGACGTCTATTACCGTACCCGTAAATTTCAAGGCTATGGTAAATTAAGTGATCAATCGATTGATGAGCTAGAAGTCGGTGCCAGTAATCGGACTGGCGAAGAATCTGCTAAAAAAGCCGACCCCTTAGATTTTGCCTTATGGAAATCTGCTAAAAAAGATGAGATTTTCTGGGACTCACCTTGGGGCGCAGGACGACCAGGCTGGCATATTGAATGTTCGGTTATGGCAACGGACTTACTAGGTGAAACGATTGATATTCATGCTGGCGGCCAAGATTTAGAGTTTCCCCACCATGAAAATGAAATCGCCCAAAGTGAAGCCAAAACAGGTAAAACATTTGCTAACTACTGGATGCACAACGGTTATTTAACCGTAGGTGAGTCAGGTGAAAAGATGAGTAAATCCCTTGGGAACTTTGTAACCGCCCATGATTTTATTGCTAATAATGACCCTCAAGTCATTCGGTTTGCTTTAGGAACGACCCAGTACCGCCGACCAATACCTTTTAATGAAGGCACGCTTAATGAAGCAAAAACTAACTTAGAGAAAATCAAAACAGCCTATGACAATTTAACATTTAGACAAAAAAACAGTCATAATGAGGGCTTAACGACAGCTGAAGAAGAACGTTTAACTACTTTAGGAGAGTTTGAAACAGCCTTTGTAACTGCCATGGATGATGACTTCAATGTCGCTAATGGCTTGACTGTCGTTTATCAAGTTGTTAAATGGGCAAATACTTACAGTGAAGCAAAGTCAGTCTCAGAAGTCGTGATTGCCAAGACCTTAGCATTATTAGAAACTTGGTTAGCTATTTTTGGAATTGAATTAAGTCAAGGCGGCCAATTAGTCGATGAAGCCATCGATCAACTAATGATTGAGCGTGAAACGGCTCGCAGTAATAAAGATTTTGCCAGAAGTGATGAAATTCGTGATATATTAAAAGAACAAGGGATTGTCTTAGAAGATACTCCTCAAGGAACGAGATGGAGACGTAGCTAATGAGTGAAAATCAAGATTTTAAACTATTAAACGGTTTGGCTTTGGCCTATGTTGGAGATGCGATTTATGAAATTTATATTCGCGATTATTTAATTCGCCAAGGTCATACGAAACCAAACATGTTACATCGCCAAGCAACTCACTATGTGTCAGCTAAAGGGCAGTCTTATTTAATGAAAGAAATGCTAAAAGCCGACTGCTTGTCAGAAGAAGAACTGACGATGTATAAACGAGGTCGGAATGCTAAAAGTCATACGTCAGCTAAAAATGCTGATATCACCACATACCGGATTTCAACTGGCTTTGAAGCGCTGTTTGGCTTCTTGCATTTAACAGAACAAAAACCACGCTTAGAAGAATTAGTTGCTTGGTGTATTAAGAAAGTAGGGGAACAACAAGATGGCCAATAATCAAAAAGGGGCAAATAATTCGTGGAAAACGAATAAACGCCCAAATCACAACAATAAAAACCGTAAACCGCAAACAGGATACGAAAGTCCTAATGAGTTAGCTGAAGTGGAAGAAGTCAATGAAGATTTCGTCTTTGGTCGTCATGCTGTAGTAGAATCTTTAAAAAATAACCGCGGCAATAAGTTATTTTTACAAGAAGATTTAAGTGGACCGAAAATTCAAGAGCTAAAAGACTTAGCAACTGAATTTTCAGTGCCGATTTCTTGGGCGCCTAAAACTAAATTAGATAAATTAATTGGTGGTGGTGTTCACCAAGGAGCAGTTCTAGGAATTACGCCCCATGAGTATTTAACAGTAGAAGCACTGATTACTCAAGCTAAAGAGCAAAAAGAAGAGCCTTTCTTTTTAATTTTAGATGGGATTGAAGACCCTCATAACTTTGGTTCAATTTTAAGAACAGCTGATGCAACGGGTGTTGATGGCGTGATTATTCCTAAACATCGAGCTGTGGGAATCACATCAATCGTGAGTAAAACGTCAACTGGAGCGGTGGAACATATTCCCGTCGCTCGAGCAACCAATATGAAGAATGCGGTCCAAATCTTAAAAGACAATCAGTTTTGGATTTTCGGTACAGACATGGATGGTCAAGACTATCGTCAGTGGAATGTGAGTGGTTCGATTGCGTTAATTATTGGTAACGAAGGCAAAGGCATGTCACCAATTTTGAAAAAAGAAGTGGATGAAATGTTAGCCATTCCGATGGTTGGTCATGTCCAAAGTTTAAACGCTGGCGTAGCAGCTGGTTTGTTAATGTACGAAGTCTTTAGAAAAAGAAACTAAGAAACTGTAACGCTTAAAGGAGGTGATAAATTGAAACGACAAATACTATTAGTCGATGGTTATAATATGATCGGCGCTTGGCCAGAGCTAGTCAAGCTTAAAAATCAAGAAAAACTAGAAGCTTCTCGAGACTTGCTACTATTTAAATTATCTAACTATGCTAAATATGAAGGCATTGAAGTAACAGTAGTATTTGACGCTCAATTTGTCCCTGGTGTGCAGCAAGAATATAAAAAATTCGATTTAAAAGTTGTCTTCACTAAAAAAGAAGAAACAGCTGATAGTTATATCGAACGAGAAACTAGTGCTAAGATGTCCCGTCTAACGCAAGTCACTGTTGCTACAAGCGACTTAGCAGAACAATGGTTAGTCTTCTCTAAAGGGGCTTTAAGGAAGTCTGCTAACGAATTATGGAAAGACATTCAACTAACTAAGATGAAAATTAAGCAAGACACACTAGATTTTAAATATCAAAATTACCGTCGCAGTGGCACTTGGAATTTAAACCAACTAACAGAACTTGAGACTTTGCTAAATGATCTTTCAGATCAATAAGAAAAGGAACTCAGGTTCTCTTTTTATGAAAAAATGAATATGTTACGATCGAATCCTAAGGTCAGCTAGCTCAGGGAACTGATAAGGAGGAATCGTATGACAGAGGAGGACCGACTCTTTTTAGCCGCGAAAAATGGTGAGTCTGAAGCTTTTCGCAACTTGTATCAGCAATACCAACCGGTAGTCTTTAAAATACAGCAAAAGTTTTTTTTGAAAGATTTAGACCAAGACGACTGGCATCAAGAAGCTCGAATTATTTTTTTTCTGTCCTTGCAACGCTTTGATAAAGCAAGAGGCATTACGATTGGTAGTTTTTTTCGGATTAATTTGGAACGCCACATTGTTAGTTTGTTACGAAAACAAGGGGCTGCCAAACGCCAAGGGACTTTAATGAGTACGTCTTTAGAACAACGGATAATTGAAAGTGGCGAAGACTGTTTAAATCATGAAGGTGAGCAACGAAACTTATTTATTCAATATATTATGATCAGGGAAGCTTTAAAGGAATTTAGTGATTTATTGTCTTCCTTTGAAAGTGGGATTTTAGAATTATATTTAAAAGGTCGAGGGATTACTGAAATTGCTGAAATTAAGTGCTGTTCAATAAATAAAGTCAAAAATGGCCTTAGTCGGATTAGAGTGAAATTCAAAAAAGAGTTTCGAAAAATAAAGGATTATTAAAAGAGTTAAGAGGAGTAACAGGGGTTGCTCAAATAATTAGCTTCGATTAAAAGTTGTTCAGAAAAAATAAAAATATATTAATAAACGTTGCATTGTCCTTTATTTTATGATAAACTTGTAAAATTTTAGAAAGTGTGTTAGTATTTGCGTAGAGGTGAATTGGATGCCAACAACATTATCAACAATTAAAAAGAAGATGGAAGATCGCATCGGAAGTAAGATTATGTTAGTCGCTCAGACAGGTCGTAAGCGCCAAACAGAACATCGCGGAACGTTGACTGAAACTTACCCAGCTGTTTTTGTTGTGGATTTAGACCAAGATGAGAATTCTTTTGAACGTGTTTCATATAGTTACACTGACATCTTAACTCACACAGTGGAAGTTGAATTTTTATAATTTCCTCTAAACGATACGCAAAATAACTAGCCTAGTTAAGGGCTTTTTATTTTGGCTAAAAACAGAAAGCAGGGGAAATATGCAGATATTTATTGATGGAGATGCCTGTCCAGTTAAAGAAATTATCTATGAAGAAGCTTTAAAAAGAGGGATGCTAGTGACATTAGTGACAAGTATTTCCCATCATAGTAATAAAGAACTGCCAAAGAATGTTACTGTCGTCTATGTCGATGAAGGCAGTGATTCAGCTGATTTTAAACTAGTCAGTTTAGTTAAAAGGGGCGATCTCTTAATTACTCAAGATTATGGCTTAGCCTCATTAGTCTTAAGTAAAGGTGTTCGGATTTTACATCACCTTGGTTATGAGTATACCCAGAACAATATCGGTCAAATGTTGGAGTCCCGTTATCATGGTGCGCAAATGCGTAAAAGTGGCCAACGGACTAAAGGACCTAAAAAATTTAAACAAGCCAATCGCGATAATTTTATGCAAGCGTTGATTGAGCTCTTGGAGGAAAGTTAAGTGAAAAAAATCTTAATCGTGTGTTTAGGAAATATTTGTCGGTCGCCAATGGCTGAAGCCGTTTTAAGGCAGTTAATTAAGGAAGCCGGGTTAGTTGAGGAATTAAGTGTTCAATCCCGGGGAACGAGTCATATCCAAGTTGGTAAAATCCCCCATGAAGGGACCCGTCAACAACTTGATAGCTACGGAATTAGTTATGAGAACATGGTGGCGGAACAAATCACAACTGCTGATTTTACAGACTATGATTACATCATTGCCATGGATCGTCAAAATGTCAAAGATCTTTTAGGGCTGGCGCCAGCAGGCTTAGGGAGTAAAGTCCACTTATTTTTAGAAGTTCTACCTGAAAGTGAGTACGAGGAAGTGCCAGATCCATACTATACTGGGGACTTTGAGTTAACTTATCAATTAGTAAAAGCCGGCTCAGAAGCTTGGTTAGCAAAAATTAAATAAAAAAATAACACGTTTCGGTCAAACCGAAACGTGTTAGTCTAATAGAAAGAATTTTTTTCTAAATCGAAAGCTTTGATCATTTGATCGGAAGCTTTTTTTGTAGAAACTTTTTTGACAAGCTCCCCTTGAATAATCAGACGTTCATTACCAGAATAATCACAAGTGACCAAGGTAATCATTTTTTTGTCAGGAACGTCATCAATGATTTCGCCGTGACGAGGGTCAATGTATTTTTTGACTGTGACTTTATATTCATAAATGTACTCTAAGTCAGTTATATACATAGGCGTCTCAATAGAAGGGTCTGGGATATCCATTAAAGGACCGAAGAGCAGACGATGGTCATTCATATTATGACTAGCTAAGGCGTAATTGCCTTCCCCCATCTTTTGATCTTCTTTCATCGTGCCAGCTCCAGCGGATAAAGAGTAGTTGGAAACACCTTTAAAAATCGGTAAGTTAAGGCCAACTTCAGGAATTGCAATCCCACCAACGACATAAAGTTGATCTTGATACAAGCGGGCTTTTGCCACGGTTTCAAAATCTAAAGAAATGACAGCATCGAAATCAAAGTCAGCCTCTTTGGCTAAATTTGATTGAATGTCTTCTTTTGTGACATTTTCAATCCGGTTGTGATTAGACATCCAGCGGACTAGAAAATTCTTGATTTGACCGTTAAAAACTAGGGCGAGACCAAGGATTAGCATTAAGGTCAATAAGACGTTGATTAATTTATTTTTTAAAGTTGATTTTTTTTTAGTTCGTGCTTTTTGTGAACGTTTTTTGTTTGACATGAGAGATCCTCCTCTATAGACCTATCATATAATAACATAGAGAATTACTCAATGGAAAAGTTTCAAAAAATTATTAAGATAGGAATATTACAGTCGTGTGTCTAATAGGGATGAAAAAGACTTAGAATGTAATCAAAATTTAAACAAGTATTGCCCCATTTTAAAAGCAAAATGGGGTAGAATGGAATAAGAGAGATTTAGAGGAAGAGGTGACTTAAATTGGCAGTGGCTTATATTTACATACATTTGGATACTATCAGTAATTCCGTGATGGCCAAAGGGTTAAATATAACAGATTTTAACCGGTCCAATTTTGACAACCCTCAAAATATTTTACTTTTGGAACCTAACGCTGTTGCAGGTGAATTTGAACCTCATACTGGCTTAAAAATGATTCGTGGCACTACCGATGTTAATAGTTTTTTTGAGTCGCAAGGAACAAAAAAAGACAGTAGTTTAAAATGGATTGATTTTAAAGATACTCATTTCCTACAACAACTAACGCCAATGGAAATTGCCGAGTTGTTATATTTTGGACATGTGGCCTCACAGTTACACTCGCCCTTTTTCTATAAATTACAAAACAATTTTGTTTACTTTGAAAAGAAAGATGGTATGAGTAAAATCTTTTATCGTAACTTAGATAACTTCTACCACTTGTTAGCAACTAAACTTGAAATGATTGTTCATGAACGTATCAATGAAAAGAAATCTTTTTTTAAACCAGCAATCGCTGTTGCGAAACTACCACCTCAGATGATGAAGGATTTACGAACAGTCTTTCAGGAAGGTGTCGTTTTAAGCAGTTGTTATCATGAAAGAGGCTCAGATACTTTTGAAATACCTGTTTATGTCGTTGAAGATCAAATGAAAAATATTGAGGGCCGCAAATACAATAAAGAAGATCAAATTGGCACAATCACTTATCATATCTCTGACAGTCGTTGGAGTGTCGAGCAAGAAGAGTGGGAGTTGTTACCAAATTTAAGACAAGTCTAAGGAAAAAATTCTTAGACTTTTTTTTATTGTGATTAATTGGTATAATAAACAAGAAGTCGTTAAAAATATTGACTAAATTAGTGATAACGATTAGGATGATAACTTACAATAAAACTGTTCAGGAAAAGATTGAGGAGGAGTACATTTGAAAATCATTGCAATTTATGGGGGAAAAAGTGCTGAACATGATATTTCGATTTTATCGACATATTCAATGTTACAAGCTTTTTATTATGAGTATTATGATGTTCAACCAATATATATCACAAAAGCAGGGCAATGGTTGAAAGGCTCGATTTTCACTGCTGCACCTAAAGCCCAGGAAGAACTGCATTTGACACCAGAAAATGCGACAATCATTAATCCTAGTGATATTAAAGAAGAGGATAGTATTGTTTTTCCGATTTTACATGGACCTAATGGGGAAGATGGAACAATTCAAGGCTTACTAGAAATTCTCGATATACCTTATGTCGGGGCCGGTGTGTTAGCCAGCGCCTGTGGCATGGATAAAATTATGACTAAATATATTTTACAACAAATTGGAATTCCTCAAGTACCATATGTGTCAGTGATGAAAACTAAGTGGAATGAAGAGCCGACAGAAGTCTTCGCCCAATGTGAAGGTTCTTTAGTGTTTCCGATGTTTGTGAAACCAGCTAATATGGGGTCAAGTGTTGGAATTAATAAAGCTGAAAGTCGGGAAGAGTTAGAAGCCGCGATCAATGAAGCTTTCTCATTTGACCAACGTGTCGTTGTCGAACAAGGAATTGAAGCCCGGGAAATTGAAATTGCCGTCTTAGGAAATGAAGAAGTACGGACGACAGTTGCTGGTGAAATTGTTAAAACCGTTGATTTTTACGACTATGAATCGAAGTATTTAGATAATAGTGTGACGTTACAAATTCCAGCTGAAATCCCTGAAGAGATTCATGAAAAAGCTCGTAAGTACGCAAAACAAGCTTACCTAGCCCTTGATGGCAGTGGCTTAAGCCGTTGTGATTTCTTCTTAACGAGTAACAATGAACTCTTTTTAAATGAATTAAATACAATGCCAGGTTTTACGCCTTTTAGTATGTACCCATTACTTTGGGAAGAGATGGGAATTAAGTACGGCGATTTAATTGAAGAACTTATTCAACTTGGTTTAATACGTCATCAACAAAAACAAGCTTTATCGTTAGATTATAATTAAACTACTAGAAGCTGAACCTTTTGTGTTCGGCTTTTATTGTGTAAAGGATGAAGAAGAGCATGAAACTATTAGTAAGTGAATTAGCAAAGGTCGTTAAGGCGGAAAATGATTGGCAACAATGGGCTGATGTTGTCGTTGAACACGTCGAATTTGATACGCGTAAAATTGTTAAGAACAGTTTGTTTGTGCCACTCCAAGGTGGGAACCGGGACGGCCATGAATTTCTAGAAGTGGCGATTGAGTCAGGGGCTAGTGTGAGTTTATGGCAGAAAGAAGTAGCGCCGGCAAGGGCAAACTTTCCAATCTTAGTCGTTGAAGATACGTTAATAGCGATGCAAAAAATTGCCATGTATTTTTTAAGTGTCGTTCAACCAAAAGTGATTGGCATTACAGGGAGTAATGGTAAAACAACGACTAAAGATATGGTTGCCAGTGTCTTAGGCCAACAATTTGAAACATACAAAACCCAAGGCAATTATAATAATCACATTGGCTTGCCTTATACGATCTTATCAATGCCTATGACAACAGAAATGTTAGTTTTAGAAATGGGCATGGATCACTTTGGAGAAATAGAAGTGTTAAGTCAGATTGCTCAACCTGATGTGGCAGCGATTACGATGATTGGTGAATCACATATGGAGTTTTTAGGCAGCCGAGCTGGGATCGCCAAAGCTAAGATGGAAATTGTTAGTGGCTTAAAAGCAGGGGGCTTGCTAGTTGTCCCAGGTGAGGAACCTTTATTGAAGCCATTATTAGAACAAGTTTCTCAAAAGGTTCTTACTTTTGGGCCTAGTCAGAAAAATAATCTAAGTGCCCAAATCACCGCAGAAACTAAAGTAGAGACGACTTTTAATGTTCCTAACTATCAAAACAGTCAGTTTGTGATTCCCGTTTTAGGTCAATATAATGTTAATAATGCCTTAATTGCTTTAGCAATCGGTAGCTATTTTGAGATGGAGATTGGGAAGATGGCCACTGGTTTGGCTGAGTTGGATTTAACAAAAAGTCGAACAGAGTGGTTAGTAGCGGCGAATGGTGCGGAAATTTTAAGTGATGTCTATAATGCTAACCCAACGGCCATGTCTTTAGTTTTAGATACTTTTAGTCAGTTGCCAAGTAGCGGTCGTAAATATGCTGTGTTAGCTGATATGGGTGAATTAGGTGATTCTTCACAAAGTTTACATGAAAAAATGGCAGAGCATTTAGATCCAGAAAAAATTCAAGAAGTATTTTTATTTGGTCCGCAAATGAAGGCTTTATTCAAAAAGTTAAGCTTGAAATACCCGAAAGGGCAAGTGTCTCATTATGACCTGGATGCTAAAGGGGAGTTGATAACTAAAGTTCTTGAAGGGCTACAATCAACAGATATGATTGTCCTAAAAGGGAGCAATAGTATGAAACTAATTGAAATTGTTGAAAAATTAACTGAAAACAAAAGCTAGTTTACATTGTAAAGCAATCTGTTCTATGGTATACTAGGACGGATGTGGGCAATTACGAGGCACAGTTGCGACTGTTGTTAGATGATAGATAAATATAGTTGGAATAAAGTTGCAACGCTTTGCGTGACGATTATTCTAACAATTGATTAGGTTAACTAATAATTAACGAATGATAGTCAAGAACAGACGCATAGACAAATTAGTTTAAAGACTCAGTGAGTCATTACTAATTCAAGGTTGCATCGGAAAAAGAAGCATAGATAAATTAGTTTCGACTAACTTATCAAAAAATAGATAGATCGGCAAACAAAACTTAAGGACACCGCTATTCTAGCAATTTATTGCGTAGAGCTAGGGGTTCCGGAAGATTTCTGTAAACCGAACAAGTAACACAGAATAAGCAGACATCGGTAAAACAAAAATTAAGGAGGACTATTATTCTTAGGAAGCGAAGCGACTTAGAGATAACAGTTACCGGATAATTTTTGTTAGCCGAATAGGTTCACAAAAATTAGGAGGATATCATTTGAAATTTGAAGAATTAGGTTTAGCACCAGAGTTATTAGAAGCTGTAAAACGCGCAGGGTTTGAGGAAGCCACACCAGTCCAAGCTGGGACAATTCCTTTAGCATTAGAAGGAAAAGACGTCATTGGACAAGCTCAAACAGGAACTGGTAAAACAGCTGCCTTTGGGCTACCTATGTTACAAAAAATTGACCCATCAAAACGTATGGTTCAAGGGCTAGTAATCGCGCCTACTCGTGAGTTAGCGATTCAAACACAAGAAGAATTATTCCGTTTAGGAAAAGACAAACGCATTAAAGTTCAAGTCGTTTACGGTGGAGCAGATATCGGCCGTCAAATTCGCGCCCTTAAAGATGGTCCACACATTGTTGTTGGAACACCTGGTCGTTTAATTGACCATATCAACCGTAAAACATTGAAATTAGAAACAGTTGAAACATTAGTTTTAGATGAAGCTGATGAAATGTTAAACATGGGATTCTTAGAAGATATCGAAAAGATTATCTCTAAAACACCTGCTAACAGACAAACACTGTTATTCTCAGCAACAATGCCTGATCAAATCAAACGCATTGGTGTTAAATTCATGGAAAATCCAGAACACGTTGCTATTAAAGCGACAGAATTAAGTTCTAACTTAATTGATCAATATTATGTTCGTAGTAAAGACTTCGAAAAATTCGATATTATGACTCGTTTATTAGATGTTCAAACACCAGAATTAACAATTGTTTTTGGTCGTACGAAACGTCGTGTTGATGAATTAGCTCGTGGTTTAGAATTACGTGGCTATAAAGCTGAAGGAATTCATGGCGATTTATCACAACAAAAACGGATGAGCGTTTTACGTTCGTTCAAAGGTGGTCAATTAGACATCTTAGTAGCAACAGACGTTGCCGCTCGTGGCTTAGATATTTCAGGAGTAACACACGTTTACAACTACGATATTCCACAAGATCCAGAAAGCTATGTTCACCGTATTGGTAGAACTGGACGTGCTGGAAATGACGGTATGTCAGTAACTTTCGTGACTCCAAACGAAATGAGCTACTTACACACAATTGAAAACTTAACTAAGAAAAAAATGACACCTTTACGTCCACCAACTCAAAAAGAAGCAATCCAAGGACAAATCGGTGCAGCAATTGAATCAATTCAAACACAAATGGCAGCTAATGGTCTTGAAGAATACCAAAAAACTGCTGAAGATTTGTTAAGTGAATATTCTGCTGAAGATTTAGCAGCCTTATTAGTAAAAACTGTTGCTAAAGAAACATCATCTGAAGTACCAGTTAAAATTACTCCAGAACGTCCGTTACCATCAGGTGGTAAACGTGGCGGCGGTGGCGGTGGAAACCGTGGCCGTAGTGGTGGCAATCGTGGCGGAGGCCAAGGCGGCAACCGTGGTGGCGGTCAAGGTGGCAATCGTGGCGGAGGCCAAGGTGGCAACCGTGGTGGTGGTCAAGGCGGACGTCGTGACGACCGTCGTCGTTGGGATGATAAAAACAAACCTGGCGGTAGCGAAGCTAAAAAAGGCAACTTCAAAAAACAAGATGGACCTGCCAAAAAAGCAGCGCCAAAAAAAGCTAACCGCGATTTCGTAATTAGAACAAGTAATAAGTAATCAAACGTTTGAAAAGTGTGGATCTTTAAGATTCACACTTTTTTTATTTCTCAGATAGATGGTATAATTAAAAGTAAGATTACTCATAGTTAGATGAGTTTTAAAAGAAGTGAGGGATAAGTGTGATCAAAGGAATTGGCGTTGATATCGTTGAAATGGAACGAATCGAAAAGATAATTAGTGATAACTTAAAATTTGTTGACCGGGTCTTGACTGACAAAGAATATGAACGATTTGCTAGTTTAAAAGGTCGTCGACAAGTTGAGTATTTAGCCGGACGTTTCGCTTGTAAAGAAGCATTTTCCAAAGCTTACGGTACTGGGATAGGTAAATTAACATTACAAGACATTGAAATCTTAACAGGTGAGCGAGGGGAACCAATCGTGACTAAATCGCCTTTTAAGGGGAATGTTCACGTCTCGATTTCCCATACAGACAGCATTGCGATTGGTCAAATAGTACTAGAAGAATAAAGAAAAACGTCACCTGAAAAGGCGACGTTTTTATGTGATTTGACGTTTTTTAGTTGAATTAGCAATTTTCGATTTTAAAAAACTAATTTTACGAATCGAATTAATAGGGATCATCCGGATGCTCTGGGTTTTCTGATCAGATAAAATGATGATGTCAGGGTTGTTTTCATTGGCACGCAATTTTCCGGCAACAGTTTCAAAAGGTTGATTAGGGTCATTAGATTCAGCAATATGAATCACAACGAAAGAATTTTCAGAACAGGCTAAGTTAATTTTTTTTCTTAATTTGTCTCTGTCTTTGGACAATTTAATGTCATCGTTGATAAACGCTGCTAATAACTTTTGAGATGAATCGGAAATTAGTTTAGTTAATATTTTGACACTATTTGTAGGTTTCTCTTTCGCCAATTTTGCTTACCTCCTCGTTAATAAATGATAACTGTGAATACTATTATACCGAACATTTGTTTCATAAGTCAACTGCTAGGAATAGTTGAAAACGTTTTTCGAGATAAAATAACAGGGGGCTGATTTGAGAAGTAAGTAAGAGCTAGCCGGTTAGTAGCTATGGTATAATAGTTAGTAAGAAAAGGCTGAGGAAGGTGATAAGATTGGGACAAAGACGCTTAAATAAAGTTGATTTGCAGGAAGTTTCAAACTTATTACCAGAAATGACACAATTTTTACCGATTTATCTAAGTAACAGTCAAAGTCGTCAAAAATATTATGCTAGTTTTTTCCGTGAAGATGTTAACTTAGAACTAGTCAAAATCGAAAGCCATGAGAAGGTGTTAGGCTTTTTAAGTCTATTAATTGAAGGCAAGACCTTACTACTAACTAATCTGCTTGTACCAGCTCATAAAAATAGCCGTAAGTATGGCTTAGATTTTTGGCTAAAGCACGTTGAGAAACTTGCTAAAGAAGAATTATGTGAAAGACTTCAGCTTAACTTGGCACCAGTCAATGGCTATATCAAAAATTTATTAGTGGCAAAAGGCTACAGTTTTCAGGTGACATCAGGGGGAGACTGGCAGTTTACGAAAAGACTGAATTATCGCAGAGGGTTAGTCTTGGCAGGTGGTGGCGCACGAGGGGCTTTTCAAATAGGTGCTTGGCGCGGCTTACAAGAATTAGGGATAACTTATGATCTGATATGTGGTACTTCCGTTGGTGGGTTAAATGGTGGGTTGATTTTACAAGGGGATTATCAAGCTGCGGAAAAAATGTGGCGTGAGATTGAAACGAAGCAGATTCTTGATTTTGAAACAGTTGCTGAGGAAGTTGATTATTCACCAGTGACGTTACTTAAAACAATTCAACGGTTTACTTTTTCAGCTTTAGTAAAACAAGGAGTCAGCACCGCACCTTTACAGAAATTGATTGAAGAGTTGATTGACGAAGAAAAGATGATGAACAGTGAGAAAGAATTCTATATATGTACAACGGAATTGCCTCATTTAAAGGAACGAGTTGTTTCTATAAAGGACAGCTTACCAGGGGAATTTCATAAGTGGTTGTTAGCTTCTTCCTCTTTCTTTCCTGCAATGGCAGCGGCGGAAATAGCTGGTAAGTATTACGTTGATGGGGGATATCGTAACAATATTCCGATAGATGTCGCCTTAAACCAGGGGGCAACAGAATTACTTGTGATTGACGTCAAAGGCCCTGGGATTACCAAACCAGTCCTAGTTCCAGCAGAAGTACCTATTAAGTGGGTGAGTAGCCCGTGGAATTTAGGGGCAGTCTTATTATTCGATGGGGCCCGCTCCCACTGGAACATTGAATTAGGTTACTTAGAAACCTTAAAGGCTTACGGTGTCTATGAAGGTTACTGGTATAGTTTTACGAAAGAAGATCAGTCTAGTCGCCAAGGGGAATGGCAAAAGCAGTTTAATGGCTTGTTAATGAAGGAGTTGCAAGTCAGAGGTAAACATGTAGCTAAAACTGAGTTACCTACTTATTTAAAAGAACTTTTGAAAAAAATCCGTAAAACGTATTCTCACGATTTAAAAGCTGAGTCAGTTAGTTTATTCGTGTTAGAATATCTAGGCAAAGCCTTTAATTTGTCACCGATTCAATTATATAGTGTGGAAAGTTTTAGTCAGGAAATTTGTGTTAAAATGAAAAAAAGTCAAACCGAGCTAGTGACAGGGAACAAAATGTTGCTGACTTTACCGGAATGGAGCAGGCTTTATTTAGAAGAACTGCCCTTACCGACAGAGAAACAACAAATTCTCTATTTGTATCATAAAATAAAAGGGGAACAGCGGGAAAATCTCTTTCACGTTATGGCGAACATCGCCCCCTTACCTTATTTAGCGGCGTTAGTTTTAAATCATTTATTAGGAAATAAAGATGAAAAATAAAGGAGCATCAGTATGGCACAAGAATTTAGTTATGAAATTGTCGAAGAAATTGCTGTCTTAGGTGAAAACGCCAAAGGCTGGAAAAAAGAATTAAACTTAATTAGTTGGAACGGTCGAGCACCGAAGTTTGACTTACGGGACTGGGCACCAGAGCATGAGAAAATGGCCAAAGGGATCACTTTGAGCAATGAAGAATTTGCAGCTCTAAAAAAAGTTTTAAGTGACATGGACTAAAAATTTAAGCAAGAGTGACAGAGGAGTGTGGAAAGATGAAAAGTATGACTGGTTTTGGTAAAGCGACCTATTTTCAAGAACCCTATCAGATTGATTTTGAAGTGAAATCAGTCAATCACCGCTTTTTAGATACTCAAATTAGATTGCCGCGAGAATACAATGTGATGGAGATGCCTCTCCGCCAATTAATCAAAGCTGAAATTAGTCGAGGGCGAATTGAAACCTCTGTTTATGTGACTAAAAGTAGTGGGGCGAGTAAAGAGCTTCGAATCAACTGGCTCCTCTTAGATAGTTTAATTAAACAGTTAACAGAAGCGGAAGAGAGCCGTTATTTAGACTTATCTTTTGATACTCAGAGCATCGTCAATGGCTTAGTCAATCACGATGATTTTTTTGAAATTGTCGAAAATCAAGAGGAAGACCCTGACTTAGAAAGTTATTTTTTAGCGGGAATGACAGCAGCGTTAATAAAATTAAATCAGAGTCGGGAAACAGAAGGCCAAGACATTGCTAGTCTTTTAACAAATTATTTAACGGATTTTAAAGCAGAGCTAGCACTGGTTGTCAGTTCCGCAGAGCTTTACGAAGCAGACTATCAACAAAAGCTGACAGCGAAAGTGACAGACCTTTTAGGGGAGTCAGTCGACGAAAGCCGCTTACTAACGGAAGTCACCTTACTAATTGAACGAGGAGACATTCACGAAGAACTTGACCGTTTAGACATTCATATAAAGAAACTGCAAGGGTTGCTACTAGTTAAAACCCCTATTGGTAGAGAAATGGATTTTCTAATTCAAGAAATGAATCGGGAAGTCAATACGATTGGCTCAAAATCAGCGCCAATCACAATTAAAGAAAGTGTTGTCCAAATGAAGACAATCTTAGAAAAAATCCGTGAACAAGTCCAAAACGTCGAGTAAAATGAGAATCTGCCTAGATTATGGCAATTATTCCAAAAAAAACTTGAAGAAGAGTGATTTATAGCATAAACTAATTAGATATACTATAATTGAAAGGGACGACAACATGCCAGAAAAAGGTTTGCTAATAGTGTTATCTGGTCCTTCTGGAGTAGGTAAGGGGACAGTCAGAAAAGCGATATTTGAAAGCGAAGGAACAGACTTCGAATATTCAATTTCAATGACCACGCGGAAGATGCGTGAAGGAGAAGTTGAAGGAGTCGATTACTTCTTTCGATCAAAAACAGAATTTGAAGAATTAATTACAGCAGGCCGAATGTTAGAGCATGCTCAATATGTAGGCAACTACTACGGAACACCTTTAGATTATGTCCAAAAAACATTAGATGAAGGCAAAGATGTTTTTCTGGAAATTGAAGTTCAAGGGGCGATGAAAGTTAAAGACCAAGTACCTGATGGAGTCTTCATCTTTTTAACACCACCAGATTTGACTGAGCTGAAATCACGGATTGTCGGCCGGGGAACAGATGAAATAGCAGTCATTGAAGAACGGATGGAAGTCGCTAAAAACGAAATCGAAATGATGAGTCATTACGATTATGCTGTCGTTAACGATGAAGTCGACTTAGCTGTTGAACGAATTAAAGATATCATCAAGAGCGAACACTTACGAGTGGATCGTGTGATTGATCGCTATAAAAAAATGATAAAGGAGTTGTAGGCCAAATGATGTTAAAACCGTCAATTGATTCATTGTTAGAAAAAGTAAACTCAAAATATTCACTAGTGATCTTAGCTAGTAAACGTGCCCACGAATTAGAAAGCGGTGCAACTAAAATGTTAGACGATTATTATTCAGTTAAACATGTTGGTCAAGCCTTAGAAGAAATCGACTCTGGGGATGTCGTCATGGATCCTAATCCTGACTTAAAGAGAGCTTTATTAAAACGTAAAGAAGAAGAAAAAATGGCTGCTCGTAACCGTGAGAAAGCCGACCTAGAAGCTAAAATTAAATTAGATCAACCTAATTAGTTACTCGTAAACAGGACAAGCTATCTGCTCGTTCTGTTTATTTTTTAGGTTAAGGCCTGATTAGCTAAGGTCTTTTAAAGACAAACTAAGGATTATTTAGTAAACTAGAGATTATGAAAAGACAAAGAAAGAAGGTGGAATTAGATGGTCTACGTTGCAGAAGTCATTGTTGATGTCCCAACAATGCAAACAGATGCCCCATACACGTATCTGATTCCAAGTGAGTTAGGAAAACAAATTAAAACCGGGATGCGGGTAGAAGTCCCCTTTGGTAAAGGCAACCGTCACGTACAAGGCTTTGTTGTGGCAACTTACGAACAAGAGTCCAAGGTGACTGACACCGGTTATGAATTAAAAGAAATTGTCTCGGTCCTTGATTTAACACCAGTTTTAAATCAAGAGATGTTAGCCTTAGCAGATGAAATGAAAGAACGAACCTTTTCTTTTAAAATTACGTGCTTACAAACGATGTTACCTAGTGTCATGCGAGCGACTTATCAAAAATGGTTAGTGCTAGTCGATGAAGTCAGTGATGAGATTTTATATGAAGTCTTTAAAGGCTTAGATGAAATTACTTGGGAAGAAGGGGTAGCTTCAGGAAAACTCCCTGAGCTGATGCGCTTACGAGAAGCTGAAAAAATTGATATCCGTTACGAAGTTAAAAATCGTAATCGGAGCAAGACGATTAATGGCTTTCACGTTCGCTTCACTTTTGAACAGTTAGAAGAAGCCCGTCATGGTTTACGGAAAGGTTCTACTCAAAAAGAAAATTTAATTAATTTACTCCAAGGGATGAAGGCCACTGAGCCGATGACTGTCAAGCAAGCCCAAGTTGACTACGGCGTTAACCGCCCGGCAATTAATGATGGTCACAAACTAGGCTGGTTAGAGATTGTTGAAATTGAAGTTAATCGGGACCCCTATGCTAATCATAAATTTGAACAAGATCAAAGGAAAGCGCTGAATCCAGGCCAACAGCAAGCCTATGAGAAAATTTTAACTTCAATGAAAGCCGGGGATCATAAGACCTTTCTATTAGAAGGAATTACTGGTAGTGGGAAGACTGAAGTCTACTTACAAACAATTGCCGAAGCTTTAGCAGAAGGTAAAACAGCGATTATGTTAGTGCCGGAGATTTCCTTGACGCCCCAAACCGTTCACCGCTTTAAAAGTCGTTTTGGTGATGAAGTAGCTGTTTTACACAGTGGCCTGTCAGAAGGGGAAAAATACGATGAGTGGCGGAAAATCGAAAGTAAACAAGCGAGAGTCGTTGTTGGCGCCCGTTCCGCTGTGTTTGCCCCTTTAGAAAATATTGGTTTAATTATTATTGATGAAGAGCATGAAGGCAGTTATAAACAAGACGACACTCCCCGGTATCATGCCCGTGATTTGGCGATTTGGCGGAGCCAGTACCATCATTGTCCCGTTGTTCTAGGTAGTGCTACGCCCTCTTTAGAGTCGCGAGCCCGAGCCCAAAAAGGGGTCTATGAACGGTTAGTTTTAGATAAACGAGCCAACGAAGCAGCACAATTACCGAGTATTCAAATTATTGATATGCGGAAAGAATTAGCTAAAGGTCAAATGCAAAGTTTTTCAACGACCTTATTAGATAAAATCCACGATCGTCTAACGAAGCAAGAACAAACGGTTTTAATGCTTAATCGCCGTGGCTACTCTTCCTTTATTATGTGTCGTGACTGTGGTTACGTGCTACCTTGTCCGAACTGTGATATTTCTTTAACCTTACATATGGACAGTAAACGGATGAAATGCCATTACTGTGGTCACGAAGAAGGCATTCCTCATGATTGCCCAATCTGTGCTAGTAGTAAAATGCGCTATTATGGAACAGGTACCCAAAAAGTCGAAGAGGAACTCCAAGGGTTGTTTCCAAACAGTCGTATCTTACGAATGGATGTCGATACGACCCGGCGCAAAGGGGCTCACGAAAAGCTCTTGAAAACCTTTGGAGATAAAGAGGCGGATATTTTACTAGGGACCCAAATGATCGCTAAAGGCTTAGATTTCCCTGATGTGACCTTAGTCGGTGTCTTAAATGCTGATACGGCTTTGAATTTACCGGATTTTCGCTCAGCTGAAAAAACCTTCCAGTTATTAACCCAAGTTAGTGGTCGGGCAGGTCGGGCAGAAAAAGCCGGGGAAGTTGTGATTCAAAGTTTTAATCCAGAGCATTACTCGATTCAGTATGCGAAACATCAAGATTTTCCAGGCTTTTATCAAGCGGAGTTAGCGAATCGCCACCAAGGGAACTATCCACCATTCTTCTTTACTGTGCAAATTGTAGCCAGTCATGAAGATGAAAATACTGCAGCCAAAAAAATGTACGAGATTGTTCTGCAATTAAGAGCAGCACTTTCAGATAAGAGCATTATTTTAGGTCCAACACCTAAAGCAGTGATGCGGGTTAATAACCGATACTTTTATCAGTTAGTCGTTAAATATAAACAAGAACCAGGCTTACAAGCTGTCTTAAAGAAAATTTTAAACGAGAGCCAAGTCGATGTCCGCAATGGCTTGAAACTAGCAATCGATGTAGAACCCTTGAATTTTATTTAAAAGTAACTGCCAGCTGAACTGGCCTAAGAAAGAGGACGACAATGCGATACCCAATAATTATTTACCCAAATGATATGTTAGAGAAAAAAACCAAAGAAGTCACAATGATTACTGATGAATTAGTCCAAATGTTAGACGATATGCGTGAGACGATGATTGCTCATGATGGGATTGGTTTAGCTGCGCCACAAATCGGCAAAAATTTACGAGTGGCAATTGTAGAAATCGATGAGGAAAGTGGTTTGTTTGAAATGATTAACCCAGAAATCATCGAAGCTAGTGGCAGTGACATTGATGTGGAAGGGTGTTTAAGCTTTCCCAATATTTACGGAACGGTTGAACGTTTCCGAGAAATTACCGTTCGTTACTTTGACCGGGAAGGGGACGAGTACGAAGTGGAAGCCACAGAATACTTCGCCCGAGCGATTCAACATGAAATCGAACATTTAGATGGTAAATTATTTACTGACAAAATCATCGAACGAATTGCCCCAGAAGATTTAGATAAATATACGGAGGAACACCAACATGACTAAAATAGTATTTATGGGAACACCGGCTTTTTCAGTGCCGATTTTAGATGCTTTGGTAGCAGCTGATTATGAGGTCGTAGCAGTTGTTACGCAACCAGACCGACCAGTTGGGCGTAAACGAGTCTTAACACCGCCACCGGTCAAAGTAGGGGCCTTAAAACATGGTTTAGAAATTTTACAACCAGAAAAGATTTCTGGTTCGCCTGAAATGGAGCGAATCATCGCTTTAGAACCAGATTTAATCGTGACTGCGGCTTTCGGTCAGTTTTTACCAGAGAAGCTCTTACAAGCGCCAAAATTTGGAGCGATCAACGTTCATGCCTCATTACTGCCTAAGTATCGTGGTGGTGCACCGGTTCATTACGCCATCATGAATGGTGAAAGTGAAACAGGTGTTACGATTATGGAAATGATTAAAAAAATGGATGCTGGGGATATTATTAGCCAAGGGGCATTACCGATTACCGCAACTGACGATGTCGGGTCGATGTTTGATAAGTTAAGTGCTTTGGGAACAGAGTTATTATTAGCGACTTTACCTGACTATTTAGCTGGTAAAATCACACCACAAGTCCAAAATGAAGCAGAAGTGACATTTTCACCGAATATTAGTCGGGAAGAAGAAGCCATTGACTGGCAAAAAACTGCGGAAATGATTGATAGTCAAATTCGTGGGATGCGCCCATGGCCTGTTGCCTATACTATGTTAGGGGACAATCGTTGGAAATTATTTGATGTGGCAGTTAGTGATGAAACAACGACCGAGGAACCGGGAACAATCATTGATATTACTAAAAAAGATTTCGCGATTGCGTGTGGCGATGGCACAGTTTTACGGATTTTACGATTACAACCAGCTGGTAAGGGGCAATTAAGTGCCCAAGAATTTATTAACGGCGTAGGACAAAATTTAGAGATTGGCAATCAGGTGAACTAAGATGGCGAAAAAAATACCAGTAAAAATTAAACGCAGTGCCCGTTTTGTAGCAATGAAATTATTAACGCGGGTGGAAACCCAACAAGCTTATTCTAACTTAGTCATTAACCAAGCGATGAATGAAGCGCAATTAAGTGAAAAAGATGGTCGCTTATTAACAGAAATCGTCTATGGCACGATTAGTCATAAATTAACTTTAGAGTATTATTTGGCGCCTTTTATTGCTAATGCCAAAAAAGTCGATCCTTGGGTCAAACAATTATTACTTTTATCAATTTACCAATTTGAATATTTAGACCGAGTGCCGGCTCATGCCGTAGTCGATGAAGCAGTGGAAATTGCTAAAGCTTTCGGTAATGTGGGAGCGGGGAAATTTGTTAATGGCGTCTTACGGACGATCCAACGTCAAGGGGTACCCGATGTTTACGCGATCAAAGACCCAGTGGAACGCTTAAGTATTGAGTTAAGCATGCCGAAATGGTTAACGGAGAAATTTATTGCTGACATCGGTTACGAAGGAACTTACGAGCTAGGTTTGTCGTTATTTGAGCCAAGCCAAGTCAGTGCCCGGGTCAACACCGCTGTTTACACACGAGATGAAGCCCTAAAAGAACTGACTGATGATGGTTTTGAAGTGACGGAAAGTCAATTGTCGGAAGCTGGTATCGTAGGTAAAAAAGGCTTCTTAGCAGGTAGCTGGTTATTTAAAGAAGGTAAGATGACAATTCAAGATGAATCCTCGATGTTAGTAGCACCAGCTATGCAAATTGAGCCTCATCATAAAGTCTTAGATGCTTGTGCTGCCCCTGGTGGGAAAACGACACATATGGCAACGTATGTCGATGAAACTCAAGGTGGATCGATTATTGCTGTGGATATTCATGAGCATAAAGTCAAGTTGATTGCTGAAAATGCGGAACGTCTCCATGTCGGGAATCGAATTGAAACCGTGGTTTCTGATGCCCGTAAATTAGACGAGCTATACCCTGATGACAGCTTTGACCGCATCTTAGCCGATGTTCCCTGTTCTGGTTTAGGCTTGTTACGTCGTAAACCAGACATCAAATACAGTAAAAAACCAGAAGATTTCCTAAGATTACCGAAAATTCAACTAGAAATCCTAGAAAGTCTTGCCACAAAGGTGAAACAATACGGTATAATAACCTATAGTACATGTACGATTGCCCATCAAGAAAATCAAGAAGTGATTGCAGCCTTCCTGGCGAAGCATCCAAATTTTGAGAAAATTGACGTAATCGGCAGTGAAAATCTAACAGAGTCAGTTGTAGATAAATGTGTGACGATTTATCCAAATCAATACCAGACAGATGGCTTCTTTATCTGTTGTCTGCAACGACGCTCGTAATTAGAAAAGTAAAGAGGTGTAATCATGGAAATTGGATTTCGGACTGATGTTGGTCGTAAACGGAAAAGTAATCAAGATGCCGTAGGTGTTTTCCAAAATCAAAAGAAAATTAAATTGGCAATTGTCGCTGACGGAATGGGCGGTCACCAAGCTGGTGATGTTGCCAGTCATTTGACGATTTCAGATCTTGGCAAAGCGTGGGAAGAGTCCCAGTTAACAGAACAAGAAGAGGTCATTCAGTGGTTGTTGAAAAGTATCCAAAATGAAAATGAGCGAATTTATAATAAAGGTCAAACGGACCCTAATCAAGCAGGCATGGGAACAACGATTGTCGCTGTGGTTCTTTTAGACGAAAAAGTGTTATTAGCTCACGTCGGAGATAGCCGTTTTTATTTAGTTCGTAAGGGTAAAATCAAGCAAATTACTGAAGATCATTCATTAGTGAATGAGCTTGTTAAAAGTGGTGAAATTACGAAAGAGATGGCGAATCATCATCCTCGGAAAAATGTCCTTGTTCGTTCAATCGGCATCCCTGGTACTGTAGAAGTTGATTTAACTGATTTAGAAGTCATTGTTGGTGATAAGTTGTTATTGTGTTCGGATGGCCTAAGTAACATGGTTTCTGACCAAGAAATCTTAAAGATTATTGATCAGAAAAACAGCATCGATCAATCCTTAGATCAATTAATTTCAGCAGCTAATGAAGCTGGCGGCACAGATAACATCACCGTTCTCTTAATTGATTACAATGAAACGAGTGAGGTGACAGCTAATGATTGATATCGGTAGTAAAGTTAGCGGCCGTTACAAAGTTATCCGCAATATCGGTAGTGGGGGGATGGCTAACGTTTTCCTCGCCCGTGATTTGATTTTAGACCGTGATGTGGCAGTGAAAGTCCTTCGTTTTGACTTCCAAGACGACAAATCGGCCATTCGCCGTTTCCAACGAGAAGCACTAGCTGCTTCTGAACTTGTCCATCCAAACATTGTCGGTGTCTATGACGTTGGTGAAGAAGATGGCATGCAGTATTTAGTCATGGAATACGTCAGAGGGACGGATTTGAAGAAGTACATTAAAAATCATTACCCGATGCCTTATGAAAATATCGTGATTATTATGCGCCAAATCTTATCAGGGATTTCTTTGGCCCATCAACATCGAATTATTCACCGGGACTTAAAACCTCAAAATATTTTAATGGATGAAGATGGCAACGTTAAAATTGCCGATTTTGGGATTGCTATTGCCTTATCTGAAACGTCCTTAACCCAAACGAATACGTTGTTAGGCTCTGTTCATTACTTATCACCCGAACAAGCCCGGGGCAGTATGGCAACTCGTCAATCAGATATTTATGCTTTAGGGATTATTTTATACGAATTACTAACAGGTTCTGTGCCTTTTGAAGGAGAATCAGCGGTGTCAATCGCCCTGAAACATTTCCAAAGTGAAGTTCCTTCAGTGAGAGTCGTTGATCCAGAAATTCCTCAAGCTTTAGAAAACGTCGTCTATCATGCTACTGCTAAAGAAGCCACAGATCGTTATGTCTCTGCAGATGAAATGGCTCATGATATCGGTACGTCTTTATCGCCAGATCGTTACGGTGAAGCGTTGTACGAACCAACGACGATGATGGAAGAAACGAAAGTCTTAACGCCTTTAACGGATGCGGATATTCCTAATCTATCTAACAGTGAAGAAACAGTAGCTGTTAAGAAAATGATTGAAGAGCCGGAACCGGATAGTAATAAGAAACCGAAAAAGAGAAAAGGTAAGAAAAAATGGATTGCTTTAATTGCGCTCTTACTAGTCTTAATTGGTGGTAGTACATTTCTGGCGATGTATCGCCCAGCTAATGTGGAAGTACCAGATTTAAGTGGCATGACAGTGGAAGAAGCTCAAGCCGAATTGACAAAAGTCAAACTAGCTTTAAATCCAGTAACTTTAGAAGTCGCCGATGAAAAAGTTGAAAAAGGTCTTGTTGTCAAAACTGACCCGAAAGCCGGCAGCAAAGTGAAAAAAAATCGTGACGTCCAACTCTTTATTAGCACGGGGAGTGAAAAAATCACGTTGGAAGATTTCACTGGGGAGTCAATGACAGACGCCCGTCGCAAACTGATTAACTTAGGCTTTGATTCAAGCTTAATTGTTGAAGAGTTGGAAAACTCTACTGATGTCCCTAAAGGCTCGATCATTTCCCATAGCCCAACCTCAGGTGAAGAAGTCGATCCGGAGAAAGACACAATTGTCTTTATTGTCAGCGATGGACGAGGGGCCTTTGAGCTTCGAGATCTTTCTGGTTACCGGAAAGTAGATGCCCAAGACTATTTAGAAAATCAAAACTTAAATGTAGCGATTATCGAAGAAGAGTCTGATGAAGTTTCTGAAGGGATGGTTCTTAGACATTCGCCCGGACCAGGGGTTTATGTTAACGAAGGTGATGAAATCACGATTGTTATTTCGAAAAAGAAAAAAGAAGAAGTGAAACCACCTGCTAGCACAGCACCGCCTGTGACTAGCACCCCACCAACTTCTGAAGCGCCACCGACGGAGTCTTCAACTCCACCAGAGAGTCAACCGACTGACGGAACAGACGTTAGTGAGGAAGAAACAGAAGAGTAACTAATATGGAGAAGGGAGCCGTTGACTATTGTCAACGGCCCTTTTTTGGCTAGATTAATTGGCAGTTAAAAACAAATATGTTATGCTTTGTTTCTATTACTGAGGAGGTGTAACCGATGAAAAAGAAAATATTAGGCTTTTTAGCTTTAGGTGTCGGTTACTCAACGGCTGTTTTTTTCTAAAATTGTTTGAACAAGGGTGGAGTCCGTCGTTTTATGAGACTGCCACATCAATTATCAAGCAAACAAAAAGGAGAAAAACAGATGACCAATAATATAATTAGAAAAAACCCTGAAACAATGCCCTTACCCGTAGGTGAATATAGCCACGTAACGGTTATTCCCCCACAAGCCACTTGGTATACTTTTTCTGGCCAAATCGGTAGTGATTTAAACAATCAACTGCCTTTAGCTTTCAATCAGCAAGTCACGAATACGTTAAAAAATATCCAACTTGCGTTAGCGTCAGAAAAACTAACTGGGGAAGATGTGATTAAAGTTAACATCTGGTCAGTAGAAGAGATCGACTGGGAACATTTTTATCAGAAGTGGCATGAACTCTTTCCTAAAGAACAACCTTCTATGACAATTGGCTACATTAAAGCTTTAGGTTTACCAGAAATTAAAATTGAAATTGAAGTCATTGCTGCTAAAGTTCAGTAATGAAGACAATGAAAAAACAAGAACTTCGGTTCTTGTTTTTTTTCAAAATTAATAAAAGTATTTTTTATCTTAATTATTAAGGAAATTACTTGAAATCTCCTAAGATATTAAGTACAGTGAAAACAAGAAGAGAAAAAATGGAGGTGCGACAGTGACAAAAGGCCAAATTAGAAAAGCCCTGAGTGGTTTTTATTATATTTATGCAGATGGGACAACTTATCAAACAAGAGCCCGGGGAAATTTTCGTAATCGAAACATCACCCCCTTAGTTGGCGATCATGTCATCTTCGAAAGCACTAATTTAACAGATGGTTACTTATTAGAAGTCTTACCACGAGTGAACCAACTTGTTCGACCAGCAGTTGCTAATATCGAGCAAGGAGTCGTTGTTATGAGTAGTGTTTCGCCAAATTTTTCGGCAAATTTACTTGATCGCTTCTTAGTGACTCTAGAATATGAACGAATTAAACCGATTATTTATTTAACAAAAATTGATTTATTAACACCAGAAGTCTATGAAGAGTTAAAAGCAGTCAAAGCCAGTTATGAGAAGATTGGTTATCCGGTGATTTTACCAGAGATAACGAGTGATGAGCGTGCTCTTAAAGAAATCGTTAGTTACTTCCCTGAATCCCTAACAGTCTTTATGGGCCAAACCGGGGCGGGGAAATCGACGTTACTTAATCGGATTTCACCAGAATTAGCTTTGAAGACTGGGGAAATCTCTAAATCATTAGGTCGGGGCCGTCATACTACTCGTCATGTGGAATTAATTCCATTATACGATGGGTTAGTCGGAGACACTCCTGGTTTTAGTGCCATTGATTTTCTTGAGATGAGTGCTGAAGAGCTAACTGGTCAGTTTCCTGAAATTGCCCGGGCAGCGACAGAATGTAAATTTAGAGAATGTAAACACCTTCATGAACCAAAATGTGAAGTCAAAGCTCAAGTGGAGAGTCAGGAAATACTAGCATCGCGATACAAACATTATTTACAATTTTTAGATGAAATCGAAAATCGTAAACCAATGTATGGAAAAAATAAAAAATAAGAAGAGGTAAGTAGACATGAAGATTGCACCATCGATTTTAAGCGCAGATTTTGCTAATTTGGAAAGAGACGTCGTGTTAGTTGAAAAAGCCGGAGCGGATTATATTCACGTTGATGTAATGGACGGACAGTTTGTTCCAAACATCACTTTAGGACCGAATATTGTTTCAGCCATTCGACCGGTGACGAAATTACCTTTAGATGTCCATTTGATGATTATGAACCCAGAACGCTTTGTTGATGATTTTGCGAAAGCCGGAGCGGATTTTATTGTCATTCATCAAGAAAGTACGATTCACTTACATCGAACTTTACAAATGATCAAAAATGCTGGGGTTAAAGCTGGAGTCGTAATTAATCCAGGGACACCAGTAGCAACGCTGAAAGATGTTTTGAGTATGGTTGATTTAGTCTTAGTGATGACTGTTAACCCTGGGTTTGGTGGCCAAGCCTTTATTCCAGAGATGACTGAAAAAATTGCAGAGTTGGCAGCTTTACGAAAAAAACATAATTACAGTTATGAAATTGAAGTCGATGGTGGGATTGATGCAGAATCGGCTAAATTGTGTGCTCAAGCCGGGGCAGATGTTTTTGTGGCTGGTTCATACGTTTATAATTCTGACTCGCCAGCTGCTCGTATCCAAGCCTTAAGAGACGCGGTGGAATAATGATTAGTCAAGTAGTGATCGTAGCAGGTGGCGATGAAACACTTTGGCCGGAGATTACCACTTATCAAGGTCGTGAGACTTTTTGGATCGGCGTTGACCGGGGCGCCTATCGCTTACTTAAAAAAGGGATTGTGCCAGATTTAGCTGTAGGGGACTTTGATTCCTTGAGTTCTGCTGAATTAAAGGAAGTCGAAGGCTTGGTTTCAGATATCCACTACTCGATACCAGAAAAAGATGATACTGATACTCAGTTAGGCCTAAAATTAGCCCTTGCTAAACACCCTCAAGCAGAAGTTTTAATCTTAGGGGCAACTGGGGGACGCTTAGATCATTTCTTATCAAATCTTTGGCTACCTTTAGATCCTCGTTTTGAAGAGGAGCTTCAGCGAATTAAACTTATTGATGAACAAAACACCATTACTTACTTCTTGCCAGGGGATTATGTGATTGAAAAAGAAGCGGATAAAAAGTATTTAGCTTACGTTTGCTTAACAGCAGTCACAGATTTATCTTTGTATGATGCCAAATATCGTTTAGAAAATTATCAAGTGCCGAGACCAATGAGTTTTGCCAGTAATGAATTTATTGGTGACACCTCCCACTTCTCCTTTACTTCAGGCGTGGTGGCGGTTATTCAAAGTAAAGACTTATAGACACAAAAAAAGACCGTCAGAGCTGATCTGATGGTCTTTGTCTATTTAGAAAGATTAAACGCGTTCAACTTTACCTGATTTCAAAGCACGAGTTGAAACCCAAACTTTCTTTGGTTTGCCGTCTACTAAGATACGAACCTTTTGTAGGTTAGCTTTCCAAGTACGTTTTGATTTATTCATCGCGTGAGAGCGAGTATTACCACTTGCAGATTTACGTCCAGTGATATAACATTCTTTTGCCATGTTTCTTCCTCCTTTGCTTTGATATTGGAGCCTTTAAGTACTTTGCTCATACTAGAATATCTTACTATAATTAAAAGTTGAATGCAAGCAAAAGTTAAGCATAAATTGTAAAAATTAGCTTCCAAGTCAAGTTAAAGGGGGGAAGCCAAGAGCTAACAGGGGTTAATGGGACTTGTTTTAAGAAAAAAATTGCCTTGAATATTAGAAAACGACTAGGATAATCCGGTTATTATTAAGAAAAGGTCTATTTTCCTTTTAAATAGCCCACGCCTATGATAAAATAATAAGAGAAATTGGGCTATTATGCCCAAAGGAGGACCTGGTCTAACTAACTAGCAATAGCTGAGAGTTACAAGGATCGAGGAAAAGACCTAAAGGAGGCTTAATCTAATGGCTGTAAAAATTAAAACCCAAGCGGGAACGATTGAAATAAGTAATGATGTGATCGCAACAGTTGTTGGCGGTGCAGCGACAGATATTTATGGCATCGTTGGAATGGCTAGCAAAAATCAAATCAAAGATAACTTAAATGAAATACTTCGTAAAGAAAACTATTCTCGTGGCGTAGTTGTCCGCCAAGAAGACAATGGTGTAGCGATTGATGTCTACACAGTTGTCAGTTATGGAACAAAAATATCAGAAGTTAGTCGTAACGTACAAGAAACAGTAAAATACAATTTAGAAACGATGTTAGGCGTTACTGCTAATTCCGTTAACGTATTTGTTCAAGATGTGCGCGTACTACCAGACTAATCTAGTTAGGTAGTTAATCTAAGGAGGATAATTAAGTGAAAGTAACAGCAATTAACAGCGGTCAGTTTCAAGCAATGGTTCAAGCTGGAGCGAGTCGTTTGGATAAAAATGCAGAATATGTGAACTCATTGAACGTATTTCCGGTCCCAGATGGCGACACAGGAACGAATATGAATTTATCAATGACAAGTGGGGCGAAAGCCGTCACGAATAATGTATCAGAAAAAGTCGGCGAATTAGCCCAAGCACTATCAAAAGGCTTACTAATGGGAGCCCGTGGAAACTCAGGAGTTATTTTATCTCAGTTATTCCGTGGCTTTTCAAAACAAATTCCAGATGTTGTGGAATTAAATGCCCAAGATTTAGCAGCAGCTTTCACAAAAGGCGTTGATACAGCCTATAAAGCTGTTATGAAACCTGTTGAAGGAACAATTTTAACAGTTTCTCGAGAAGCAGCCCGTGCTGGTGAGAAAAAAGCGAAAGAAACCGATGACTGTATTGAAGTTATGGAAGCTGTCGTTAAAGGAGCCAAACGCTCTTTAGATAAAACACCAGACTTATTACCAATTTTAAAAGAAGTTGGCGTTGTTGATAGTGGTGGTCAAGGCTTACTATTTATTTATGAAGGCTTCTTAGAAGTTCTTTCTGGTAAAGCCGTTGCCGAACAAGTGTATCAACCAAACCCAGCTCAAATGGAAGAAATGGCGAAAGCTGAACATCACCGTAGTGTGGCTGGTCATGTAGCGACTGAAGACATTACGTTTGGTTACTGTACTGAAATTATGGTCCACATTGGTGAAGGCGAAACTGTTGATAGTGAGTTTGACTATGATACGTTCCGTAACTACTTAAATGAATTAGGTGACTCATTATTAGTCGTTGCTGACGATGAAATTATTAAAGTTCACGTTCATACAGAGTACCCAGGCGAAGTCATGAACTACGGTCAAAAATTCGGTTCACTGGTTAAAATCAAAGTTGATAATATGCGTCTGCAACATGATTCATTATTAGAAAACGAAAAAACAGAAGCACTGAAACCAAAACAACCACCAGTTCCATTTGCAGTAATTGCAATTGCTGCTGGGGCAGGTATCCAAGAATTATTCAAAAGCTTAGGTGCAAGCTACGTTATTAGTGGTGGCCAAACAATGAACCCAAGTACGGAAGATATCTTAAAAGCGATTGAAGAAGTAAATGCTGAAAAAGTCATTATCTTACCGAATAATAAAAACATCTTTATGGCGGCTGATCAAGCTGCTGAAGTCAGTGAATTACCAGTAGCAGTTGTCCCTGCGAAAACTATTTCACAAGGTATGACAGCGATGTTAGGCTTTAACGATCAATTAAGCTTAGAAGAAAACAAAGAAGCGATGATCAATATGTTAGCTGAAGTCAAAAGTGGTCAAGTCACAACAGCTGTTCGTGACACATCAATTGACGGCATTGAAATCAAAAAAGATGAGTTCATCGGAATGTTAGAAGGCAAGATAGTTGTCTCTGAACCTAATCTTTATGACGCGTCACTGGCAACTCTAGCAAAAATGTTCGACGAAGACAGTGAAATTGTGACGATTATCATCGGTGAAGATGGCAATCAAAAAGAAGCGGAAAAATTAGCTGCAGGGATTGTTGAAATCAATGCTGATTTAGAAGTTGAAATTCACAATGGCGATCAACCAGTCTATCCTTATTTATTCTCAGTCGAATAAATGGGATAAACCTGTATTTATTCTCAGTCGAATAAACGGGGTAAACCTGTATTTATTCTCAGTCGAATAAATAGAAAAAGCCCAATTTAACGTATTTAATTTAGTACGAAGAATTAATAATTAAAATGTTACGAAGCCAAACCATGTGTTTGGCTTTTTCTATAGAATCTTAGGAGGGATCAGGATGAAGAAGACGAGCGATTCGATTCAACTATTGCCAGGGGTTGGTCCGAAACGAGGGGAAAACTTAGAAGCACTAGGCTTATTCACAGTTGAAGACGTCTTAACTTACTACCCCTTTCGTTATGACGATATCCAAGAAAAAAATATAGCTGAAATTGGTGATCAAGAAAAAGTTGTTCTTAAAGGGACGGTGATTGCTGAAGGCGTCGTTTCCCATTATGGCTATCGGAAAAATCGCCTAAGTTTTAGAATCATGCATGACCAAGCGGTAATTAATGTGACTTTCTTCAATCAAGCTTACTTAAAAGACAAAGTCGTGCTAGCTGAAGAAATTGCAATCTTTGGGAAATGGGATGCTAAACGAAAAGCCTTAAGTGGGATGAAAATTCTTGGCAGTAAAGACAATCAAGAAGCTGACTTTGCGCCTATCTACCATTTAAATAAAAAAGTTCGTCAAGGGACTTTAGTGGAACTAATCAAAAAAACCTTTGAACTATATGGTGATGTCATTGAAGAGTGGTTACCGCCAGAACTTCTTGAAAAGTACCGTTTGTACCCACGTAAACAGGCGATGTATGCTATGCACTTTCCTGAGAAAGCCGAAGAAAGTCAGTTTGCTCGCCGGCGAATAGTCTTTGAAGAGTTTTTTGAATTTCAAATGCAAATGCAACAACTCCGTTACCAAGAAAAAGAAGTCAGTTTAGGCTTAGAAATTTTGTACGATGTGGAGCAGTTAAAAACCTTTACTCAAGGCCTGCCTTTTGATTTAACAGACGCTCAGAAGCGGGTCACTAATGAGATTTGTCGGGACATGCGTAGTAGCTCTCACATGCACCGTTTACTCCAAGGGGATGTGGGAAGTGGGAAAACCGTTGTGGCAGCGATTGTGATGTATGCAGCTTATACTGCTGGCTTCCAAAGTGCCTTAATGGTGCCAACGGAAATTTTAGCGGAACAACATCTAGAAAGTCTAACGGAATTATTTGCTGACTTTCCAATTAAGATCGCTTTGTTAACTGGTTCAACGAAAGCTAAAGAGCGGCGTGAAATTTTAGCCCAACTAGCAGAAGGTAGCTTAGATGTTTTAATTGGGACCCATGCCTTAATTCAAAAAGATGTTGAATTCAAGCACTTAGGATTAGTGATTACAGACGAGCAGCACCGCTTTGGTGTGAATCAACGGAAGATTCTTAGAGATAAAGGGGATAACCCTGATGTTCTCTTTATGACAGCGACACCAATTCCTCGGACTTTAGCGATTACCGCTTACGGTGAAATGGATGTCTCGATTATTGATGAGTTGCCGAAAGGTCGGATACCGATTGAGACTCGTTGGATACGTCCGCCACAGTTAGAAACGGTTTTAACTTGGACGGAAAAAGAATTAGCACGAGGCAGTCAAGCGTATGTGATTTGTCCGTTGATTGAAGAATCAGAAACGATTGATGTTAAAAATGCTACGGAAATCTATGAGACCCTTCAAGCTTTTTACGGTGAAAAATATCAAGTAGGCTTACTCCACGGAAAGATGAAATCTCAAGAAAAAGATGAGATTATGACTAAATTCAAAGACAACCAACTCCAAGTTTTAGTCTCAACGACAGTGATTGAAGTTGGAGTTAATGTGCCAAATGCGACGACGATGTTAATTATGGATGCTGACCGCTTTGGACTAGCGCAGCTCCATCAGTTACGGGGCCGGGTGGGACGTGGTAACAAGGCTTCCTATTGTGTCTTAGTCGCTAATCCGAAAAATGAGATGGGCAGTGAACGGATGAAAATCATGACAGAAACGACCGATGGTTTTGTTTTAAGTCAAAAAGACTTAGAAATGCGGGGGCCGGGCGAAGTCTTTGGTTCACGCCAGTCCGGGATTCCCCAGTTTGCTGTTGGTGACATTGTGGCAGACTTCGCTATCTTAGAAGCAGCTCGCCAAGAAGCTGTTGCCATTTGGGACCAACCGAAATGGTGGCAAAAGAAGGACTATCAAGGCATGTGTCAACGAGTCTTAGGGAAAGAGGACAATGCTACCGCCTTTGATTAAGAAAACATTAATGAAAAAATAGCTGAAAACGAGGAGTGATTCGTTTTCAGCTTTTCGGAGTTTAGTTTGAAAATCTGGACTTATAATAGAAGAAAGAAAAAAATAAGACTAAACGTAACAACAAGTACCTTATAAATTCATCATGAATTACAATTATGCTATACTGTATTTATTATTAAATTATTGACCTATTGTCAGAGGAGATGGCCACATGAGAATCGCGGTAGATGCGATGGGAGGCGACAACGCCCCACAAGCAATTGTTGAAGGTATTATGTTAGCACAAAAAGAATACCCAACGATCGAATTTCAACTATACGGAAAAGAAACAGAAATAAAAAAATATGTCACAAATGACACAAACATTAAAATTATTCATACTGATGAAAAGATTACAAGTGATGACGAACCTGTTCGAGCGATTCGTCGCAAAAAGACAGCTTCAATGGTCTTAGCAGCAAAAGCTGTCAAAGACGGAGAAGCAGATGCCATCTTTTCTGCTGGGAACACGGGTGCCTTATTAACTGCCGGCCTTTTCATTATTGGTCGCATTAAGAACGTGGAACGTCCTGGTTTGATGACAACGATGCCGGTCTTAGGGAATCCTGATGGCGGGTTTGATTTTATTGATATGGGTGCCAATGCTGATAATAAGCCGGAACATATTTTACAATATGCTATCTTAGCTAGTTACTACGCTAAAAATGTCCGTCATATTAATAATCCTACTGTTGGTTTATTAAATAATGGTTCAGAAGCCACGAAAGGTAGCGAGTTAACAAAAGCTACTTACGAACTGCTAGCCGCCGAAAAGGAAATTAATTTTATTGGAAATGTGGAAGCCCGGGACTTATTAACAGGTGCTGCTGACGTAATCGTAACTGATGGCTTTACTGGTAATGCGGTCTTGAAGTCTACTGAAGGAACCGCCTTAGCTTTAATGGGAGTTCTGAAAGAATCAATCTTAAGTGCTGGCCTAAAAGGGAAAATCGGCGCCTTACTATTAAAAGACTCCTTGAAAAAAATGAAAAACGAATTGGATTATTCTTCTCATGGTGGAGCAGTCTTGTTTGGTTTAAAAGCCCCAGTCATTAAAACCCATGGTTCAACAGGACCAGAAGCAGTGAAATATACGATTCGTCAAATTCATACGATGTTAGAAAGTCATGTCATTGAAGATTTAGTCCAACATTTTGAAAAAGAAAGTCAAGAATAAGCTTGTCGTAGCAAGGGATTTAAGGGAATCTTTAAAAAAGGATAGACAAATCACTGATTAATCAGTAAAATGATAGTGAGTTAATTGTAACGAGATTGTAATCGTTTGGAGGTGAACATACTTGACTAAAGAAGAAGTATTACATAAAGTTCGCTTAATTATAACAAAACACTTTGATATCGAAGAAGACAAAGTTGTTGAAAGTTTAAACATTAAAGATGATTTAGGCGCAGATTCAATTAGTATCATGGAATTTGTTCTAGAACTTGAAGATGAGTTCGGCACAGAGATTTCAGACGAAGATGCTGAGAAGATTGAAACAATTGGAGCAGCCGTAGATTACATTACTGGTCGCCAATAAAAGAACCACAGATGATTATTAGAGGAATCTAATTGTTTTCTGTGGTTTTTCTTATTTTAGAGGGCGTTGTATCACGACTTTCGAGATATTTTTGTAAAACTTCTGAAAAGATTGAAAAAAGTTAGAAATTTCAGTATAATTATTAAATATCGAAAAGAATATGAAAAGAAAAATAACAGACTTTGCTTTTTCTTTTTTGATGATTCGGAATAAATATGGAAAAGTCTTTTTTTTGTTAAGTAAGGCTTTTCAAATGCAGGAGAAAAGAGAGAGGGGTATCCTATTGAACGTTCATGATCAATTACTAGACATTCACGATTTGCATACAGGATTCAGAATTAAAGATGATTTTTATGATGCAGTTGATGATGTCTCAATTACGCTGGAAAAGAACGAGATTTTAGCAATCGTAGGAGAGTCAGGCTGTGGTAAGAGCACGCTGGCAACAACTATTATGGGGCTTCATAACCCAATTAACACGAAAATTACAGGCCAAGTCATCTATAAGGATTTAAACTTATTAGATTTTAATGAAACCTTGTACAATCAAATTCGCGGTAACGATATTGGGATGATTTTCCAAGACCCATTGTCAGCTTTAAATCCGTTAATGAGAATTGGTGACCAAATCTCTGAATCTTTGTCATATCATACGGATTTCACAAAAGATCAAAAAGAAGCCAGAGTCTTAGAGTTATTAGACCAAGTAGGCATTAAAAATGGCCCACGGGTGGCGAAACAATACCCTCATGAGTTATCAGGTGGGATGCGCCAACGGGTGATTATTGCCATTGCCATTTCATGTAAACCAGCGATTATTATTGCTGATGAGCCAACAACTGCCTTAGATGTAACAATCCAAGCGCAAATTTTAGATTTATTAGTTGATTTACAAGCTGAAACGGAAGCCGGCATTATTTTAATTACCCATGACTTAGCAGTTGTGGCTGAAATGGCTGACCGAGTAGCAGTGATGTATGCTGGACAAATTGTTGAGCAAGCCCCAGTTGAGGAATTATTTAATAATCCAAAACACCCATACACACGCTCGCTATTAAACTCAATCCCTCAAGAAGATGCGATTGATGAAGATTTACACGTTATCGAAGGTATCGTACCCTCACTTAAAAACTTGCCTCGTGAAGGCTGTCGTTTTGCGCCACGAGTGCCGTGGATTGACGCTGAGGAACACGAAGAAACACCAATCCTTCATGAAGTTGGACCGGATCACTTAGTTCGTTGTACATGTTACAAGAACTTCCATTTTAAAGACCAGAAAGGTGATGTGTAATGGATGAATTAATTACAATAAAAGACTTAAAAATCCACTATCCAATACGCAGCGGTTTCTTCAACCGCGTAACGGATCATGTTTACGCTGTTGATGGTGTTGATTTTATTATTGAACGAGGTAAGACTTACGGTTTAGTTGGTGAGTCTGGTTCAGGTAAATCAACGACGGGTAAAGCCATCGTGGGACTTGAAAAAGTCACAAGTGGTGAAATTATTTATCAAGGAAAAGACATTACGAAAGCTAGTGTTCGTAAGGGCATGGGCTATAACAAAGACGTCCAAATGATTTTCCAAGACGCCATGTCAAGTTTGAACCCGAAAAAACGCGTGATTGATATTATTGCGGAACCGATTCGTAACTTTGAACGTCTATCAGACCAAGAAGAGAAGAAAAAAGTCCAAGCAATGTTAGACATCGTTGGTATGCCGACAGATGCTTTATACAAATACCCACATGAGTTTTCAGGTGGTCAACGTCAACGTTTAGGTGTGGCTCGTGCAGTAGCAACAAGTCCTAAATTAATCGTGGCAGATGAACCTGTCTCAGCTTTAGATTTATCAGTTCAAGCTCAAGTCTTGAACTTTATGAAGCACATTCAAGAAGAGTTTGGCTTAAGTTACTTATTTATCTCTCATGATTTAGGGGTTGTTAAACATATGTGTGACAACTTAGCAATCATGCACAAAGGCCGTTTCGTTGAAATTGGTACTCGTGAAGATATTTATAACAACCCACAACACATTTACACAAAACGTTTATTGTCAGCAATTCCGAAAATCGACGTTGCCAATCGTGAAGCTCATAAAGAGACACGTCGGGCCGTTGAAAGAGAGTTCCAGTCACTTCAAACCGAATACTATGACGCTAATGGCCGGGTGTATGATTTGAAGAAATTATCACCAACCCACCAAGCTGCTTTATTACATCTTGAAAGTGAGGGGAACTAACTATGTGGAAAACAATATTACGCCGTGTTATCTTGATGATTCCCCAAGTTATTATTCTTAGTGTTTTTATTTTCGTCTTAGCTAAGGCGATGCCAGGGGACCCTTTTACGGGACTAATCAATCCTAACATGGACCCAGCAGTAATTGAGCGGATGCGTGAAGCAGCTGGCTTAAATGATCCATGGTACACACAATACTTTAACTGGGTAGCGAATGCCGTTCAAGGGGATTTCGGCTCAAGTTTCTTGTATAAATTACCAGTAGCAACAATTATTGGTGAGCGTGCCTTAAATACGATTATTTTATCAGTCTTAACAGTTATCATCACTTATTTAATCGCTTTACCATTAGGCCTATTTTCAGGTCGTTACCAAAATTCGTTATTTGACAAAACTGTTGTCGTTTATAACTTCTTCAGTTTTGCGGTACCAGCCTTTATCTTTGCCTTACTAATGTTATTCATTTTTGGTTACCGCTTAGGTTGGTTCCCAACTACCGGCTCAGTTTCCAGTTGGGTTGAACCAGGGACTTGGGCATATTTCTGGGATAAACTGTATCACATTATCTTACCAGCGATTTCTCAAGCTTTATTAGCAACAGCTGTCACAATTCAGTACTTACGTAGTGAAGTCATTGACTCTCAGTCATTAGACTATGTCAGAACAGCCCGTTCTAAAGGGGTACCGACAAACCGTGTTTACACACGTCATATTTTCAGAAACGCATCACTACCAATTGCTTCACAATTAGGTTATGAAATTACTGGCTTAATTAGTGGGTCAATCGTAATCGAAAGAATCTTCGCTTACCCAGGAATTGGCAAACTTTTCATCGATGCTATCTTGCAACGTGACTACACTGTAATCACAGCCTTGATTTTGATTTTAGGTATCGCAACGCTAATTGGTACTTTGTTATCAGATATTATCATGAGCATTGTTGATCCAAGAATTCGTATTCAATAAAAATCAAAATTAAGAAAGGAAGGTACAGCAGATGAGTGAAGAAATTACAAACACCGAAGTCATTCCGGAAAGTATCCCACCAATGGGCTTCCGTATGATTATTCGTGAGTTTAAAAAAGATAAATTAGCTTTATTTTCACTAGGATTACTAGTAGTCATTTTACTGTCAGTCTTTATTGGCTCAGCGATCATCGATCAAGACGCAGTAATGCGTGTCAGTATCTTCGACAAATATGCTCAACCAGGAGCTTATAGTTCGACTAAAGATGCAACGTTTTATTTAGGAGCTGACGAAGGTGGCCGTGATGTCTTAGGCCAAGTTTTCCTTGGGGCTCGTAACTCAATTACAATTGGTTTCGCGATTACGATTATTACGTCGATTGTCGGTGTTGGAATCGGAATTGCCGCCGGTTACTATGGTGGTTTCATTGATAACATCATGATGCGGATCGTCGATTTCGTGATGATCTTACCAGTTCAAATGATTATTATCGTTATTGTGACGATTTTACCACGTTACAACGCTTGGTCTTTCATTTGGATCATGAGTGCATTTTATTGGGTCGGTAAAGCTCGACTCTTTAGGAGTAAGACGCTTTCAGAAGGTCGTCGTGACTACGTGAGTGCTTCAAAAACCATGGGTACAAGTGATTTCAAAATTATGTTTAGAGAAATCATGCCTAACTTAAGCTCACTAATCATTACGAACTTAACAATGAACTTTGCGGCCAACATTGGGATTGAAACAACCTTAACATTCTTAGGCTTTGGTTTACCGACCAGCGTCCCAAGTTTAGGTACGTTAATCGCCTATGCAGCCAATGGTGACGTCTTATCTAATAAGACTTGGATTTGGTTACCAGCATCACTATTAATCTTAGTAATGATGCTTAGTATTAACTATGTCGGGCAAGCTCTGAAGCGTTCAGCTGATGCGCGTCAACGACTAGGATAGCTTTATCAGATTTAAAAGGGGGAAGGAAAGAAGTATGAAGACAAAAAGAATTTTAAGTTTAGTAACGTTGGCAACTGTTGCAGCGTTAACACTAGCAGCTTGTGGCGGGGGCAACAAGTCTGGTGAAAACAAGGAAACTGAAACAGCCGATGTTTCAAAATTCCCGATTGCCGTTTCAAATGACAAAAAAGCAATCGACGGTGGTCAACTTGACGTTGCCGTAGTTATGGACACACAATTCCAAGGATTATTCTTATGGGAATTATATGAAGATAACTTCGATGCGCAATTCATGATGCCATCACACGAACAATTATTCACAACAGATGAAGACTTCGTTATTACTAATGACGGACCAGCTTCACTGGACTTAGACAATGAGAAAAAAATGGCAACAATCAAATTACAAAAAGACTTAGTTTGGTCTGATGGTGAGAAAGTCACTGTTGATGATTTAATTTACCCATATGAAATCATTGGTAATAAAGATTACACAGGTGTTCGTTACGATAATACTTTCACTAACATTGTTGGTATGGAAGAATTTAACAAAGGTAAAGCTGACACAATTTCTGGTATTAAAAAAGTTGATGATAAAACAATCACAATTGAATACAAAGAAATGAGCCCAAGCATGCAACAAGCTGGTGGTGGTGTTTGGACTTACGCTGCACCGAAACATGTCTTAAAAGACATTGCTCCAAAAGCCTTAGCTTCATCTGATGCTGTTCGTAAGAGCCCAGTTACTTTTGGTCCTTACAAAATGAACAAAATCGTTCCTGGTGAATCGGTTGAATACGTTCCAAACGAACACTACTACGGCGAAAAACCAAAATTAGATAAAATTGTTTTCTCTGGTATTCCATCTGCCTCAGCAGTTGAAGCGTTGAAAGCTAAAAAATACGATATCGCTCTTAAAATGGGAACTGATATCTACTCAACATATAAAGACTTAGAAGGTTATGAAAACTTAGGTCGTGAAGAGTTGTCATACACTTACATTGGCTTCAAATTAGGTAAATGGGACGGCGAAAAAGTCGTAAGTAACCCAGATGCTAAAATGGGCGACAAGAGCTTACGTCAAGCAATGGGCTATGCTGTGAACAACGATGAAGTTGGCGAGAAATTCTACAACGGCTTACGTTCAAACGCAACAACATTGATTCCACCAGTTTTCAAAACATTCCACAACACAGAAGTTGAAGGTTACTCACAAGACAAAGAAAAAGCGAAAAAATTATTAGCTGATGCTGGCTTTAAAGACGTTGACGGTGACGGCTTCGTTGAAGATAAAGACGGTAAACCATTAGTTATCAAATTTGCTTCAATGTCAGGTGGCGAAACTGCTCAACCTTTAGCAGATTACTACATGCAAGAATGGAATGACATTGGTTTAAATGTTGAATTATCAACAGGTCGTTTAATCGACTTCCAAGCATTCTATGACAAACTTAAAAATGATGATCCAGAAATCGACGTTTTCCAAGGAGCTTGGGGAACAGGTAACGACCCATCACCAACAGGTCTTTACGGTTCTAACTCATTCTTTAACCACGGACGTTTCTCTTCTGAAGAAAACGATGCGTTATTAAAAGACATCGATTCAGAAAAATCATTTGATCCAGAATTCCGTAAAGCTGCTTTCGATAAATGGCAAGCTTACGCTGCTGACGAAGCTTTCGTTATTCCAACACTTTACCGTAATGAAATTTTACCAGTTCATGAACGTGTAACAGGATTTGACTGGAGCCACATTAACTTTAGCGCCTTTGCTAATGTTGGTGTTTCAGCTGAAAAAAGATAATTAAGTAAAATCCCTCTTCTAGGAGTTATTTCCTAGAAGGGGGATTTTTGTTTTAAAAAACTTTTCTTTTAAGAGAGCATCCTAAGCTAACTAATAACAGACCTATTAACAAAGGGATAACTGAAGTTGTTTCACCTGTTTTAGGCAAGTCTTTAGAAGGTGACTGGCTACTATTTGTGCTTCTAACATTACTAGAAGAACTTGTTTCAACAGTTGAATCAGAACTACTAATGATTGGTGGTGTACTGTCTGAGTCCAGTGGCAGGTCGGTTTTTGTAAATATTAAAGTATGCTCTTGATCACTTTCACCAAAGATAAATTCAGTTTGGCTTGCCTCAGATAAGTCGTATCCTGGAATAACAGGTAATTCAATCTGATAGGCTTCAAAAGCCCGACCTCTTTTGAGAAGTGGTTCATGAAGTTCTAGCCCGTTACTATCATGAAAATAAATCATATCTGTAATTATTTCTTGAAAACCAGGTTGTTCGCCACTAAATAAGCCGAGGTAGTTTTTAAGAGTTGTTAGATAATTGCTGCGATTGTAATGAATACTACCGATATGATTCCCACTTGTTCCATCCCAGAGGTGTTTTTTCTCGCTTGCAGTGGCATTGAAGATGATTTCTTGAGAGCTGTAGGGGATAAAGCTATCATCTCGACTGTGAATTAAGCCAATGGGAACAGTCGCTTTTTTTACTTGATTAACTGCTGAAGCGGTTCGCATTGAAAAACCAAGCTCGGCTTGAAGACGTTTGTCTATTAGTGGCAAAGCCAAATTGAGATTTTCCTCAGTTAAACCCAACCATTCACCGATTTCTGATGGGTTGTTAGTAATTATTTGACTAATGTAAGTTAGTTGATCAGTCAGGGAAGTAAAAGCTGAGTCGGCGATAATACCTTTAACATTACTTGGTAATTCTTCGCCAGCAGCCATTAAAACAGTTGCGGCTCCCATTGACAATCCGTGAAGAATGATATCACTATCAGCCGAGGTTTTTGTAATCACTGAATTGATCCATTCTCGATAGTTGTTTTTTTCTAGCCAGCCGAAATCAATTAACTGACCGGGAGATTTCCCGTGTGCGTTAGCGTCCGGTGCCAAAATATTGTACCCTAAATCATAATACAATTTAGCCCAAGGCCCAACTAAATTTGCATTTCCTCGATAACCATGGGCAATAATAACTGTTTTGTCGCTAGTCGGGTGTTTTAAGAAAAAGGCTTGATTCCCATTAGCCAAGACTAATGTTTCTTTTGAAGCTTGCTCAAACCAAGCGAGGTCCGTTAAATATTGCGGGTCATTAGACATTGGTGCGTTAAAATCCACCCCAAGAACTTGCCATAAAAAAGCGCCTTCTTTTTTGTTAAAGGCAAAAGAATACAATAAGTTAGCGATGTGGTTTGGCGTGATCTTATCACTACTATCTATATCCATAGCTGTTAGAAGAAGTTCTTTTTGTTTTAATAATTCATCAGTATCTTCTTTTTCAATTGCTTCAATTTGCGAACTTGTTGTAGCAGTATCTTCTTGAATTGAACTTGAGGTTACAGAGTTTTCTGGAAAAATAGTTTCTGCCAAGGTGATAGAGCTGTTAATGATTAATAAAATAACTAATACAAAGATTGACTGACTTATTTTTCTCATAGGATAAATTCCTACTTTCTTTAGTTTGTTGTGATAAAGGATTAAAAAAGCTTTTAGTTCATCATTTTCATAAACACCCCCTTTAAATAAAATATAACAAAAATTTAGTTTATTGTATAGCTGTATCGTAAAAAAGAACTATATTTTATAAATATCAGATTATGAGTGAAATATGAGAAAATGAACCAATTGAACAAAATATACCGAGTGAATTATCTGAATATTTCCCTTATTTGACACAATAAAACGTTTACTTGATAAAAAAACAGAGAAAAAGCATAAAATGATTGCAATTAAATGAGAATTCGTATAATATAATCAATACAGAGTCTAATTTGTTTTTAATGATTCGAAAGTTTATTGTTTATTAAGAGGGGGACAAATGTATGGAAAAGAAAAGAATTTTAGGTTTACTGACAATGGCGACAGTGGCAACACTTACACTAGCAGCCTGTGGTTCAGGTGGCGACAAAGGTAAAGACAAAGGCAAAGACAATGCCGAAACAGCCACAGAAGATGTATCTAAGTTTCCGATTGTTGCTAGTAACACTGACAAGGCAATCGAAGGCGGCACATTAGACGTAGCTGTTGTTACTGATACTCAATTCAAAGGCTTATTCCTTTGGGAGTTATACCAAGATGCTTATGATGATCACTTCATGAGACCTTCTCATGAAACATTATTCTCTACTGACGAAGATTTCGTTATTACGAATGATGGGCCAGTTAAAATGGACTTAGACCAAGATAAAAACTTAGTCACTTTAACGTTAAACAAAGACGTTAAATGGTCAGACGGTGAAAAATTATCTGTTGAGGATATTATGTATTCTTACGACATCATCGGTCATAAAGACTATACAGGGATTCGTTATGACGAAACCTTTACTAATATTATCGGGATGGACGAGTACCATGCTGGTAAATCTGATACTATTTCAGGAATTAAAAAAGTTGACGATAAAACAATTACCATCGAATACAAAGAAGTTAGCCCAACGATGTTACAAGCTGGTGGTGGTGTTTGGAGTTATGCCGCACCGAAACATGTCTTAAAAGACATTCCAGTGAAAGATTTAGAATCATCAGATGCTGTTCGTAAGTCACCTGTGACTTTTGGTCCATACAAAATGAGCAAAATCACACCAGGTGAATCTGTTGAATACACACCTAACGAGCACTACTATGGTGAAAAACCAAAACTAGAAAAAATTGTCTTCAGTTCAGTACCAGACGCCTCAATTGTTGAAGCCTTAAAAGCTAAAAAATATGACATGGTTCTGTCAATGAGCACTGACACTTACCCGACATACAAGGACTTAGAAGGCTACGAAGTTTTAGGTCGTGAGCAAATGTCTTATACTTACTTAGGTTTCAAACTAGGTAAATGGGACAAAGAAAGCAACTCAGTTAAGATGGATGAAAATTCAAAAATGGCTGATAAGAGCTTACGTCAAGCCATGGGTTACGCAGTTGACAATGACGTCGTAGGAGAAAAATTCTACAATGGTTTACGTTCAAATGCTTCAACACTAATCCCACCAGTCTTTAAATCATTCCACAATGATAAAGCTGAAGGTTACACTCAAGACCAAGAAAAAGCGAAGAAATTACTAGCTGATGCTGGTTACAAAGATACTGACGATGATGGTTTTGTTGAAGATAAAGAGGGGAAACCATTAGTCATCAAATTTGCTTCAATGTCAGGTGGCGAAACTGCTCAACCATTAGCAGATTACTATATGCAAGAATGGAAAGCGATTGGCTTAAATGTTGAATTATCAACTGGCCGTCTAATTGATTTCCAAGCTTTCTATGACAAATTAGAAAATGATGATCCTGAAATTGATATTTATCAAGGAGCTTGGAGTACAGGGTCTGACCCATCACCATCAGGCTTATATGGTAGAACATCACCATTTAACTACTCACGTTTTGCTTCTGAAGAAAATGACAAAATGTTAAAAGACATCAACTCGAAAAAATCATTTGATCCAGAATTCCGTAAAAAAGCCTTCGATGACTGGCAAGAATATGCCGTAGAAGAAGCCTTTGTTATACCAACCCTTTACCGAAATGAAACAATGCCTTTAAACACTCGTGTAACTGGCTGGGATTGGCACCAAACACTAAATGATAACCCTTGGGCATCAATTGGTGTAACAGCGGAAAAACGTTAAATAAATAAGTAAACAACTTAGCAGAAATTTTGCTAAGTTGTTTTTTTTTGCACTTAAGCAAAAAAAGTGAAATCCGCTGACAAAGATCGTTTGGAATCAGCTAATTGACATAAGTTTAATAATCGCTTGAAGATGTTTTGGTGTGACTCTTAAAAGGTTGATTTAATCACGTTTGTCAGCTTAAAAACTAGTTTTATTTGTTGATTTAGATTAAAAAATACTTTAGTATGGAGATAATATTTTAACGGAATTTTAATGTTGCCTTTGGTCAAAATGGAAGGAGTGGAGAACTATGAAACACCTCATAAAAAAAGTTGGGCTGTTGTTGATTTTAAGCTTAGTCATTGCCGGTTGTCGTAACACCACTCAGGAAGCTGATGAGCCAGCTGAAGATGCCGCTATTGTTGTTGATATTAACCAATTTCCAATTGTTGTCTCAAACCAAGAGCCACCAATTGAAGGAGGGGTGATGGAAGTCGCCATTGTCACTGATACGCAGTTTGTTGGTCTTTTTTCACCAGCTTTAAACACTGATTTTTTTGATCGTTCCTTTATGTCCCCAGCGAATGAAGGGCTCTTTTCTTTTGACGAAGATTTTTTAATAACAAATGATGGGGTCGTCGCCTTAGACTTTGATCAAGAGGCGAAACAAGCCACTTTAACAATCCAGAAAGAAGCAGCCTGGTCTGACGGAGAGCCACTAAAAGCAGCTGATATTATTTACGCTTATGAAATTATAGGTCATCCAGATTATACAGGGGTTCGCTATGATACTCACCAACGCAACATCGTCGGAATTGAAGAATATCATGCCGGCGAGGCTGATTCTATTAGTGGGATTGAAGAAATCGATGAAAAAACTGTCCGAATTACTTACCAAGAAGTCAGTCCGACAATGCTTCAGTCAGGTGGTGGAATCTGGGGGACAGCGGAACCAAAACATCATTTAGGGGATATTCCGATTAAAGAGTTGGAATCTTCTAATCAAGTCCGTAAGACACCCCTTCATTTTGGACCCTATGCCATGAGTAACGTCGTTCCAGGAGAATCAGTGGAACTCATACCTAATGAGCATTACTACGGCTCTCAGCCCCATTTAGAGAAGATTGTCATTAACAGTGTCCCTCAAGCTACGATCGTTGAAGCTTTACGAGCGAAAAGTTATGATTTAGTCATTTCCATGCCTCCAGATGTTTATCCAACTTACCAAGAATTACCAGGTTATGAAATTTTAGGACGGGAAGATTTAGCCTATACTTACTTTGGCTTTAAACTAGGAACTTGGGATGAAGAGACAAGTGAAGTTAACTATGACCCTCAGTCAAAAATGGCCAGTCGCGAGTTACGACAGGCGATGATGTATGCTTTAGACTTAGATTTAGTTAGTGAACGGTTTTATTATGGCATTCGCACCCGAGCCACGAGTTTGATTATTCCAACTTTCGGAAGTGTTCATAACGATCAGCTAGCAGGTTATCCTCAAGATCAAGAAAAGGCTCGCCAACTTTTAGCAGAGGCAGGTTATGTTGATGTAACTGGTGATGGTTATGTGGAAGACCCCGATGGTGCACCTTTGACGATTAATTTCTTAATTAGAGAAGGTGGCGAAACCGCCCAACCCTTAGCAGATTATTATATTCAAGAATGGGCTGAAATCGGTTTACGAGTCGAATTATCTGGCGGACGGTTAGCTGATTTTAACGCGATGTATGATAAGATTCGTAACGATGACCCGGACATTGATATTTTCGATGCAGCTTGGTCAACGGGAACGGCCCCCTCACCAACAAGTTTTTATAGTCGCCAAGCAAATTTTAATTTTTCCCGTTATGCAAGTGAGGAACATGATCAATTACTTGCAGACATTGATTCGGCAGAGTCTTTTGACGTTGGTCACCGGAAAGCGGCATTTGATAAGTGGCAAGCCTTTGCTGAGGCAGAAGCTTATGTTGTGCCTTCCTTATTTAGAAATGCACTAATGCCAGTTCATGAAAGAGTCACTGGTTGGGATTGGCAGCATATTAATCGTGACGGTATTAACTGGGGAAACGTTGGTTTAAGTTCTGAGACTCGCGATTAAAAAGTTGACAAAATCAACTTTAATCAAACTTTGTTGCTGGATTTTAGTGAGTTGTTAAAGTCAGTGAAAGGGTGATTGATGATGAAAAAAAGTAAGTTAAAAGCAGTAGGATTAAGCCTCGTAAGTCTCTTTGTTTTAAGTGCCTGTCAAGGTGGGCAGCAGACCCAAGAAGAGGCCGATCCAGTGGATGTTTCAGCCTTACCGATTGTCGTTAGTAATACAGATGAGCCAATTGAAGGTGGCACCTTAGACGTTGGAATGGTGACAGACTCAGCTTTTACAAACATGTTATACCTTGAATTTTCTTCTGATACTTATGATGGTCAACTAATGGGGCCAATTAGAGAAGGAATCTTTAGTGCCGATGAAAACTTCGGTATTACTGATGAAGGCATCGTCAAAATGGATTTAGATGTTGAGGGCAGAAGTGTAACCTTAAGGATTCAAGAAGAAGTCAGATGGTCAGACGGAACAGACTTAACAGCAGATGACCTAATTTATTCTTATGAAGTCTTAGGTCATCCAGACTATCCAGGTGTGAGATTCACTGAGGAAGTTAGAAATGTTGTTGGGATCGAAGAGTATCACAATGGGGATGTTGATAGTATTTCCGGGATTACTAAAGTAGATGACCAGACCATCACGATTGAGTACAAAGAAGTTAACCCTGGTCACTTGCAATTAGGTGGTGGTATTTGGAATGGAGCCTTACCAAAACATTACTTAGAACACTTAGAAGTCTCAGAAATGGAAGCCTCAGATGAAGTTCGTTTACAGCCTGTCCACTACGGCCCTTATGTCGTAGAGACTGTGACACCAGGGGAGGCAATAACTTATGTTCCTAATGAGCATTACTACGGTGGTACCCCTAACTTAGAGAATATTCGGATAAGTGTCGTGCCAGATACATCAATCGTTGAGGCTTTAAAAGTCCAAGATTATGATATTGTCTTGTCGATGCCCACGGGTAACTATGATGTCTATAGTGTCATTCCTAATTACGAATATTTAGGACGATTGGACTACGCTTACACATACTTAGGTTTTAAGCTAGGAACCTTGAATGAAGAAACAGGTGAAGTTGAACCAAATGAGTCAGCAAAAATGGCGAATAAAAACTTACGTCAAGCGATGGGCTACGCCCTTGACAACGACGGTGTTGCTGAAAGATTTTACCATGGCTTACGATCCCGAGGGACAACTCTTATTCCACCGGTCTTTCCAGTCTTTCATGATGAGAGCCAACTTGGATTCCCTCAAGATAAAGAGAAAGCCCGAGAGCTATTAGCTGAAGCTGGCTATGAAGATGTCACAGGGGATGGCTTTGTTGAAGATCCTGAGGGGAACGAACTAGTCATTAACTTTGCTAGTATGTCAGGTGGTGGAGACATTGCCCAACCAATGACGGAAAATTATATTCAAGAATGGGCAGATGTCGGATTAAATGTTGAATTAGCCACAGGACGTCTAATTGATTTTCAATCTTTTTACGATAAGTTGAAAGCCGATGATCCAGAAATTGATATTTTTGAAGCCGCCTGGGCGACCGGGGCAGAACCAAGTCCTGGGAAGTTTTACGGTCGTAATGCGGCATTTAATTACACTCGCTATGCTTCCGAAGAACATGACGAGTTGTTACAAAAAATTAACTCGAAAGAAGCCTTTGATTTAGAGTATCGTAAAACAGCCTTTGCTGACTGGCAAAGTTATGCTAATGAGCAAGCTTATGTGATACCAACTTTGTATCGTAATGCTATCCTGCCAGTTCATAATCGGGTGACAGGTTGGGATTGGAACTATCACACTGAAAATAACTGGTTAACAGTCGGTGTCACAACGGAATCCCGTGATTAAAAAAGAGCTTAAATTAGTTAATTCTAATTTAAGCTCTTTTATTTCTGTGTAAACAGAAGAGACTCTGAGAAGAACTCTTGTTTTAAAGGTTGTTTAAATGGTCTTTCGGTCTATCTGGTGAAAAAATAGACATAAAATGATTGCAATTAGATGAGGAATGTTATACTATATTAATTAAATTGTTTGTGTATTCTAATTGTATTTTAATAGTCAAAAGGGGGAAACAACATGAAAATGAAAAAGTTAGTTTATTTTGGTTTCGTATCAGCTTTAGCCCTAACATTAGCGGCTTGTGGCGGTACAGATAAAGGCGCAACAGATACGTCGAAAAGTAAGGATGCGGAAACAACGGATTTAGCAGCGGAGCAAACTTTTACTGTGATTGAACAGCAAGAGATGCCGACAGCCGATCCATCTTTAGCAACAGACGTTATTGGAGCACGTGCGATTACGAATACTTATGAAGGTCTTTATCGTTTAGATTTAGAAAGCCAACCGCAACCTGCTGGAGCAGAAGAATTTGCTGAAGTCAGTGAAGATGGTTTAACTTATAAATTTAAATTACGGAAAGAATCAAAATGGTCTAATGGTGACCCTGTGACTGCCAAAGACTACGTATTCTCTTGGCAACGGACAGTTGACCCAGAAACAGCCTCAGAATACGCGTCAATCTTCTCACCAGTTAAAAATGCTGTGGCAATTACCGCTGGCGATAAAGAGAAAAGCGAACTAGGAATTAAAGCAATTAGTGATTACGAACTAGAAGTCACGTTAGAAAAACCAGTCCCATATTTCGATTACTTATTAGCCTTCAAACAATACTTCCCGCAAAATCAAAAAGTCGTTGAAGAGTTTGGCAAAGACTTTGCCACAACAAGTGAAAAAGCGGTCTATAACGGACCATTCACTTTAGCTGAATTTGATGGACCAGGAACAGATGGCGAGTGGGCTTACGTTAAAAACGAAGAATATTGGGACAAAGACACAGTTAAATTAGACCGAATCGACGTAAAAGTGATTAAAGAAGCCTCAACTGGTTTGAACTTATACCAAGACGGTCAAATCGAAGATGCGATTTTAACTGGTGAGTTAGCTCAACAAATGGCTGAAGATCCTGAATTAGTCATTGAGAAATTAGCAAGTACCTTCTACTTAGAATTAAACCAAATTAAAGCAGATTCACCATTTAAAAATGTGAACTTACGTAAAGCGATTGCTTATTCAATCGATCGTGATGCTTTAGCAACTCAAATCTTAGGTGACGGTTCTGTTGCTTCAAGAGGTTTAGTGCCAGCAGAGATGTCATTTAATCCAGATACGAAAAAAGACTTCGCTGAAGAAGGTGGCAACTACTTAGAACATGATGCTGACAAAGCCAAAGAGTATTGGGCTAAAGCTAAAGAAGAGTTGAAAGTTGATAAATTAACAATCGATTTACTCTCATCTGATACAGATTCATCTAAAAAAGTCGTTGAATACATTCAAGGTGTCGTGAAAGAAAACTTAGAAGGTGTGACAGTGAACGTTAGTCCTGTACCTTTTGCTGTTCGTCTAGAACGTAGTAACAAAGGAGACTTCGATATGGTTTTAGGTGGCTGGAGTGGTGATTACACTGATCCGATTACCTTTATCGAATTATTTATGAAAGAAGGCTCTTATAACCGTGGTAAATACTTTAATGAAGCCTACGATAAAGAAGCCCTAGAATCAGCCACAACAAATGTTAGTGATCCAGCGAAACGTTGGGCGAACTTACAAGCTGCTGAAAAATTAATTATGGATGACATGGGTGTCGTGCCATTGTACCAAAAAGCTGAAGCTCATTTAAGAACAGCAAAAATCAAAGATGTGGCAATTCATCCTGCGGGAGCACACTATGATTACAAATGGGCTTACAAAGTTGATTAGTACCTCGTAATACACGAAAACCTATAACCCTGAAAAAGGTTATAGGTTTTTTAAAATCATGGGATGAAAAAAAGTAACAAGACTGCAATGATCAAATAAAAAGCAGCTACACTCAACCAGTAAATCGGTTGTTTTGAGAAAATTTCAGAAGTTTTTACATAATCTTTTGGTTCGTTGCTTTTCCGCCGGGCTAAGGCGGCTTTCAGATTTGCTTGGAAGTTGTCGAAGAAACCAGAGATAAAGATCCCTATAAAAGCAGCAATCATTAAAAAGACGATACCTATCATGAAGAAGCTATTGGAAACACTAAGAATAGTTAGCTCTTTTTTGAATAGTAGTAAGTAAAGAAGGGTGATACTAGTAATTGCTAGAACACTAGCGCTAAATTTCTTTATTAATGTCATCGGATGAACTCGCTTTGTTTTAGATTTAATCAGAGTGTTTAAGTTAAAAGCTCTAATTAGTTATGATACTCATAACTTTAATGGATTTACCAATAGTTGTCAAAATAATAGTGAAAGTCGAGGTTTTAACTGTGAAAAACTTTTCTAAGTATTTTCTGAAAAGAGTTGGATTTATGTTAATCACACTGTGGTTAATTACGACCCTAACTTTTTTCTTAATGAAATCAATTCCCGGATCACCCTATGTCAATCAAGAAAAACTAAGCCCAGAACAAATTGAAATGCTGAATAAACAAGCTGGCTTAGATAAACCTGACATTGTTCAATACGGTATTTACATGAAAAATATTGCTAAATTAGATTTTGGAACATCTTTCCAATTCAAAAACCAACCGGTATCTAAATTACTTGTTAATCGGATTGGACCCTCATTACAATTAGGGATTCAAGCAATTATCTTAGGAACTTTCGTCGGGATTATTTTAGGCTTAATTGCCGCCATGAAACAAAACACGTGGATTGATACAGGGGCAACCTTGATTGCAATTTTAGGTCGTTCAATTCCTAACTTTGTTTTCGCCGTCCTACTACAATACGTCTTTGCGATTAAATTAAAAATCTTACCAATCGCCATGTGGAACCAAGGTTTCGCTTCAACGATTTTACCGACAATGGCTCTGGCCATGTCGCCTTTAGCTGACTCTGCCCGCTTCATTAGAACAGAGATGGTTGAAGTCTTAAGTACTGACTATATCGAGTTAGCTAGAGCCAAAGGGTTAAGCCGTTGGCAAGTTGCTTTCCGTCATGGCTTAAGAAACAGTTTAATTCCGTTGATTACGTTATTAGGCCCCTTAGCCGTGGCTTTAATGACAGGATCTTTAGTTGTTGAAAATATCTTTGCCATTCCCGGAATTGGTGAGCAGTTTGTTAAGTCAATCATTACGAACGACTACCCAACCATTATGGCAGTTACAATTTTATTCTCAACGATGTTAGTGACAGTTATCTTAATTGTTGATTTATTATATGGTTTAATCGATCCAAGAATTCGCGTATCAGGAGGTGGCAAAAGCTAATGGAACAAATCGATATTAAACAATTACCAGCAGATAGTTTTGAACCTTTAGATACGTCATCTAATTTAGAACGGGAGCGGATTGCCGCACCGTCACTAAACTTTTTACAAGATTCATGGCGTCGTCTGAAGAAAAATAAAGGCGCAGTCATTTCTTTAGTCATTTTATGTTTAGTGACATTGATTGCTTTTGGTTCAATTTGGTTATCACCTCACGATCCAACGAAACAAAACATTGAGTTTATTAACTTGCCACCAAAAATTCCTGGTGTGAACATTAATGGTTTCAACGGAACAGCCGTTGTGGCTAATAAACGAGTCGATAAATACGCCATGGCAAAAGTTCCAGATGATGTTCGCTTCTATTTAGGAACAGATGGCCTAGGCCGTGATTTATTATCCCGCTTATTAATGGGCACCCGAGCATCACTGATGATTGCTTTTATAGCAGCCTTTCTTGATTTAACTTTCGGTGTGACTTACGGTATGATTTCGGGGATGAAAGGTGGCCGAACGGATAACATCATGCAGCGGATCTTAGAAGTCCTCTCAGGCATTCCAAACTTAGTTGTGATGATTTTGATGTTAACGATTTTCAAACCAGGAATGCTCTCAATTATCTTAGCGATGGTTATTACCGGCTGGATTACAATGGCGCGGATTGTCCGGGCTCAAACCTTGAAAATCAAAGACCAAGAATATGTCTTAGCAGCGACTACTTTAGGGGAATCCCAAAAGAAAATTGCCATCAAACATATTTTACCGAATATCTCTAGTGTCATTATCGTGCAAATGATGTTTAGTATTCCCTCAGCGATTTTCTTTGAAGCCTTCTTAAGCTTTATCGGTCTTGGTTTAACGCCGCCAGCCTCATCTTTAGGGATGCTTTTAAGTGAAGGGTATAAAACCTTCCGCTTCTTGCCACACTTAATGTGGGCACCAGCAGTTGTACTATCAGTTATTATGATTTGTTTTAACTTATTAGCCGATGGCATGCGTGATGCCTTCGATCCAAAAATGAATGATTAGAATGGGTGAGAGAATGGAAAAAGTATTAGAAGTTAAAGATCTACATATTTCATTTGATACTTTCGCAGGTAAAGTTCACGCCATTCGTGGTGTCAGCTTTGACTTGAGAAAAGGGGAAACACTAGCGATTGTTGGTGAGTCCGGTTCTGGTAAATCAGTTACAACCCGCAGTATTATGCGCCTATTATCAAATAATGCTAATATCGATCAAGGTCAAATCCTTTTCAAAGGAGAAGACTTAGTTAAAAAATCTGAAAAAGCCATGCAACAAATTCGGGGAAAAGACATTGCGATGATCTTCCAAGATCCAATGACATCCCTTGATCCAACGATGAATATTGGTAATCAAGTAGCAGAATCTTTAAGAAAACATAAAAAGATCTCGAAAAAAGACGCCTTAGCTAGTGCTTTAGAGTTATTGCGTTTAGTCGGAATCCCAAATGCAGAACAACGCTTAAAAAATTATCCCCATCAGTTTTCTGGTGGTCAACGTCAACGGATCGTAATTGCGATTGCATTGATTTGTTACCCCGAAGTTTTAATTGCTGATGAACCGACAACAGCTTTAGACGTGACAATTCAAGCACAAATCATTGATTTGATGAAAGAAATTCAACAAAAAATTGCCACATCGATTATTTTTATTACCCATGACTTAGGGGTCGTTGCCAACGTGGCAGATCGAGTAGCCGTGATGTACGGTGGGCGGATTATTGAAGTCGGCACGGCTGACGAAATTTTCTACAATCCACAACATCCTTATACTTGGGGATTGTTAAGCTCAATGCCGACCTTAGATACAAAGGGCCAAGAGCTTTATGCGATTCCTGGTTCACCACCGGATTTGCTAGATCCGCCAACTGGGGATGCCTTTTATCCTCGGAATGAATTTGCAATGAAAATTGACACCGAACAAGCACCACCTTTGTTTAAAGTCTCTGAGACTCATCAAGCGGCTACTTGGTTATTAGCACCAGGCGCACCAAAAGTCACGCCACCGGCGGAAATTCAACGTCGTTGGAAGATTTATCAAAGTAAAAACCAACCAGTAGGTAGTTTATAGAGAGGAGCTAATGAACATGAATGCCGGATTAACGAAAGATAAAAAAATCTTAGAAGTTGAAAATTTAAAACAATATTTTAATGTGGGCCGAACAGATGAAGTCAAAGCTGTTGATGGCATTAGTTTTTCAATCTATGAAGGAGAAACCTTTGGCCTAGTGGGAGAATCAGGTTGTGGTAAGTCAACGACTGGTCGCAGCATTATCCGCCTCTATGATCCAACCTCAGGCAAGATTGAATTTGACGGTGAAGACATTAGTGGGATTAAGGGACGAGAAAATCTGCAACGTTTTCGTCAAGAAGTTCAAATGATTTATCAAGATCCCTATGCGTCATTAAATCCACGGATGAAAGTCAAAGACATCATTGCTGAAGGCATTGATATTCATAAATTAGCTAAAGATGATACTGATCGTGAAAAACAAGTCAACGACTTATTAGAAACAGTTGGTCTGAATAAAAGCCATGGCACTCGTTACCCTCATGAGTTCTCAGGTGGACAACGTCAACGGATTGGGATTGCCCGAGCCTTAGCAGTTCAACCGAAGTTCATCATTTGTGATGAGCCAATCTCAGCCTTAGATGTGTCAATTCAAGCTCAAGTCGTTAACTTATTACAAGAGCTCCAAGAACAAAAGAAATTGACTTACTTATTTATTGCCCATGATTTATCAATGGTGAAATACATTAGTGACCGCATCGGTGTCATGTACTACGGTAAGATGGTTGAAATTGGTAAAGCAGAAGAGGTCTATAACTACGGACTTCACCCTTACACGGAAAGTTTGTTATCAGCGATTCCTTTACCAGACCCTGACTATGAAAAAAGCCGTCAACGGATTACTTACACCCCAGCACCAGCTGATGATCAAGTGAGAGAGTTGCGAGAAATTGCGCCTGAACACTTTATCTACTGCAGTGAAGCAGAAGTTGTTGGTTACCAAGAAAAATTAGCAGCAAAAAAAGCAGCAAACGTTTAAACAAATAGCCTAAGGGCAGGTAAAACTGCCCTTTTACTACAAAATAAATAGTCTGAAAATTTAGTTAATTCTGAAAATAAGAGACAAGAGAATGTGAGGATGAATCAAATGAATCAAAAGAAATGGTTGAAAATGGGAATGGTCTTAATGGCCCCTCTAGTATTATTGGCAGCGTGTGGGCCGGCAAAAGAAGCGGGGAAAGATCAAGAGCAAGAGGCAACGAAAACGGAGCAAGTTTTCCGAACGATTGTTAATCAAGAAATGCCAACAGCGGACTTATCTTTAAGTAATGATGTTATTAGTTCGACAGCTTTAAATAGTGTCTATGAAGGACTTTACCGTTTCAATGCAGAAGGTAAGGCCGAACCCGCTGGGGCAGCAGAAGAAGCTGTTGTTAGCGAAGATGGCTTAACTTATAAATTTAAATTACGTGAAGATGCTAAATGGTCTGACGGTGAACCAGTGACCGCTGCTGATTACGTCTATTCGTGGCAACGTGGGGCTAATCCTGAGACTGGGGCAGAATATGCTTTCTTCTTCGGCAACGTCGCTAACGGCGAAGCAATTACCGCTGGGGACAAACCAGTCAGTGATTTAGGGATTAAAGCTGTTGGGGATTATGAATTAGAAATTACCTTAGCGAAACCAACCCCTTATTTTGATTATTTGTTAGCCTTTTCAACCTTTGCACCACAACGTCAAGACATTGTTGAAAAATTTGGGAAAGACTATGCTACAACAAGTGACAACGCCGTCTACAATGGCCCTTTTACGTTAACTGGTTTTGATGGTCCTGGTATCGATACTGAGTGGGCTTACGAAAAAAATCCTGAATATTGGGATCAAGAAACAGTTAAGTTAGACAAAATCCAAGTTAACGTGGCGAAAGAGTCTTCAACGGCCCTTAACTTATACCAAGATGGTCAAGCAGATGACGTGCTATTATCAGGTGAGTTAGCTCATCAAATGGCTGAAGATCCCGAATTTGTCTCTGATAAAAAAGCTGCAACTATGTATTTAGAAATGAACCATAAAAAAGCCGATTCACCTTTTAAAAATGAAAACTTCCGTAAAGCAATCTCTTACGCGATTAACCGGGAAGCCATTGCTAACGATATCTTAGGAGACGGTTCGATTGTACCAACAGGCCTAGTTCCTTCAGGGATTAAGTTAAACATCGATGGTGAAGAGAAAGAATTCGCTAAAGATTCAGGGAATCACTTAGAATACAGTCCTGAAAAAGCGAAAGAGTTTTGGAAAAAAGCCCAAGCAGAACTTGGCAAAAAAGAATTAACTTTTGATCTATTAACTGCTGATAGTGATGGAGCGAAAAAAGTCGCTGAATACATCCAAGGGGTAGTCACTGAAACTTTAGAAGGTGTTAGTGTCACTGTTAGTCCAGTAACTTTTGCAATCAGAATCGAACGGGGCATGAAGAATGACTTCGACATGTTAAACTCTGGCTGGAATGCTGATTACGCTGATCCAAGTAGCTTTATCGATCTGTTTGAAACAGGTATTTCATACAACCAAGGGAAATACTCAAACCCTGAGTACGACAAGTTAGTTAAATCAGCGTCAGTTGACAATGCTACAAAACCAGCGGAACGTTGGGCAGACATGTTAGCAGCTGAGAAAATCTTACTTGATGAAGCAGGTTTGATCCCTCTTTACCAAAAAGCTGAAGCACATTTAAGAAGCGCTAAAATCAAAGGTGTCGTCGTTAACTCGGCTGGCGCCCAGTATGATTACAAATGGGCTTATATTGAATAATAAGTATTAAAAATGAGTGAGTTAATGGAACAGTAAACTTTGAGAAAAGTTTACTGTTTTTTGGTTTAAGTCTCATTAAAATTGGGAATAGTATCTGAATAACTTTAAAAAATAGTAATTTAAAGATGTTTATTTCGAACATTGTTTTATATTACTTGATTAGCACTTTAAAAATTTAGTAAATATGCTATAATTAATAGTGATGTTATAATCGAAGTTACATAATATGCGAGTGAATACCGTTCTTTAAAGCTTTTTAATGAACGGTTTGTGTTATTTTAGTTTATAAAAAAATAGACTGATTGTATAAAAATACATTGTACAAAGGAATATAAAAGATTTTATTTATTGGTGTGAGTACAGCTGATATTTTTAGCTAGTTAAGTAATAACGAACGTTTTTTTAACGAACGTTATTATAAACGATAACAAATGTTTGTTTAACGAACGTTATTATAAGCAATAACAAATAGAAAGTGAGCGATAGATAGATGATTTTTGCACAAATATTAGCAGGTGGTAAAGGTACGCGGATGGGGAATGTGGACCGTCCTAAGCAATTTTTAAATTTAGCAGGGCGACCAATGATCGTCCATACAATTGAAAAATTTATTCTAAATGATCGCTTTGAGTTGATTTTGTTGTCTTGTCCGAAAGATTGGATGCAATATACGATTGATATTTTGAAAAAATATATTAGTGATCAACGAGTAGTTGTGATTCAAGGTGGTTCTGATCGTAATGAAACCATTATGAATGGGGTTACATACATCGAAGCTAACTACTCAATTACTGAAGATGATGTTATTGTAACTCACGATGCCGTTAGACCATTTATCACTCATCGTATTATTGAAGATAATATTGAAGCGGTTTTAGAAACAGGAGCTGTCGATACTGTCATACCTGCTCACGATACAATTGTGCAAGGGAAAGATGGGTATATTTCAGGGATACCTGTTCGTGATGAAATGTATCAAGGTCAAACACCTCAATCTTTTAAAATGTTAATGTTGAAAAAGCATTATGAAGCCTTAACGGATAATGAAAAAGGGATTCTGTCAGACGCTTGTAAAATCTGTTTGTTAGCAGGCGAAAAAATTAAATTAGTTCGTGGTGAATCATTTAATATGAAAGTTACAACAACTTTCGATTTAAAAATCGCCAACACAATTGTAGAGGAGCGGATGGACAATGCTTAATCAAGTTTATCGCCTTGTCTCCCCTAGACAATTTGAAGTTCAAATTGTCAATGAGCCGATGAGTGATGAAACAATCATTGTGCGGCCAACTTATTTATCAATCTGTATGGCAGATCAAAGGTATTTCACTGGCGAACGGGATAAAAAAGTCATGGCTAAAAAGTTACCGATGTCCTTAATTCATGAAGGGGTTGGTAAAGTTATTTATGACCCAAAAGGGGAATATAAAAAAGGGGACCGTGTCATTATGGTGCCAAATACACCAATGGAAAGTGACCCAATAATTAATGAAAACTACTTAAAAACGTCTAAGTTTCGTTCTAGTGGTTATGATGGCTACACTCAAGATTACGTCTTCCTTAGAAGAGACCGAGCAGTTTTAGTGCCTGAAGGCGTGGAAGAGCCTGTAGCTGCATACATGGAGTTATTCTCAGTTGCTATGCACGCAATTACTAGAATGGAAGCAAAAAGAAATGGCAACCAAAAAGTTTATGGTGTTTGGGGAGACGGTAGCTTAGGTTACTTAACTAGTTTAATCCTTAAATATTTGTACCCAGAAGCCCAAGTGAATGTCTTTGGAAAAAATAGTCAAAAATTAGATTATTTTTCTTTTGCAGATAATGTTTATTATATTGACGAAATCCCACCCGAGATGGAACTGGATCACGTATTCGAATGTGTTGGTGGACGTGGCAGCCGTTCTGCGATTGAACAAGCCATCCAATTTATCAAACCTGAAGGTACGATTTCTCTTTTAGGCGTGACGGAATACCCGGTTGAAATTGACACTCGCTTAGTCCTTGAAAAAGGCTTAACCCTTTTTGGCAGTAGCCGTAGTGGACGTCAAGATTTTCAAAATTCAGTTGATTTTATTAGTCAACACGAGCCAGTCCAAGCTTACTTAAATAACTTAATTGGTAAAGTTATTACAATCGAGAAAGTATCTGATATTATCCAAGCCTTTGAATTTGATTTAGGGAATGCTTGGGGAAAGACAATCATGAAATGGGAAATTTAATTTGGAGAAAATTAAAGAAGTTAAGTTAGTAATTCTAAAACAAACATATAATATTTTTTATCAAATAGTTGCTTTCTTTACTGTGCCTAAAAAAAGAATTGTGATTACTAGTAATCGTGCTAGCTTTCTGAGAGGGAATTTGTTAGCCATCCACGAAGAATTGATAAAAAATGATGAGTTAGAAGTAGTTGTTTATTTGTTTCATTTTGAACGCAGTTTTAAAGGGCGAATAGTTTATTTTTTGAAATCATTTCGAGTGCTTTACTATTTAGCGACATCCTCTGTATTTATTATTGATGACTATCTGTTTCCACTTTATTGTATTAATAAGAAAAAAGAGAATACAGTTATTCAAGTTTGGCACGCTGTAGGGACACTAAAGAAATTTGGCTTAAGTATCCCAAGGAACAAGCTAGATGTTGTAATCCCACATCGGAACTACGATTGGGTAATTGTGAACACGGAAGACGATATTGAAGCCTACGCAGAAGCTTTTGGTGTGGAAAAGGAACAAGTCTTGCCTTTAGGTGTTCCAAAATTGGATTTAATTCAAAAAAAACAAAAAAAAGTTAAAAATAAGAGGATTTTGTATGCTCCAACCTATAGAAAGGATACTGATCCATTTATAGGTAATCAAATGAATGACTTGTTAAAGATGGTTGAAATAAACTTACCTGATTGGGAAATAATTATTTCACTACATCCGTATGTGAAAAATCGTTATGAATTAAGATCAAGTGGAAAAGCAAAAGTAATTACATCACCGGAATCAATAGAAGATTATTATACCAGTACAGATGTATTCATAACAGATTACTCTGCAACAATGTTGGAATATAGTTACTTCGAACAGCCAATTTTAATTTATGCGCCGGATTTAAAATATTATAAAAAAGATCCTGGTTTTTATGTGGATTTCGAATCATTTTTAAACGCACCTGTTTTTAAAAGCGCAGAAGATTTGGTGAAATATATAGGGAATAACGATATAATAAATGAAGTAGGGTATGTTAGGGAAATAAAAAATAAAATATTTAACAAGTGTGAGAATATGAATAGTTCAGATGAAATTAGGGTATTTTGTGAAAGGATTCTCGATAATCATCATAGATAATAAAGACGAAAAGTGAAAGAGAGCGATGAATTATGTGGGGCAGAAGAAAAAGAAAAAGGTTTGTGAGTAACTATAGTAAAATAGAAATGAAAGAAACAAAAGAGTTTGAATATGATATTAGCATTGTTGTCCCTATGTATAACTCGCAAGATACGATATTAAGAACATTGGAGTCAATTGAGTCTCAAAAAACTCAAAACGTAAAATACGAAGTATTACTAATTGATGATGGTTCTACTGATGATAGTAGTTCCATCGTGGCTGAATTTGTAGCTAAGTATGAAAATTTCCACTATCACTATGGTGAGAATGCAGGGGTATCAACAGCGAGAAATAAAGGTATTGATTTAGCCAAAGGGAAATATATTATGTTCCTAGATTCAGATGACACTATTAAAGCTAATACTATTAGAAGTAATTTTGAAGGATTTGAAAAGTATCAAAATGAGGCAGATGTTTTAGCTTATAATCTTTTTCAAAAAAATAACGAAAATATAACTCCACATGTTAGAAATAGCAATTTTATAAAAAAAGGAAATGTTGAATTATATGATATAAATATCTTCCCTAATTTAAACCAATGTACTATGAATGTAGTAATAAAAAACAAAGAAAAAAATGAGCGTATATACTTTGATGCAAATTTAAAACAATCTGAAGATGCTAAGTTTATTACTGAAATGCTATTGGAAAAAGGTAAGCTAATCTTTTCTAAAGTGGGTGGGTATATATATGATATCAGTGGTTACTCTGCAGTTGATAAGTATAAAAGTCCAGTCAATATAAAAAATATGATCTTTGAATTTTTTGAATCGTTAATAAATGACTCGAGACATCAAAATAACGACATTGTAATCCCGTATGTTCAAAGCATGATATTGTATGAATTGAATTGGCGATTTCAACAAAATACTTTGTATCCGTATCACTTAGACGATCACGATTATCAAGAATGGATGGAACGGCTTAAAAGTGTGTTTGAATCAATTGAAGTAAGTACAATAATGTCACAACGAGGAATGGACTTTTATCATAAAGCTTATTGGATTACTAATTTTAAAGAAAAGCCAAGAGTAGTTAGTAATTCTTATGGGTTAGCAGTACACTCAGGGAATAATAAAATAGTGGATATAAATTCTGTAACCTTAGTCTTTAACAATATTAGACCAAATAAAGATACAGTTTCATTTAGAGGGTTCGTGAAATTTCCATTTTCAAATCTATTTCAAACGGTCCAACTGTTTATTAAGTTTGAAGAAGAAATCTACGATATTGAACTAACTAATTCTCCATCAGGTTATTATAAAGCCAAAGAGCCAGTTGCTACATTTTACGATTTTGATATGGAAATTCCGCTAAATTCATTTGGAAAATACGAATGGGGAGTCAAAATAAATGGAGTGGAAAAGCCTGCAAATGCATATTTTGAAAATGAAGTAATATTTAAACAGCATATAAAAACTGGATATGTAGTTTTACCGAGTTGTGTAATTCATCATCAAAAGGCTCCGTTCAAAATGAGAATAATTGACATGACAAAGAAAGAACGAAGTGATATTCTCAATCATCAATCAAAATTAATGGAAAAAGCTAAACAAACTAATCTAGTTAAATTCAATAAATATTGTAAGTATTTGAGCATGTTATTTAAAAATAAAAGAATATGGTTATATAATGACCGTAAAGGTGTTTTAGATAATTCTTATCAGCAATTTCTTAATGATATTGATAAAAATGATGGTATTAAAAGATTCTATATATTACATGCAGATGATCAAAAAGTGGTAGGAATCCCCCAAAAAAATACACTTATATATGGATCAATTAAACATAAGATTTTTTATTATTACAGTGAAGCAGTGTTAACTTCATTTAAAGAACGGTTCGAATATTCTCCGCTATCAAATCAGGCAGAAAACACGTTTTATAGTGAGATGAAGCGTAAAGTAATATATTTGCAGCATGGTATTTTAAATGCTCATACACCTTGGTTGTACGGTAAACACAAAACTAAATTTGATAAGTTTGTCATATCTACTAATTTTGAAAAAGAAAACTTAATTAGCAATTATGGATATCATGATAAAGATATTCTTGAAGGCGGTATGGCAAGATTAGATAAAATTATTCCAGAAAGTAAACAAAAACGAATTTTGTTTGCACCTTCATGGCGAAAAAGTATTATTATTGAAGATAATAATAATAATCGAGATTTAAATAAATCAAATATTGAAGAGACTGAATTTTATAAAGGAATTCAAGGTATACTAAATTCTAAAAAGTTAAATACTGTTCTATTGGAAGCCGGATATATCATGGATGTTAAGCTCCACCCTATATTGACTGAAAATGAAGCTATTTTTAAAGAAAGTCAAAGTGAAATTAAAATATTAAATTTAGAAAATGATTTTAATCAAAATGTTTATAAACTATTTATTACAGATTTTTCTTCATATGTTTTTGATTTCATAAAGAACAAAACAAAGGTTACTTTTTTTCAACCTGATAGGGACTATTTCTTAACAGGTAATCATATATATAATAAACTAGACATGGATATAGAGGACTTAGGTGAAGTTTTTGTTGATGTTGAAGAATTAGTTAGATTTATAAAAACAGATATTACTATTGATTTTCCAATTCAAAAAAATAAAGATAAGTTTTATCAAAAATTCTTTTCTTTTGACAAAGATGAAACATGTGCAAGTCAAGTATACAAAAATTTGATAGAATATCTTGAGTAATTGTACTTAAAGTGGGATAAATAATAGAATAAATGTTAATAACAAATTCTTCAAATTTATTGAAGGATTTGTTATTTTTAAAATAAACTAAGAGTTAAGGAGACAATGATGAGTAGTATTATAATATCAGTTATTATCCCAATATATAATGTTGAAAGGTACATTGAAAAGACCTTAGAAAGTTTAAAATCACAAAAGTTTACTAATATTGAATATGTATTAATTAATGATGGCTCTACTGACGGAACTGAAAAGAAAATTTTAGCAGAAACGGCTCTGGATGACAGATTTTTGATAGTAACAACTGAAAATAGAGGGGTATCAGCTGCTAGAAACATAGGATTAGATTTAAGTAAAGGAGATTATGTGTTATTTTTAGATGCAGACGATTACTACTGTGATGATGCTATAAGTAAATTATATAAGGCTGCGATTGAAACAGAGGCAGATATAACTTATGGAAGAATTAAAAGATTTGATAATACAAAATCTTGGTATGTTAAATCACATATCGACAGTGGAATGCATCATATAGGGGAGAAAAATATACTTGATAATCCAGAGTTGTTCTACTCCATTGGGCCTGGAGCGAAGCTTTTTTCTAAAAAAATTATAAAAAGCGTGAAATTTCCAGAAAACATAAGTTACGGAGAAGATCAAATTTTGACTGTAACGGCATATCTTAATGCTCGAAAAGTTGTGTGCATAGACGAAGATGTATACATGTATAGAATCCGAGAATCGAAAGATTCTTCGACACAAACTTTGCGCGAAAATTGTTTAGTATACTTGGAAGGTTTACTAGAAGTAACTAAAATAAATTTAACATATATACAAACGTCTGAAAATTATAATGAGAGTCAAAAACAATTCATAATGAAGTCCTATTTCGAAAGACTTTTAAAATTTGAAGTATATCCTAATATAAAAGCTGGCTTGAGGAAACGGAAATACCGAAAAAAAGTAATAGATTTCGCAAAAAGATGGTTGTTAATTATTCCAAAGGAAGTTAAAAACATGATGTCTGGGATAGTAGAATTTTTGTTAATTGATTTAAATATGTATGTATTCACGTTTAATATAATTGAAAGCACCCACTTAAAAAAATTAACATTTGAAATAAACCTAGTTGATAGAGAGTGCTTAAATGATGATCAGAATAATTTATTTGAATCTAATACTAAATATCGATTAGAGTTTATTGATAGTACTAGAATAACACATTTTTTCAAGAGGTTTAAATCACTATTAAGTTATTTTTATAAAAAAAACTATATAGGAAATAAGATATCAGCAACTATTTTTTATGCTAGCAAAGCGTTGCCTATAAATAACAAACTTGTTGTGGTAGCCAAATCAAAAAAAATCAAAAACAATGATAGTATCTTATATATTACTGAAAAAATAGAATTTGATGAAACAATTCAAGTTAAATATGTGGATAATTTCAATAATAGCCTTACAGAAGATTGGAAAAAGTTTTTTCTTCTTTCGACAGCCAAGATAATAGTAGTAGATGACTATTTTTATTCGCTGTATAGCAAAAAAATCAAAAAAAATCAGTATTACATCCAATTATGGCATGCCGCAGGTGCGTATAAAAAATTTGGATATAGTTCGTTGGATAGAATTGACTCTAATGATATTGAATTCGAAAAAAAAGCGCATCAACAATATACACATATAATAGCTAGTTCAAAAAGAGTTGGTGACATATATTCAGAAGCATTTAACCAGCCAAGGAATAAAGTATACGACATTGGCTTTCCAAGGACAGATATGTTAAAGAACTTAGAGGATAAAGATAAACTCCGGAAAAATTTTTTTGAAATATACCCCAATTTTTCAGACAAAAAAATAATACTATATGCACCTACTTTTAGAGGCAGCCTTACAGAAAGAGTGAAATTTAGAAGCGAAATAAATTGGTCTAAAATAAAATTACCTGATAATGTTGTATTATTAACAAAATACCATCCAATTGTAAGTGATATACCAAAAGTTAATCACACCCAAATAACAAATATTGATTCAACGAATCAATTTTCAATATTAGAATTATTAGTAATAATTGACGTATTAATTACAGATTACTCATCACTTATTTTTGAGTATAGCTTGCTAGATAAACCGTTAATCAATTTTTTTTCGGATTATGAATCTTACAGTAAGGAAAGAGGGTTGTATTATCCGATTGAAACGTATAGTTATGATTTAGTTGCGAAAAATGAAACTGAATTAACTGAAATGATAGAAAAAGCAATCGATCCCGAAAGGCAAATGAAATCAAGAGAACATTTTATAACAGAGTTTATGTCTGCTTGTGACGGTTCTGCTGGCGACAGGTTTCAAAAATTAATAAATAGTTTAGTTAGATAAAATTATCTGTCAAAAATTTTGAAATGTTATAAAACCTTTTACCAAAGAGTCAATAAAAGTAATGAATTTTATATAATAATCTTTACTGGAATGAAAACCAAAGTATTTGTGATTTATAGATACTAAAAAATAAATTGTTTTATATATATTTAAACTTATAAGTATGTGCCTCATAAAAATCGAAAAACTATGAATCTGTTATTTTTATTCATAGTTTTTTTATTATAGTGATTGCAATTGTTAAAAAAATATAATAATATAAGATGAAAAAATTTTATACTACACTTACACAGATTTAAATAAACTGACACGAATACATAAAATATAGCCAATTCTTATCAAAAATAAGTAAGTTTAACAACGAAAAAAAATAATAACTATGAAAGTTATCTTAATAGATTTATTTTATTAATTTAACTTTTTAAAGGGAGTTATCTCTAATTAATTGTAACTTGTACTGGTATAAAAATTCCCCCGAAAAAGTCCAGTTTAAATTAAACTAGCTGTGAAAACCCCTTTTCAATAGGAAAAGATTTTAATTCTCACTCAAAACTAGTATAATGAAAGAAGCTCAGTAAAAATAAAAAGGATGTTAGGCTATGAATGAAGAATTAACGAAACTAATTAAGCAACAGTACCAAGTAGAATTTAAAGATACGAGTTTATTAGACCAAGCTTTTACTCATTCATCTTATGTCAATGAGCATCGCTATATGCAGTTAGCAGATAACGAACGTTTGGAATTTTTAGGTGACGCCGTCTTAGAATTGGTCGTTTCAGAATTTTTGTATGGTTATTATCAAAAACTACCAGAAGGAAAATTAACCAAGTTACGGGCAGCAATTGTCTGCGAAGACAGTTTAGCAAAATTTGCCAAAGAATGTCAGTTTGACCAGTATATTAGATTAGGTAAAGGGGAAGAAAATTCAAAAGGTCGGGAACGTCCATCGCTCTTGTGTGACTTATTTGAATCATTCCTAGGAGCTCTCTACTTAGATCAAGGGTTAGCGGCAGCAGAAGTCTTTGTTAGCAAAGTTGTGTACCCTAAAATCAAATCCGGTGCTTTTTCACATGAGATGGATCACAAAACCGCCTTGCAAGAAATTTTGCAAAAAAACGGTGACGTGGATATCGCTTATCGCTTAGTTAAAGAAGAAGGCCCAGCCCATGATCGCCAATTTTCAGTGGAAGTCAGTGTTGCCAGTAATGTCATCGGCACAGGTGTCGGCAAGTCGAAAAAAGTGGCAGAGCAACGGGCAGCAGAATATGCTATTGTTCACATTAAAGATCGAAAAGCGAACCAACCAAACAAATGATTACTTGTCATTTGTTTGGTTGCCTTTAGTTTAAAGGAACAAATTAGTCAATGTAGTTGAAAGGGGCCATGTGGTCGTGTATTTGAAAAAAATTGAGATTGCTGGCTTTAAGTCCTTTGCTGAACGGACGGTGATTGAGTTTGACCGAGGCTTAACAGCAGTTGTTGGGCCAAATGGTAGTGGTAAAAGTAATATTACTGAAGCCATTCGGTGGGTCTTAGGGGAACAGTCGGCTAAAAGCCTCCGTGGTGGCAAAATGCCAGATGTTATTTTCGCGGGAACAGCCACGCGGAAACAATTAAATATTGCGGAAGTAACCGTTGTTTTAGACAATGAACAACGTTTTTTACCTTTGGACTTTAGTGAAGTCAGTGTTACCCGTCGTTTAAAACGGAGCGGAGAAAGTGATTTCTTTATTAATAAGCAAAGTTGTCGTTTAAAAGACATTATTGATCTCTTTATGGACTCTGGTTTAGGAAAAGAATCTTTCTCGATTATTTCCCAAGGTAAAGTGGAAGCAATCTTTAATAGTAAACCAGAAGACCGTCGGGGGATATTTGAAGAAGCCGCCGGCGTTTTAAAGTACAAGCAACGAAAACGTCAAGCGGAACAAAAACTGTTTGAAACCGAAGACAACTTAAATCGTGTCCAAGACATTATTTATGAATTAGAAGGACAGCTAGCACCTTTAAGTGAGCAAAGTGACGTTGCTAAAAAATATTTACAATTAAAAGAGCAACTAACCTCAGTTGATGTTGGTGTCACAGTTCATGAGATCGATCACTTAAAGGAACAATGGCAAACAACAGAAGTCGAGTTAACAGCAGTCAATGAAACGTTAGCCCAAGTCAGTGAGTCGATTGCTAATTTTGAGCGGACGTTAATTAATCTACGGGACAAACGGACTCGTTTAGATGAGAAACTAGATACTGAGCAACAGCAATTATTAAGTGTGACAGAAACTTATGAGCAAGCTGAAGGTCAAAAAAATGTCTTACTTGAAAGAAGTAAAAACACTGAAAAGACCTCAAGTGAATACAGTGATAACTTAGCAGAACTGCAAGGGAAAATTGCCGTCATTGAAAGTGAAGCTCAAGGGTTAACAACGGAGTTGGCCAAACAAGAAAGCCGCAAGTCAGAGCTTTTAGTGACAATTCAAGAATTAGAAGAGCGGGTTGAACGGTACAGTAAATCAGCGAAAGATCGTTTAGCGGAATTACGTAGTGAATACGTTGAATTAATGCAAAATCAAGCCAATACGAGTAATGATTTAAAGCATTTAGAACGTAAATTCACACAAGAAACGTCGAAAAATCAAGAAGCTGTCGATCAACACAGTCAGTTATTAACGAAACAAGCTAAGCTACAAGAAAAAGAAGCAGCTAGTAATGAAAAATTAAGCCTCCATAGCCAAAGCTTAGAAAGCTTACGGAAAGATTACGTAAGAGTGCAACAAGAAACCCATCAAGCGAAACAAGACTTAGCATTAAAAGAAAAACAAATGTATGATGCTATGGGGATTTTGCAACAAGGGAAAGCTCGTCAGAAGAGTCTCCAAGAACTGCAAGAAAACTACGCTGGTTTTTATCAAGGGGTTAGAGCGGTCTTAAAAGCTAAAACTGAGTTACCAGGAATTGTCGGAGCAGTGGCGGAATTAATTCAAGTGCCAACTGATTTAGCTTTAGGAATCGAAACAGCCTTAGGTGGCGCTGCTCAAAGTGTCATCGTCGAAGATGAAAAAGTTGGCCGGGAAGCCATCGCTTATTTACGTAATAAACGACTTGGTCGGGCGACCTTCTTACCATTAACAACGATTAAACCCCGGCAGTTAAATGACGGTATTCGCCAAGAACTCAAAGGCACTAAAGGGTTTGTCGGCATTGCTAGTGACTTAGTCAGTTTTGAACCAAAGATTAAAAATATTGTTGAAAACTTATTAGGAATCACCATTCTTGCTCGAGACTTAGCTAGTGCCAATAGTATTGCGAAGCAAGTTCGTTACCAGTTCCGGGTAGTTTCCCTTGAAGGGGACGTTATGAACCCAGGTGGTTCGATGACTGGTGGAGCGACTCGAAAAGGTAACCAAGGCAATCTCTTTGCCCAAGCGGGGGAACTGCAAAGTTTAACTGAGCAAGTTGCTAAAATGGAAAGTGAATTAGTGAAACGGGAAGATGTGGTCCGTTTATTAAAAATCACAGCCAGTGAAAAAGAAGTCGATTTAGAAAACTTACGTGAAGCTGGAGAAATTGCTCGTCTGAAAGAGCAAGAGTTAAAAAGTAGTATCGAACTTTTAAGAACGGAACGGAGTCAACTGACCCGGGAGCAAGAAGCCTTTGAGCGTGAGTCTCAAGGGTTGACTAGCTTTTTAGCAGAGTACGAAAGCCAAAAAGCAACGTTAGAAACCGAGATGGCGAGGATTCAAACCGCTCGTAAAGCCCTCGATGAAGAGATGAATCAAACAGATCAACTGGAAGCCATTAATACTGAAAAGCGGGAAGCTTACCAAGAAGAATTAAAACAGAAACAAGCCAAAACCGCAGTATTAGTTGAAAAAATTGCTCATACAGGCGGATTACTCGCTGATAAAAAAGGGCAACTTCAAGAAGCTCAACGTTCGGCTGCTAAGTTGTCAGAACAAATTCGGATGTTAACCGATGACAGTTCTAACCATTTAGAATCGAAAGAATCTGTGGAAACGCGGATGGCGGACTTACAACAACGTAAAGTCGATTTACAAGCCTCCTTAGTTAGCTTAAAAGCTGAACGGGAAAGTGTTCATCAAAAAATTGCCGAGTTAGATGAAAATGTGACATTGAGCAATAAACAACAACAAAGCTTATTAGGTCAAAAATCGAAAGGTGAAGTTCTAAAAAGTCGTTCGGAAGTCGGCATGGACAACGCCTTGCAACATCTCCAAGAAGACTACAGTTTAACTTACGAAGCGGGGAAAGATTTATATCCTTTAGAAGTTGATTTCGAAACAGCGAAAGGGCGTATTCGTGGCTTGAAACGGGAAATCGATGGCTTAGGCCCTGTCAATATGGCGGCGATTGAGCAATTTGAGACTGTCAATGAACGTTATACTTTCTTAGTGACTCAGCGAGATGATTTGTTAGATGCGAAAGAGAGTCTTTTTGACACGATGAATGAGATGGATGACATCGTCAAAGAAAAATTTGAAGAAGTCTTTATCGCCATTCGCGATAAATTCCAAGTCGTTTTTCCAAATATGTTTGGTGGTGGTCATGCTGATTTAATCTTGACAGACCCAACGGATTTATTGAATACGGGGATTGAAATTGTCGCTCAACCGCCTGGTAAGAAACTCCAAAGTTTAAGCCTATTGTCAGGTGGCGAAAGAGCCTTAACGGCGATTGCCTTGCTCTTCTCAATTATCCAAGTCCGACCAGTGCCATTCTGTGTCCTTGATGAAGTTGAAGCCGCTCTTGATGAAGCAAACGTGGCACGTTTTGGTCAGTATTTAAGTCATTTTGAAGACGATACTCAGTTCATCGTGATTACTCACCGTAAAGGAACGATGGAAGCAGCCGATGTCTTATATGGAGTGACAATGCAAGAATCAGGCATTTCGAAAATTGTCTCTGTCCGCTTAGAAGATGTCAATGAGCGTGGCGACATTGATTTAGAAGAGCCATAAATAATGAAGCTTTAAGAAGGGAAGAGTCCATGATTAAATTAATTGCAATTGATTTAGACGGCACCTTATTAAAAGATGATAAAACGATTTCCGAAAGAAATATCACAACCTTGAAGGCAGCGAAAGTCCAAGGAGTTAAAGTGGTTCTCTGTACAGGGCGCCCTTTAAACTCCGTCTTAGCCCACTTAGAAACTTTAGGGCTCACTGATCCTGGTGATTACGCAGTTACCTTTAATGGGGGCTTAGTTCAAGCTAACGATACTGGGGAGATTTTATCTCAAGATGTGATGTCGGTGGCTGATGCTAAAGATATTTACGAATTAACGAGTCGTTTAGAAATTCCTTTAGATGCGGTGGCAGGTGATTATGTATACCGGATTCAACCACAGCCAGTCGCCTATCCGTCAATGTACGATCAATTAAATAAGATTTTGATTTTTGAAGATCGGACTTTTTTAGAGCTAGCAGCCGATCAAGTGATTAATAAAATGGTTTCAGCCATACCAGCTGAGTATCTTGAGGAAAAACTTCCCCAAGTGCCGGCTGACTATCACGACCGTTATAACATTGTCCGCTCCGGGGAATTTTTGTTTGAATTTTTACCGAAGCACGTTTCTAAAGCCAATGGGTTAGCCAAGCTAGGGGCTTTATTAAATATTGAAAAATCAGAAATGATGGCTTTAGGTGATGAAGAAAATGATTTAGCAATGATTGAGTATGTTGGTCTAGGTGTAGCGATGGCGAATGCTACAGCAGAATTAAAAGGGGCCGCCCAATACATTACTGAGACTAATGAAAATCACGGTGTGGCTTTAGCAGTTGAAAAATTTGTTTTATTGCCAACAGCAGAGTAAGGCCTTGAAAGGAAGACGTTAATTATGGGATTTTTTAAAAAAATCAAAAGAGCCTTTACCGGCGAAGAAGAACCAGTCCAAGAACTAAATGAGTTAGTTCCAGAAGAGGAAAGTGAGCTCTTAGAGACAAGTGACAGCCCAGAGCAAGTTCCCCCAGTAGAATCAGTTGAAACAACTGAGACTGAGGAAGCAAGGGAAGCAGTCGAACTAGAAAAAATTGAGGAAGTCTTGGCAGAACCGACAATAATTGAAACAACGACGCCACTTTCAGAAAAAGTAACAGAAGAAGTCACTGCTGTTGAAAGTGTTGAGGAAGAAGTAGCCGTCACTGAAACCGAAGAGGAACTTGGCAAGACTGAAGAAGTAGTTGAAGAACAGCCGGAACTAGTAGAAACAACGGCTGCCACTAAGATGGATAAAGGCTTGAAAAAAACCCGTCGTAGTTTCTCACAAGTCATGAATGAGTTAATGGCGAACTTCCGCAGTGTTGACGAAGATTTCTTTGAAGAGTTAGAAGAAACGTTGATTACCGCCGATGTTGGTTTTGAAACCTCATTGCGAATTACGGATGAGTTACGAAAAGAAGTCAAGTTACAAAATGCTAAAAAATCTCAAGATGTTCAACGGGTAATTATTGAAAAACTTGTTGAAATTTATCAAGAGAAGGGCATCGACGAAAACAATGACTTAAACATTCAAGCAGAAGGTTTAACGGTGATGCTTTTTGTCGGCGTCAATGGCGTCGGTAAAACTACGAGTATTGGTAAACTAGCCAATCAATACCGAGAAGCTGGCAAGAAAGTGTTATTAGTTGCAGCAGATACCTTTAGAGCCGGGGCGATTGAACAACTAGTCGTCTGGGGTGAACGGGCCCAAGTGGAAGTCGTCCGTGGCAAAGCCGGTGGTGATCCGGCGGCTGTTGTCTATGACGGCATCGAAAAAGCCTTAGCTCAAGAAGCTGATATTTTATTAGTAGATACAGCTGGCCGTTTACAAAATAAAGTGAACTTGATGAATGAGTTAGAAAAAATTAAACGGGTCATTCAAAAAGAAATTCCTAATGGCCCTCACGAAGTCATGTTAGTCCTTGATGCCACAACGGGTCAAAATGCCATGGTCCAAGCGAAACAGTTTAAAGAAACAACGGATGTGACAGGCTTAGTTTTAACGAAACTAGACGGTACCGCTAAAGGTGGGATGGTCTTAGCCATTCGCAATGAACTAGAACTACCTGTTAAGCTCGTCGGCTTAGGGGAAGGCATTGATGATTTACAACCTTTCGAACCAAATGATTTTATTCACGGATTGTTTAAAGGGTTAATTGATTAAGTAAAAGTAGTAGTGAGTGTTAAAGTAATCCCATTAATTAGGCTCTACGTCAAATTGTGTGGATGGCTAAAATTTAGTCGAATAAATAGTTACTTAGGCAGCTTCATCAGAAATGGTGAAGTTGCTTTTTTGTGTCACTTTAAAACTGATTAGAATGCGGTGTTTAAA
>NZ_NGJU01000009.1 GCF_003987495.1 Vagococcus salmoninarum
TTTAAACACCGCATTCTAATCAGTTTTAAAGTGACACAAAAAAGCAACTTCACCATTTCTGATGAAGCTGCCTAAGTAACTATTTATTCGACTAAATTTTAGCCATCCACACAATTTGACGTAGAGCCATAAAAAGAAGATATTTCTTAAAAAACAGAAACTTCTTCTTTTAGAATTAACTCATTAATCTTATTTAACAAAGACCCTAATTTTCCTATTCACTTTTAAAATTTAGTTAATCTTTCTTAGTCAAAAAATAACCATTTAGGACTAGTTTAAGCACCTATCTAAAATATTTCCATTCCAGTTTATGACTCTTCATTGATCTATTACTGTCTGATTCACTATTTAAAGAAAAACTCACCTGCATAATTTTTTCCAAATAACGAATCATATTGAATCCATTTGTAATCATTAACTAGTTGTTGAATTTCATCATCTAAGTCACTAATTTTTACTACTCTATCATTTAAGGTGACTGTTTCTGGATAGATGTCCCCGATACCTTTGTCAATTATTTTACCAATCAAAGTATAGAAGCCTGGTCGCTTATAATCTCCACTATTTACAAAGTGTGAAAAAAGAAATGCTGGAGTTATTTTAAAGTCTAGACTTTCACTCTTTCTCCCATGGTTCTTATATATAAAAAATGGTGCCTCTCGATGCTTATCTTTATACGCCGAAATATTTGGAATCACAGAGCCAGGTAGATGGTCGCCATAAAATATAACATTAATATTTTCCTCTGATTTTTCAATATCCCTAATAAATTTTTCAACTGCCTTATCTGTTTCATGTATGCCTTTAAAATAATTTTCTGCTATTTCCTTACGACTCTCATTTTTACCTTGATAAAATTCTTCGTTCATTTTTAAATCAATGTCACTATTAGGATAAGTATTATTATATGGGTAATGATTTTGAATAGACATTGCATGAATATAATTATAATCAGGTAATACATCCTGAATTTCTCTGAAAAATTCAGCATCTGATATAAATTTACCTCCATCTAACTTGCCTTGAAACTTAATTCCTTCATCCAAAAATCGGTAATCAGAAAATCCAAGCGCATTGTAAATATTTTTTCGATTGTAGAGTGTCGAAGTGTGCGAATGTATACCTATTGCCTTACCAGACAAATGGTTACTGGCAGTATGATTCAGTGACGATTCATAAAAATCTGTAAAAGGAATTGCAAGATCAGTATCTAATAAGGATAGAGTAAAACCACTTAATATAGAAAACTCCGTATTGGCTGTCCCACCACCTACAGTTTTAGGTGTAATCATTCCACCAGATTCGCGAATTAATCTATCTATATAGGGGGTAGGCGACTTTATGCCTGATGCAAGTATATCCTTATAATTACTAGTTGAAATAAAACTTTCTGAAAGAATCAAAATTGTTTTTTTATTCTTCAAATCTTTAGATTTTGATTCATCTAAACTCATATAACGATTTGTAATAAGTTTGATTTCTTTCTCAGTATAGTTATCTGGTTCTGCCATAAAAACTGGTGATATAGTATGTAAATACGAACTAACAAAACCATTTTTTCGTGCTAAAATAATTGGATTAATATTAGTTCTCTTTTCATCTAATTGATATTTAAATATATTATTATTAATTTTTTCCACATTGACTAAAAATAACCAACTACTAATAATCATTATTATTAACACTGATAACCGGACTTTACCGTTAATGAATGACAATTTATTCTTATCAACTTTTCTAATTAGTATAATTGATAACAAACATAAAATAAAAAATGCCACTACTCCACCTATTATCGGTATAAATGAGTTGGAAATTGCTGGGAGTAATGTGTCCCAAGCAAATAATGCGTCCATGTCGGAATAAGTAATAAACTCGTTTCTTAAATTAACTTTTACATTATTTGCATAGCCTACTCCTACTGAAAAAAAGATAAATATTACTAAAGTTAAAAAGTAATTATTCGTTATCATATATAGTAATAATACTAAAAAAAGCAAAATGCTCGCACCTTTGCCAAAAGAATCAAACAAAATACTCTCCGCTGGTATCTTGAAATCATTGTAAAGACTTAAATTCAAAAAAAGTTGCGAGATTTTACTTACGCCAATAAAACTGATTAGTATCAAGATTATTGACAAGAATTTAATTAGTTTTTGCTTTGATAACACTAAAAACGTCCTTTCGATTGCATATTCAAATATTTTATATTACTAGTTTAAGACGGAGTTTTAAAGATATTTGTAATTAGTTTTTTTATTTCTTCGTTACTATTAATTGTATTTTCTGAAATTAAATCCGTTTTATTAAAACGAGTATATAAATCTTTATACCCAGTCATTTTTAACGCCAACTCTGCTTCGTTGTAAGCCGTAACTTTTTCCAATCTTATTCTCAGATCATCATAAATCCCTCTAGATTCTGCGTATTGCTGTTTGTCTTTCATTAAGAGATAGAAAGGCACGTCTGCGTAAAGGCAATCAAAAATGATTGATGAATAATCACTTATTACAATATCTGCAACTAATAATAACTCTTGCGTATCTACATCTTTCGGAATAGATTTTTTGTTAACATTGTTAGTGGAATCATTATCAACATCCATATCATGAGGATTAAATAGAAACACATGATTACTAGGTAATTCTAAGTGTTTCTCTAATTGACTAAAATCTAGTAAATAGTCCATTACACGTTCATCCGTTTTATAATTGTAATCTCGCCATGTGGGTGCATACAAAATAATAATTTCTTCATTAGCCACGCTTAATTTTTCTTTAATTGCACTTTTTAGTTGCGTGTTTTGTTTGTTTTCTAATAGCCAATTATTTCGAGAGTAACCAGTTTCTATAATATCTGACTCTTCGATTGAAAAAGCTGTTTTGAATTTTTTTGTTGCTATTGGGCTATCCGATAATAAATAATCCCATCTGTTTACATCCCATTTCTTCCTTACTTTGTGGCTAGGATTAGCACTAACTATTTCTATCTCATGGGAATCAAACAATAATTTTTTCAATGGTGTTCCATGCCATAATTGAATTAGTTTTTGATTATCATGAATATAAAAATCTAATGGGACCCAGGATTCCGCAATAATAGCTTTAGAAGTACTTAACCATACATCAAACTCTTTACTTCTTGGTTCTATTCGATAATCTTCTGGCACACGCTCATCTGTCGTTACAAATTTTAATTGTTCCGTTGAAAAGTATGATTTTAAGTATTCGAATAAATATCTCGAATTGCCTTTATAATCATAATCAAAACCTAACATTAATATTTTATCTTCTGTTGCTACCATATTTTCTCGATAATTTACTAATGGTTTATTCTCTTTAATTGTTTGCTTTTTTTCTCTTTTAGTAATATTTCTCTCTAAACTTCCACGGTTTAAAATAAAATCATGATTATTAAAAACATTAATTCTATTGAGGACGTTTTTACCCTCACTTGCCAATCGATGATTTTCAGCAAACCTTTTTAATTTTTTTTTGTCAAAAGCTTTAAAAGAATAAACTTTTTTTAATTTTTCGATATCTTTATTTTTAAAGTAATCTGTTTTAAAGAATGAATAGTAATAGTCACTTTTATACGTATTCGGGAAGACGGTATCTTGATTTTTTTCAACTAATAATTCAATACCTTCAGTAATATATTTATTCCTAATTTCCTTATTATTAACTAATCTTCTATCTACATAAATAAATAATCTATCTAATAGATACTTTAATAAATTATATTTTGCTAATCGAGAACGCGGACTAAATTTTTCGTAAGTTGCTGTTACAGCTTGCATATATGAAATCAAATGGATTTCACTGTTTTCAGTATCTAAAGATTGGGTAGTTGAATTTTCATTTACTCGCACATAGTACAACAAGTTTGGTATTACTCTAATTTTATTAGCTGTTGTTGCTACATGAGCATAAAACTCGATATCTTCATAAAAATAACCTTCTCCGAATGCTATATTGTTACTAATAATAAACTCTTTTTTGTATAATTTATTAACACAAAAGTATGGTTGTAGTGCTAACAATTTTTCACAATCTTCATTTAAAATATAATCAGCCTTTAAAAAAGCTTCGTTGGGGTAATATGCCATCCCACGCCATTTCGTTTTAGGATTAGACGTTGTATAGTTAAAATAAACTAAATCAGTATCTTCTTCTTCCTCTGCCGCATTGAAGGTAAGTTCTATTGTTGATGAATGTAGCCAATCATCAGAATCTAAAAATAAGATGTATTTACCTAAAGCTTTTTTTATTGCTGCATTTCTTCTTGCTCCTTGTCTTAAATTTTGACCGTCATTTAAAATAGAAACAAAAATCCCTTTCTCTACTAACTTACTTTCCGCTTGTGTTAATTTTTCGACAGTATCATCACTTGAACCATCATCAATAAATAGGCACTCCATTTTCCCTCTAAAAGTTTGGTTCATTAAAGAGTCTGTTAACTCTTCAACAAACTCTTCAACGTTATAAGTTGGAATGATAATACTTACATCAATATTCATGACCTTTATTCTCCTCGTAACATCTTTATTCTAATCCTTTATCCCTGTAAATATTATTTACTCTTTAATTTTATCTTTAAATTTTTTTTGCATATTTTCAAAAATACGATTATTAGCATTCGCATCTCGATAAATATATAAATCATCTAATTTTCCCAAGTGGATGTTTCGCATCTCAGAATGATTAACAAAATAATTTAATTCTTCAATAACTTCTGATAGACTTATTTTTATTTCACCTGGAAAAAATTCAGTCGTTAATTGGTCACTTGTGTTATTTATTTTAGCATCAAATTGATAATAAATAATCGGTTTTTCTCTTAAGGCAAAATCAAGTCCCACACTGGAATAATCTGTAATAAGTAAATCACTTTCTGTTAGTAGCTCCTGAACAGTTGAAGTACCTTCAACTGCGATTTTTACAAAATTTGACTTAAAACACGATGAAAACTTTTGAAAATTTGTGTGCAAATAAAAAGTTACTTGCCAGTTATTTGCTTTGGCTAATTCTTCAAAAGCTTTACTTGTTAATAATTTATCAAATCTATCGTAAAATTCACTTTGTTTAAATACATTGTCTGGCTGAGTATCTAGATTTTCTCGCCACGATGGCATAATCAATATTTTTTTATGACTACTCATTGATTTTTTTTGTTCATTTGCAAACAACGCATCAAATCTAGATAACCCTGACACTATTACTTCATCATCGTCGTAACCAAAGTCACGCATTACAAGTTCTTTTTCACGTTTAGAGCTAGTAATAAACAAATTAGTAAATGGATTTTCTGGGTCTTTTCGATAAAGGTGAGCCATGTTTCGAACACCTAGAATACCATGTTGCAAGAATACTTTATACTTTTCAGCTAAGAGACCTTTGCTATAAGAATCTACTACTGGCGTTGCGTAGTTTGTTCCATGGCTACTAGCTAAGATATCCGCCTTAACAAAGACCTCAACATGCTCTTTCGTTTTATAAAAGACAATATTATCAAAATATCCTTCTAGATTGCCTAAGTCTTTCGACTCTTTACTAATTAAATAATAACTATCATAAGCATCTTGGTGATTATCTACTAAATATTTAAAATATGCCAACCCAGTATCTTGAGCCTTGTGAGGGTACTCACTGACTAAAATGATTGGTTTAGAATTTTTTACTAAACTTGCCTGGTCTTTGTAATCGATATAATACTGATTCACATCACGATTAATCAACGTCATCTTAGCTGATAAATTCTCAGTGTTTTTAGTCGGATAACAATGAATAACCATCACTTCATCCTCGCCATTACTAATGACTGCTGTATCTTTTGGTAAGTTTGGACAACTGATGCGGAAAGCAGTTGGCATTAATGGTTGCTCTGCTACTTCGAAAGTGAAAAAGAAATCAAATATATCATAGCTATAATAGTTTTGATTCAATTCACTAGCGACTGCCTTCATGACATCAGCAGTTAACACGATGTTAACTTGATGTTCAAAGATACCGTTCGCAAGTTCTTTTATTTGAGTGACTGCGCCTAATGCCTCATGTCGTTGCTGATTTCCTCGTAACTTGACTAACCCATTAACGCTTGCTAAAGGAAAGACTTCTGTTCGAATCGTTAAGTTTAAGTGCATATCACCGGCTTGAGAAGTCACTTCATCTAACTCATGGTTTTTATAATAGCTTTTTGGTGAGGGAGCCTTATCACGACTAACACGAATACAATTATCAACACTCCTGTAGATAAAATAACTATGTTTGTTATTTGTCAGATAACAATGGTTTTCTGCCATCACTTTGAATGCATCTGTCACCCTTAATTGTTGACGATTATTTGTCACAATCTTGATTAACCCACCGTCTTTACTAGATCCTTGATCGATTAGAGACGTTGGTATGTAGTAACCTAACTCATTTTTTTCAATCGGTAATAATTTATTTCCTACTTCTAAGAAGAGCTCTCCGAAATTAGTGGCACTCTTAATGAAAAAGCCTTGGTCTTGACTACCGATAATAAGCTCTTTTTTGTTGACTTGTTCAAGTGCTTTAATGTCAATGTAATCAAAAAACAATAGACTGAGTTCAGTTTCACTATGTTTTAACCCATCTTGATTCACCGCTGGCACTTCTTTCAGAAATTTTTCAAAGGTTTTAGATGCTACCTCAATTAACTTGATAGACAATCCCTGATTAGTTTTGGTAGCGTAACTTTGGATGACTAAATGACCTTGACGATTTTCTGAAAAAATCACACCTTCTTCAACTAAATCTTCACTAATAATACGCTGAGCGGTTCTCTTAGTTTCATACCCCTTTACATCCATTGAAAAATAAAAATCAAATGAAGGTATGAAGTAAGGCGCTGTTAGATTTTGCGTATTCAATTCAAGAATGTCTGCCAAATTAAATGTACAAGATACTTGATTACGATAAAATGTTTTTCCTAGCTTAGTAAAACTTATCACTTCGCCACGATACGCATGATTTTTTTGACTGTGACGAATTTTAGTTTCTAACTCAAAAGCTTCTATTGGCGCATAATTGGTAATAATTTCTAACTGTAAATTAACTTGATTTTTATTAATTTTAAAATCTCGTACTCGATGAGTGTGATGAAAATTCATAATACTCGGCAATTTATTAACTTGGATAGTTAAAGTATTCTCCGGCGTTTCAAATAAGTAGCAACTTTCTCCGTGAGACTCCCCCGCCATTAGACCGACTTGCGACATATTAGATATTTCCCAAGGTCTTCCGTCATCGGTTACTATTTCAAGCATCTCTTCTGTATCTTTTAACAGTTCAACTATTTTAGCAAATGAGACACGATAACTACCATTACTAACTGGAATATGTTCTTCATAATTTTTCCCTTTAATCATAAGGCCCTTAGTCTCAGTTTTTAGTAAAAATTCAGTTGCCGAATGTGATAGTTCAACTTTCCCCCTCACTTTTAGATTATTCTCGCTTAAGGGTTGTTCTTCAATGGTTATATTAGTCTTCTTTTTAGCTGCTTTAACTTCGCTAAAAACGGCTTCCGCAACTTTCTTACTCGAAGTACCATCTTCAATTCCACAATATTTCGTGTAAAACTCATTGTATTTTAAAGACAATGGTTCAACTGCAACCTGCTTAATATCCGTGATTAATTCTGTTGTTGTTTGTGACATTGGCCCAGGGGCTTCACTAACAAAATCAATATAAAAACCACGTAAAGTCTCTTGATAGTGCTCTAAATCATAAGTAAAAAAGAGTAACGGTTTCTTTGTATGAGCAAAATCAAACATTACCGAGGAATAATCAGTAATACACATATCAGAAACTAAATATAATTCTTGAATATCAGGATAATGACTAACATTCAAAACATCCATACGATATTGTTTTGGAATTGAAATATGTTGGGCTGTCGCCACATGGCCTCTAATTAATAAAATATAGTCCTCGGATAGTTCATCAATCATTTGCTTCAAGTCTAATTCTAACTTGAAATTTTTAATGGCGTCATCACGAAAGGTCGGCGCATATAGCAACACTTTTCGGTCATCATCAGCAATTCCTAATTCTTTTTTTACTTTTTCACTTATTGCAGCAAGTTCTGCTGGGCTGCGGTAAAAGATATCATTACGAGGATAACCTACTTCTAAAACTTCTTTTTTATACTTAAACGCTGACCTAAAGTTAATTGTGGCATAATTACTCGGTGAAACTAAATAATCCCAATAAGTCACTGCATGATTAACACGATCTAAGTAAGTCGCATTTCTTCCAATAATTTTATCTAAGTCATTTTGCATTCTTTTGAGTGGCGTACCGTGCCAAGTTTGTAAATATGTCGTACCTTCTCGTTTGACTAAATCTGTTGGGAAATTCTGGTTATTCACCCAGTAGTGAGCCCGAGCTAAATAATAATAATATTTAAAGCCAAAACGCAACACTTGCTGTGTATTGCTTCCCTTTATTTGAGCTCTTGACTCAACAATCCAGACATATTTATAATTCAAGTCTAATCCTTGTAAATAATCATAGATAGCTTTGGGACTATCCCCTATCGATTTACCAACGTTACTCTCAAAGACAATTAATTGTTTATTAATTGGTAAGACTGTTTTCATCACATTGTAAAACTTTTTTATGAGTGGAAAATAAAACTTGCTATTCCTCACTTTACGGTATATTTTTCTATTAATTTTAGTAATCATTTCACTCAAGTTTGTCATCCTTCCTACTTTTAAAAAACAATATATATATATATACCAGAACATTCACATAGACTTTTATATTATACCAATTTTCCTACTCGTTTAAAAGCTTTAGCTAGGACTAATCAGCTTTTGCGAAATAAAGAACTACCAACAATTGACACACTGGTCAACTATCGGTAGTTTAATTTTTTATTATTACTTCGATTTTTTTAACGCTTTTTTATACTGCTTTTTCGTTAAATCAATGATCTCACGATTCGTAAATTTTTGACCGACCGCCTGACCTTCTGCCACAATTTTCAAGACTTGGATATAACTCGTCGCTAATACTTGCGTAATAATTGCGGCGACACCACCACTAATAACACCTCCACCAACACTCCCAGCTCCTGGAATCAACTTAAATAGACTGCCTGAAACATATCGGCCGAGGTGTGTCGTTAGGCTTGTCCCAAGAATCACCGCTGTTAAATTAGTTAAGACTGATTTTTTTATTGGCAAGTTGAAAACTTTCGTAAGATGTGTCAACATCGCCACTTGAATTGGCACTAATGCCAGAGCATCGGCAAAGGGAATCGGGACGAAACTAGAGCCAAAGGTAGTCGCAATGTAAGCTAAGGCGATTTTATGCGCTGTTTGGACTTTTATTTGCATACTCACTTTTTGACTACTTATAAATGATTGGGCAACAGCTTCTGGCAATAGTTGATACGTCTCATCAACTAACTGACTTAAACCGGTTACTGGCACATCACTAATGCTTAATTTTACTGTTTCAGCAACAACTGGAAGAATTCTCACGACTTTCAACTCTGGCATCTCTGCTAGAATCTCCTTAAATTTCTCAGATTCCTGACCATAAGCTTGGGTCAAAACTAAAATAACAGATACTTTTTTGGAAAAGTGACTAATTAGTTTAAGCTCCGTTGACTCTATCCGTTTGGACTGAGCATTTATGCAATACCAAATAACATGTAGATAATCCTCACTTTGACCTGCTAAATAAAGACTATTAATCAAATCATCAATCTCTTGTTGACTAATTTTTCGACCTTCTTTAGCTAGTTCAAACCCTCTAGTATCATAAATATTAACTAGACTATTAGGATTGGTTATTTTAATTACTTGTTCTGTTTCGGGCTTACCAAGGGCCGTTTTGGTGAGTTCTTCACCAAATACACTGTTGATTAACGTACTCTTGCCAACTCCTGTTTTGCCGGCAATGAGAATATTCAAAGGCTGATCGCTAGGGAGTGGCTTTAGGCTCTTCATCTTCTTCAGTTCCCTCCTCCTTCTTAGTAAAAGCCCTTTTAGTCATGGTTAATAATTCTTCTTCCGTAATGATTTGACCTGCTTTTTCAAGGGTGGCGACTTGTTCTAACACTTTGATATATGTTTGTGCCAAGCCTTTGGTAATTTGTTTGGCAATGCTACTATTAATAAGGATTGCGGCAACATTCCCTCCTGGAATTAGCTTGCCAAGACTGGTAGATAAATACTTACCAATCATTTTCGCCCCTTGGGAGCCAAGTAAAGAAGAGCTCAGACCGAGAAGCAGAGATTGACTAACAGATATCCCAAAAGATACAGTTAAATGAAGTAGCATAACAACTTGAATACTCATTAGGGCTGTGGCGTCAGCAAAGGGCAGTGGGCTCGCACTAACACTAGCTGCTGCTAAGACATACTTATCAGCAATCTTTTGAGCCTGTGCGACTTTCATTTCGATATTAACTTTTTGGGCAATTGTAAACGCTTGTTGGGCGTATTCTGGTAAAATATCTTCTGTTAATTGGACTAACTCTTCGACACCATGGTGTGAAATTAGTTGCCCCTCCGCAAGCTCGAAATCTTTTGCTAAAATTGGGTGAACACAATAGACAGGTAAGTTCATCTCTTCTAAATATCTCAAAAATTCAGCATTCACCTCACCATAATACTGGGTTAAAACAATAATAACTGGGGCTAATTCAGATAATTTTCGAATGAACCCTAATTCAACGTCTTCAATTCGTCGCCCTTGGGCATTAATCCCATACCAAATAGCATGAACGTGCTGGCTTTTGTCTTGAACATAAAGTTGCTTAACTTTTTGAATAATTCCTTCGATGACTTTTTCTTGAGAATTAGTCATTAGCTCTAGGCCTTTTGTGTCATACACCCTTAGAGGCAGATGCTTTTTTTGATAGTGTTGTAAATGCTGAGTAACCGGCTTGCCGATGCCTGTTGTCGCTAATTCTTCTCGGAAAACACTGTTAATCAGGGTACTCTTACCAATTCCTGTTTTCCCAGCAATCAAAATATTAACAGGTTCATAACTTGCCTTGATATCGTCGACGACTTTTAAACTCGCCTTTTGAGATAGCCCAAAGAGACTAACTAAGTCTTCCGGTCGAATACTCTTCCCTTTTTGCTGAATTTTTTTCATAAAATTATCGAACAACAGTTTTGCCATAACATTCACTTCCTAACTCCCTTTATTTTGACTTTATTATTAATAGGTTTGCTTAAATAATTCAATTGCTAACTTACGAGCAACTTGATGGTCAACGATTGGCCCTGGGTAATCTTGACCAATGAGACACTGATATTGCTTTTGTTGAGCACTTGTCATCAAGGCTGGTTCATGAATCAAATTAGCAGGTACTTCGACTAGCTCTGGCACATACCGGCGAATGTACTCACCATTTTTATCAAATTTCCGACTTTGAGTTGTCGGGTTAAAGATTCTAAAATACGGCACAGCATCCGTCCCTGTGGAAGCTGCCCATTGCCAGCCACCAATATTACTCGCCGGATCGTAATCAATTAGCTTCTCCGCAAAATATTTCTCACCTAAACGCCAATCGATCAACAAATCTTTTGTTAGAAAGGAAGCCACAATCATACGCAAACGGTTATGCATCCAACCTGTTTGATTTAACTGACGCATACCTGCATCGATGATTGGGTAGCCTGTTTTACCAGCTTTCCACTGCTCAAACAAGTCGTCTTCTTGTTTCCAAGGTAAACTCCGATAAGCAGCTTGAAGTTCTTGGTCCTTTTGATTTGGATTAAAATAATAAATCATATGATAAAAATCACGCCAAGCTAATTCTTTTAAAAAGATTGTTTGCCCTTCACTTTCTTCCATTGACGTTGCTGCTAGCCAAACTTTACGAATTGATAATTCACCGGTTCTTAAATAAGGAGAAAGTTGACTTGTCCCAGCTAAACTGGGTATGTCACGGTCTTTTCCATAATTTGCCATTTTATTCAAAACAAAGTCATTTAATTTTTTTTCGGCTTCTTCTTCACCGACTAATTTATTAAAATCATGTTCTCGCTTAGATAATAACTCTTGGAAAACTGACTTACCAGCTTGAAAGTTCGTTTGATTTTCAACAAATCTCACGCCAGATTGCCTTAAAGGGACTTTTCGATACAATGGTTTTGGAAGCTTGAGCCATTGGTTATAGTAAGGTGTAAATTTTTTGTATGCTGTTCCGGTTTTAGTTTGAACTTCCTGGGGCTGATGAAGATGACCGTCAGCATAAGCATTAACTTGAATTCCCTCAGCATTAAAATAAGTGACAGCTTCTTCGTCACGCTGACGCCCAAAACCGCGTTCGTCTTGATTAAAATATATTTTATGCCATTCAGGATAGCTGGCCTTTAATTGTTCAAAAGAAGATACTGGACTCCCTACTAGGAAATGTAAAGTTACTCCTGCTTGCCCTAAGGACACTCTAAAATGTTCTAAGGCAGTAAAGAAGTGATCGTGATTTAAAGAGTTAGGCTTAAATTGTTGTGGGTTTAACTGGAAGAGGCACAATAATTCCTCATCTGGTCTTAAATTCAGCAACGCTTGATTTAAAGCTTGATTATCTTCTATTCGTAAATCTTTGCGAAACCACATAACAACTGTTTTCATTTAATTCCTCCATCTAAATTTAATTATTTTTATCATACCACACTCTTTTATAAGTTAAGTTAAAGAAGCCTAGGCTTAGTCGACAGCTCCCCCCTTTACTGCTATAATAAGCAAGATTCTAATTAGAAATTATTAACTCAAGGAGTCATTATTTTATGAAAAAAATGAAAGAACTTTTATTTCAACTTAGCTTCATGAATGATCATTACTATTCAATTTTAATGTATTTAGTTATGGGTGGTATCACCACTTTTATTAATATTTTTATCTTTTGGTTGTTTAACTCACAATTCGGCTTAAACTATACTATCGCAAATATTATTGCTTGGTTCTTCTCAGTTTTATTCGCTTATGTTTCTAATAAATTTTATGTTTTTGAAAGTAAAAACACCTCCTTGAAAACCTTAACCAAGGAAGTCTCTTCATTCTTTTTCTTCCGTATCTTATCCTTATTTATGGATTTATTAGTAATGTTCATTTGTATCAGCCTACTGAGCTTTAATCCCCTACTAGGGAAAGTCTTAGCTAACATAATTGTTTTAATCGCTAACTACGTATTTAGCAAATTTTTTATTTTTAATAAATGATTTTCAAAGCTAAGCCAGAGGTTTTCAGACTCTTCTTAGCTTTTTTTAGTATTTTCAGTGGATTTATTTTACTTACACCACACTTATACGGTATAGTATAGAAGGTAAAAAAGTCCTCAATCATTTTATGAGAGACTTATTGTTAAGCTTTTAAGGTTATTTTAACTAGGAAAGACCTTCAAAAGCCTTAAATAAAGGAGCGAGTCAATTGGAAAGAACTGTTGGAACTACTGTCCGTGGTCTCCGTGGACCAATTATTAATCAAGGGGACGATTTAGAAAGCATTATCGTAGATACTGTTTTAAACACTGCGAAAATGGAAGGGTTTGACATTGAAAATCAGGATATCGTTACTATTACTGAATCAATTGTTGCCCGTGCTCAAGGAAACTACGCGACGATTAATCATATTGCCACAGACATCAACACTAAATTTGGCGATGAAACAATCGGTGTTATTTTCCCAATTCTCAGCCGTAATCGTTTTTCAATCTGTCTGCGTGGCATCGCCCGTGGCGCTAAAAAAATCGTACTAATGTTAAGCTACCCTTCTGATGAAGTTGGCAATCATTTAGTCGATTTAGATGAATTAGATGAAAAAGGGATTAACCCTTGGACTGATGTTTTAACTGAAAATGACTTCCGTCAACACTTCGGTTATAAAAAGCATACTTTCACTGGCGTTGACTACATTGATTATTATAAATCTCTAGTCGAAGCTGAAGGGGCAACTTGCGAAGTGATTTTTTCTAATAACGCTAAAACAATCATTGATTACACAACAAGTGTTTTAACTTGTGATATCCACACCCGTCAACGGACGAAAAAAATCTTAAAAGCTAACGGTGGTACGAAAATTTTTGGCTTAGATGATATCTTAAACAGCTCAATTGATGGTAGTGGGTTTAACGAAGCTTACGGTTTACTTGGCTCAAACAAATCAACTGAAGAAGGCATTAAATTATTCCCAAATGATTGCCAACCCTTTGTTGACAGTATCCAAAATAAACTTAAAACAGCTACAGGTAAATTAGTCGAAGTGATGGTTTACGGTGATGGTGCCTTTAAAGATCCCGTTGGTAAAATTTGGGAACTTGCTGATCCAGTTGTCTCACCAGGTTTCACAGCTGGCTTAGAAGGAACGCCTAATGAAGTTAAGCTAAAATATTTAGCGGATAATAACTTTGCTGACTTACGTGGCGATGAATTAAAAACGGCAATTTCATCTTACATTGAAAATAAAGACGATGATCTCGTTGGAGCGATGGAAGCTCAAGGGACAACGCCTCGTCGCTTAACTGATTTAATCGGTTCACTTTCTGATTTAACATCAGGTAGTGGTGACAAAGGAACACCTTTCGTTTACATTAAAGGATATTTTGATAATTATACTAAGTAAATTTAAAAAAGTTGAAAACTTTACTCTTTTAATTTGGGATTAGCTTAGTAGACAACGTTCGTTAAACTTTAAGGCGCTGCTGACTTCAAGTCCCAGCGTCTTTTTTATTTCTTGGCTGTTCTCCCCTACTTATCTATAGTAGAATAATAGCTAGCAGTAAGTAATATTAAGCATCACTAGACTATAATAATTTTAATCATTAAGGAGTTTTCAAATGAAAAAAAAGGTAGTTATATTTTTTATTGTTCTCAGCCTCTCTCTCTCTATTCAAAAACCAGTTATTAATGCCATTGAGTATAATAGTATTGATAGTCAATTTTTGGCACTTATCTATCATTTTTTAGCTAATTTTACTAATTCTATTAAGTATAGTCCTTTATCTATACTCTTGTTAAGTTTTGGCGTTTATTTTATTATGAATAAAACAAAATCCTTGAAAATCACCTCTACTTCTCTTATTCAAAAGATACTATCTTTATTTTTAGCTGTTATGACTTTGATTGGCTCTGTCTATGCTAGTAATATTGAAAGTATTACGATTGCTTTTGCAGGGATTGTTCAGCTAACAAAGAGTGGGATTATTATGACAGGTTGGTTCTTTATTTTTGAAATATCTCAACTATTTTTAACAACTATCATAAAAACTGGCATTCCTAACATAAAACAACCGACTTTTTTAAAGTCAATTATTAGTAGGTATCAGAAGAAACCTTTTACAACTGCTACTATTGTTTTAACTATTATGTGGCTACCTCTACTGATTTTAAATTATCCCGGAATCATAATGGGGGATAGTTTACAACAAATCACTCAATTTTTTGGTTTTGTGCCCTTGCGCAGTGATAACCCGATTTTATCAACAGTTTTTATCTCTGCTTTTGTAAAATTAGGCCAGTTCCTTGGGTCTGCTAATTTCGGAATATTTTTACACTCCATTGTTCAAAGTGCTATTTTAGTCCTTTCATTAGCTTTTTCTTTAAAATTGATTCAACGTTTTGGAAAAAGTGAATCATTTACTTTTTATATGACTTTTTTACTTGGCTTTTTACCTATTATTAGTGGTCTAATAAATGTTGCAACTAAAGACCTCTTATTTTCCGCTTCCTTTTTAGTGTTTATTGTAAGTTTAGCTATTTACTTACACGACCAAAACTATTTTTGGAAACATCGGACTTATTTAATTACGATTGGTTCCATTCTTATCGGTATCCTATTGAGAAAAAATAGTTTATATGTAGCCATTCTTTCTTTATTAGTAGTTCTGGTTAGTGCGCTATTACGTCGCTCTGTTAAAAATTATCGAATTGTCCTCATTGTGATGGGTTCGATCAGCCTAGCAGTTGTTATGGATAATGCATTAGTTAAGCTCGCCGGAGCCAATAACGAAACATTACGAAGAGAATCTCTCTCCGTTGTTTTTCAACAAACTGCCCGCTATGCCCACTACTACGATGAAGAAATTACTTTAGCTGAAAAAGAAACAATTAATAAAGTCCTTGATTATGATAAAATAAAAAATGTCTATAATCCGAGAATATCAGATCCTGTGAAAGCTACTCATTTGGAATCTGCTTCTAGTCAAGAAATGAAGGACTACCTTAACCTTTGGTTTAAACAATTTAAAAATCATCCTTTAGTATACTTAGAGGCTACTTTAAACCAAAACTATTCTTTTTTCTACTTAGAGAAAAATCCTAATGTTTATTACTTGTTTTTAACCGATGCTTATAGAAGAAATACACCTATCAGAATTCAGTACTACGAAGATTTAGGCTTCAAAGAAAATAAACAGGTCAAAGATTTTCAACTTGTTAAAAAATACTACTATCAGCTTTTTGATAAGCTACCCGTTTTAAGTCAATTAAATAATGTCGCTTTTTATATTATTCTTTTGATGATGATTATGGTTTTTTCAATCCAAAAGAAAAAAAATAAAACCTTAGTTTTACTAATTCCGCTTATCGCTTTATTCCTTTCCCTTCTTGCTGGACCTGTCGTCACTGGCTATGTCAGATATTTAATTCCTTTTGTGATGTGTGGTCCACTAGTCTTTGCCTTCAGCATTTGGGAAAATCGTCAACCTTCTCCATAATAAAAAAACTAGTAAGCAGTGGCTGAAGGTTAATAAAACACTTATGGGGGCTGCTAGTTTCCGATGATCTATCGGAGACTAGTGGCCTTTTTTCTATTTTATCGCCCTTAATAGCATGCTAATCTAACTAAAAAAGACACCTCCCTGTTTCACTTTCATGAATACTAGGGAGGTGCTTTATATTGACTCAATTAATCAAACATTTTCAAACATGTTTGATTTTATGGGTTCTTTTTGACTTTATTACATACTAATAATCATAACCCCAACAAGGATTACCCCTGCTCCAACAATATTCATTAGCGAAATACTTTCCCCTAATATAAAGTAAGAGCCAACTAAAATCATGACATTTGTTAAGCCCAAACCTAAGGGGACAATATAACTAACATTTTTGTTAGCAATGATGTACATCCATAAAATAAAACTTAACAAGTAACACAACAACCCAATCATACTAATATAAGACATGTGAAAATTAAAGATCCCTTTAGTTAAAGAAATTGAAGCATCACTGGCTCCTAATTTGAATAAAATAATCCCCATTGATGATAGGATGACATAAATAATAAATGAAATCATTGCTTACTCCTTATCCGATTGCTTATTTTTTAATAGTGAAACTTCTTGAACCAATATTTTTATTGTTTCATTTTTTTTTGACGAGGCTGATGTCACGGAAAATAATTGGACAAATAAAAAAATAATGCTAATAAACATTAAGAAATTTAATGGCAACTCAAAGCCAAGGGCACTTGATATGATTCCTGGTAAATGAGGAAATATCGCAAAAACAACCATCGTTAAACCTAACAATAACCAAATAAGCGAATGGTGAATTAATAATTGATTTTTACTGACCATTTTTAAAATATAAGTCACAAAAAGTAAAGCAATAGCTAACACAAATAATTGTAACAACATCTTAACTTTCCTCCCTTTTAACTAAGGATAATAGCAAAATCGAATAGGATACTTCAATCATATACACAATTGACTTAAGAGGTGTAATTGAAGACGATCCCGCTTGTCTTTCAAACATATTGGCAGGTACTTCTAAAAATTTATAATTTTTCTTTAAGACACGAACAAGTGTCTCTGGCTCTGGGAACTTAATGGGGTATTCTTGACAAAATAAGTCAATAATATTGCGGTTAACTGCTCGATAACCTGAGGTAACGTCATAAATTCTTGTTCCTGAAACTAATTTTATCAAGCCTGAAATAATTTTTATGCCGAACTGTCTTAGTTGTGATGACTTAAATTCTGAAGGACTATTGGAGACAAAACGGGAACCTAACGTAAAGTCAGCCTTGCCTTCAATTATTGGTGTTAATAAACTAGCTAAAGAGTTAATATCGTGTTGTCCATCACCATCAAACTGAACAGCAATATCAAATCCATGAATAGCAGCATATTTATAGCCCGTTTGAACCGCCCCACCAATTCCGAGATTAGCAACAAGGTTAACGACATTTTTCCCTTTTTCTTTTAATAGTTCCTTTGTATTATCAGTTGAGCCATCATTTATTACAATATATTCAATATGATACATTGACTTTTCACGATAGTTTTCAACACTGGCAATCGTCTTTAAAATACTTTTTCCTTCATTATATGCTGGAATAATAATTAACACTTTTTTTGACATATTATTTTACGTCTCCATTCTCTTTATTCTATCAAATTGTACCATAAGATACAGATAAAAAATATGGTATTACGTAGTGTTCTAGGTTTGTCAGAATGACATCTTAATCATCTTTATGTCAGGGCAATTGATTGCTTATTTAGTCAATTCTATGATATGCTGTTCAACACTGTATTTTTGAAAGGAAGTTTTATGAAAAAAATTAATCGTCACTCCATTATTAGTAGTCTAGTTAAGTTAACTATCATTATTTTGTTTATTTCAAGTTTCACAGCAGTCTTTGGTTCTCAAGAAGCCTTAACCTCTGTTTCTGCGATTACCGGGATCTTAATCTTTTTTTATGTCCCCCTAAATTTATCTGTTAAGACTGGCGCCCTAGTAACTGGTGGGAGCTTTTTTATTTTAGGTCTCCTAGCTTCTCTTAATCTATTCCTCCCAATTGGGCTATCACTAATCATTAATTTACTGAGCATTTTTCTAATGATTTGTCTGTTCGGTCGCCCTTTTGCTTATAAACTCTATGTCCCTTATATTTTACTTTATATTTTTGCTAGTACAACTAGCCCCCTTGAGTTTAAGTTATCGATTCGAATTGCTGCTCTAGCTTTTTCGGCTTTGATCATCACAGGTATTTATTACTTTAGACATCAAAAAAGTTCTGGCACTGAGACGTTAAAAAGCATGCTGACCATCAAATCAATTCCACATGAGATTCTTCACGTCGCCTTCACAATGGCCGTAGGAATCAGCCTAACCTTATTAGTTAGCCAGATTTTACACTTTGAAAAGGCGATGTGGATTTGCATGACGATTATGTCGTTATCACAAATTGAAACGCAAATGTTCAAAGACCGCTTCAAACAACGCATGTTTGGTAGCCTTATCGGCATTGTTGTTTATGGGATTTTATTTAGCCTACTTGTGCCCAGTCATTTACATTTACCGCTAACGTTGTTTTTAGCTTTCGTCTATAATTTCCTTGACGATTATTTCTTACAAGTTATTTTAATTACGGTCAACGCCTTATACGCTGCTAATGTCATTTGGCAATTTAATGTGGCTTCAATTAATCGCCTACTGTTTATCTTGATTGGTAGTTTGATTGTTTATGCCTTGACCCGTTTTGTTAAAAGCAGTTATCCCCAACGACTACTTAACTTAATACCGAATAAAAGCAATTAAAAAAGTGGTGTGGCAAACGTCGTTTAAATACGACTCATTGACTTTTGAAACCCGTTTATCAAATAATATTCGTCAAAAAAAGGCGCCGTGTGATTTTTAAATCATACGGCGCCTTTTTTCTATTCAGCTACACTTCATCTCAGTCACTCAAACCTAGTAACTTTTCTAAAACAACTAAAACTCCCTCATCTTGATTACTTGGGGCTAGGGCTTTCGCAGCTTCTTTAGCAACTTGACTGCCATTTTCCATGGCAAAACTGTGGCCGGTATAAGCTAACATCTCTTTGTCATTGCCACCGTCACCGAAACTCACAATATCAGCTGTGGCAATGTCCCACTTAGCTTGTAGCAGGCTTAAGCCATTAGCTTTGTGTAAGCCTGGAATAATTAAATCAATGTCTCCATGGCCACTTGTAACAGCAGTGATTTCTCCGGCGAAATTATCATTGAATAAAGCCATTAATTCAACTGTTTTTTCTTCCGGTCCATTTAAAGCAAATTTGAAGAAAACATCTTGATCTAAGGTTTTCAAATCAGGTACAACAGCTAGACGATGATAAAAGATACCTGCGTGTTCAACAAATGCTTGCCGCTCTTTTTCAGCGATGTAAGCACTTTGACGGCCACATAAAATTGTTTGAACTTCCGGTAACTCATCAATAAAACTTAAGACTCGTCTAACTAAGTCTAAACTCATCTGACCACAAAATAACTCTTGCTCCTCACTAATGACTAAGGCGCCATTTTCTGCTACAAAGGAAATATCTTGAGCAATCTCTGGAAAAAATGATTTTAACTGGAAATATTGATTGCCACTAGCCACAACAAACTTAATATCTTGTTTCAGGGCCTCTGCATAAATCTTCGCGAATCGTTGACGATTGTACTCATTTGTGGCTTTTAAAAAAGTCCCATCCATATCAACTGCGATCATTTTAATCATTATTAAACGCCTCTTTCTCTAATTAGTTATTAATTTCAATCCTTGACTGACTAAGCCTTTAAAATAATTATCAGCAAAGTCATTTGATAAACTTAGCTTTGGTAAAACTAACAAAGGAAATAATTCAACCATTTTTTGCTGAACTGAGGCTAAATCCGTTTCAGTAATTCGGTTATCACGAGTATAAACTAGGATTTCTCTAGGGTCGTACAAACTGATTAAACTTTGAACAACCTCACTTAAATTAACAACTAAATCAACTTTTTCCAAAGGTTGGGATTCCCATTTGGCTCCTAAAGGCAAGTATTGAATTTCCCCAGCAAAGCCATTGCGACCTTTAAGGATTTTGCCATTTAAGACAATCCCAGCGCCTGGTGGAAAATCTTTAGGATAATAGATACCAATCACTGCATCCTCTTGATTGCCTTGAGCTTCAGTATACCCTAGGACTGCTAAATTAATATCGTTTTCAATCGCCACTGGTAATTGGAACTCTTGTAGTAATTCGCTGCGAACATTAACATAAAGTAATGGTGGATAGTCTAACATTTTTAAACTACCATCTAGCTCCACACCGGGGATTCCTAAAATAATACCACTGATTTTCGGATAGTTGCGAATCAACTCTTTAAAATATTCTTTTAAGCCTATCCAAGAAAGGCTGCTACCTTTCTTCTCTTCTTGAAATAACGCCTTGCCTTCCAAGTCACAAATATAAAAATTAAAAATAAATTCCCCGGCTTGTTCAATCAATTGACCAATTAACAGGAGGCGCTGGGCCGCATTAAACTGATAAGAAACTGCTCTGCGACCACCTGTCACAACAGAAACTGACTCTTCTTTAATAATTTCACGAATTAATAACTCTGGCATAATCTTACTAATTGTTACGACACTCAGGCCACTGATTTCCGCTAGTTCGCGCTGAGATAAGGGACCGTGTTCTTGAATCAAGTTCGTTAAAAAGGCTAGATTTTGCGCTCTGATTTTCTGAGGCTTAATAATTTCCATCTTGTCACCACTCTTTTTTAATTAACTTAATTAATCTAGTTAATTATCATTTTAAAGTACTTTAAGGACAATAGCAAGCCTTCTTTACTGATTAACGACTCATCTCAATTTGTTTTTTTAATAAAATTTTGTTAATGTGCCACACATAACACTTAACCGGCTTGTACCATCAAACAAATTGCGACGTCATTTACTTCTTCCCTCGCCTTCCCATTTTCACTTGATAAATAATAGCTCAACAAGTCGTTGCTCCATCTAAGAATAGCAGAAATATAAACTGTATTCGATTTAATGGCTCACTATTATCTAAATTTACCTTAAATTAAATAAGAAACCTTAAAATCAGTAAACATAATTATAAGCTTCTTGGTATTCTCTCTCTCGACTTTGCCCCTATGGTATTGTTACATTTAAAGGAGAGTGTACTATGGGTTACTTACTAGATTTTACAATCAAGCAAATCAGATCATGTTTATTTCCAGCCTTAATATTCATTGCCTTAGGCTTATCAAAAATCATCAATATTCCTGGTCTTCACCGCTACGATTTGTTATTTTATAGTGTTATTATCATTCAATTTATTTTAATAAAAACAGGTTACGAAACTTGGCCTGAGATCAAAGTCATTTTTCTGTTTCATTTGATTGGCCTAGCTTTAGAAATATATAAAATAAACATCGGCTCTTGGTCTTATCCCGAAGCTGGTTTTTGGAAAATCTTAAACGCACCCCTCTATGCTGGGTTTATGTATTCCAGCGTTGGTAGTTACATTTACCGTGCTTCCAAGGAACTTAAACTAAAATGGCACCATTGGCCAGCAAAAATTGGGGTGATCTTGATTAGTGCCGGCATTTACTTGAATTTTTTTACTCATCATTTTTTTTATGATTACCGCTATTTAATTATTCTAGGTGTCTTCATCTTTTTCAGAAATACTTTTGTTAAGTTTGAGCTTAATAACCGGCTGTTCACGATGAATGCTCGCCTATCCTTTTTACTCATCGGTATTGCCATGTGGGTTGGTGAAAACATCGCTAGTTTTCTAGGAGCTTGGGTTTATCCTAATCAAGCAAAGACTTGGCACCTCGTTCACTTAGGAAAAATCACTAGTTGGGGCTTGTTGATTATATTGAGCATTGCTCTAGTTTATTATGCCCAACAAAAAGAAGAAGCCGCCACTACTTAAAGTGGCGACTTCTTCTTTTATTCCACGACAGTCCAAGAATCTATGGTTTTGCCTTCTTCATCAAAAAACTGTAACCAGCCGTTCGTTCCGGCATAATATAAAAATAAACCAACTTCATTCACACTTTTCAAAATAATATCTTCAGTCGTTTGAAAATCAACAATTTTATCACTGTAATCGGAGCGCAATTTGTCTCCCATTTTTGCTGAATAACCAACTGATCCATCTTTGTTTAAGGGGGCTTCTTTAACTAGTTTGGCGCCCGCTTTTAGTAACAGTTCATTGCGTTTTTGCCAGATAATCCGACCTTGACTGCCACGAAAATTGCCACTGAACTCAACTTGACTGACGGCTTTGTTCCAACGATGTTGGGCTTTGCCTGGTTTTTTCTTTGCTGGCTTAGCTGCTTCAACTGGCTCAGTCAACTCATAACCGAAAGCCTTTAGTATGTATTGTAATTGGTTTACATACTCACCGACTTGAATTTCAGCACTTTTAGGTAGCTTTGAGTTTGCTTCTTTACCGATTTTAAGGGCGATGTTATTTTCTGCTGCTAAGTTCAAGAATGACTGTTCCAGATAGTTTGCTTCAATCTCCCAACTAGGTGTGATTTCAATTAGTTGATCATAGTCTGTTTCAAAAGCCCCAATCTGCTCTAAGTCTTGAGTGACACCAACAAACTGTTTCTTTTTAATTAGTAATAAGACTGCGCCAACTTGGGCCTGCTTAACTGCGCCACTTGTAATGATAATCTGGCCTTGATTATCAGCTAGTTCAATGATTATTTCTTGCTCTTTGACTTCTACTGCTAGCTTTATATTCATCTTGTTTCCTCCAAGTTAATATTAACTTTTTATTCTCTTAAAGTTTAGCATATCTTAGAAAAAAGATTGATTATCTTGCTTAATAAAATAAAAAAAGTTGCGACATACGTCACAACTTCTTCAGTCTTTAATGATTACTTACCAATTTCAGGAATATCAGCTAAAAACTCTTTCTTTCCATAAAAATCAGTGGCTAATAGTTCAGGGAAAATATTTTCGAAGAAATAAGTCACTGACGGTCGATGGTTATAACCTTTAATTGTTTTCACAGATTCAACAAACATCTCTTTGTAAACTGGCTCAGGATTATTTTTAACAATTTCTTCAAAAGATTCATACAATAAATCGACCTTATCGGCAATCGCTAAAATTTCGCCTTCGACGCTTTCATCTTTCCCTTCAAACAAACGACGACGATAGATTTCTTGAAATTCACCTGGGATTTCTAAGTTAATAAACTCATCGGTCATTTTTTCTTCAACAGTTTGGAGCATTCCTCGTAATTCTTTACTTGCATATTTAACTGGGGTTTTGATATCGCCAATAAAGCGTTCTGTATAATCATGATTTAACGCTTTTTCATAAAGCATTTTCCAATCTACTTGAATGCCATGGAATTCTTCAATGTCACCTAACACTTGAGAAATCGAAGCCACACGATAGGAGTGAGCAGCTACTGTGTGTTCAGTAAATTTGAAAAAACCTGGTGCTCTAGTTATTTTTTCTAAGTTATTTAAGCCTAATATAAATTCATTTAATCCCATTAACTGTCCTCCTAATTTTTAACTATCATACCATGATTTAAGAGTCTGTCAATTTTTAACGAGATGCGTCAGGGGTTTTTAGGGAATTAGAATCACTTGACCTAAGTATAGCTCTTCACTTTGTAATCGATTTTTAGCTTGTAAGTCCATGACACCGACATTATATTTTCTTGAGATAGCATATAGTGTTTCGCCTTTGCTGACGATATGCTCCTTAATTTCTGGAACTGGCTCTGGGTCCGGTTTGGATATTACTGGTGTGGAACTTTCTAGTATGACTTCGTTGACTTTAATTGCATAATCTGGCAGTGCCAAAGTTGAACCTGAGTAGATTGTCATATCAGACAATCCATTGACCTTCTTTAAATCTCCAACAGTTACGCTATATTTTTCGGCAATCTCTGTGAGACTTTCGCCAGCTAAAACTCGATGAGTTATCGTTGAGACATTCAGAGGGGGTTCTTCATTTTTCTTTTCTGGTTCTTTAATATTAAGAACCTCTCCTAATCTCACTTCATCACCACTTAAGCCATTCCACTCTCGTAGTTGACTAATTGTCACATTAAACCGTTCGGCTAATTCAGACAAGGTTTCACCTGTCTTCACAGTGTAGGTATCTTTCGGTTCCTCAATTTTTTCAACGCTTTCCTCCGTCACAGAGCTGATTGTTGTGGAGACAGTTGACTCTTGGCTTTTAGCCTGACTTTGACTAGTCGTTGAGGCTGGTGCTGAACTAGCCATAAAGTTACTAACTACTTTTGGACTAGAGGGGGCTTCAGCCTTCTTACTAGGATAACTCAAAGCAGCAACTACACCCACAATGACGACTATTCCGACTAAAAAAACAAGCCATAAACTGCCATTTCTCCGTTTTTTTTGTGGTTTCCGTTCCCGTCTTTGACTTTTATTTCGCTGGGCTGACCGAGAAAGAGGATCAGCTAAGGGAGAGGCTTGATAACGGCTTTCTTCAATAACTTTTTGAACAATTTCATCACTTAAAATAATTGTTTCTTGTTGATCCAGGCTTGTTTGATCACCTGTGACATTTTCCGTGATTTTTGGCGTTCTGACTATGTGCTGTAATTGGTTATTGTAGCCTTTTTTCCAAAAGTTTTTTTGGTCGTGAACTGACAACTTTTCAATATTCTGATAATAAACTTCATAAGCACCAAGAACTTCAGCCGTTGGACCGTGTTTTTTGAGTTTACCAAACTCTAACCAGAGAACTTTGTCGCAGTAGTTTGCAACATTTTTTAAGTTCTCAGTCTCAATCCAGATACTTGTACCTAGAGCTTTTAATTCAACTAACGCTAAAAAGAATTTTATATAAAAATCTTCTCTAACTGTTAATAGTGACTCATCGATATAAATAATTGCTGGCATTGCATGTAGCATAATACTCAATTCCAATTGAACTTTTTCTTCAACTGTGTAGTTGCGTAGCTTTTCCTTAAAAAGCCCACCAAGTTCTGAAAAAAGTAGGATTGCCGATAATTTAACATCTAGTTGCTTTCTTTCAATACCGGCTTTAATTAAGCGTTGACGTGTATAACTCTCGCCTGTTTTATCTTCACTCCGCCGATCTGGTAAAAGGATTCGATAAAAATTCTTATCTCGACCAATAACTTTTCCAATACTAGGCTCATATTCGCCCGCTAATAGCTTAACTAAGGTCGTCTTGCCAGAGCCTTTACTGCCGACAATTCCCACTACTTCGCCATAAAGTTGGTTAAATGACAGGTCATTTAAGGATCTTAAGATTTGCCCATCCTCTCTTGCTTTATTTCTAATATCTTTTTGATAATCATAACTGACATTAATAAATTTCCACTCAGCATACGTCACAGTCATTCCTCCTTGGACTTGTTTCTTTAAAAATGGTATTGCTAGTAACCTTTTATTGAATCGCCATTACTAAATAACTTTACCTATCAACTTTTCTTTAACACTCTAACTAATTAACGAACGTTAAACGAATAAGCCGTTTTTATTATTTCTCTTATCTTTCAGGGCAGGTCTGTTTTTTAAATAAACCGTTCATTTTCGGGTTTCTAAACGAACAAAAAATTACAGTTCCCCTAATTAATCAATCGCAACTTAGTATACATTTCCATATATATTCCATTATAACACTCTTTTAATCTCATTTATAATTATATATTTAATTACAAATATTTTTTTATTGATAGTCTAAGGACTAGTATACACACCTTAGGAAGTTTCTTCATATTAGAGTTACTCTTTCAAGATAGCTGACCTTCCTTTATAATGAATGAAGATATCTCTTATCTCAGAAAGAAGGTTAATTTTGACTATTCAAGACTATCGCGAGAACTACCATTACTTCATTACTTGTTTAATCATTGGGATAAGCATTATCGCTCTTTCCATCATGATTTTAATCGATCCGGAAAATTTTTGGATAAAAATCTTTCAATGGCTTGGTTGGTTAATGATTTTTGGCGCCATTCGCGCTTGGCTCCATTACTTTCGAAAACCCGATAACCAATTTTTACTACGTGGGTTACTTAATACTTTGGCTGGTTTTTTATTAATTACTTTTTCCGAAATTCCTTCTAGACTGGCATTTATTTTAATGGCTGTTTATATTATTGCTAATGCGATAATCAAATTAGTTTCTTATCTTTTATTTAGAAAAAGTGCTGTTACTAAACGCTTCGTCTTTTTATTAACTGCCATTATCTTGATTATTGTTGGTTTATCGATCTTAGCAGGTGAGACCTTGAGCACTCGTTGGACCATGATCTATTTCGGTATTTACGGCTTATTTCTTGGCCTAACTTATTTACGAGATGGTTTTGCCAGTATCACACCAAAAAAACAAAAAGAAGCTCTTAAACGGCGCTTTCGTGTCTCACCGCCGTTAATTATTACTGCTTTGATGCCGCGATTAATGTTAGAAAAAATTAACGAATCCGTGGCTAATGAGGCTCTTCCTAATCAGGCAATGTTTGACAGCAAAATCAGAACGAATGTCGAAATTCTTGTCCATGTCACGGAAAATGGTTTTGGCGCAATTGGACACTGTGACTTGATTATCAATAATCAAGTGATTTCTTATGGTAATTATGACAGTGCTTCTTATAAATTATTTGATGCTCTTGGCGATGGTGTCTTACTTAGAACTAATAAAGACAGCTATATTCCCTTTTGTTTAAAAGAAAGTCAAAAAACGATTTTCAGTTATGGCTTACTTCTCGATTCCACTCAGTTGGAACAAGTCGAAAGAGATCTTAATAAACTTTTAGTCCCTGCTTATGATTGGCGACCGAAAGCTTTTTACGACTCTAGCAGTAATCAAGATTACGCAAGTAAAGTTTACTTAGAATCCGATAAAAAAGCTTGCTTTAGCAAATTCAGTTCCGGTAAGTATCAAACTTACTTTGTCCTTGGGGCTAATTGTGTCGAAGTCGTTGAAGCCCTCTTAGGGCCTGCTGGGATGGATATCATTCGCTTTAATGGCATTGTTTCCCCTGGCGCCTACCAAGATTATTTAGAAAAAGAATACCGCCGTGGTGATGGGATTGTGCTTTCCAAGCAAGTCTATCAACCTAAGTAAGCTGAAGTTAGGACTATTCCTACTTCAGCTTTTTCAACAATCTTAAATTAACTAACAACGTTTAATATTAAGGGTTCATTAAAAATAAATGTCTTTTCAATTAGAAAAATATCATTTTATGCTATACTTATTATTAATAAATTAGTAGTTTCGTTCGTCCACTCACTAATTATTAATATTTTAAGGAGGTTCTTTTATGCAATTAACTCTGAGTAAAAAGTTTTTTATCGCAACTGCTTCCTTGCTTTTTTTAAGTGGTTGCCAAAATTCCCAACCAGATACTGAAAAAGAAACAGCGGAAACAGCTTCTTATAAAGTCATCGTTAAGCAAGAAATCCCTTCAATCGATGCTTCGATTACTAACGATGTTGTTGGTTGGGGTGTCTTAAAAAATACTGGTGAAGGATTATTTCGATTAGATCAATCAAGTAAACTAATTCCCGCTGGGGCAGCAGCCATTCCTGAGATTAGTGCTGATGGCTTAACTTATACATTCGCCTTGCGAGAAACAGCTGTCTGGGCCAACGGTGAGCCCGTCACCGCTCAAGATTACGTCTATGGTTGGCAACGAACTGTTGACCCGGAAACGGCCTCAGAAGTCGCCTATCTCTTTGAGTCGCTGGAAAACTATCAAGCTATTTTGAAAGGGGAGTCACCTGTTTCAGAATTAGGTGTCAAAGCTTTAAGCGACTACAAACTAGAAGTCACCCTTGAAAATCCAGTACCTTATATTCAATCTTTATTTTCACTGCCCCCCTTTTTCCCACAAAACAAAAAAATGATTGCTGACAGTGGCGATAAGTACGCGACTGCTAGTCAATTTGTAGTTGGAAACGGACCTTTTACTTTAGAAAACTTCGACGGTGCTGGGACTGATACTAACTGGTCATATGTTAAAAATGAAACTTATTGGGATCGGGAACAAGTCAAAATCGATGACATTCAAATTGATGTCGTTAAAGAAGATGCTACTGCCTTGAACTTATTTCAAGATGGTCAAGCAGATGATATTGTTATTAGTGGTGAAATTGCCCAACAAATGAGCAGTGACCCCAGCTTCATTTCCCAGGAATTATCAACGACTACATACATTGAATTCAATCATACTAAAAAAGAACTACAAAATGAGAACTTGCGAAAAGCTTTAACTTACGCTTTTGATCGCCAACTCTTAGTAGATAAAATATTAGGTGATGGCTCCCTCCCTGCCACTGGTTTAGTCCCTAAAAACATGTCTTTTAATCCAACAACACAGGCAGACTTCGTAACTGATTCAGGTAATCACTTAGCTTTTGATGCAATAAAAGCCCAAGAGTATTGGAAAAAAGCCAAAAAAGAACTAAATATTGAGAATTTTCACTTTCGCTTAATGTCTTCTGATACTGATTCAGCTAAAAAAGTCGTTGAGTACATGCAAGGTGCCATTCAAGAAACCTTGCCAGAAGTCACTGTTGATGTTTTATCTGTTCCTTTATCAATCAGGCTCGATCGGGAAACAAAAGGTGACTTCGATTTAACGTTAGTCGGCTGGGGAGCAGAGTACGATGATCCCAGTGTCTTTTTAGAACTATTTGTTACTAGTAATTTTAATAATAGTGGACAATATCGTAATCCAGATTTTGATAAGTTAATTCAAGCCGCTGGCACGACTCATGCTAGTGATCCTGATGCTCGTTGGCAAGACCTTTTAGAAGCTGAAAAAATTCTTTTAGAGACTGCTGGTGTGGCGCCGATTTATCAAAAAGCTGAAGCCCACTTACGCAATCCTAAAATTAAAAATATCCTTTCTGCTGGACCAGAATTTGATTATAAATGGAGTTACATTGAAAAATAAGGAGAATGCAAATGATTACACGTTATTTACAAGTTAAAGGGACTGCTTATGAACGAGGCTTTCAAATTGGTCAGTCTTTGAAAAATCAAATTGCGACAAATTTAGCTAGTCAAAAACTTTTTTACAACGATACAGCTACTAGCCTTTTAGCTTGGTCGGAAAAAGCCCAAAGCTATGCTGATTTCACAGCCGAGTTAGCCCCAGATGTCTTAGCAGAATTAGAAGGAACGGCTGCTGGAGCGGAATTAAGTTTTGCTGAAATTTTATACTTATACACGATTTATGAGCGCTCCTTTTTCGCTGAAGCGATTACCGATAAGTGTACGTCATTTGTCGCCCATGGCGCTGCTACCACTGACGGCTCTGTCATTTGTGGCCAAACTAATGACGAACGTTTAGATGAGTATCGCTCAGAAATGGATTGTGTGATTCATCATCTTGACAGTCAGTCTAAGCTAGAATCACTCATTTACACTCACCCTGGTATTCCCGCCTATATGGGCATGAATAATTATGGACTAGCGATTATGTGGACTTACATCGATAATGGTCAGCGACAACCTGGTTTACCTACAGCCGGAATTATTCGCCAGTTATTACAAATGAAAACATATCAAGAAGCTTATGACTTTTTACATGAATTGCCACATGCAATTCCTAATCAATTTACTTTAGCTCATGCCAGTCAAGGTGTGGTCAATGTTGAGTGTTTCCCAAATCAACTTTACGACAGTCAACCTGCTGACATTTTAATTCATGCGAACCATAACTCAATCGCCCTGACGGAGCCAGAACTTGGGGGATCAACCACTTCCCATTCCCGTTACGCTGGTATGGAAGAAATCGTCAATAAACACTATGGCCAAATTGACGGGACACTTGCCCAAAGTTTTTTGGCTAATCATATCAATTTTCCTAAAAGCGTATGTAATCACCCGTCACCTGAACACCCATTATCGAAATCCTTAGCTTCGATGGTCTTCGATTTAGGTAAAGGTGAGTTCCATCTTGCCTTTGGGAATGCGTGCGAAATGCCCTTTAAAACTTATCGCTTTACTGAATGGTTAGGGTAAAAAAGACTTTTAGTGGCAGCTTGCTACTAAAAGTCTTTTTGCTATAATAACAAACTTATCTTTGTTCAAGGAATCAATTAATTATCCGGGCAATAAGCAATAGATAAAATAACACAAAAACACTTTTATTCCGCATATTCATCTATTATTTACAACAAACATGCTATAATATATAAAAAAGTAAGGAGTGTTTATAGTTATGATGAAAGCGACTTTAGAAGTGAATTTACAACGTTTGGTCTCCATCATTGATATTGTTACTTTACATAAGGCTGTAGATATTTCCGAACTAGCTGATTACGTTGGGGCTTCGAAAAAAACATTGCTAAATGATATCAAAGACTTTAATGAAAACTACCCACCCTTCAAATTAGAAGCCAGCCCTCACTATTATCGCTTAACCCATCCAGTCAATTTTAGCATTAGGGAACTTTACCAAATGATTTTAAATAACTCAAGTTCCGTTGAGTTTATTTGGAGTATTTTACTGAAAGAGTATTCTTTAGATGAGTACGCAGAAGTCAACTTCACCAGCTCTTCAAATATTCGGCGTTTAATCAAACGCTTTAACGATACTTTTGCGGAAAAGAACTTACCTTTAGAAGTCGTCACTAAACCTTTTTTACACATTGCTGGGGAAGAGAATTTAATTCGTCAACTTTATCAACATTTAGTGACCGAGCGCTATGGCATTGACTTTTTAACTGAATTTCCTGGTTTGCCTGAAATTTATACAGAAATTCAGCACTTAGTGATTCGAAATTTTCCAAATGATAAAGACATCGTTGATTGCTATTCCGTAGTGCTGTTAATTTTTATCGCAGCTAAACGCCAGAATCAAGCTTTCTATACGACTCATAGTGCTAAACACAAAATCAAAGCTTACACGTTAGCTATCACAGCCCTCTTTAAGAAGAGCACCTTGCTAGATAGTCTCTTATGGGATCACTTGCAATTTAAAGTCAAAATATCATCAGTTGCTGATATTTTGCCCTTTGATTCCCCAAGTATTATCCCAACAATGTATTTGAAGCACAAACCTGACTATTACATTAATAAAAATCTTGGGATTACTTATGCTGACGTTTTAGAATTTACGACTGACTTTTTTAAAGCTATTGATCTAGAAGTCGAGCAAATTACACCACCAACGATTTGGTTATATAACGTCATGGCCGCTCAGCAACGCTTCCCCTTTTACATTTTTAACCGTTATTACTTTTTTAAAAATCACTTAAATAAGACTAAACCGACAACTGTGACAACCTTTTTTGAGCATTGTGAGCAATCAAAATTATTTGATCAATCGATCCAAACAGATGATTTAAGAAATGAATTGTTTTACCATATTATTATGGCGACACCAGAGTTCTCAAATCGTTTATTATCAGTGATTGAGCCTAAAAAAGTCATCTTTCTCTCAACTTTCTCGACTTTACTCTATTTCCGTTTACAATACATTACCGCAAAAAAATACCCTCAGCTCAGTGATGTCGATATTTACCACGGCTCTTTGACTAACTTAGATTATGAGTTATTAGACAAATACGATGTGATTGTTACTGACATGCCTTTAGTTGATAGTCCGATTATTGATAAAGTCATTCGTTTTAGTTTTAGTGATGTTGCAAACTTTTGGAAAGATTTTGAAACCTTAATAACCTAGTGTTTTATTGATATTTGTCATATTATTCCATTTGAAGCAAAAAATTGACACATCTTAGGCTTTTTTTAATGATAAACTATGTTCATAGACATAGCTTGTAGGAGGAATTTAAGATGAAAATCGATACATACTGGGAAGACGTAACTGGATACTTAATTGAAATTTTAACGACTGACAATATTAAACATTCACGAATCATCGTTTTACCTACTGATTTACCTGAACTAAGTGTTAGAACCTTAATCAAACAAACCTTACCTAATGTCAAAGAAATTCTTTGTCTAGATCAATTAAGTGGCGCTTTAACACCTAAAGCCGATTCACCACTTTTTATCGAACAAATGAGTGAACATACGTAAGCAAAAACAGACCACAACTCTCGAATCTGAGAATTGTGGTCTATTTCTTTGGTGATTAACTGATAGTTAAAAGATATTACTTGCTACTTTGAAATGATTTTTTGTGTTTGATTGGCAATTACTTGATAATAAGCTTTCTCTTTGAATCGCTGGTAGTCACCAATCATCACTAGTTCTTTTTTGGCTTGGCTGATTGCCATCGATAATAAATTAGGATCTTGACAAGACCAGTTAGCATCTTCATCGGTTTTTTCATCTGTGCCACAAATAAAGTAGAGACTTGAGCGACCTTTTGTCTGTAAATTAGCCACGGTACCAATACTTTCTTGCAGCCAAGACTCAACTTCCTTGATTGAATAATGACTAAATGCCTGAGCGTGCTGACGAAGATAATTGCGAGTTTCTTCTGCCACAGTCTTAAAAGGCGTTAAGACTAAAATGTCTTGCAGTCGTTTTGTATGTGTCAAAGCGTTTAAAAGGGCCTCACTTTGTTCAAGAACATATTGCTTTTTGATAGCTACTCCTTGGCTATCAATCCAACTGACTTGGCCTTGCTTAGCAATAATTGCTGGGACTCCTTGAATCAGTTTCCCTTCGTAAGATAGTTGGTTAGTAATCTCGAACATCGGATTTAAGCAGCGGCGCTGGACCCATAAAGGAATGCCCAGTCGCTGCCCGGTTGTTTTAGTAGTCCCGTAAGCACTTGCTAAACTTGCTAAATGTTGCAGTGAACTTGTGGCTGATAAATAACTACTAGTCAGCTTATTCGTTGCAGCTACGTTTTTAAATAACGTGTCACTAAAGAGTTTAACTGGAAATTCTTGGGATTCATCACCTAAAACAACGACTTGCTTTGCTCGCCACATTCCCCCTACGCCAGCTTGGGGGGATTGATTATTCCCTTGCTCAATTAACAAATAATCAATTGAACCAGGTCCAAGACCAGCATAAAGTTCACCTAAACTAGCTAAGTTTGTCGAAACAACAGGAATTAATAAGTGGAAAATTTTCCAAGATTCTAGCAATAATGCCTGCTCCTTGGGATTGTCCAAGTTAAGTTGCTGGCGTTTCTTTAAGGCCGTTAATGCCGAATAGATTTTCGTTGAATTACTTTGATTAAATAATTTATGAATGACTAATCCTTGAATAAAATATTTTCCTCGTAAATAATTTAGTTTTTTCGTTAACCAAGGAACTGTTTTTTGTCTTTCAGTCTCATCCCTCTGGAGATCACTCTTAATTGTTTGATACTCATTCTTTTCAAAATGTAAACCTAATGAGCGGCTAAAATGACGAGCCGAAGCGAATTCACTTTTAGCCATCTTTTGGTTATACTCAAGTTCTTCTATTTTCTTAATTAAGTTGACTCTGACTAGTTCAAACATGGCTTTTTGCTTAGTTAGTTCACTGATTTCTGAATGATAATGTGCCAACAGCTCATTTTTCTTACCAGTGATTTTCCAAATTAGCTGTTTAAACCAAGTCGGTTTTGGCAATAACCTGATTTTCTCTTGAACGTCTTTCAAACGATTTAAGTTTTTTTCCAAGCCACGAGTATTTTCAGCCATTAAGCTAATCGCCTCGCGAGTGTTTTCCTCAGCAACTTTAACCTTTGCTGCTAAGGGGCCAATTTGTTCCGTCACTTCCCAGTGGCGTTTAATTTTAGCTTCCTCAGCCACAATCTCTGCTTTAGTTGCGGCAAAGTCGCCACAGGCTTGTTCCCAATTCCTTTGAATAAAGCCTTCGTTTTTTAGTTGTTGGTACAAACTATGAACGTCGGTTCCATCCTCTAAAGTCAGACCACCTAACATTCGCTCAAATACTTGATTGGTTAACTCAGCCTTGCCTAGAGGTAGAGAAAACAAGCCCCAGTAGTCATTCAAGAGGTGCTGACGGCTGCTATTAGGGGCTTTTTCAACAAGGTAACGGACATACTCAGGGAACAAGTTCATTTCCCTAACAAGCTCACCATAGCTCTGTTCGCCTGGAGCAAAGCGATCAATCCCGTGAATTATTTCTTGACCTTTCCCTAGCTTTTTAGTTAACCCTAACGCCGCCTCTTCATCTTCTGTAGCCACAACGACACCGTAGCCTTTTAATAAAGAGCTTAACTCATAACGATGGAGGGTTTCGCCCTTAATATCAATCATTCCCAGATGTTCAAAGGCATCTTCTGGTTCTTTAAACGTCACCATTTTTTCGGCTCTTTGCACAACTAAACCAGCTATAATGTCTTTTAAGACTGTCATTTTACCTGTACCTGGTGGCGTGTTAATAGCATGAATTGCTTTGTTTTCATTTAGAACTAAATTAACAGCAACTTGTTGCATCATGTTTAATTTATGATTAATCGTTGAAGGCCAGCGCCCATCAGGAATATTATTTAATTTCAAAATACTATTAAGTAATTCTAGATTATGACTAATTTCTGTAAAATCAGCTTTTCCAGTTAGATAATTTTCCAACACAAATGAATTTTCCTGACTCGCCAAAATGTCTGATAAGTCATTTATTAGTCCTTGATTCGTTTCTATTGGCTGATTTTTTATACTAACATTGGGAATACTGTAAACCTTATCCTTTAACCACTGATAATTAAAATGTTTTTTAATCATCTTGTTCGTTTTAGTGAGGGCCTCTTTGGAGATCCCTGATTTAAAAATCGCCACTAATTCTGGTTCAATCATCTCTTTAGCTCTTTGACTAGCTGCGACTATATTTTCAAAAGTTAAATTAATTTTTTCCTTTGTTAACAGTTCTTGCAACATAAATTGATTGTCTGGAATTACTAGACTATTAGAAATATAATTGCCTTTGTCATCTAATTGACAAGCTAATGTATAATACAACACTTCTTCTGCCATTACGGGAATTGCCGACTCTTTAAAATACTTTGCCACTACGTCTTTAATCTGCTCCGATGGATACACACCAAAATATAAATAACTGGAATTTCCTGATGCTATGTTTGTAAAGCCGGTGACATCGACTGTCCCCTCTTTAAAAAGTTGGCGTTGGCGGTCTAGTTCTGGTAATTCTCCAGCTTTTAAACGCTCCACTAACAACCAGCTTTGAATAATTTTTTTGTTTTCTGCCTTCACTAAACATCTCACACTCTCTGCCTTGTTTTTCACTTTACTTAACTAAATTAGTTATTTAATTTACTTCTTAATCATACTGCAAAACTAGTGGAATTCCAATGGTTAGTAAGCAGTTTCTTCCACAGAAGGGTCACTGAAAATAAAAAAACAGCGAATAATTTCGCTGTTTAAGATTGTCTTCTGACTAAACTATTCACTAACTTGTCCGTAATAGGCTTTCTCACCATGTTTCCGCTGATAATGTTTCAATAGTAAATAATCTGGCATCACCTGACTTTGAGGATTAAGGAGTCGCGTTTCTTTCGCCATTAACGCTACCTCTTCTAAAATCAGACTATTTTCAACTGCTTTTTCAACTGATAGTCCCCAAGTAAAAGGACCGTGATTTTTAACGAGAATCCCTGGCACTTCTAGGGGCTTTAACTGCTTGTCTTTAAAAGTTTCAACGATAACGTCACCTGTATGTTTTTCATATTCTTCCGCAACTTCACTTTCACTTAATTGCCGAGTACAAGGAACTTCGTTAAAAAACGTGTCAGCATGAGTCGTCCCTAAGGCTGGAATCTCATAGCCGGCTTGGGCCCAACTAACTGCATGGGTAGAGTGAGTATGGACGACACTTTTAATTTCCGGAAAGTTTTGATACAAAATCACATGAGTAGGTAAATCAGAGGAAGGCTTTAAGCTCCCTTCACCTAGGACTTCCCCTCTTAAATCGGTGACTACCATCTGGTTAGGCGTCATCTCTTCGTATGGAACCCCACTTGGCTTAATCACAATCACCCCTAAGTTGCGATTGATTTCACTGACATTGCCCCAAGTTAATTTAACTAGACCAACTTCTGGGAGTCCCATATTTCCTTCGTAGACCCGATGTTTCATATCTGTAATGAGTCTTTCTGTTTTATTCATAACCTGCCTCCTGTAACAACGGTTCTAAGTAAGCCTTCGCCTGATGGATAGCCCCTTTGAAATCGCTTTGTTTTCCACTCCACATCTCAATTAAAAAAGAACCTTGATAATCTAAACGCCGTAACGTTGTTAATAAACCTAAAAAATCGACACAGCCTTCCCCAAAAGGGACATCGCGAAATTGACCATCAAACTCTTGAGTGACCCCTAAAGTATCTTTCAAATGAATGGCAACAATATGGTCAATGCCTTTTTCTAGTTCATAACTTGCCTCGTTCTCTGGCCATGCTGACAAATTGCCTAAATCTGGATAGACTTGTAAATAAGGTGAGGCTATTTGCTCTTTAATTTTGAGAAATTTGCTGATTGAATTCATAAAAGGGTCATCCATAATTTCAATACCTAAAGTAATTCCCAAAGGCGCTGCCTGAGCCAAACCATTTTTCAGCCCTTGAATAAAGCCCTCTCGTGACAGCTGACTTTTTTCTTCGTAATAAACATCATAACCAGCAATTTGAATGAGGGGGACATGGAGCTGATGAGCTAACAGAATGGCTTTTGTTAATAATTCTGCTGCCATTTGTCGATTGGCTAACTTTTCAGAGCCAAAAGGGTACCGGCGATGACCGCTTAAACAAATGGAGTGAATCGGAACCCCAGTTACTTTGATACTTAAAAGTAGCTCTTCGATGTCCGCCTCATCCCAATCAAGGCGGGCCAGGCGTTGATCCGTTTCATCAATCGACAGCTCAATAAAATCAAAGCCTAACTCTTTGACTAAAGTTAAACGCTCTAACCAAGTTAAATTTTCTGGTAAGGCTTTTTCGTAAATTCCTAAGCGGACCATTTACTCACCCCAAATCTTTTGAATTTCAGCTTTGAAAGCTAAGGCCGCCCCTTTTGGATCAGGACTTGCCGTAATTCCTCGACCAGTGATAAACGTCGCCACAGGTAAGTCTTTAAACAAGTTCAAACTGGCAACAGTTAAACCGCCTGTTACCGAAACATCAAAGCCCATCTCAATTAGCTGAGCGACTTTTGTTAAGTCTTTAGGGCCCCATGTCTCTCCTGCTAACAAAGCATCCCGACTTTGATGATAAATCACTTGGTCAATGCCTAACTTGCGCCAGTCCTGAGCTTGTTCAAAGGTCCAGTCACCATATAGCTCAACTTGTAACGCCTTGACTTCTTTTTGTGCGGCGGCCATTGTCGGCAAGGTAGCGCAACAAATCGCTGTCATCCAGTCTGCACCAGCCTCTGCCACATTTTTTGCAACAGTGCCCCCAGCATCGGCGCATTTAGTATCTGCCACAATGATTTTATCCGGATATAAACTTCGCAAACAACTAATTGCTAAACTGCCTGCTTGTAAACATAAAATCGTGCCAACTTCGATAATATCAACGATGTCCCCCACTTGATAACTATCCTTTAAGGCATCTTCCAATGTATTATGATCTAAAGCTATTTGTAATTTGGGTCTTGCCATTTTTCAACACTCCTTTTACTTTTTAATTGTTTGGTAATAGTCTGAGTCAGCAAATTTCTCTGCAATTTCTTTGTGAGACATCACATTGCGAATCCCAATAATAGGGACACCTTTTTTCTCAGCTTGTTCAAACATTCCTAAAAAATTAACAGGGGTAAAAACAACATCGTACTGGGTAGCTGAACTTTTTCCTTCTGAAATTGAGCAGTGATGAATTTTAGTGATTTTTATGTCCAGTTCTTTCATGGCTTTCTCAACACTTCTCATCATCATTAAACTTGTACCAGATCCATTGGCACAGGATACTAGAACTCTCATTTTTATTTCCTCCTAGATATGTTTTATTTTTTAAATTTAGTTTGATAGTCATCATAGTCATCGACGATTAAGAAATAACCTTCAGGATTTTTCCGGTATTGCCATTGTGGAATCAGCAACAGTAAAATTACGACAACTGCAATTCCAGTAAAACCTAAGACTTTCATAATTACCGTGAAGGCTGGCCAAACAGTTGCCCAGTCGAACATGCCAATGTAACCACCATATTGTGATAAACCAATCCAACTTGCGAATAAAGCTGAACCGCCGACTTGAATAATCCCTGACAAGAATGGGAATAAACAAGCTGCTTTAAAACCACCACGGTTATTAGCAAAGACTGCAATTACTGCATTATCGAAAAATAAAGGAATAAAGCCGGCAATGACAATTGTCGGTGACTTCATTAAAATCAATAAGCCAATCATCAAAAACTGCCCTAGTGAACCAAACAAGAAACCAACTGTCACCGCATTTGGTGAACCAAAACCAAATGTCGCTGCCACATCAATGCCTGGAACAGCTCCAGGTAAAATCGTATTAGAAATTCCTTGGAAAGATTGAGTCAGTTCATCAACGAAGGTTCTAACGCCTAGTTGTAAAATAGCTAAGTAAACAGCAAAGTTAAGAGAGGTCGTTAAAATATAAAAGAGAAAACTTTGACCTTCTTGCATAAATTCTGCAGCGATTAAATAATCTTGACCTAAGACAAGTAAAATAATTCCGAAAAAGAAGAGCATTAGTAAAGAAGTCGCTACCATATTTTCATTAAAGATTGATAAAAAGCCTGGTAACTCAATGTCTTCTAATTTTTTGTCTCCTTTAGACTTTTTACCTTTTTTCTCATCATGTTTTTTTAATTTTTCAGCTAACTTTGCAAAAAAGTAAACACCAAACATTTGTTGATGAGCGATAGCAAAACCAGCCCCCTCGGTTAATTCTTGAGTAATATCAACAGTTAAATTGGAACCGACTGCCCAGTAACAGCCTAAAATTAAGCCCATTGAAATTAAAACTTCGATTCTTCCAAGGTTTGGGAAACAAAATAGCAAAATCCAAAAAGCGGTAGCAGCTTGTTGCACTTGGACATTCCCAGTTGTAAAAACAGCTCGTAACTTCGTATATTTTTGAAATCTCACAAGTAAAATGTTCATGACAAAGGCAATTAATAATAAAATCATGACGTCGCCAAACGTTTTGCCAAAAGTTTCCATTAAGCCGGCATCAACCGCATTTTGACCAAAGTAGGGATCTGTCACCATGGCATCTAAGTTAAAACGTTCTTTTAAACCGACTAAAATTGGGCGAAAGTTATTGACTAACCCACCAGAACCCACTGTCAAAATAAAGTAACCGACTGTGGCTTTCAAAAACCCCGCTAGACACTCATACAAGGGACGCTTCAATAACAAGTACCCTAACAACACAATAAATCCAATTAAGTAGGCTGGTTGCGTCAGAATATTTTTAGCAAAATATTCCCACATAGTCATCAATACATCTAACATAATTATCCTCCTTTTATTCGTATTCCCTCATCACTTGCTCATAATCTTCAATGCTACTCGTCGCTACTAGTTTTTCAATTAAGCCTTCCGTCATTAATAACTCCGATAGTTTTGTTATATTTGCTAAATGCTCTTCAGTATTTTTAGCTGCTAAAGTAAAAAATAGCGTTGCCTCTTTGTCTTCAGTTTCGTCATCAAAAAGGACTGGTGACTGCATTTTTGTGAAAGAAATCCCAGTTCCAAAAACCCCTTGACTCTCTCCAGATGAGTGAGGCATGGCGACTTGAGGAACAATCACAATGTAAGGACCATGCTCTTCCACACAAGCAATTATTTCAGTAATATAACTTTCGTCAATCACCTTTTTTTCTAATAATAGTTGGCAACTTTCAGTGATAGCTTCCCGCCAATTCAGGTTATTTTTTTCAGAGTATCTGATCAAATGGTTGTCATAAAAGTAATTTAACATCTCGTCTGCTCCTCTTTTATAAAAATGATGGAAAGGGTGTGTCATTTTGAATACTAAAGGCATCATCAAAGCCGCGATTAAAATTAAACTCTAAATCGTCTTTGTTAGTTGGGTAAGTAAACTTTCCACCCACTTGCCAAATATACGGTTTGAATTGATAGTTTAAACGATTTTTTTTCATTTCCCATAAAGCCGTAATCTCTTTAGGGTCAGCCATGAAATTTGCCCAAATATCATAGTGAACTGGTATCACAACCTGAGTTTTAAGGGCTTCTGCCATTCGCAACATATCAACTGAAGTGACTTTGTCGGTAATCCCCCGTGGGTTTTCGCCGTAAGCACCGAGACAGACATCAACTTGATAATTATTACCATGTTCAGCAAATTTATTACAGTAGTGAGAGTCACCAGCATGGTAGATATTACCACCTGACGTGCAAAACAAATAATTTACAGCAATTAAGTCCATATCTTGAGGAACTTGACCTTTTAACCTTTCTTCAGGATTATCCCAAGTAATTAAAGCTGTTCGATCAAAGGCTTCTAAAGCAACAAGCTTGATGTCTTTCACAACAACTTCATCTCCTGGTTTTACGACAATCGTCTTCTCCACAGGTATTCCCCAATTTAACCACGTCTGAACCACTTCTTTTGGGCCAATAAATTTAGCCTCAGGACAATTTTTGTGAACAGCTGCTGCCGTATGAATATCTAAGTGATCGCTATGAATATGAGTAACGACTAAGGCATCAACATCTTTGATTTCAAAAGGATCGATGACAAAAGGTTGTGTTCTTAAATTAGGTTGCATTTTTTGGACACCACTCATTCGCATCATTTGATGACCTTTTTTCATTAAACCATCACCGTGAGTTCGTTTGCCGGTACCGCACCAAAGATCACATAGAATATTGGTTCCTTGATCTGATTTTAACCAAATACCAGTACAGCCGAGCCACCACATTGAAACAGTATTTTTTTGAACTTCTTCGGCTGCAATCTCTTCATTTAGCCATGTTCCCCATTCAGGAAAAACGGCCTTTACCCAGGCTTCTTTCGTGATGCTATTGACATGTTGACTCATAAAAATTCCTCCTATCCATTACTTACAAGTTCATACTATCGCCTTTTTTTCTTTATGAAAACCCTTTTATATGACTTTATGATTTTTATATGATTTTATGATTCCATTGTTCATCTTTAGTGGTAATATGGTCATATAAAGATTAGGAAGGTAGGTTTCTTAATGAAAAATTCAATTGAAAATATTCAGATACGTCAAGCCAGTATCTTACTTCTACTCCAAAAGAAAGGAGAACTGACTGCCAAAGACTTAGCTGAAGAACTTAAGGTCTCCCTTAGTACTATCCGCAGAGACTTAATCATTTTAGAAAATAAAAATGATATTATTCGGAAGCATGGCTATTGCCTCTTTAACTTTAAAAACAAAGAACATTTTGATGAAACCGGTCCCCTAGTAATCAAGAATTTGATTGGCAAAGAAGCTGCTAAATTCATTAATAATTATGACAGCGTTTTTATTAACACGAGTTCAACAGCCCTTTCAACTCTTGATTATGTCACTGCTGACTACTTAACAATTATTTCTAATAATTTAAAATTAAAACACAAACAACACATTCAACATTCCACCTATCTACTAACTGGTGGGGAGATGCGTTTTCCAAAAGAAGCTTTAGTTGGTGATATTGCGATTAATACGATTACAGGAATGAATGCTGATGTTTGCATCATTGGATGTAACGGTGTTGATTTAGAAAATGGCGTCACTACAAAAATTCTTCATGAAGCTAAAATTAATGAAGTCATGATTAATCAGACCCGTTCTAAACGAATTTTAGTGGCTGACCATCGAAAAATCGGCCAAACATCTAAATTCAAAATCGCCGACCTTTCAGTCTTTGACTACTTGATTACTGACCAATACAGTTCAGCGCCGACTTTAAAGGCGATTGAGAAGTTAGGCTTGCAAGTCATTCAAGTGTTTGTGTGACAGCTAAAAACCTCATTGTGTCAGAATTAACTAAAGGCTAGCTTCTGCTAATTCACCTTTGATTCTTCGACACAATGAGGTTTTAAATTAAAAGCAACTAATTGTTTACATCAAGGCAATCCTAGCTAACTAATCAAAAGAGGAAACTAACCTTTATCCTTCCTTTTTCTAAATAAAATAAAAAAGAAAAAAATAAGCCCACGTAGACTGGCTTATTTTTTTGCTTAAAACTATTTATTTTTCAATCGAAACATTTTTATAATAAGGACTACCTAAGGCGCGATAGACGAGACCTTTGACTTCTTCTTTCACTAAGTAACTTTCACTACTTTGATAAAGCGGGGTGACTGGGGCATTGTCAATTAATAATTTATGAGCTGCTAGTAAGGTTTCCCAGCGTTTTTGATTATCATTCACATAAGTCGTCGCAGCAGTCTTTAATAATGCTGTGTATTCAGCGTTATCCCACTTACCGTAGTTTTGGGTGGTGCCAGCATTAACTAGTTGTAAGAAATCGTAGGGGTCTGCATAGGTTGCTGCCCAACCAGCTAAGACAAAATCAAAGTTACCTTTACTCATAGCGTCTAAGCGATTGTTAAAAGGAACTGTCGAGACATTGACTTTTAAGCCAGCTAATTCACTAGTTAAGACGCCTTGAACATACTCCGCTAGCTTCTTAGCCGAATCAGTATCAGAGGCTAGTAGCGTGACTTCAGCTTGATCAAGCTGTAACTCAGCCTTAGCTTTTTCCCAGTGTGCCTTGCCAGCTTCAATATCTGGTGTTAGTAACTTACCAGATTTTTCTGAAAAGTCTTCTTCCGTTTCCGGGTTAATGATGCCAGAAGGAACAAAGCCATAGAGTTCCTTAGAGCCGTCTCCTAAAATATTACTAGCAATTTGTTGTGAATCAATCACTTTTGAAATTGCTAAACGAGCTTCTTTGTTTGCAAAAATAGCATTTTCAAAATTATATTGAATGTAATAATTTCCAGGGTACTCTCTTAAAACTAAGTCTTGGTTAGCACTTTCTTGTTGAGCAAATTCCCCTTTGACTTGAATGACTTCAACTTCATCTGAGTTGTATAAGTTCAAACTAGTGCCATTTTCTTTAACTACTTGGACAGCAATTTCATCAAGTTTAACTTTATCTGCTTGATAGTAACTATCATTCTTAAGATATTTCCAAGTCATGCCAGTGCCATCCCATTCCGCTAATTCGAAAGGTCCGTTAGACAGGACGCTGTCACTATTCATACCATACTGGTCGCCTTTTTCTTCAACAAACTTTTGGTTTTGTGGGTAAAAAGTCGGCTTAGCTAAAATCGAGCTTAAGTAAGGAATCGGGTACTCTAAATTAATTTCTAACGTAAAGTCATCAAGGGCTTTCACACCTAATTCACTAGGATTTTTTTTACCTGTGACAACTTCACTATAATTTAAAAAGCCGTCGAATAAGTAGGCGTATTCAGAAGCAGTTTTAGGATCCACTGTTCGTTGCCAAGAATAAACAAAGTCATGGGCGGTAACTGGCTCACCGTTACTCCAAGTGGCATTCTCTTTTAAAGCAATCGTATACTTTTTGCCATCATTAGTCGGTTTGACAACTTCTTTAGCAATCGCTGGTTGACTGCTGCTATTATCAGCAAATTCGTACAAGCCTTCCATTACTTGGCTAATTGCCGAAAAACTCACAACGTCTGTTGCTTGTGATAAATCCATCGTCGGTAGCTCCGACATTTCGACAACTCGTAAAACTTGGCTAGTTTCTCCCGTTGGCTTATCCGTTGCTGTTTCTTGTTCCTTACTACTACAACTAGCTAAGGCTATTGTACTCCCTAATATCAATAAACTTATCCCGAGTTTTTTGATTGTCATATTAACAACTCCTTCATTTTTCTTAGTTTAAAAACTGGCAATGATTTCTTTGTTTAAATGTTTGATTAACTCTAAAGCTAATTTCTTAGCACTAACAAAATCTTCGTAGGCGCTATAACCGTAATGGGTATGGGCATAACGGACAGGGATGCCAATAACAATACAAGGGACACCTCTGTTAACTAAATTAATCACTGCACCATTTGTGCCGCCACCTTTTCTGACTGATGCTTGAACTGGAATCCCTAACTCTTTCGCTAAGTCTAAAGCAAATTTTTGAAAGCGGGGATTAGTAATCATCGAAACATCAAAATGTCGTAACATCGGCCCTTTTTTCAAAGCTGACTGAATCATATAATCCTCTTCAAAAGTATCATCTGCGGGACAGCCTTCAAAAGCAATCGCAATATCTGGTTGAACGTTACGAGCTGCCACCGTCGCCCCTCTTTCGCCAACTTCTTCTTGACTAGTTAAAGTTGCTATGATATTCAAGTCACTTGCTAAACTAGCAGATTCTTGTAAAGTTTCTAACAAACAAGCACAGCCAATGCGGCAATCAAAAGCTTTGCCCGTTAGCACTTCTAAGTTTTCATCATAAGCAAACTGACCTTCTGGAACAACTGGGGCGCCAATTTCTATTTTTAATTTTTCCATAACTTCTTGAGCACTTGTCGCCCCTAAATCAATGACCATATCTTCAATGCTTAGTGGTTGATTCCGTTCTTTCTCTGACATAAAATGTGGCGGTTTGCTTGCGATAATCCCAGATAAGTAATGTCCTTGACTATTGCGAACTCGGACGCGATGAGCAGGAATATTATTTGGAACCCACCCCCCTAAAGGTAAAAAGCGCAAAGTTCCATTAGGTTTGATCGCCTGAACGATAAAACCAACTTCATCCATATGAGCATCTAGTAAAATAGTTGGCTTAGCTGGGTCTGCCTTCCTAGTTGTCAGATAAAGATTGCGCATGTGATCTTCTTTTATGGTGGCAAAGTCCGCCGCATATTCTTTTGCCACAGTAACTACTTCATCTTCAAAACCTGAAACCCCATTAGCTTGAGATAAGTTTTTGATTAATTCAATTGACTCTTTGTTAATCATTTTGTTCCTCCTAGTTCTTATTAAAATTAGATTAGTTTAATTAGAGTTTTCTAATACATAAACTTTAGTATACGGAAAAAATTCAAATAAATCTAGTTATTTTACTTAACTAGATGATGTTTTTTTAAGTTTCTCTTGAAAATTCACCAACTAAAAAAGCCTCTAACTAACTTGTCATCAAGTCAGTCAGAAGCTTCTAAAGAGTTTTTTTATTGCCGTAAAATTTTCTCCATCTTCTTCCCTTTCGCTAATTCGTCAATTAACTTATCCATGTAACGAATTTTTTGCATCAAAGGGTCTTCAATTTCTTCCACCCGATAACCACAGATCACACCTTTAATTAAGCTCACATTAGGATTTAAAGCTGGTGCTTCGGCGAAGAACGTTTCAAAATCAACCATCTTTTCGATTTGACTGACTAACTGGTCTTGGTCATAACCGGTTAACCATTGGATCACTTGATCAACTTCTGCCTTAGTCCGGTCCTTTTTCTCGACTTTAGTAATATATAAAGGATAGACACTAGCAAAACTCATCTTAAATATTTTTGGTTCCTTCATTATTCCACTCCTTTCTAGCTAGGTTCTTCATTAAGCTTTGATATAACGATAGCTGTCTTCTTGTAACTCAACTAAGCGGTAAATCCCGGCTGGAACAACTTCGACCCCTTCTAATAAGTCTGCTACGTTTATTTCTAAACTGTTTAAAGAATTTTGGCAAGCAGAAAAAGTCACGCCACTAGCTCTTAAAACCGTCACTTTAGCTTGATAGTCTGGTTCTAAATAAGCTTTAACTCCTTGACTGTTGGCAACAACTTCGATTGTTAGTGTCTCTTCAGTGGCTTTGATTAAGTTTTTAACATTACTTAAGGCACCACTAAATTTCTCTGCTTCTGATACGTGAACAACAACTTTGACCATTTCCAGGACCTCCAATTTCAGTAATTTTTTATTACATTTATTGTATCATACCCTCTGAATTATTCTGAATGATTGAGCCCTTCTTGTGATCTGTTAACGTTTAGATTCCCATCTCAAAGTACTTTCCTAGTTCGCCAAAGTAACTAGTTACTAAAGGATCCAGCGGACATTCTAAACATGCTGCTACTTTTAATAATTTATGTAAATCAGCTAAATTATTTTTACAGATTAAAACGTAGCCTTTCGCCAACTCCCCAGTTGGTACAGTAATTGCGATTGCCCCAGCCATATTAACGACTCTGACAAAGCCTTTATTAGCTTTGATTTGTTCTGCTTGTGTCTGTTGATCAAAGTGTCCGAAGATGCTTTCGCCAAAACCTGCCACATCGACTGGGCCTTCTTCGGAAATCAAAAGGTCACAACTACTTAAAAGATTAGTTAATTCTTCAATTAAAACTTCCCGACTGGCTGTATATTTACTAGTTAAAGGCACTAGCTGAATGTCTGAAGTCACGGTCTGAAGTCTTTCTTTTAACTTCGGACGACTTTCATCTAAGATGATCTTAGGTGACTCTCTTGACTGATTAACTAAGGGAAAGACCTCCTCAATTAAGTTAACTAAAAGGTGCCACTCTTTAGTCATAAAGCCTAGTGACGGGGAAAAGCTGATGCCATCTGTTGATGTTTTAGCCTCAACTTCTTTTTGAAAACTTTTGCCTAAATCTGGATGAATAAAGCCGTATAAGTTTAAACTCATAGCTGGCGCTAAGACGGAACCACCGCCATCTGTACCAATCCCAATGTCATTGATTCCTAAAAAAACATTCAAGGCTGTCCCACTTGATGAGCCCGTCATTGGTCGTCCTGTTAATGGATTCGTTAAATCTAAATCAATCCCTCGACCAGACAAACTTCCTTTATCAACTGTGTGCTGATAATAACCTGCCTCTCGTAAACTCTCTACGAAGCTGGTAGGAATACTTTTGACTTCTTTAACTCCTAAGTAGTAACCAGACTCCTCGGTAATTTCTAGCAGTTGATTAGGGAACACTTTTTTGACTGACTTGGCTGGATTGACTAATGCTAAAAAACTTTTCTGAGCGTATTCTTTAATGCGATTTTCCATCATTTGCCTCCTTCAATAGTAAAAAAGACTGGGAATCAATAACTTCCCAGTCCCTTTTACTCACAACTATTCGATTATTTTATTTAAAAATGAACTACCGTGTTGAGGTGCTTCGACTTTAAAGAAGTCTGCCACTGTCGCTCCCACATCTGCCATTGTTGTTCTTTCGCCAATGACTTTGCCCTTAACATTTGGACTATAAACTAAAAGTGGCACTCGTTCCCGAGTATGGTTACTATGGCCAATCGTCGGATCATTGCCGTGATCCGCCATAACAACTAAGATATCACCTTCAACTAATAGGGGTAACAGTTCTGCAATCCGCCGATCACTTAGCTCTAAGCGGTCAGCGTAGCGCCCAACATCTTCAGCATGACCTGCTAAATCTGTTTCCTGAATATTTAAGGCGATAAAGCCCTCGGTAACGTCTCTCACTTCTGACAGTAAGCAATCAAATAAATAATCGGAATCCACCCCAGGAAATAACCGTTGACTATCCGTTTGAATAATATCAGCAATTTTTCCTAAGAAAGAATTCGTGATCCCATGATTATCTAAAATAGTTGGGGTTTGAACTTTTTTATCAATCCCATAACCTAAATGGACAACTTGGTAACCATGATTATAGACCCCTGATTCAGGGGCATCAACACCAGCAATCTCAGCATTTTTCGTTTTAAAGGCTCCTAGTAAATCAGCTAATGTGACTTGTTCGCCGCCAAAAGTAATGACCCGGGAAACTTCTACAACTTCTCGGACTACTTGGCCGAGCTTGCTTAAATCTGAAAAACTAATCAAATCAAGACAAGCTGAGACATTGTAGACTTGACCGTAATCAGTTTCTAAGTTGTCACCAACTGTGGCGTAGTCATTAACGACTAAGATTTGGGTACCAGGCTCACCGACTCGGCGGACGCTGTAGCCGTTTTTAACTAAATTAGCTTCAACTTCAGCAATTTTTTGATTGAAGGGTTGAATCAATGGAACTTTCGGTGTTGTTCCCATAATTTCTTGATGACCTAAAAATGAATCTGCCCCATGATGGGCTAAGTTAGCTGTCCCGTAATTTGCTTCTTTTGAAAAATGGTGACTACCAATTTCATAGCCAAGAGCATTCATCAAGCCTAATTTTTCTAATGTTGGTAACTTAATTGCCGGCATTTTTTCGATAATATGACCTGCCGTAGTACTACCAAGGTCACGAGGACGAACTTTAGCCACATCTGCCATCGCACCGACCCCAAAACTATCTAAGACAATAACGATAAATCTACTCATTTTTTCACCTTCTAATTAAATTTCCAAGACTGTTATAAATACCTTCGATTTTAGGCTTCCCGCTTTGGATGCCAGAAACAACGGCAACGTCACTACGAGTTACAAATATTTGGGTTCTAAAAGCCGCAATCACCGTTGCACCAATCGGATGGGTGTGTTGACTCGTTAAATAATAGTCGATGCTCTCATTACCAAATGGAGCGACTTGATCTTGAACAGCATAGTCTACATCATTAACTAAAATTTCTTCTAAATGGCCGCGACGGTAATACCCACCACCATAAAAATAACCTTTCCCATCTAAGTTATGGGAAATTTCACTGACGTAAACCATTCCTGGCAATTCAGCTAAATCCATTTTCGCATGTAAGGGTGTTGAGCCTGTCAAAGCATGACCTGGTTCGCCTTGGGTGCCTTTAATGCTTTTTATCATAGGAATTGTTTTGCTACAAGTAGCAGAAGGAATATTAATTTCTGAGATTTCAATTCCTTTAGCCCCTAGTATTTCAACAGCTTTTTCAATTGTTTTAACATTATTCGTCGGGGTTAATTCTGAGACGCCGTCAAATAAGAAACAAGGAAATGAAGTAATCCCAGCAATTTCCACATGTTCAAGATTTTTTACTAGTGTTGCTAACGCACCTAACTGGTCTAGATGAAACCCACCATTTTGGCCTTCATAAATTTCGTCAGTACTTTCAATCATTTTAATTAATAATTTTTGCTTCACATTGAGTTTTTTAGCAATTTCATTAATCTGTTCAATGATTTCTAGTGAAAAAACGGTAAAAAATTTAGGGCCATAAGCAATCACTTTTTCTAATAAATGTTTCGGCACTTGGACTAAATGCCCCACATTGCCGATTGGTAACTGCTGCTCCATCATGACTAACGCTTCTTTAAAATCAACAACGACAGCATCAGTAATTCCTGCTTCGTGAATTTTTTGGGCAACTAACGGATTACGACCAAGTTGTTTCGTCATATAAAACAAGTCGATGCCAGCTTGATCCGCACTCGCTTTTAACGTTTTGGCATTAGCGACGATAGTATCTAAATCTAAGACGTATGTATCTGGCAAAATTGCGCCACTTTGATGTAATTGGATTGCTGATTCGATCAACTTAGGATTTCTACGTTTCGTAACATCTAAAAACATCTTAATCCTCCTTCAGCATATTAATAATGTGAAGATAGAAGTAATCTAATTCTGCCTCTTCAAATTTATTCTCCGCCATCTCTTCTAAATCTTGCCATAGCTCTTTAGAATGTAAAAAATTAGGATCACCAGTAATTTCAGCGACGATAAAGTCATCTAAGCTGGCGATTGATTCATTCTTTTTACGACGAGCATCTGCCATCGCTAAATGTGTTAAGAAAACATCGGCCTTCGTAGCATCACTAATAATCTTAGTCGCTAATAAATAATCTAGTACTTTTAGCACATAATCTTCTGTTGTTTTTTCAATAATTTGTGACTCAACTAATATCTCAAGTTTTTGTTTTATCATTTGTTTGGCTCCTTTAGTATCTTGGGATAGTCGTCCCTCTAACCACATCTTCTTGGATGGTAATAACTTTTTCTTTTTGAAAACTTTTAGCAAAAAAGGCCTTCATCGAAGAATCTTCTTGATGACAAATAACGACTGAAGCCCCCATCTCTGTTGCTAATTTATTTTCAGTTAAATTGACATAATTTAAGTCTTCATAGTTTTTATCACGAATTTCATCAAAGTTCCAAATACCAGCATCAATTTGTTGACTCTTTAAGGAGTGAATAATTTGATGACCTGGCATTTCAACTAAGGTGACTTCTTTGTCTTGAATATTATCTTTCGTCAACATTTGTTGGTCCAAAGAACTATAATCAATTGCCACTTTCATTCCATCCCTTATCTGGTCATTGGCTAAATTGGCAAATAATAAGACGTGACCACTTAAATAAGTGTTGTTGCCAAAGTCCACGGCAACTTCGATTGGCTCCCCTTGCTCAATCGCTCGCTTAGCAGCAAAGCGTGACACTACTGCAAAACGATAAGTTTTCATGGTTATTGAGCGAACCCGCTCTTTTGACCCTCGAATATAAGCTAAATTTAATTTAATATTATTGTCTTTAAATTCCTCGTAAATCCCTGTTGCCATGCCTTCGTATAATCTAGAATAAGGCAAGGTCATCGTTCCTAAAATGGCTTCAGAGAGAGCATATTCTTGTAAAATGGCGTAGTTAATTTCTTCAATAAAAGTGCCCAAGTGCCCACTGCTTTTTGTTTTCAAAGCTTCTTCAGTTTTCAAATAATTCAAGGCATTTTGGACAGTTCCTCTAGCAACATCGTACTTTAATTGATACTCAGAAATACTCGGCATTTTATCGCCTTTCTTTAATTGCAATAAATCTGATGCTAAGTAATTAACAATGACGCCTTTTTTAGTTAAGAATTTATTACTCACTCTGATTTCCTCATTTCTTGACTTGTTTCATCGCTTCTTTTAAAATAGTTAAAATCGTTTCCGCTCCAGCACGGTTAGGATTAATTCTGATCATTGTGTCTTCAGCTGTTGGATCGGCAGCTCGGAATGTGCCAGAGACCCGATAAACTAGAGGTGAAAACTCATACTTTGATTCCGCCCCGACTGGATTAGGTAAAGCACCAAGGGTAGTAGCAGCTTCAATGACTGCTTTGGCATTGTCTTGCTGTAATTTAACGACTACAACTTTTGATTGAGCATTCACAACAAAGGCCTCAGCTAAGCCTTGAACTTCCCCTTGATTAATTCTATCACAAATTTCCTCACTTACTTTAGCGGAAATTGCTAAAGAGACTGGGGCATAGATCAAGCCTTTTAAAACATCTAAGGCTTCATGACCTTGAACTTGACCCCCACCTGAGTAATTTTCAGTTTTTAACTGTTTTAAATATTTTTCGTCACCAACAATACAGCCAATGCCTTCTGGACCTAATAGTTTAAAGGTTGAGAAGCAAGCCAAACTTCCGCCAAATTGACTACCAATCCCTGCAGTTTTCATCGCTGAATAGTTGTCATCAGTAATAATCGGAATTGTCTTATCAAGATTGCGGATAGTGGCAATCAATTCCGCTAAATCATAAGAGTCATCCATTTTTTGACGAGTGACTTGAATTAAAATACCGTCAAATCGCTCCTTAGCTAAGATGGCTTGAACCTCTGCCAATTGGTTAAAATCAACAGCAACTGTTTCAATGCCTAGCATCTCAAATGAGACTTGGGTTGTCGGATAAACCGGTGCCTGATGGACTAAGACTTTCCCCCCTGAACCAACAGCAGCATGTAAGGCTAAACGAATGGCATTAGTGCCTGCCCCACGAACGAGCAGAGCGCTTTCCGCTTCAAAGAAATCAGCTAAGGCCGTTTCTACTTTATTAGTTGTGACCGGTTGATTAAGCCCTTTAACTACGCCTAAATCGCCACGGGTTAAAATTTCATTGCCTGGAAAGTGACGAGTAATTGAATCAACCAGCTTAAATTGCAGCTCAGTTGCTTCGCTTATCGTTAAACTTTTCAAAGGATAGACTTTCATTGTTTTCACTTCCAATTCATAAATTCATGAGGGTTTTGTTCTAACATTTTTGTAATAAAACTTTGAGACACACCATTTTCTAAAGCCATTGGCACGAAGGTATCTAGTAAATAAGAATAACCCATGCCACCCATGTATTCTAAGTTAGACTTACGAGTAATGTCCATTGATAAAAAGACTTTGTCAGTGTAGCCACGTTTCTCAATTTCTTTAAGCATCTCAACTCTTAAAAGGTCTGGTTGATAGTTTTCTTTACCAATTGTATCAAATTCAACATAAACCCCTTGATCCAATATTTCTAAAACATAGTTGATATCACCAGTTAAATCCACATGACCAATGACGATTTTATTCAAATCAGCTTGGTGCTTTTTGAAGAAAGCCACTTGTTCATGACCGTATGTCCCTAAAGTCGTGTGGGTCGTAATTGGCACCCCAGTCTCTTGTTGGGCGATAACTGACGCTAAGAAAACTTTTTCTTCTTTTTCCGTCATCATGTTTTTACTTGTCCCGATTTCACCAATAATTTGTGCCTTGATCGTTGTGTCAGCAATGCCTTCACGAATTTCTTTCACCATGAACGCCGTAAGCTGCTCTACTGAATATGTCTCCACAAAAGCTGGTAAAAATTTGTCTTGGTAAAATCCTGTGGCTTGAACAATGTTCATGCCAGTTTCTTCAGCAACCCTTTGGACATAGGCAGGGTTTCTGCGCATGTCCATATTGGTTACATCAACAATGTTTCTAACACCTTTAGTATACAATTTTTTGTATTCTAAGACAGTTTCTTCGTAACAGTTTAAGTTTGTATCATCAATATTTTTCAACCGTGATAAATCGATGGTTGTGTGTTCGTGCATGTATGTGATTCCCGGTTTTAAAACCATTTAAACCATCCTCTCTAGCCAACAATAACTGGGGTAAACAAGCCTAGTAAGTATAGAATATTAACAATAATACCTAAACTAATGGCTGCGATTGGCCCAACAGCTAAGTCAACAACTGGTTTTTTCGCTTTACGGTTAAGTAATAACAAACCAATTACCCAGAAGTAACCAATGCCAGGAGCAATTGCTTCAGATGCCATCGCACCACCAATTAATAAGGCAACTTCTAAGACTTTGTTCATAGCTGTTCGAATGTGGTCACCCATTTCTCTAATTCCAGGGAACTTATCTAAAGCTTTAGCCATTAATGTTAATAATTGGACTTCAATGACCATTACTAAAGCACCAAGGACAAAGGCTAAGATTGGGTTACCTTTTAATAAGATACCAACTACAAAGACAAACGTTGTGCCAGCAGGACTATAAACACCTGTGACGATTGCTGTTGAGAAGACTAAGGGAATAAAGCCAATCCCTCTAGCAAGAGCTGCTAAAGCTGCTTCATTCATTTTTCCTTCAGCTAATAAATTTAAAGAAATTGGATCACCAGCAATTAATAATAAACTTGTGGCAGCTGAGACTAATCCGCCCATAACTGATAACCACATCCAGTTTTTCTTAATGCGGTTAACCCGTTCTAAGAAAATACTAACAAGACTTTCATTTGAGGTACTACCATCGCTTTTAACTTTGATTGCATAATAAATCATGAAAATCATGCCGACTAAAAGAGACATACCTTCTGCACTAAGTGTTAGTGAGGCACCATTTCCTACACTAAATGTTCCAAATTGTTTTACAATGAATAATGTCAATAACGTTGCAGAAAATGAAATAAAACCTTTTTTAGCGCCATGTTGACTCGCAATTGCTACTGCTGGGAAAATACTAAACGCAACGACAACTGGTGCTCCTACTTTTGATAATGAATCAATAAAGTTAACTGGCATCATGGCAAACCCATCAACTACGGCTTGTAAACCTAGAACTAAACCGATCCCGTAAAGAGCGCCGACGATTCCGGCAATGATCATGCCTTTTTTACCTTCTGGTGCCCATGAACCAATAATATCAGTCATTAATAAAATACTATGAACTAATAAAATCGACGCCCCAATTGAAACGGGGATCCCAAAACCAATAACTAATCCAAAACTTAAAGCAAAACTCGTTGCTGCTAATTCTTTTTTACCAATTTTTCCTTCTAAAAATTCTGGGACAATCGGTCGTAAGCCATCATTAAAAACGGCGATGCCTTTATTTGCTAAAATTGAACTTAAGCCACCTAATAATGCAATTGCAATTAATTCAATTATCTTCGAAGACTCCATAATTTCTCCACCTTACTCTTTTAATTTAATTTTTTTAATTCATCAATAATGATTGGGACAACAATGTCTTTATGTTGAGCTGTGAAACCAAAAGCTTTTTTACCACTTTGGACTTCAGCCCGGATTTCTTCTTCCGTCATCATGTTTGATGGCATTGAAACGGTTACACAATTTTCTCTACCTAGTAATGCTAGAGCCATTGCCAAAGCACCGCCACCACCTGTATTACAAGCACCTAAGTAATAGTCAGCTTGACCAGCCTTAACAGCCATCGCTGCATCTAAATCACTCTTAACATCAATTTCGAAACTCCCTTGAGTACTACTTTCGACTAGAACTTTAACTTCTGGTTTGTCGATTTGTCCTCCAATGACGATTTTTTTCATTGAAATTCCTCCTCTTTCTCAATATACATTTTTTTGTATTTTGATACCTACTTCTTAATACCCCCTCATTATAATTAGATAGTTGTCAAAATGCAAGCCTTTTCTTTTGATTATTAAATAAATACTTATTTAACTAATAATTACACTATTTATTTCACTATTATTAAATATCCGATAATTAAACTATTCTCACCTTTACTAATAGAACATAAAAAAACAGGCAGACACTGCCTGTTTTTAAAATTTCTTTTGCTGGCTTCCCTTTAACTTAACAAGCCTGACTCTTTTAATATTTTTCGAGCTTCATGTAAGGCTTTCTTTTGCTCTAAGAAGCTGGCTACTTTATTCGTTGATTCAGCCATTTTAGTGACTGTTTCTTCTAGTTTAACAAAGTCGTTATCAATTTTTTGAGCAAGCTCTAGTTCTGACTCTGTTTCATAAATCACATCGTCAATCGCCTTATCAATCGCTTTTCCTTCTAATTTCTCAACTTTTTTAGCCTTTCTAACAATCACATGAATATTGTGAATGGCTTTCTCTTGCTCGTAAAATTCTTTGACTTTACTATCGGTTTCTGTCATCTTTTCAAGATTGACGGCTAAACTTTCTAACTCATTATTAATTTTGTTTAATAGTCTAACTTCTTTATTCGTTAATTCTGACATGATTGATTCCTTCTTTCTTATTTTAATTCAGCGTCACCACTTATGACTAGCTGAAAGCTTCCACGATATAAAAAATACCAATCCACATTAAGTAAAATCCAACTAAAAAGCTTAAAGTTAGCGCTGAAGTAATCGGATCAAAAAGTAAGGAAATACTAATCAAAATACCTACTATACTTAAAATTAACTGTAACCAATAATTGGCAGTACTTAGAGATTTCGCTTGTTCTAAAGAGAACAAACCGCCAATTGAATCGACTAAAAACCAAGTAGCAAAAACAAAGGGCAGCGCCATAATACTCGTAGTTAGATTAAATAGTAACAAGAATCCGAGGATAATATCAAAGACCCCAATAATCAGTAAACTCGTTCCTGGCATGCCGGTTTTTTTTTTACTTTATTTCTAAAAAAGACATCAAATCCCCCTTTGACAATCGCAAGCATCCCAAAGAATACTGTAATCCCCGCTAAATTGCCAACGGGATTTCTAAAAGAAATGAGGGCAGTTAAGATAAACAACACGCCGACAATTAAATTTCCCCATTTAAAACTACTTTTACTGTGAGTCATGATTAAGACCTTCTCTCTTTTTATTTTAAATAGTTTTTAGCAATTTCTTGGTACGTCTCACTCATATCTAAATAATTACTAATTAAAACATATTCATTAATTTGATGTGGCAAGGTCGGTTCCCCAGGTCCAAAAACAACAAAGTCAAAGGCTTGTTTTCCTTTGATAAACTCAGCTGCATCCGTCGTACCAGCAACACCAAGTAAAGGCATTTTTTGCCCCTGTTGTTTTTCGACAACTGACTGAATCACTTGAATTAATTTTGAATCTGCTGCTGATTTAACTGGTAACTTGTCATAATCAATCGTTAATTCTAATGTCGTTTCTGATTGTTGATTCAATCTCTTCACTAGTTCTGTTAAATCTTTAATAATTTTTTCGTTACTATAAGCTGGAATCGAACGAATGTTGCCTTGAACGGTCGCTTCCCCCGGAATGCTATTAACTTGGCTTCCACCTTCAATTACCGTTAAATTGTGTATCGTTTGACCTAAGACCTCATCACTGTATGACTGACTTATCTCAGCCATTTTCTGATTGATTTCCGTCATAAATGGCAATAAGTGATCGATCGCGTTAATTCCTAAATCCGGCATTGAGCTGTGGGCTTCTTTACCAATCGACCTTACTCGGTAATTAATTGACCCCATATGTGTGTAGACTAAATTATAATTACTCGGTTCACCGACAATTAAGCCTGCCAAATCGTCAATATAACCTGCTTTTGTTAATTGTTCTGAACCTAACTCGCCGATTTCTTCACCAACTGTTGCTAATAAGCGCAACGTGCCATTGAAAGGTAAGCCACTTTCTTTTAATTCAATCATCCCGATAACCATTGCCATTAGACCACTTTTCATATCAGTCGCTCCACGGCCATAAAGACGATCCCCTTCGATTTCAGCTGCGAAAGGGGGATATTTCCATAAACTTAAATCCCCAGGCACGACCACATCCATATGACCAGTCAAGCCTAAGACTGGTCCATCACCATGGCTAATTTCAGCAACTAAATTACTCCGTTCCGGACCATAGGAAATTAATTTTGAGTCTATCCCGTATTCTGCTAATAAGTTTTGAATGTATTCAGCTACCCGCTTTTCTTTACCATTAACTGATTCTATTTTGATAACGTCTTGTAAGATTTTAATTTTTTTATCTTTATCCATCAAACTCAACTCCTAAGTTTTAATTTTCTTTACATTTATATAGTACAACTTATTTAACCTGTGTATAATAGACAGAAAAGAGGAGGTGTTTTATTTTGGACACATCTTTGGAATTGTCTAATAACTTCCCTTATAAATTAGACATGAAGCTTAATAATACTCATAAACACTTAATCAATGCTCTTTACCGTTTAGTTGAAAAATATCCCTTCGATACCTTGAGTGTTAAACAAATTTGTGATGAAGCTAGTGTTAGCCGTTCAAATTTTTATAATCATTTTGACGATAAATATCATTTACTACTTTTTTATCTAAATTTAATTTATCATAACTTACAAAATAAAATTTCTTTTAATAATAATCGGCTAATCTTTGATGATTTTTTATTATACATTCAAGACCATGGCCTTTTTTTCAAATCCTTATTTTCATATGAAAACGGCACGGAACTTAGTAAGTTACTTGAAAATGTAGTAACTGAAGACATTACTAGTTTTTTTAAAGATAGACATTCAAAAGATAACTTAGAAGATAATTTATTAACACAACTTCAAATTGTTTTTCTGACTGGCGCTTTAACTAACACGATACAATGGTGGGTCTGTCACGATTTTCCCGTTTCAATTGCTGAAATCAGCCAAGGACTTGACGATCTGATTAAGCCTGATCTCTTAAATCCACCAAAAAAAGACTAACCTAGCAGCTAAAACTGCTAGGTTAGTCTTTTAATTATCTTAGACTGTTGCTGATTTACTCAGCAACTTCTTCAAATTGTGAATTATAAAGTGAGGCATAATAACCACCTGCCGCTAATAATTCATCATGGGTTCCTTGCTCTTTAATGTCCCCATCTTGCATATAAAGAATCTTATCAGCATCTTTAATTGTTGATAGACGGTGAGCAATGACAAATGACGTCCGTCCTGACATCAAGTTATTCATGGCCTCTTGAATCAAGCCTTCTGTCCGCGTATCAACAGAAGAAGTTGCTTCATCAAGAATTAAAATTGGTTTCTCAGCTAAGATTGCCCGGGCAATCGTCAACAATTGCTTTTGCCCTTGGGAAATATTCGAAGATTCCTCATTTAGTTCCATATTATAGCCACCAGGTAAGGTTTGGATAAATTGGTGAACGTGAGCGGCTTTAGCAGCTTCGTAAACTTCTTCATCCGTTGCTTCTAGACGACCATAACGTAAGTTCTCCATGATCGTTCCTTTGAATAACCAAGTATCTTGTAAGACCATCCCGATGTTTTTCCGTAAGTCACCGCGATTAAAGTCTTTAATATTATGGCCTTCAATTTTGATAGCGCCACTATTAACATCGTAGAAACGCATTAAAAGTTTAACCATCGTTGTTTTACCAGCGCCAGTTGGTCCCACAATCGCCACCATTTGACCTGGCTCAACGTGTGAGCTAAAGTCATTAATAATGTTACGATCTGCCGTATAACCAAAGTTAACATGTTCAAAATCAACCATACCTTCAACGTGATCCAATATGACTGGATTTTCAGCAAACTGAGCTTCTTCTTCTTCACCTAAGAATTCAAAGACTCGTTCCGCTGCCGCTGCCATTGATTGTAACATGTTAGACACTTGGGCTAATTGAGCAATCGGTTGGGTTAAGTTTCTAACGTATTGAATAAAGGCTTGGATATCACCGACGGTAATCGCGCCACTGTATGCCATCATTCCCCCGAAAATCGCGACTGCCACGTAACCTAAGTTACCGACAAAGTTCATGATTGGTTGCATTAAACCAGATAGAAATTGTGATTTCCAAGCTGATTTAAATAAAATATCATTTTGTTCTTTAAATTCTTTTAAAGCATTTTCTTCTTCGTTAAAGAGACGAACGATGTTATAACCACCGATTGTTTCTTCAACTTTCCCATTAATTACCCCAAGATATTCTTGTTGGGTTTTAAAGTATTTTTGTGAGTTTTTCACGACGATCATAATTAAAATTAATGAAATTGGCACAATTAAGACGGCAATCCCGGTCATTTTAACTGAGATTGATAACATCATAATAATGACACCAATAATCGTGAAAGTTGACGTAATCAATTGGGTAATTGATTGGTTCAAGGATTGACCAAGTGTATCCACATCGTTCGTTATCCGTGATAAGACTTCACCTGTTGTCCGACTTTCAAAATAATTCATCGGCATCCGATTAATTTTCTCAGAGATTTCTTTCCGCATTCGGTAAGTGATTTTTTGAGAAATCGTCGACATGATCCAACCTTGGAAAATTCCAAAGAGGGCTGCCACAACATACAAGCCTAGCATGAAGAGCAAGATGCCACCAATTTTCGTGAAATCAATGCCGCCTGTTCCTTGATATTTTTTAATTAAGCCATTAAATAATTCAGTAATGGCTGATGATAAAATTTTCGGTCCCCAGATATTAAAAACCGTCGATGCAATTGCAAAGATGACTACTAGGATCATTGGAAGTTTGTAGCTACCAATATAGGCTGCTAGTTTCTTAATTGTTCCTTTGAAATCTTTGGCTTTTTCGACTTTCGCCATCGGTCCATGTCCACCGCCGCCACGAGGGCGATTTTGATTTTTTTCTGTCATTATATTCGCTCCTCCTTACTCAGCTTCTTCAATGCCTAATTCAGCGTTACTTAACTGTGATTGGGCAATTTCTTGATAGACTGTCGATGTTTCCATTAATTCTTCATGTTTCCCTTGAGCGACAATTTTACCTTGATCTAAAACGATAATATTGTCTGCATGTAAAATCGTTGAAATCTTTTGGGCCACAATAATTTGCGTGGCGTGATTGACTGTTTCTGATAAAGCTTTTCGTAAAGCCACATCCGTCTTATTATCTAAGGCTGAAAACGAGTCATCAAAAATCAAGATTTTAGGATCTTTAGCTAAAGCGCGAGCAATTGATAAACGTTGCTTTTGACCGCCTGAAACGTTCGTTCCACCTTGGGATATTTCCCGGTCATAGCCTTTTTCATCAGAATTAATAAATTCTTCCGCTTGAGCTATTTTAGCCGCATGTTTCATTTGTTCTTCAGAAATTACCGCATCACCAAATGTGATGTTTGAAGCGATATCGCCTGAGAATAACACGCCTTTTTGTGGCACGAAACCAATCAGTTCATGTAATTTATGTAATTTTAATTGTCTAACATCGATGCCGTCGATAGTAACTTGACCTTCTGTCACATCGAAGAGACGAGGAATCATATTAACAATCGTCGTTTTACCAGAACCGGTTGAACCGATAATCGCTGTCGTTTCTCCTGGTTTAGCTACAAAGTTAATATCATGTAAGACATTTTCGTCGGCATCTCCATAACGGAAATTAACACCAGAAAACTTAACTTCACCTTGGAAGTCAGCTTTATCTTGTGGATTACTTGGATCAGTAATCGTTGGTTCTGTTTCTAAAACTTCTTCTACCCGACCAGCAGCCACATTCGCTCTTGGTAAGATGATTGAAACCATTGATAACATCATAAATGACATTACAATTTGCATGGTATAAGTAATGAAGGCCATCATGTCACCGACTTGAAGTTGCCCCATATCCATATTATGACCACCAACCCAAACGATTAGCACGGAAATACCGTTCATCATTAACATCATCATTGGCATCATAATCGACATTGCTCGGTTAACAAATAACTGAGTCTTCATCAAATCAGTATTGGCACCATCAAAGCGTTTTTCTTCATGTTTTTCCCGAGAAAAAGCACGAATAACTGGTAAACCAGTAATAATTTCCCGAGAGACTAAGTTGACTCTATCAACTAAATTTTGTAATGCTTTAAATTTTGGCATTGTGAAAATTAAAAGCGTGCCGACTAACAGCATAACTGCTGAAACAGCGATTCCTAAAATCCAGCCCATGCCTGTGCCTGTTTTATAAACTTCATAAATCCCACCAATCCCTAAAATCGGTGCATACAAGACAATTCGCATAATCATCACGATTGCCATTTGCATTTGTTGAATATCATTCGTATTCCGGGTAATTAATGAGGCTGGTGAAAATTTATCCATCTCTGTGTTAGAGAATTGTAACGTTTTTTCGTACTGACCGACCCGTAAATTACGACCGACAGCGGCTGCGACTAATGATGCAATCAAGCCGACGATAATCGCTGTAACGGCTGCGACTAAAGTTAAACCTAACATTTTACTTCCGGTTTTCAGCATGTAATCTGTTTGAATTTTTTGAATATCCATGTCTAAAGCTTTGTATTCAGCTAAAGTTAATTGGATTCCCACGGTTTTCATTGAATCTGTTCCTAAATCCCCTAAGCCCTCGATTGTTGCTTCACGGGCTGCTTTAACTTTAGCAGGTAAGGCTGCCATTTTAGTATCAAGTTCAGCAGCAATTTTTTGCGCTTCCGCCCCTTTTTCTTGGGCTTCTTTAGCTAAAGCTTGAGCCACAGAGGCTTTTTCAGCGGCTTCCGTTGGATCAGTGGCAGCCATTGCTTCGGCACTAGCAGCTTTGGCTTGTTCGCCTAAGCTAGCCGCATTTGCACCAAGCTCTTGGGCTTTTTCGCCCTCTTGGCTAAAACTTGCAACTTCATCCATGATGACTTTCGCTTCACTGCCATTAGCCGACTCTTTAGATTGTGATGAAGCTAACATCATCATTGGTAAATCAAAAATCTTGGCTAACTTAGCTTCAGTCATGCCATCTTTTAATTTCAATTGATAAACCTCAACTTTTTCACCGTCAATTGTCATTGTCTTCAATTGATAGTTTTCAGCAATTGTTGCTTTTTCCTCTTCAGTCATGAAGAGCTCAATCCCTTGCAGGGTTGTTTGTCTTATTTTAGTCGGAGTGGAATATTCCAGACCTCCTTGTTGAATACCTACGTCAACGATATCTGAAGTTAAGCCTGGCAAGCTTAACTCACTACGAGCTTGTACGAATAATAGTCCAAGAACGACGATGACGGCGTACCAGTATTTGCCAAGATGTTTAAAAATCTTCACTGTTGGTCACCTTCCTCTTTCGGAGTAATTTTGTGGGAGTAATCTATGAAAGTTGCAATTAGCTCAACTAACTTCTTCGTATCTGTTTCTCCCATTAAGTTAAAAATTTTGATCATCTTGTCATGCATCTCTTTTTTCTCTGATTTGGCAACTTCTTTGCCACAATCGGTTAAAGTGACACTGATTCGTCGACGATCATCAGGGTCCATATTGCGAGCAATCATCTGCTTTTTTTCTAAACTGCCTAAAATAACCGCAATTCGCGCACTTGATAAATTTAATGATTCTGCAAGATGTTTCGGACTAGTTGGTTCTCCTAAACGAGAAAGAAACTTAATCACAACAGTTTCACCTTGGTTGCTTTTTTCTAAGCGACTAAAGGCGCCATGACGGTTCTTAACCATTAGATTAATCAGTGTTTGTTCAGCTTCCTCTGCAAATCCCATGAAATTCCTCCTTCTTTCAAAATAGTTACCTTTTGTTAATAGCTAATAGTATTAGTAACTAGCACTACTCGATAATATGGCAAATTTCAAACTATGTCAACAGTCTTGAACTAAAAATTAAAATGAATCCGTTTTATTAGTAAAAACTTATTTTTTATGACAGAAAGAGGCGGGTTCTTACTATAGATAGGTAAGTATTAGCGGTTGCTCATTTTCTCTAACTAAAAAAACATCTCCCACTCAGGAAGATGTTTAACTAATCATTTTTAAAATTGCAAGTTTGTCTTTAATATAATTTTGATCTAATTCAACTTGATAGTCTTTTGTCGTCAAAATTTTCTGGGAATAAGGAACTGTAATTACTTCTTCAATCTCACCTGTGCCTTTTGACATGACTGCGACTTTCGTTCCTAAGGACAAAGCTTCATCAATATCATGGGTAATTAGTAGCAAGGTTTGCTGATTTTCTTGCCATAACTTTCGTAAAAACCGTTGCATTTTAACTTTCGTAATCGCATCTAAAGCACTAAAAGGCTCATCCATTAAAATAATCTCAGGTTGATTCGCTAAGGCTCTAGCTAAAGAAACCCTTTGCTTCATTCCACCAGATAATTCAAAAGTATGACTATCCCCAAAGTCTCGTAAGCCGACTTGTTCCAAATAAAAATCACTAATCTCTCGGCACTCAGCAGGCGTCTTTTTACGAACTTTCGGCCCGTATTCAATGTTGTCTCTGACTGATAACCAGGGATACAACATTGAAGTTTGGAAAACAACTCCCCGTTGCCAATCGGGTTTACTAATCACTGTCCCTGCCATTCGGCAGTTCCCCCTAGTTGGTTGCAAGTATCCGGCAATTAATTTTAACAACGTACTTTTACCACAGCCAGAAGGGCCTACTAGACAGATAAACTCCCCCGCATTAATTTCTAAACTGACGTCTTTTAAAGCCGTCACTGGCCCTTGATGACTGTCATAGACCATGCTAACATTTGCCACATCAATAATTGGCAACCCTTCTTGACCTGACATAACGACTCCCCTCCTAACTTATTTTAATGTTGCTTCCAAATAACTAGTATCAATAAATTGATTAATTGCTGCACTTGTCGGAACTTCTGCCAAAACTCCTTGATCTTTTAAAAACTCTGCCGTTTCTAAAAAGACTTGTGAGAATGCTCCTGGCTTCTCTTGTGTTCCTAAAAACCCTTCTTGTAATTGTTCTTCTTTAGTTAACCAGCGCGTGCCTGCCATTTGTGCTAAGGCTTCTGTTTCTGTTATGTCTAAGGCTTTGGCAGCTGCTTTTCCGGCCTTCTTAGGTTCCTTTTGATACAACTGAACCCCTTGATTCAAAATATCGAGGTAACTAGTCACTAGTTCAGGGTATTTTTTTGCAAAATTTTCGTGGACTAACTCAATGTTAGCCGTTAAATAACCTGCCGCTGCAAGCTCTTGACTATCGATGATTACTTGGCCTTTTTCCTTAAGGACAGACAAGGTCGGCTCCCAAGTATAGGCACCGTCAATGTCCCCTCGTTCCCAAGCTGCGACAATTTCACTCGTCTGCATATCTAACAATGTCACTTGATCAGCTATCCCTGCTTCTTTTAAGCTATTTAGCAAGCTATAGTGAGCAGTTGAACTAAAAGGCGTCGCAATTTTTTTACCGACTAAGTCAGCAACTTGACGAATCTCGGTCTCCCCTTGGACGACTAAGCCTTCACTTGAGCCAATAATTTCATGCAACCAAATTAACTTAACTGGTAAATCTGAGCCTAGAGCCACAACACCATTCGTGTAACCCATTTCTGCAAAATCAATACTGCCAGAAGCAAAGGCTTGATTAGCAGCTACTCCCGAGTCAAAAAAGACAAATTTTTGTGAAATCCCTAGCTCGTCGAAATAAGTTGAAAAATAATTTTCAGCAATTGCCACTTGTTTATCGTTAGGCACTCTAATAATACCAATCCTAACTTCTTTAGGATATTCCTGATCAGCCCCTTGCTTGTTATTAGAGTCACAGCCACTGACTAGAAATAAACTTAGACAGAGGAAACCTAAAACCATCACTTGACCTTTTATTTTAGACATCTTTAACTTTTTCCTTTCCAAAAAATTAATTTTTGTTCAATTTTTCTTAAACCTAAATCGAGTAAGATTCCCGTTAAGCCCATTAAAATGATCCCAACAAACATCACATCGCTTTTCAAGTAACGGGAGGCGTCAATTACCATCCAACCGATACCTGAGGTTGCAGCAATCATTTCCGCCGATACTAACGTCGTATAAGCCACGCCAACAGCTGTTCTGAGACCTGTAAAAATTTCTGGTAAACTTCCAGGTAAAACGATTGTCAGAAAAATTTGACGCTTACTGGCACCTAATGATTCTGCACTTAATAATAATTCCTCACTGAGATTACCAACTGCCGAAACACAAGCTAAATAAATTGGCGCAAAAGCGGCTAAATACAGTAAGGTGACTTTTGAGGTTTCATCAATGCCGAGCCACAAAATTAAGAGCGTGTAATACGCCAAGGGTGGCAGTGGCCGATAAAACTGCACGACTGAATCAACAATCGCTCGAAAAGGTTTGAAATAACCACTTAACAAACCGAGAGGAACTGCTGTCAAGACAGCTAAGGTCGTTGCTAAAGTTAAACGGTACAAACTAATCGCCCCATGTTGCCAAAAAGAAATACCGTTGTAACCCTCTTTCACAATTTTGCCAAAGGTTTTAAGCACTTGGATTGGTGAGGGGACTAAGCGAGAAGCCACCAAACCTGTTTCTGTTAGAAGCAACCACAATCCAATAATCACAAACCACGTTCCCCAAGTTAAAACTTTATATTTTTTTTCAGTGACTTGCTTCATCTAGCTTCACCTTTCCTGTTAAATAAAAGGAGTTAGGTCAATTTCCCTAACCCCTCTTATCTTCATTAATTTTTATAGCAAATCAAAGCGATAATTTGTCATAATCGGTGTTCGCTTTTGCATTTGGTCATTGTAATATTCATACATACTGACCCCTAAGAAGGACCCCATTAAGTTGTAGACATTTGCATAACCTAACATGCCCAAGGCTTTTACCATGTTATAGCTCCGTTGACTTGATAGACAATGAACATAAACAGGTTGATCTTTCGGGATTTCAGACAGGCGTTGACGGAATTGACTAAATGGAATATTAATCGCATTCTTTAAGTGGCCTTCTGCAAATTCATGTGGTTCTCGAGCATCGATGATAAAGGCCGACTGTTCAACTAGCCCTCTAATTTCCGTCACAGGTACTTGTTTGTATTCGCCATTCAAAATATTCAACCCAACAAGAGCTGCCATATTTACAACATCTTTCGCTGTCCCAAACATTGGTGAATAAGATAGCTCTAACTCTTTAAGGTCTTCTAAATTCCCATTCATCGTAATCATTGTCGCAATCACATCAATTCGCTTATCAACATTGCCTTGTCCTAGGGCTTGAGCGCCTAAGATTTGCCCTGAAGGATAAGCAAAGACCAGTTTAAAAAATAAGGGCTTCGCATCTGGCATTAAACCGACTCGATCTTTCGGTATCACATAGGCTGTCCGATAATCTAAGCCTTCTTTTTGACAATCTTTTTCATTTAGCCCTGTTGAGGCGGCATTCATACCAAAGCACTGAATCACTGACGAGCCAATGACCCCTGTGTTCCGATAAGTCTTCCCATACATATGATCAGCAGCAGCTCGTGCTTGCCGTTGTGCGGGACCGGCTAAAGTCAAACGAGTTGGTTTTTTAGTTTGTAAATGAGTCACTTCGATTGCATCGCCGACTGCGTAAATATGTGGAGCTGAGGTTTGATAGTGATGGTTAACTTTAATCCCCCCAGTTTCCCCTAGAGTTAAGCCAGCTTCTTTTGCTAAGGTTGTTTCTGGTGTCACGCCAATTGCCATAATGACTGCGCCGGCTTTCACTTCTTTGCCTGAACTTAGAATAACCGAGTCAGCTGTAATCTCAGTTACAGCATCTTCTAATAATAGCTCGACTTGATTATCAATTATTTCTTTATGTAAAATTTGCGCCATGTCATAATCAAAAGGTGCCATTACTTGATTAGCTGCCTCGACTAATGTGACCTTTTTCTGAGCTAAGTGTAGGTTTTCAGCAACTTCGATGCCGATAAAGCCGCCCCCAACAACAACAACGTCACTAATCTCATTCGCCGTTAAATAGTTTTGAATTCCGTCAATATCAGGAACGTTGCGAACCGTAAAGACGTGGTCTTGGCCAATTCCCTTTATGCTCTGTGGCAAAATTGGGTTAGCACCTGGTGACAAGATTAGTTCGTCATAACTTTCTAAAGTTTCGCTACCTGTGACTGTGTTCTTAACTAGGATTGTTTGCTCAGCTGGGTTAATTTTAATCACTTCACTATTAACTTCTGCCTTGATATTGTATTGTTTATCGAAGACTTCCGGTGTCATTAAGACTAGATTACTAGCTTCTGGCACAATCCCACTTAAATGAAACGGTAAGGCACAGTTGGAGAAGGAGACGAAGGGCCCTCTTTCAAACATCGTAATTTCGGCTGACTCATCAATTCTTCGTGCTCTAGCTGCTGCTGATGCGCCACCAGCGACGCCTCCAACAATTAAAATTCGTTTACTCATTAATAATATCCTCCTCAAATTAATTAAATGTCATACTATCTTTTAAAACTGTGCTACTTATTTTCTAGCTGGGGGAACCATTGACATCTTACCGGCAAATAGTTTCAAACAAGCGACCCCACCGAAACACATAGCCACTAGGAACACCCAGCCGGCAATTGAAAAGGTACTCATCGCTGAATACAAGGCACCGGCATTACAGCCTTTAGCCAAGCGAGCGCCAAAGCCCATCATCAAACCTCCCAAGGCAAAATAACTGCCATCTTTCAAGCTAATTTTGAATTTCCATGAAAAACGACCGGCTAGTAAAAAGGCGATGACCGCTCCTGCGACAATCCCTAAGTTGCGAATCGTCCCACCATCACTTAATAAACCACCATTCACATCTGCGACAATTTTAGTAAAAGCTGGCGAATCAAAAGAGACGCCTAAAGGTTGTAGAACTGCTACTGCCAGTTTCGAAAAGGCACTAGTGACCCCCCATGCTTTCCCCGTTGTTAGTAAGATGAAACTACAGATAAACGCAATCAATAGACCGCCAGTCATAAAGGATAAACGTTCAATAAAGAACTTATGGTATGTCTTAAAACTCCAAAAACCCGAATTGTCTTCTGCTAAGGGTTTTTCAAACTCTTCCCAGTCGCCTAGTGGATTAGCGTAGCTATTTGTTAATTTTCGTTTTTGCTCATAATTAACTGTCAGCCAATAAATCACACCGATTCCGATTAAAGACAAGCCAAAGGCCCCAAGGTAACCAAGATAATCTGGTAAATAAGCTTGTAAACCAACTTTCCCCAAGGCTGATTGATCCACAGTGTAACGGGCCCATTCCCCTGGTGCAGAACCAAGAACGAAAAAGATAAACGCAATTAAAGCCCGACCTTCGCCTTCTCCCATATCCGTTAACGTACCTGAAGCACAACCACCGGAAAAGATCATACCCATTCCGAAAATAAAGCCGCCAATAATCGTTGCAATATTAGCGAAGTGGACATTTTGAGTACCTGGAATAATCAAGTCGCTGTCGCCAGCGATAAAGGCCGGAACTGCGCCATTTTGTGCTGCAAACCATTGGGCGCCTAAAAAGACTAACATCGTAACCGCTAACATTACTAATAAGGCTTTCGTTAAACTTCCCTCTCCACGAACGTAAATTCTTTTAATGCCCCCGGCAAAACCAAACCGTGCTCGAGTTAAAACTATTCCTAATAAGATTCCTGATAATAATTGCAGTGGTAAAATAGCTTTAATCGTACTCAGGTAAAGTCCCAAACAAAAGAGTACAATAATTAACAAAATCCCACCGACTGGTTGTCGTTTATCAAAATTTTCTAGTGCTGCTACTTGTGATTTAGCCACTTCCTCGACCCCTTTTGTGATATTTATCACTAATGATTTTAATTTAACTCATCCGGATATATCCGATTATATAGCAGTTCACGTTGTAATTAAAATAACAAGTTGTTATAATGTAATTACTAAACGGAATAGTTTGATAAATATTTCTCAAAGTTCTTACATTGAAAATAAACCGTTTCTCAAAGGAGAATCCCCCATGCTTGATTACCGATATGAGACGTTCATCGCCTTAACTGAGGCTTTGAATTATACGAAAGCTGCTAAAAAATTAAATCTCAGTCAACCGGCTGTGACTAAACATATTCAATATTTAGAAAATCATCTTGGTGTTCGCCTAGTGGAGTATTATGACAACCAACTTAAAATAACAAGTAACGGTCTTTATTTAAAAAAACAACTCCATAAAATCATGACTGACATTGAAGTAACTAAAAATAATTTCACGGCTACTCTCACAGATAAAACCTTAACCGTCGGAGCTAGTCGCACGATTGGTGAGTATTTTATTTGGGATAAAATCAAAGACTTTCAAAATAATAACGCTTACACAGTTAAACTAACTGTCGACAATACTACTCAATTATTAAGCCAATTAGACAAGCGAGAAATTGATCTCGCCTTAATATCCGGTCCCTTTGATCACAAAGACTATGACTCTCTGGCTTTCTTAACACACGATATTATTTGTGTCTGCGGCCCCTCTCACCCCCTGAAAGATCAAACTGTTAAACTTTCAGCCTTAGCTCAAGAAATGATTTTTATTCGTGAAGAAGGCTCAGGTGTCTTAGCCCTTCTGAAAGAAGCCTTAACCAGCTTGCGATTAACAACCCAACATTTTCCTTTTCAAATGACGATTGGTAACATTCATTTGATAAAAAATTTAGTTACGCATAATGAAGGGATTTCCTTTCTTTACCGGATGTCCGTAGCAAAAGAATTGGCTGCTGGTGAACTTCATCAAATTACGATTGAAAATTGTTCCCCTACTTGTGAATTTAAAATAGTTCAGAAAAAAAATAGTGAGTACACAGTTATTATTAATAAGTTTAAACAGTTATTAAGTACTTGATGGGTGGGATGAGTCATAACATCTATTTTTTCAGTCATTAAAGAGTCATTAAATAAATTCTTAGAAGGCAAAACCTTAACCACTGCACCTAAAACATATCCATAAAAAAAAGACTTAGTAGCTAAAAATCACTACTAAGTCTTTTTTGACTGCTTCACTATTAATTATAATAAACTTCATCCAAGAATAAACCATGTGACGGAACAGTCTCGCCTGCCCCTTGACGGACACCACTAGCAAAGATTTCTTCAATCTCAGCCAATTCCATTTTTCCTGAACCAACTTCTAAAATCGTTCCGACAATGATTCGCACCATATTATATAAGAAGCCATCGCCGACGAAAGTAATTTGCATCATGCTGCCATCTCTTTCTATCGATAGCTCTTTAATCGTTCTAACAGTTGATTTTTTGCTTTTCTTCAAAGAAGAAAAACCTAAGAAATCATGTTCACCAACTAGTAACTCACAGGCTTCCTTCATTTTAGCCGTATCTAGATGTTGGGGGTAATGATAACTATAATAACGGTTAAAGGTTGTTGGGATCTCATTCGTCCAAACGTTATACGTGTATTTTTTACCTTTAGCGTTATAGCGCGAGTGGAATCTTTCCGCTGCTTCTTGAGCTTTAATTACGACAATGTCTCGTGGTAAGTAACGATTTAGAAACTCAACCATATTAGCTAATTTCATCGTTGAACTTGTTTTAAAGTTCGCCACTTGGCCTTTAGCGTGAGCCCCAGCATCCGTTCTCCCTGAGCCGGTAATTTCAATCGTTTCATCAGTCATTCGTGATAACACCCCTTCAAGTTTCCCTTGAATGGTTTTATCTGAATCACCTAGTCGTTGCCAACCAAGATAAGCCTTACCATCGTATTCAATTGTTAATTTAATATTTCTCATGTCTATTATTTCTCCTCTTGTGCTCAGTTTATCGCGCCTATCTATTGTAGCAATAAAATGGCCTGAATACTATTTTTCAGAATCTTTTCAGTCTTTCTTGACTTTATATTGATGATGCTCTATATTAAACATTGACGTCTATCTATATTGAAGGAGGAAAAAGCATGAACTATGACCAACTCTCACTCGTTTTAAAAGCAATGGCTGATCCGAATCGCATGAAAATTATTGATTTACTATCAACTGAGCAGCTTTGTGCTTGTGATGTTTTAGCACACTTTGACTTTACCCAACCGACTTTGTCTCATCATATGAAAGTCCTTGAAAAAGCTGGGATTGTCTCTGTTACGAAAGAAAAGCAATGGCATAATTACGCTTTGAGACCAGCGTTTATTCGCGATTTTAGTGAATCAACCGCCCTCTTACTGTCAAATAGTGAACACGGCTACCTTTGCCAAGCTGAGACTTGTGATTGTCATGTCTCCCAAGGAAAAACTGACCAAAAGAATTCATTAACTAAGGAGAAACTAACAAAATGACTTACGCACTTGAAATAAACAACTTAACTAAAACTTACAGCACTGGCGTTAAAGCCCTCCGTGGCATTAATTTAACTGTGGCCGAAGGGGATTTTTATGCCTTACTAGGACCTAATGGGGCTGGTAAATCAACGACTATCGGTATCATCACTTCTCTAGTCAATAAAACCTTAGGCCAAGTTAAAGTCTTTGATTATGACTTAGATACTGACCTGGTTCGTGCCAAACAACAAATCGGTTTAGTGCCACAAGAGTTTAACTTTAACCCTTTTGAAACAGTGGAACAAATCGTCGTGAACCAAGCAGGTTATTACGGTGTTCCTCGGAAAGAAGCCTTGAAACGCAGTGAAAAGTATTTAAAACAATCTGACCTTTGGGAGAAACGCCACGAACGGGCGCGGATGCTCTCTGGGGGAATGAAACGTCGCTTAATGATTGCTCGGGCCTTAATGCATGAGCCACGACTATTGATTTTAGATGAACCAACTGCTGGCGTTGATATTGAACTCCGCCGTGACATGTGGGACTTCTTACGAGAGTTAAATAATAATGGGACAACGATTATCTTAACGACTCATTATTTAGAAGAAGCCGAAATGCTTTGTCGCAACATCGGTATCATTCAAACTGGCGAACTAATTGAAAATACTAGTATGAAAGCTCTTCTAGCTACTTTACAATTTGAAACTTTTATTTTCGATTTAGCCCCAGCTGAAAAGCTACCAGTCTTAACTGGTTACCAAAGCACTCTTGAAGATGACTTGACCCTAGCTGTCGAAGTCGAGCGTAATCAAGGCTTAAATGGCATTTTCGAGCAATTATCCGCTCAAGGGATTACCGTCCTATCCATGCGCAATAAATCAAATCGTTTAGAAGAACTATTCTTAAAAATTACTGAAGAAAAAGATGTCTTGGAGGAAAAAAATGTTTAATCTTTATTTTACCGCTTTAAAAAGCTTAGCAGTTAAAGAAACCAATCGCTACTTACGAATTTGGGTGCAAACCCTAGTCCCACCAGTCATCACAACTTCCCTTTATTTTGTCATTTTCGGCAACTTAATCGGCGGACGAATCGGTGAAATGGCCGGCTTTACGTATATGGAATTTATTGTCCCTGGACTAATTATGATGTCCGTTATTACTAGTGCCTACTCTAATGTGGCCTCATCCTTTTTCTCACAAAAGTTCCAAAAAAACATCGAGGAATTATTAATCGCCCCTGTTCCGACTCATATTATTATTTGGGGCTTTGTCACAGGCGGCCTTGGCCGAAGTATTTTAGTCGGGACCTTAGTGACTTTAATCTCCCTCTTTTTCGTGCCTTTAGCGGTCCACTCTTGGCTAATTGTAATTATCACCTTATTAATGACTGCCATTTTATTTTCATTAGCCGGTTTGTTAAATGGGATTTTCGCGAAATCTTTTGATGACGTCTCAATCGTGCCAACCTTTGTCTTACAACCATTAACTTACTTAGGTGGGGTCTTTTACTCAATCACAATGTTACCGCCAGTCTGGCAAGCCATTTCGAAAGTTAACCCGATTGTTTATATGGTCTCTGGTTTCCGCTACGGCTTTTTGGGAGTGATTGACGTTCCTGTTTTATTCTCAATGGTGATTTTAATTGTCTTTATTGTTGTTTTATACAGTGTCTGTTGGTACTTAATTGAACGTGGTCGTGGCTTACGTAGCTAAGACTTATAACTAATTTAAGGAGGTTAAGGATGACTAAACATCGCCCTGATTTTACAACTAAACCAACTTTAACAGCTGGTCCGCTTCAACTTCGGCCCTTTGCTGAAGCTGATTTTCAGGAGCTTTTAGCAATCATTAGTGAACCGACTGTCCAACGCTTAACTGGTAGCGCCGCAACGACTGTTCAAGCTCAACAACCTTTCACACCCGAAAGGCTTCAGGCAACAGTTGACTGGTACGCAAGCCGTCACACTCAAACCGATCGCCTTGATTTAGCGATTCACAGCCATGATCTTGGTAAAGTCGTTGGTGAAGTCGTTCTTAATGAGTGGGATCCGGACAATCAAAGTGCTAATTTTCGGATTTTAATTGGTGAAGCTGGGCGTAATCAAGGTTTCGGTAGCTTAGCTACCCAATTAATCGTGACTTACGCTTTTGAATACTTACAGTTGCACCGCTTAGAATTAGAAGTTTTTGCTTTTAACCCTCGGGCCCGTCACGTGTATCAAAAAGCTGGGTTCACCTATGAAGGCAGGCGCCGGGAAGCTTTCAACTTTGATGAGCAGTGGGTTGATAGCGAGCTCTATGCTATTTTAGCAAGTGACTATTTTGCTACTAAAAGGACTACTTAACTTTTACGACTTCCTAAGGACAACATTTAAATTAAAACAGAGAAGAGTTGCCTGACATCAGTCACGACTCTCTTCTCTGTTTTTTTAATTTATTTTCGTTAAAGCTGCCCCAATCAAATTGGCATCATTTTTAAATGTTGCCAACTTGATGTTAGGTCTCAAGGGACAGCGTTGCCCATAAGACATAATCTCAGTTAAGGCTTTTTCGATATTTTCAAGTAATTCTGGATGTTGCGTAATTCCCCCACCTAAAATGAAAAGCTCTGGGTCAATAATGTATTGCAAATTGTATAAACCTAAGGCTAAATAACGATACAAGTCGTGACACAAGCTTTGGGCCAGCTGATCTCCGGCCTCGGCTAAAGCAAAGACTTCTTGACCGCTAAAGTCTCGATCCTTGCCTTGAGAGTATTTGCGAGCCATATGGACGGCAGAACCTAAGATGCTCCATTCATGCCGACCATCGACTAGCATCATGCCGTATTCACCACCATAATAATGCTGACCGCTGCGAATCTCCCCATCTAAGACTGTAACCCCACCAATCCCCGTACCAATGACTAAAAAGACAATGTTCTTAGCAGATTTCCCCTGACCTAAAGCCATTTCTGCTTGGCAGGCGCAATTAGCATCATTTTCAAATGTCACTGGTAATTGATGTTTCTTTTGAAAATACTCAATAAAAGGGACATCGTGTAAATAATGCAGGGAGCTAGCGCCTTCAAGCCAGCCAGTTGTTTTATTAGGCACTCCCGGTACACTAAAGGCGATTCTCTCGATTTCATATTCTTGCCGATAATTACTAATTAAGGCATCTAATTTTTCCGCCATTGTCAACCACGTCAGGGGAGAGTCAAACTGTTGTTTCCCCTGTAACGCCCCATCGTAAATGGCACTTTTGACACTACTACCACCGATATCGATAGCTAAAATCATCATTGGCTTGACTCCATTTGAACTTTAAAGACACTGTGTGGTTGTAAGACAGGTAGCTTAAAGCTCACATAGCCAGCAACTACGTCAAAGTCAATCTCTTCATCAGTGAGAATATTCGTGACTTTCTTAACGCTTGTTTCAGCCACATAACAAGCTAGCTCAATGTCAGCTAAAGGATAATAGTTTTCAATAGTATAAATGTCCTCTGATTTCTTTTCGGTAATGTAATGGAGACTATGAATTAAGTATGTCTCATGATCCACTGATTCATTGACCGTTGTCAGTAAAGTCGATGGCCCATTATGAATTAATTGCTTCATTGGTAAACATTGTTCTAGCACATCTTTCAGTAATTCTTTAATAAAGGCCGGAGCATTTTTACGGTAACTTCTAAAAATTGGTTGACTGAAATAGTACACCCCATTAGTCACGGTGACAGCTGGCGAGCCAACTTGACGACTTGATGGTGCATGTTGGTGAGAAATAAATGTCTTACCTTCCCGGTTGAAGTAAGCTTCGACTGTGTTTAATAACACCTGACTTCTTTCCGCTACTACTTCTTGACCTCTTAAATAAAAGACATGTTCTTCTTTTGGTAAAGCTTTCCCAATCACGTCATTAGGAATAATAAACTCCCGCTGGAATTTCCCTGGTCCAAGGCGTTTAATGCCGTACAACTGACTGACTTTTGCTTTTTCGATCATGGCTTCGTAAGAACCGATAATTTTGCCACCACTTGCCACAAAAGCTAGTAATTTTTCTTCCAAGTCTCGGCTATAAGGGGTACTGTCTGGCAAAATTAACACTTGATAGTCTGAAAAGGCCATTGTTGAATCAATAATATTAAATTGGTAATTAAGTTCTTGCAGTAAACGAGTCACACCAATTAACTCTGGACTAGTTCTCGGCTCATCTGATCCTGGCACCCAATATTCTTCCGGTGTTAAGACGCCAATTTCCACGATAGGACGTGAGGCCAACTTGCAGTCAGCTTCGATTTTAGCGACTGGTCCGTAAACTTGACCAATTAAGTCATAACCGGCTTTCGATAAGACCCCATCTGGATGAAGTTGATCGCCAATTGAAGCACCTAATGCTCCTAAGGCAAACATATTAAAGACTTCAAATTCTAAAGCTGGTTGGTTTTTTAATGAGTGAAAATCTCCCCAGTACGTATGAAATTTACCAGTCATACCGATAACTTCTTTGCCTAAATTCCGGGCATAGCGGGCCGTAATTGGAAAATGATCGTAGCCCCAACCGCCACTTGGCAAGCTTTCTAATTCCAGATGAGAGTAACTTGGTAAATCAGCTTTATCGTGAGGGCCAATGTGAGAGCCATTAAAAAAGACGTTAGTTTCAGGAATTTCTTGCCAAATTAAGGCAGATATTTCAGCTTTAAACTCATGGAGCATTTGTTTTGAATACATTAGCCGGTTCTTTTTGACTGAGGCATCAATGGCCAAATCAGCCATCTTTGCTTGGCAATACTGACAGTGACAATCCACAGCGAATAAAATATCCATGAAGACGCCATCAATCTTTTCCCGGCCAATACTGTCAAACATGTCTAACAAATGGGCTTTAAAATAGTCACGATAAGGGCTATTAAGGCAGATAGTATAGTAAAAATGCGGTTCAGGAATCCCTTGGGTATTAATAAACTCCCCTTGCTCATCAACTGACAACCACTCTGGATGATGACGACTAATGTAACCATCCCATTGAACCGTTGTATAAACTGGCACATCAATGTTCGCTTCATGACAGGCATCAATTTGCTCAATTAGTAGTTCGTGATTCTTTAACTCCGGATGAATCATTTCTGGTTGTCTTTGACTAGGGTAGTATAGCCAGCCGTGGTGACATCTGGCAAAGCAAGTAATCGAATCCGCATGGGCTGCTTGTAAGGTTTCAACAAAGGCTTTTTTATCAAAAGCCGCCCCAATTTCTGGGATAAACTCACTCGTATGAAAATCTAAATGGACTTGTCTTGAACGCATTATTTTATTCCTCCAATCGGTGCTTTAATTCTTGTAGCATAGGCTGCTAACCATTCTTCTGAGGCGACTTCAATCTTAGGCAGTTGGCTACCAGTGACTGGTGTCGCAATGTAAATTCTTGGTTCTGATAAGTGATTCCCGACAACAAAGGAGAATTCAACATTCGTCGCTACTCCCCATTCCCCTTGGGTATTCATACAAACTAATGAAAATGCCCCAACTTTGCCTTTTTTAGCCTGAAGTTTTTGACTAAATTCCCCCATAGCTTGATTAACAGCTGTTTGAGGATCAAGGCCGGTGCCCATTAGCCGGACTGTTTCATAACTTAAACAGCCCTTCATTAAGTCTTCCCCTAAACCAGTAGCTGTCGCCCCACCAATCTCACTGTCTACGTAAAAACCTGAACCTGATAAAGGTGAATCGCCGACTCGACCGACTTTTTTCATAAACAAGCCACTACTTGATGTGCCGGCAACCATACTGCCAGCTTGGTCTAAACCGACCATCCCAATGGTATCGTGACCATTATAAGGATTTAAATTATTTTCTGAAATTTCTTTTAAGCGAAGCTGCCATGTTTGGTTAGCTCGTTCCGTTAACATGTTTTGAATCTCAAAGCCTTCCTTCGTTGCATACTTTCCAACACCATCTCCGACTAAAAAAGAATTAAACCGCTCATGACTTAATTTTTCAGCTACTGCAATCGGATTTTTTACATGAATACTGCCTGCCACAGCGCCGATGTCGTAGTTATCACCATTCATAAAGGCGGCGTCTAACTCGACAATTCCTACCTCATTAGGCAAACCGCCGTAACCAACGGATTTATAGTAGGGATAATCTTCCACCATTTTAATTGCTTCTACTACTGCCTGGGTTGCTGTCCCGCCTTTTGTTAAACCTGCCATCGAATGACTAATTCCTTCGTAAGCCATTCGCCATGTTGCAATCAAACCATAAGCCATCACTATTCCTCCTTAATTATTGACACAATGCTAGCATTGCCTGCATATAAATCTCCATATTTTTTAATAAATCCTTTTCGTCCATGTATTCATCAACGTTATGGGCAATCCCCTTTTGACCTGGAAATGAGGGCCCGAAGGCAACCGTATTTGGCATTGCTCGGGCATAAGTCGCCCCTGTCGTTGTGACTGGTGGCGCGCTAACACCCATGACTTCTTCATAGACTTTTGTCAGTTGTTGGATTTCCGGCTTATTTTTATCGACTAGTAAGCTTGGGTAACTCCTTAAAATATTAAGGTGGCTGCCCGGCGGTAAAGCCGTTTTCAGTCGATTCAAGACTTCCTCTTCCTTATAACTGACGGGATAGCGAATACTGATGCCTAAGCTCATCTCTTTCTCTTCTTTCCGTAATTCAAAGGGGGTCACAATTAAGGAGCCACTTGCTTGATCGGCTAAGGCTAAATTTAAACCTTCACCGTAATGCTTTTCTTTAAAGGCCTCGACTAACCACTGAAAGTAGTCGGTTAATTCACTGTTTTCTGAAGGCAGTTGGCTGATTCTTTCTGCCAAATCAGTAATCGCATTACTCCCCGTTTCTGGTGAATTAGAGGGACTTCTTCGACCTTTGCCGACGACTAACTGTTTGAAGACTGTCGTTTCTAAGAAATCTGGCACAAAACTCGGGCTTTGATCCCCACGAATCTCAGCGATTAAAGATAAACCGCTTTCATTCAGCGGTGTTTTAATTTCCAAGCGAATGATTCCTCGTTCACCGTAAACCACCGGGTATTTACAGTCTGGCGTAAAGGCAAAGCTTGGGGCTTTTTCAGTTGCTAAGTACAGTGGAATATCACTTGAGCCACTTTCTTCATCAGTACCAAAGATAATCCGTAACGTCTTATTCAGTGGCAAAGCCATTTCTTGTAATAATTTCAAGCCATATAAACAGGCAAAGATTGGTCCTTTATTATCTAAGATCCCCCGACCGTAAAGACGACCATTTGCCAGAGATAAATCAAATAGCGGATAACTCCACTTGCCAGTAGCTGCTACGACATCGAGATGACCGACAATGCCAATATAGTCATCGTCATCTTCGCCGATTTGCACATAAGCTAAAGCATCAGCCACGACTTTCGTCTGAAAGCCATAAGCTTTTCCTAATGTTACAATTTGAGCTAGAACTTGCTGATTGCCCTGACCGAAAGGCGCCCCAGGTAAGGCCGCAGTTTTAACACTTGGGATTTTTAAGAGGGTTTGTAAATCTTGATAAAAAGCCTCTTTACTTGCTAAAATCTTTCCTTGAATCGCTGCTTGATACTCGATTGTCAGCACCTCATTTCTTTATTTTCGATAGAGTGTCTGTTTGAAACTATATTTATCTGCACGATAGTAAGAAATATCATACAAGATTGGCGTAGCATTGACTGAAAAGGTTTTTGAATGGACTTGCATAATTGGTAGTCCTTCCCTTATTTTTAACGTCTGACTGAGTGACTCAGTGACTTGGACAGCTTCAACTTCTTGGTGAGAATAAGCAATCGCAATTTTTCTTTCAATTAAGTCAAAGAGTGAGATTTCTTCTAGTAAGGCTTGGGACATCTCTTTTGGTAAATAGTCTTCATTGACATAGAGTTCTTCCAGCGTCATCGGTTCTTCATTAAAAGAACGTAAACGGATAATATGATAGACGCCCTCGGTCTCTTTTAGTTCCAGTTCTTCACGAATTCCTGCTGGAACGTTGACTAGTTTTTCAAATTTAAGAATCTTAGTCATTGATTTCTTGCCATACGCTTTGGCTGCTTCCGTAAAACTTTGTAAACCAGAACGACCGCTTTGAACTTTGTTTTGCTTTGCCATGACATAAGTTCCTTTGCCCCGTTGCTTAAACAAGACTTCTTGATTGACTAACTCATTGATGGCCTTTCTGACAGTCAGCCGACTGACTGCTAATTCATCAGATAACTCATACTCTGACGGCAGTCGCTGAGACGTCGTATACACTTGCTCTTTAATTCTTTTTTCGATTTCAAGCATGACTTCTTCATAGACAGATAATTTTTTTTCCATCAGTTATCAGACCTCTCTTCCTTCTTACCATTCATAAAATTGAGTATTTGTGCTCACACCAGGTGAGACACTAATAAAGGCACTGCGGTCTAACCGGCAGACCAGACTTTCTAAGTTCCGTAGTTCTTTTTTACTGACAATAATGAAGAGGATTTTCTTTTCTTCTTTTAAAAAGGCGCCTTCAACATTGTTGACGACGGTTATGCCTCGGGATAATTCTTTTTGAACGGTGGCAATTAAAGCCTCTGAATGACCTGTGACGATCATCACTTGCATTTTTTGTTGGCGCCGATTGACTTCATCAACTACGTGACCGCTCACAAAGACTCCTAATGCGCTATAAAAAGCATATTCCCAACCGTAGAAAAAACCAGCTGTAAATTGAATCATTAAATTAAAAATAATAAAGATTGTTCCTAAAGACATCGTCGGTTTTTTTCTAATGATGATTCCTAAAATATCTAAGCCCCCTGTAGAAAAATTACTATCTAAAGTAATACCCACAGATAAGCCATGTAAGGCGCCACCGACAATCGCAGAGATAATCGGGTCATCAACGACTTTTGTCACTGGAATCAGATTCATAAAGACGTAGGTTGAAAGCACCGCTGTTGTCGTAAAAAAAGTGAACTCCCGATCAATTAGTTTGATCGACATCAGTAACAACGGGACATTAATTAGTAATACAATTAAAGGGATTGATAAATTCACTTGAAAAAATTCTTTCACAATCGAGACTACTAGCTGAGAAAAGCCGGTAATGCCACTGGCGTAAATATTACCTGGTAACCAAAACAAGTTAAAGGCAATCGAAACGATGAAGGCATAAAGCATGGCAACGATAGTTTTTGAAACTCTTGTGTCGATTTCTTTCAACTAAAACACCTCTTTAGTATATACTGTTTACCCTTACAAGATTTAGTATATACTAAATTCCCGATAAAACAATGCTTTTACCCAATGGTTTTTTACCATTATTTACCAGGTATTCATGAACAATTTTGGATTTATTTGACACAATCAGTCTTTTTTTATAACTAACTCCTTTATATTCCTGACTTTTTCGGCAGATTTCCATCCCTGCCCCTTCTAACAAACTTTGATAATTGGCTGTTTCTTCCTTTTAAATCACAAAAAAACCGCCTGTTCTCTTTTTAGTGGTTCCTTGCCACAATTTTAGAGATGACGGTTTTTGATTTTGGAATCATGGCTCAGGAAGATGGTTTTGCTCGAAAAAACCTACTCACAATTAAACGATCACAAACATAGCCCTTTGCTTGCTGTCTCATTCCAACTAGCTCCCCTCTATGACACAATCAATTAAAAATATTTACTATTCATCCTAAATAGACATGCGAAAGGTAGTAAAGGCAATAACTCAGATATGTAGGCTTAGGGTACACCCTAATCTATTCCATTTCTATATGAATGTTAACTACTAAGTACAATTATTTTAATTATATTTCAAAGCTACAAGTAGAGATTCATCAAATGTTGATATTAAGCTAATTTGAAATCCTTATTCATACAAATCTTCAGTAGCCATATCAGCCACTAAAGAAAATATATTTAGTTCAAAGATATTAGTTGCAAAAAAATGACATCTAATGTATTTTTAACTATAAAGAAAGGAGGGTAAATTATATGCCTAATGACAATCCAATCATACTAAATAATCCCATACCTGATTTTGATGAGACTTTTGTTCCCCCAAAGGAAACTGTTGTGAATAATAAAGTTCGAAACGAAGAGAACATTTTTTGGAAAATGATATTCAAGTGATCTTACCCGAAAAGAATATCATAGTCGACAGAAAAAAACAAAAAAATAAATTTTATAAAAAGTCTTATTACTCGTAAACTATCAATACAAATTTTCATAAAATACTTATCATTAAATTGAATTGACAGAATATTCAAAACATATCGACAAATCCAGTCTGAAAAGGCATGATATAAAAACGAATGTAAGTAATTGTTATGAAAAAATTAATTTTGAAAACAGGAATTTTGTCGATAATATAGAACTGACTGTAGAAAATAGTAACCCCTTAATAAACGAAAGGAGGTTTACAATATGTTTCCAAAATATACAGCATTAACAGTCATTACCATTCTTGGCTTGTGTTTGTCATTTGTTTGGTACGGTAGCTACTCACTAAAAAAAGAAATGGCTGAACTTGAGGCATCAGGTTTTTCACTAATTTATAGTGTCGCTGAAGTCACTTTAACTGATTCTGGTAATTATGATACTTTTATATTAGAGAACGGGCAAGTAATTTCTGCCACACAACAAAATATTAACCACTATCGACTACAACGTCCTGTTAATAAAATAAAGCCTAGTAGAACTGATCCATCTACCTTTTCCCATCATATTTATAAAAAAATGTTGAAGGAGTAAGTATGAAATAATCAGAATAGTAATCTCACACCATTTACATGACTTAAAAGTGTCAACATCATTAGGAGGTAAAGACATGGATAGTAAAGAATGGGATAAATGATTCAACTAATTCCTTAATAATCAGCAACAAAAATAAGACGTGTCGCTTCAAGGAGCTGAGGTTCACCGTCTTATTTATTAATCTTCAGATAGGGATACGTTTCAAATTCTAGTAAATTTTTAGAGACATGCCTTATTCTGAATGCTCTTCCCAGTATTTTAACAGCCATAGCATGTCGACTTGCTTCGTCTTTGCGAAATTATCTAGTTCTGACGACTTAAAGGACTGATTGTCTTGATTTAAGAGACCTAGACTTTTAATGTTTTTATAAGACAAGTCATCGACGAGGCTCCCATCAGCTAAAATAAAACTAACTATTCCATCATTATCATCCTTAACTGAATGTTCATCCCCTTTTAGTTTATAATTAATTGTCTCCACGCCATAAACGGTTAAATAGCGTTTTGCGATTGACTCCTCAGTTCTTTTTTCTGTAACATAATTAATATAAATCCCATGAGCCATTAAGGCAAAAAGCAAAGTAAAAAATGCGATCATTAACATAATTCCCGTTCTTTTTCTCAATTTATCTCGCTCCCTTCGCTTATTTTCAGCTTGAACACTTGCTTCATTATTTGGTTTCTTAAAATCACTAATCCCAGATAATTCCGCCACGGTTACTTCCAATAGATTTGATAAGAAAATGAAATTATAAATATCTGGAATACTTTTATCATTTTCCCATTTAGAAATAGTTTGTCTCGTTAAAAACATCTCCTTAGCTATATCTTCCTGACTTAACCCTCTTGCTATCCGTCCAGCCTTTATTCGTTTGCCAATTGTCATCAACTATCCCTCCTGAATTTAAACTTAATTATACATATACTTCCGACTTAACATAAGGATAGTTCCGTTGCTATCCCGTTTTTTTAACGCAACTAACGGTTGCATCCTTTAGCTAGACTCGTTCTTAGTTAATTCTTTGAATTCAAATAGGCGTGGCTAAGATTTAGCCACACCTAAACAGATTGATTTAATCCGCTAATACTAAGACATAATTTGTAAATTTATTATCCTTCTCTGGCATCAGAAAACTAAAATAACTTGACTCATTCCGTTGCTGGTAATTTTTTATATCAGTCTTAAAATGAATTTTCATCGTTTGTCGTTGATTAAGTTTGACATCGGCTAGATGAAACATTGTTCCATCTAAATTTTCAACATGGATAGCTGGAATAGCAATACTGTAAGGTATCGTTAAAAACATATTTTCCATGACGTTCACATTTTGTTTTTTGAAGCCATAATTATTCTTTTTCTTGTTAATTATTGATAACGTGATGTCCCCATAGTAAGTCTCGTCCTCTTGTCTAATCACTGAATCTTCCACAACAAATTCAAGATTTTCTAATTTGATTAGTTGCTTTTCGACGATTTTTTTTTCAGAAACTACTGGTCCTTTCTGATATATTTTGTTAAGCTTTTGGTATTTTTGGGCTGATAGAAAACTAAACACTCCTAGTAATAGTAAAATACAGCCTAATTTTAGACATTTATTTTTCAACAATCGCTCCTTCTCTCATTAAAAATCGTTTTGTCGTGACTTCATTGATAAACTCATGATCGTGAGAGGCTATAATGAAAGTCGTACCCTTTTCATTGACTCTTTTAATATAGCTAATTAATTTTACGAGGCTTTCTCTATCTAAGGCATTAGTTGGTTCGTCTAAAATAATTAATGGATGATTTCCCAACATGGCTTGACCGATTCCTAACTTTTGCTTCATCCCTAAAGAAAAATTTTTAACTTTCTCGTCTTGGGTATGTTCCAAATTCATTTCTTTTAATATGTCATAAATATCTTCATTACTCACTTCATCTTGTAAAACTTTTAGTAATTCTAAATTTTTGTACGCACTCATAGTTTCGACGACAGCAGGATTTTCGATTAATATCCCTGCTTTGATTGGGTATCTCTCATTTGGCAAGACTTTTTTTTCAGTGACATATATCTCACCACTCGTTTTAATAAGACCTAAGATAGCTTTTAACAGGACTGTTTTTCCTGATCCGTTAATGCCTTCTAAGGTTGCAATCGAACCTTTAGGAATTGATAATGAAACATTATTTAACAATAGTCGATTTTTCACTTTTTTCGATACATTTTTTAGTCTAATAAACGCCATCCTTTATTTCTCCTTCATTTATATTCTTTATTTTTAAAAATAAAATAATAGATTGTAGCCATTAAAATAATCATAAGTATTAAAACTACGATGGCTTTTAGCCATGGCACTTCCTGATAACGGCTAAGCATCGTTAAATTTAATGGGTACAAGCTTATTTTTGTATATGGTGTCAGGATAATAATAAAGCTACACCCAATTACTCCTAAGGCTTTATTAAACAAGCTAATGATTGAATGGATTAAAAGTAATAATAGTAAATTCAAAACTAAACATATAAACAGTAAGGTTAGTTCTTTCACATTTATTTTTAAATTGTCATTCGTTCTAATGAAACAATTAGCTAAATACATCCAGATACTTGTTAAAGTTACGTAAGACAGTGTGACACAAGCTATACAGAGTAGATTTATAGTAAAAAAAATACGCTTCTTGTATTGTAATCCTCTTAAAAGTATCGCTTTTTTTTCCCACAATTCAATCAAGGCTGTGCCGATAATAAAAATTGGGGCAATTAAATAAATAACCCAAGCCACTGGTAGCTGAATCGACGGTTCTCCTACTTCAGCAATGGCAATACCACGGAAAAAGACCGTGGCAATATTCGCCTGAGGGTTATTAATAATTTGGAATGATAAAAAAATCATAGCCAGCCCTAATCCGATCACCCATAAGTAAACTCTTTTTTGGATTAACAAACTAAAGGCAGTCAGTTGGCTACTAGTTAAACTTCTCATAGAAACTCCTTTTTATTAACAATATTTTCAATTATGATAAACAATCCACCGATTAAAGCAAGTAGCAGCAAAAGGTTAGCCAAGTTTTCGATGACACTGATCATATTTGTAAAGGAATAGAATAGTTTAAAACTATTGTTCACACTTAAAATAAACATAGTCAGATTAAAAACAAACGTCACAACGAAGGCCAGCGTTTTATTATCAGTTAAAAGGACAAGCAGTAAGCTAACTAAACAATATGTTAGGGAGACAGTTCCCCCGGAGATCATTGCTAAGAAATAACTGAATGGTGGTAGATAGTTAAATAACCAAATGCCACTTATTCCTAAGTTGAATGCGACGATACTAACATTTGCTAACAAATAGAAACCGCCGACGACAAATATCGAAGTAGCTATCATTTGATAAACAATGATTCGTTTCTTTTGACAGGCATAAATATCATGAAGTCGAATTTGAAATATGCTTAAGACACTTATTATTTGGACTGGAAATACAATAAAACAAAAAGTATATCGGTTGAATATCCGATTAAAGAGAGCAATATTTAGCTCATGACTCAGTTTAATTTTGAATGATGAAGTCAATCCTAACACCATTGAAACACTAATTAAAAAAAAGATTAGTTTGATATGATTAATAACTAAGATTTTTTGCTGTTTAACAATTTTACCAAGCAAGTTTTTTCCTCCCATAAGTCATCACTGTAAGCACGTATAAACTGAGGAGTACTGTAATTGTTAAGCTAAGGACTAAAGAGAGATTTTCATTAGCTGATTCTTTGAGAAAATCTGATGGTACATAACTCATTTTATTAGGTAATTGAATAAAGGTATTTGCCATTAATAAACACACTTCTAACAATAAACTAGATATTAATACAGTAAATTTATTATTAATAATGAGGCCATTGACTGAGACAAATGCTGCAAATAGTCCTGCAAAACACGAACAAAAGACTATTGATAATAAGCCATGACAAAAAGGGTGGGAATAGTAGATTGAGACTAGCATCGTATTTTGATTATTAATTAATAAATTATTATTTAACATCATATTCGGAATGATATTAGGAAGCAGTAAAAAATATAATAAAAAATTAGTTATTAATATACTAAATATCACTAAAAAACCTAAGATAAAGGCTGTTGTCACGTACCCCTTCAAAATTTTCAGCGGCTTATAATGGATTCTCAAATGCCTAATAAAACCTGAGTCGATGTCTTCTTTTAAAAGATTCCCACCTGGAATACTTCCAATGAGTGGCAATAAGATAAAGAAAATCACTGGGCTAAAATTAAATGGATCTATGGATAACCATTTTGTATAAGGTGAGTCATAAAATTGATTATCCATTAATAATTTTAGAGAAACCGTCTCAAATATTTGTAAGAGCGATATAATAATACCGACTAATAAGGCTAGGCACACCGTGTTTAAATTAATCCGTTTTAAAAAGTAACTTCCCATTCAATCCTTCTCCTCATAAAGTAATCCGTAGATAATTTGGCATGGTTTTACTACGTCACAATAATAATAAAATAAAACAGCCAGAAATTATATAACAACCGTATTTTGTCGTCAACTTTGCTAGTGAGTCTACAATGTTTCACTAAAACTAAATTGAGAGATTATACGCCCAAAGTACTAAAGATGTACAAAAAAAATGTCTGAATTAAATGTATTAGCCATCTCTATCACATTCATTCTTGAACTTATAAGATAGTGATTAACTATTAATTAGAGCCTATACAAACATTTTGGTTTTTAAATAGCTGATGCAACCTTCAAGAAATATTATCGATTTTAGATACTATAAACATCTTGGGAAAATTTTTAACAACTGTGATATTAAAAAGCCACCCTACAAATAGGCTGGCTTATCTGCTAATAGATATTTGCTATATTATCTTTAATAATAACTTCTAAATTATTATCTAAAATAATTTTAAGTGCTGCTAAAAAAAATTTCCTTATTTAATTGACCTTGGAAATAAATAAGCCTGCATACTCAAAATAACTTACCATACCAATAGGCAATAAGTTCATTAGAATTTACCTACTTTCATTTGATTTAATATTTTTTTCAAGTATCTAGTTACTCTACTATGTCTAAAAAAATTCATATTTGCCATAAGAGGCAACAAGAAAGAGCATACTATACTTAAACAAAGTAACGAAGTATAGTCTGATTTATCAAAGAACATAACCGATATAAAAATGAAAAAGAAAATCCATACTAGCAATAATACTATTTTTATTTCCTTTATTTTTTTAAAATTTATTAAACAATCTTCAATTTCTTGTATATTCAAATTTATTTTAGTGAACTGATTTGAAGAATACGACCGGTGGATCAAAAATAAGCATACACCGCCTAAAATTAAACCAAAGAAACAGGCAAGTAAGTAATTTATTCTCATGCTTCCAACAATATTATTATTCAAAATCAAATTTAACGGAGCTATAAATAATGCAGCACCCCCCCACTTTTTATCAAAATTCTGATTTTTCAATCTATAAAAATGTTGAGACTTCCCTTCGTAGTAAATCACTGTGTTATCTTCTTGATTGGTATACAAATATGTATATCTTTCTTTTTCTTTAGTAATTATTTCCATAATGAACCTATCCAATCTACTCCTGCTTTTATTGCATTCCCAACAGTTTTTTTCAATTTATCATATCCATAATCAATAGCTGTATTCGAAACTATTACTGCTCCCCAAACAAAAATGGTAGCCCTCATCTGTTTATCCTAAAGCATCATGTACTGATGCTGATAGTTATTTTAAGACCCTATAAAATATCAATGCTATTCTTGCAATTTAAACTTACTTTCTATAATCGAAAAAACTTTGACTTTATTAAAATAATTAGTAAACACAAATAAAATAGTCACTAACATACTAGAAATAGTCACTCCTAAAAAATATTTCCATGTTCTATTAAAATAAAATGCAAGACAGATATATCCTAACAATAGACACAAAATAGCACAAAAGATAAGTTGAGTTGATTGCAATTTTTTCCCCTTATCTACATATTCTTCTATTTCGTCTTTAGATAATTTGATTAGCTCAAAAGACTGAGCCTTGTCAAAATATCTACTAATAATATGAGCAATACAACCTGACAGAATTCCTAAAGTAACGGCTGCTAATGTTAGTAACATGAAATTCCCTTCTATTGGTTGATACTTTAGCGAACGTGCTGCTATCATTGGTAACACAGTTAAAATGTATATTCCTGATGGTGTTTCGGGTTCTCCCCTAACAAATGAATTCTTAGATATATCAAAGTATAAGTGACTTTCTCCGCGGAATTTGTTTGTTACTAAAATATTGTTTTTTTCTAAAAACATGGTTCACTCCTATATTTTAAAATTTTAATCTATTTTCCACTAAAAAAAAGAGATAAACATGTCATTGCTCATCTCGTCTCAATTTGTGTCTGGTAAGCTATCAAATCTATAATTTCTTTAATTAGTTATAAATTTTTCCGCATAAATTTTATAGTTCGGCTTCTCTTTAGTGTTCATTGCCTAAATTAAAGTACCATCTAAATAGTCATCACTTGCTGTTTTCATAAATAAAGCTACATCAGTGTTTCCTTTTTCAGGAAATATGACTGAGTATGTTTCATCATCGATTGTAAGACCATAATATTTAACTCCGTTTGAAGTACCAACAGGGTTTTGTTTATAGTTCTTTGTTTCAGTCACTTCATTAGTTGAAATGGTTAGTTCTTTATCTTTAATTTCTATCGAATACACATTCGCTTCCGCATCTTCTCCTTGCCAACTTTTTTGAAGCTCCTTAGATCCTGAACAACTAACCATAATAATCAGAGTTGTACACAGTAAAAAAAATGCTTTGAATTTATTTTTCATGTTTAATCCTTCTCTTCTAGAAATGATGAATTATATTTACTTTTTAATTCTTTGCTCCAAGTATACTCGTAATTAGTCTCTTTTGATTTATACGTAACTTCATTCGGCGAATAATAAGCATTATCATAATAAACTGTAAAAAAGAAAGCTAATATTTGGTAGTCATTGTTTAATGTATTTATTGTGTACGTACTTTTATTATTATAGGATAAGTTATCCTTTTCAATTAAGCCAATTTGAACGTTCTTAGAGTTGTACATTGGTATTTTCAATCCTTTTTTCCCTAAGCCGACTGCATAAAAGTAATAGATTTCATCATTATAGTTTAATTCGAAGAACGTATACCCAAACAACCATTTTGTTCTTCTTTCACACAATGAACCCATCAACTTATTATTTTCATTAAATATTTGAAATGGAAGAAGTCTAACATTTTTAGTATAATCAAAACGACTTAATGCATCTTTAACAATCAAAAATTGAAGTTTAAATTTTTTACTTGCTACAGATATATTAATTTTGGTTCTCAAATTCATTGGTATTTTAGTTGTTCCGATAGTTTTATTTCCTTCTCTTAGTTCATATGCTTTACCAAAGTTCGCTTTAGTTTGGATAAGTCTATTTGTCAACATCAGGTTTCTCATTTCCTTTCCAAGCCACTTATTTTATAACTAACTATTTTTCTGTCTTAATAAACTTCGCCATAAAAAAACAATACCCCCAAAATCACTACGATTATAAATATAAATAACTTTTCTTGCACAATAAATGGGAAGATTATTGTTAAAGATATTAAGAAACAGAACATCATTATTGCAGTAATTAAATTTAATGTCTTTTTAATTTGGTAACTTTTCTTAGATCTTTGCTTTAATCTTTTTTTAATTCAATGCCTTCAATAGCATACCTTCTCAAAGAAATTAATAGCAACTAGCCTTAAACTATTTTTTCCGTCAAAAGAAATGTTCTGCAGTTTGCCTTCCTTAATCACAAAGCTATCCACTATTTAGACTCCTTTATTATTATTTTGTACACCACCTGTTGATTTGAACTAACCCTACCATTAAAAAAAGTTAGTGATAAAACACTAATTGTTAAAAATATTACTAATCTTTCTTGTACGATAAATGGTATAACTATTGTGAGTACAAACAGAAACACACCTAATACTACTAAAACTACTGTCGCCCTTAAAATATTAATTATATTCATCTAGTTTTTCACCACCATTTCAATACTTGTTGTGTCAATTGTAAGGGGCTTTTGGCATACCCCACACCTACTTCTATCAACTTTCCAGCTCTTTTTTTTAATTCTCTTTCAATCTTCTTTTTACGATAAAAAGAAATTAGAAAAAGGCTTGCTATCAATAACAGCAAAAAAAAGATTAAATTAGCGATACCCGTAAAAATATCCAACGATATATTACTTTTCCCCATAACCATTCTAATGGTATTTGATTCCTCAATAGAGCCCCCAGAGGAATCACTATTGCGATACCTAGATAGTTTTTTTCAGAAATTTTTTTTGTTCGTTTTATAACTTCTTCTCCATTAATCAAAAATTTTCGTAATAATATATTAGTTTTGTATATTTTTCTATTGAATTTGTACTGCTTAAATCCAACTACAAAAAAATTTTGTCGTACCAAGTATTCTTCATTATTTTTTGTAAGCAATAATAACCAACCTGGAAGAGTTTTCTGGCTATCAAATGAGATATTCAATAGTTTTCCTTCTACTGTTTTCATACTTTTTTTCACGTCAACACCCCACTAAAGAAATCACTAACCGTACTTTTCGCCGTTGCTAAATTACTGGCAATGGCACTCATTAAATTGTCAGACTCACTACTTGAGTAAACTGACCCCATGTTAAATTATTCCTTTCTTGCGCAACAATTTATTTATAAGTATGTCTAACTAATTTAACGTTTCTTTTTTAAAAACCGATTGAATCATTTTTAGTTTTTATATCTTCGTCTTGGTCATTTAAGTTTATTTTCCATTCATTATATACTTCCATAAAACGTTCTTCATCATCATCTGAATAGCCTTTAAATACAGTTTTATCGATGTCTTGATGATTAAAAAATATCGTTGTCTCTGGATTTAGTCCGGTTGGATACAAGACAGACATGTAATCAGCAAATGTATCTTTGCCTGTTGTTTGATCACTATAAATTGCTCCGCGACCAACAACTACTAATTTTTGTAGCCCTTCTTCTAGTAAAACAATACTACCCAAAGGTTTTTTTCACCGATTCAGACTTTTCATCGTATAATTTATATGCTCCATCCTTGAAGTCTTCATAAAAATTAGGTTTCCAAAATTGTATGCCTTTATTAGCTAATCCGAAAACACCACCAACGATAGCTCCTACTGGTCCACCTACTGCCGCCCCTAAAGTCATCCCTTCAAGCGGTCCGATACTCTTCAATGTATCTAATCCCATGTTAAATTATCCCTTTCTTGCGCAACGTTTTGTTATTAAATGTTTTACATTTTAAATAAAGAAGCTAAAACACTAATGTTAGCTTCTTTATTTATAAGTATGTCTAACTAATTTAACGTTTCTTTTTTAAAAACCGATTGAATCATTTTTAGTTTTTATATCTTCCTCTTGGTCATTTAAATTCATTTTCCATTCATTATATACTTCCATAAAACGTTCTTCATCTTCATCTGAATAGCCTTTAAATACAATTTTATCCATGTCTTGATGATTAAAAAATATCGTTGTCTCTGGATTTAGTCCGGTTGGATACAAGACAGACATGTAATCAGCAAATGTATCTTTGCCTGTTGTTTGATCACTATAAATTGCTCCACGACCAACAACTACTAATTTTTGTAGCCCTTCTTCTAGTAAAACAATGCTTCCTAAAGGTAATAATTGATTAGTTTTAGTCATTTATTTTCTCCTCTTTCTCAGTTCCTTTGATATGTTTATTAAAATACTTTTCTCCATACCATTCTAATTGCGTTTTACCTTCCCACTCACGGTACTCTTCTGGATACTTGTATTGATAATAGCCGTAGAGTAGATAAGGTAAAATTAAGTAGGATTCAACCACAATTACTGCTATATTCATAAGAAACCACATCGTTATAATTCCTATAAAACCGACGATATCAGTCCGACCCCCGGCAGTATTTGGAAATAAAACTTTCCATATCATAATAATTATTACTGCAACCCATCCATATTTCATGATGAAATTTAGTGAGTGTTGAATAAAATTATCTATTTTATTATTTTTAAAATTTATAACAAATAATAACTCATTTAATGATTTTAACTTACTTCTCACTATTGCATAGCCTATAAAAACAACCATAAAAACTAATGCCAAAGTTCCAAAAATTGTTAGTGACACATAAGAAAAAGTTAGAAAAAATAAATTAGTTTCAATTACTAGCCAAATTATATAGTAATTGAGATTTAGTTGTCCTCTGTACCTTGATAAATATAATTCTCCTCGATCTCTAAAAATTAAAACTAATAATATCCAAATAATCAATAAAACGAAAAATAACCATACAGGCAAAAAATTAATTGGTGGTTTTGGAAATGGACTTTCTCCTAATTCTCCTTTTGAACCTTTTGTAGTAAGATAAGATATCAAATAATTAATACCGATTAATAAAACGACTAATAGTAACCCGAATATTTGTACCTGTACTTTTTTTCTCCCAGCCGGGTCTGGCAAGCTATTGACATCTTTATTCATGTATTGCACAAAATTATCATCTAATAAGTTCAAACTACTTTCAAAATCAGCGGACATTAATCTAGGGAGTTTCATTCTTACCACCCAAACTTAATCTTTGAAAAATTAACAGAAGATATAGCCTTTCCTATTGATTTTCCTGTGTTTTGTACATCTTGATAAACATTCTTAACTGTCTTTAATCCTTGATTAACACCTTTTCCAATATCATTAGCAAGCTCTTTTACTTTTTCAGCTTTCTCATCATAGAACTCATATGCACTAGCTTTCATACTATCGTACAAATCAGGCACAAAAAATTGTCCCAAAGAATTTATTCCCCCGACAATGCCCCCAATTACAGCACCTGCTACAACTCCTGAAACTGTTCCAATAATAGGGACAGGTATTGCTGTTCCTATTACTCCTCCCCAAGCTGCCCCTAAAGTCATCCCTTCAAGCGGTCCGATACTCTTCAATGTATCTAATCCTCCACCGATAACCCCTTTGCCGATACTGCCGGTCTTTCCATAGGTATCGATGCCACTAGATACAAATGTAACGCCAAGTTGTACATAGGTCGCTACTGTCGCTGCTTTACCTAAGCCTTTTAGGACCCCCAATTCTTTTGCCCCTTGCACAAATTGAGAATTTTTTAAACTTTCACCTACCCAGGTTTTTATCGGATTTGTAAATTTATTAAAGTTTTCAAAGGCTTTTCCTAATGTATCTATTTTAGGTATCCACTTGCCTTGAGCTACCGCCTGTCCAAATGCTTCGTATTTAACTAAGCCATTAATTAATTTTGTTTGACCACCAGAGGGAAGTTTATCTGCTAGCATCCAAAATTCATCATTAGCAAGAAGTTTTTTTACTACTGATGCGGGGTAAAGTTTTAACAACATTTCAAACCGTTTGATGTTGTCTGTTTTATCGCCTTTCATCGGTTTTAATAGGTCTTCTGTTTGTTTATATAATTCTAAATAAGCATTATTCGCTGTTTGTTCGAGAGTCTTTTCAGCATTTGGTTGGATTTTACTAAACCAACTTTTATCCGTTCCTCCTGGTAAGGAATACGACCCATCACTTTTCACTGTCGTTCCATTCAAGACAAGTACGCCTTGCATCGCAATGCTCAGCTCATCTAAGCTTTTGCTGAAAAGACCATTTGTCTGACTAGAAAAATCATGTAACTTTTTAATTTTTTTTAAGTCTTTATCAATATCAGCTTGCAGACTATTTGCCATCTTCTCAAACTTCTTCTGCGTCTCTCTTAACAGCTCTTTTACCCCTGGCAGGGGATTATTCATTGCCATATTTCCCGCCGCTTTAGCCAATGCTTTTAAAGCGGCTTTTGAGGCTTTCATCAGTCGTAGCTGCGTTATTAATTTCTCTTCATCTAGAAATCCCTCACTGGAAATAGCTTTATTCGCTCCGGTATATTTAACTAAATCATTTTTGATACCTTCAATCGACGTGCTGACCCGACTGATGGTGGGCAGAACTAACTCTGAAAACAAACCTTTGCCTGCCTTATAAGCCGCGCCTGACAACGTTCGGCCATTGACGGCGGTAATTAAACGTTGACTGCCTGATTTTAAATCACTAACCGTACTTTCCGCCGTTGCTAAATTACTGGCAATGGCACTAATCAAACTGTCAGAATCACTACTTGAATAAACTAATCCCATGTTAAATTATTCCTTTCTTGCGCAACGTTTTGTTATTAATTTTTTATAAGTATGTCTAACTAATTTAACGTTTCTTTTTTAAAAACCGATTGAATCATTTTTAGTTTTTATATCTTCCTCTTGGTCATTTAAGTTTATTTTCCATTCATTATATACTTCCATAAAACGTTCTTCATCATCATCTGAATAGCCTTTAAATACAATTTTATCGATGTCTTGATGATTAAAAAATATCGTTGTCTCTGGATTTAGTCCGGTTGGATACAAGACAGACATGTAATCAGCAAATGTATCTTTGCCTGTTGTTTGATCACTATAAATTGCTCCGCGACCAACAACTACTAATTTTTGTAGCCCTTCTTCTAGTAAAACAATACTTCCCAAAGGTAATAATTGATTAGTTTTAGTCATTTATCTTCTCCTCTTTCTCAGTTCCTTTGATATGTTTATTAAAATACTTTTCCCCATACCATTCTAATTGCGTTTTACCTTCCCACTCACGGTATTCTTCTGGATACTTATTTTTGTAATAGCCGTAGAGTAAATAAGGTAAAAATAAATACGCCTCTAGAACAATAAATGCAATATCCAATACAATCCACATAGCAATGATACTTATAAAACCAACGATATCCGTTCGAACCTCAGTAGTGTTCGGGAATAGTATTTTCCATAAAACTACTATAACCACAAATATCCAACCATATTTAAACACGAAATCAAATATTTTTTGAATAACTTCATCAATCTTTTCTGATTTTAATTCTATTTTAAATAATTGATTTTTTAATGACTTCGACTTACTTCTAAAAATAATGTAACCAACTAATACTAAGAAAAAAATTAATCCTAGAACTCCATAAAAAGTTAAGCTGGATCTAAGTCAATATCTTGGACAGTTTTTAGTAGAGACAATTAGGGCAATTTAACCTTTTCAAGGTCTTTAAATTCTTGCGGAGTTAAATAATTGATAGAACTATGGATTCGGTTTCGATTATAAAAACCTTCAATATAACTAAATAATTCACGTTTCGCCTCTTCAAAATCTAAGTAAGTAGTCACGTATATTTCTTCTTTTTTTAACGAGGCGTGAAATGATTCAATTGCAGCATTATCATAAGGTGTTCCTTTACGACTATAGGAATGTCTTATTTTATTATCTTTAAGCCATTCCTCAACTTCTAACGCTGTATATTGGCTACCTAAATCCGTATGTAGAAGCATTCCTTCCGGAATGTGATACCGTTGTTTTGCTAGTTTAAGTGTTTGTAAAACACAATCGACAGTCATTCGCTTAGAGAAAGTATAACTAATAATCTTTTTCGTGTGTAAATCCATAACAGATGACAAATAACACCAACCATTTTGTTTGGTTGGGATATACGTGATATCAGCTACCCATTTTTCACAGATTTTTTTAGTAGAAAAATCCTGATTTAAGATGTTTTCCTTTGAAACAATTGGTTTACTAGACCTCTGCGGTCTATACTTTTTAACCACAATGGATCTCAAATTCAATTGTTTCATTAGTTTTTGGACATGTTTAAAGGAGACAGAAATCCCTTCTTTTAACAAGACCTGATGGATTTTCGTTGCACCGTATCGCTGTTTAGTATTAAAAAAAATTGTAGAAATCTTCTTCTTTAACTGAGTATTTCTGATTTCTGTAGCTGTCAAAGGTTTATTTCTATAAAAGTAATAAACGCTCCTAGGAATTTCTAATAACCTGCACAACAAAGAAACAGTGTATTTTTCACACCATTTTTCAATGAACTGAATTATTGACGTTATATCTTTCGAGAGAATATGGCAGCGGCTTTTTTTAGTATTTCAAGTTCCTCCTTTAATCTTGTATTCTCTTTTCTCAATTCAGCGGCTTCTTTTCCTGTAAGTCCTGTGGATTTACTTGGAGTGTATAAATTTTTCCATTTGTAAATAGTTGCTTCAGATATGCCATATTCTTTCGCTAAGCTTCGAACAGAACGTCCTGTTTTATTTAACTCAATAATCATTTCTTTAAAATCTTCTGTGTATCTGGTCATAGAAAATCATCCTCTCGTAGATAAGTTTAATATATTTTCGTCTCTACGAAAAGTTGTCTAAGATTTGATACTAACACCAGTCATATTTGCTGACTTCTTTTGGACAAGAGGAGTTACCATACCCTCGTTGATTTGGAATAATAACGTGATAGCCGGCCTCTACTAATGAAGCTACTTGATACCTCCAAGAGTAGGCATGTTCTGGCCAGCCGTGACAGAGAATAATAGGATTCCCTTTATTTTCTTGTCCCGCTTCAAAAACTTCTAGCTCCACACTATTAACTGAAATAAGCTTTGATTTTAAAAATTTATGATTGCTTGTCATTTAATATTCCCCCTAGTTAATATAAAATTCTCTTACAAAACTATGTTAACATGGTGGTTTGACAACTGTGTGTCAGCTTTGAAAAACTTTATTAGTTATATTTGTTTGCCATCATTCTAAGTTTAGAAGCAATTGTTCGCCGAAAATCAGTTGGCGCTAAAACTTCTATCTGATCACCAAAACTAAATATCAGAGAGAATAGCCAATCTTTGTCAGGAAGTGTGGCTGTCACAAGGAGCTCACCTGTTTCTAGAATCTCGATATCTTCTTCGTTAAAAACATCCGCCACCCGCGACTTCATGATAGGCGAGACTTTTAAAACAAGGGGGACCATGTTTGTTTGTTCATTCTCTAATGCAGCAATCTCATGATAGGATTTTTCTCGACGTTCAAAGGATTCCTCTTCAATGCGGTAATCACTAATCCGGGACACTCTAAACAATCTATAATCTGCTTTTAAAAGGCAATAAGTAAATAAATACCACGTATAATTTTTAAATATCAAGGACATTGGTTCTATTTGTCTTTCGCTAGTGAGGTTATCATAATTTCTATAGCTAATAGTCAGTACATGCCGTTGCGTGATCGCCTGTCTGATTGTTTTAACTAAAGCTTTTTGATCAGGAGAATCACCATAAGGATGTAAGTCTATGATGATTTGTTCCGAATGCAGTTTTAGATAGTCTACTTTGTTTTCAGGAACAATATTTTGTAATGTTTCTATGGTTGACTCTAACTCAATGTCATCAACTGTAGAATTAATATCCTTGAGGACAGAGAGCAGGGAAGATAAATTATTAAGCGTCAACACTTGATGACTTAATTTATAATTCTCATAAATGCTGAATCCCCCATTATTTCCTGAATGAGAAATGATGGGGATACCTGCTAAATTAATTGTTTCAATGTCTCGGTAAATCGTTCTAACTGAGACTTCAAATTTCTCGGCTAGTTCATTTGCAGTGACACGAGTTCTATTAAGTAACATCACGATAATAGTTAACATGCGTTCTATTTTCATCTTATCCACTCCCCTTTAATGCCAAAACCTCATTACTTATGATACGCATGTGGGTATCGTGAGTGGATGAGGTTATTTAAATATTAATAGTTTTTAAATGCGATATTAGTCTATTCTTCTTCCTTCTCTTGAAAAAAGGTAAATAAAAATCTACTTGGAATTTCTAAGCCCTCTAAATCACTATATTTATGACAACTTATTTCACAAGTGTCACGATTTACTAATACCACTTCATATGTATCTATATGCTCAATCATGGAATTATACTCATTTAAAGTCATTTCAAATTCAGTTTTAGAAGATTTCACTTCGAAATATCTATTCCCATTTTCTTGATCTCTAATCCACATATCACATACGATTCCATCTGGTGGAAGATTATTTCTATCAGATGGAACCTCAGAATATTTAGAGTGCCAAATAACTTTCCCTTGCTTACAGAGCTCATTATATGCTATTTTTTCCGCACTCTCACCTGCCATCTCATTTGCCAAATTTCTCCTGTCATAATAACCTCTATCTCTTTCCCCTCGGCCATTATTACTCATTTCCTTATTTAGGGAATCATTTTTTTGGAGCTTTACCTTAATTGTAGATGTTGCTGAAACATCTACCTGGTTATTCTTTTGAGCAGTACTTTTTTCATTTACAACTTCTCTATAATTGTCAATCTCTTCATTTAAATTCATAGGTATATCAAAATATAGATGTGACTTCATTTCATTATGGTTCACTATGAAAGAATCAAATTCATTCATATCTATGTCAGCCATCTTTATCACATTCTTAACATTAGTATTATATACATTATCAATATCTATACTTTCCGAGTTACATGATTTCAATTCTGAAAAAGTTTCTTTAAGTATTGATTCTATATCTACATATACAGAATTTTCAACTTCTAAAGAATTTTCATCAAAGTTTTTATACTGATTTATTCTATTCAAATATATATCTTTTAAATTTGTATCATCATACTTAGCTAGTTGATAACATTTTTGTTCAAACTCTTCTAAGTATTTCTTTAAATGCTCTTTAAAAGACTTTCTCCAATAAGGTCTTACATCAATATTCAATATTTTATCGACTTGATTCAAATCCAAAATATCCATATTTATATTTTTTAATAATTGCATTATAAAAAGTACTTCTGATTCTGGAAGACTTTGGTTATAGAAATTTATACTATTTAATTCAATTTTCTCATCAGATGTAATACCTCTATCAGAATTTTGATTAAACCAATCTAGTATCTTCTTAGCTATAGTATCTGTTATCCATAGCTTTTCATGGTATTCTTCCCAAATTATATCATTATCTTTTAATAGTTTCTTTTTTTGCTCATCTAAAGTTTTAGAAAAATAGAGTTCAATCTTATCCTTATCAATATTTATATTAATTCTGGAAATATAAATATCAACCAGTGTTTCAATAAATGACTCATTGATAAATAGTTCTTTCATTATTACATCAGGTATCTTTACATAGTAAATTCCTTTTTCTTTTATAGCATAATCAAAATTTTCAACAAATCCATTTTCTAAATTTTCTACTTTTTTACATAATACAATCCTAGTTGATTTTAAAACTTGCATATTTGTATCTGTAAGCTTTAATAATGCTGAAATAGTTGTAATTATATCACTTTCAGTTTCTTCCCATTCTTTTTGACTTCTAGAATTTAAATGAGACTTGTAAGTTGACTCAAACTTATAACTATTTACTCCAAACCATTTACTTATATTTTTAGAGTTATTTCTATATGCAACATTCATAAAGTGAGTGCTCTTATCAGTCCTAGGTGGCCTATTTATCGCATATTTTACTTCTGTATTCAGATAAAAATTCCCATCAGTACAGTAAATAGATAATCCTTCTGAATTATAACTAGGATTATCCTCTTTTTCTTTTAAACTATCTAGTTTTTTAGAATATACGTGTTTGCTAATTTCGCCTTTAGGATCTGTTTTGAGATTGAGATACTTCAAAATACTATAATAATCTGATTCTGCTAACTGTGATACATCTGACTTAAAATCCAAAACTCTAATTATTTCATCTGAAATATTCATTCCAATTAAGTCTGCTTTTTTTATCCCACAAATCCCATCAATATTTTGTGCTAATTTTTCATAAAATACAATTTGATTCGGGGCATACCTTTTCTCTTTGATTGTTATCCACGGAACTGTATTAAATAAATATTTTATATAACTTGGCGTGTTACCACTAAATTCTTTTGGATACCACTCTTGCCCTATTTTATATTTGATTATTCCAAACTTTTGGGAATTAATTAGTTGATTCCTAAGTGCATCATCATGGTGTAACCAATTTATTATTTCAGCGGTAGGAGTTCTTAACAACACGTCTTTAAGTTCAAGAATACTATCAAACTCTATATAATTGATATCTATATTTCTTTTTTCACTTGTTTTCCTAATTACCGATTCAACTAGGATTTTTATATAGTTATTTTTAAAAAAATCATCTTCAATCAATTTCTTTTCTATTGGTGGAAACCTATTTACATTTATTTTTGTTAAAAATTCAATAAATAACTCTTCATCTTCAATGGATATTCCCAACTCATCCATAGATACTAGTGGTTGAAAATCAGTTTCTTTAAACAATACTTCGCCTATATAATTATTATAACTAGAATCGATGTATACTTTATTAGCTCGTTTAACTTCTTTAGAAACCACTGGCAAATTTAGTTCGAGGTTTATATTTTCTATACTAATTGATATCTTAGGATTCATGTGACTCTCAAATAACCAAAATATAAACTCTTTACTATGGTCAAAATTATCTTTTACTGAAGCATTAATCGGACTAACTATTGCCTCAGTTGTTTGTTCAGTAAAGGATAGTTTTGCTACTTTATTTAACCAATTGAGTAACTTTCTTGTATCACTACTTCCTTCTATCCCCTCAAACTCATGATCATTTTTTAATACATCTATCAAAGTCTTTTGATATGTTGAGTCAATAATCTTTAAAGATACCCAGTTTTTTCCAGGAAACTCATTAATAACATTGCCATCAAGAAATATTGAATCACTTTTTCCTATCCACACACCTGATTTATCTTTTAATAGTTGTGGTAAATTCTCTGATTTAGGGTATTCATTAACCCACCAGACTAATACTCTCATTTTCTCTTCTTTAGTCCAATGGGATGAACTTTGGTTAATCATCTTTACTAACTCTTCCGGAGTAAATCTTCTACTTCTTTCTAATAAAATACTATTACGTTTGTCATCAGTCGACTCAATTAGTAAGTTATTGACCTTAATCGATTCGAAAAAGAAGGGTGAATTCTCATAGAACATGGGCGCTTCCGCTAATGAAACTGGTTCTCCTGTAAATACTGGTAGAACTTTTGCTCTTTCAAATTGCTCATTAAAAACAGTATTAAAATCATTTCCTTTTATATTAAGGGTCGAAGGAAATTGACTAGTTTTCACGAGACTATCAAATATTTTATAGTTCTTATCTCCACTTAATAAAGAAGCTTTTTCACAAATAAAATGAGCTAATAATGATAAAAGCTCCTTATTTTCATCACTATTTTTTATAGAATTACGATCTGTTTTTAAATCAAATGTAACATGACATTTCCATTTTATTGGAAAATCAATTTTAGTTGCAAAATATGAATACAGCACATTGGTATGAGGATCAATATTATCATCGTATGCTATTACCATTTCATACTTTTTCTCATTTATTTTGCCACGTTTTGTAAAAACATCAAAAGTACTCGATTCATCATTCTCTACAATGATTATTTTTTCATTTTCTTTTTTTCGAGTAAATACACTTTTTTCAGTGTTAACTCTTACTTTCAAGTAAGTGATTTTATCTAAAAATAACAAAGTATAGTTATCTATTTCTTTCAATTGTCGTTTTACTTCTTCAATTTTATCATTATCACTAATTGTTATTTTTATTACTGTAGTATAATTTTTTTTATCAATTTCATGGATAATTTCTGGTGCAGCTAAAAGTGGAGTTGCTACGTCAATCCCATATGATTTAAAATGCTGATTCCGAAATTCCTCAGAAAATTTAATACTTAATCCTGTGCTATAAACAGAGATGTCATTAGACCAATTCAGTATAGATCTAAAACCTAGCCCTTTTTGACCAATCACAGAATCATCATTTCTTTTATTTAATGATAAGTGAGGAAGTATAACACTTTTTACTCCTTCAAAATTAAAAGGTTCTCCGGTGTTTGAGACAGTCAATACTTCGCCTATTAATGAGATATATATTTTGCCTTCATTATCTACTTGATCAACAGCATTTTGTAGTAATTCCAATATTTCACGTCCCTCATAATCATCACGAGAATCATTTTCTAAGTTTAATGCCTGGATAATATTTTCGTGATTTGCCTTATAAGTATTGAGAATCTCATTATCCCTGTAGGACTTTACTAAATTATTTAAAGTCATTTCTATCTCCTTGCAAATCTTTTTTCATTTCTTTTATCTTTTTTGTACTGAAATTTCGCATACCTTGTAATTCTTTTATCAAAGATTCCTTCTCTTTCTAGTAATTTGATACTAGGTTCTATCAGATTAATAAAACTTTCTTTCAAATTATTAATTTTATCTTCATCATCTGTATTAGAATATATTTCTATTATACCTCCTTTTTCAAAGTGAAATTCCATAAGTTTACTAGGACATATTAAATTATTAAATACCTTTGAATAAATATTACTGACATTAAATTCTTTTACCTCAAATTCATCATTCTTTTCACTACGCTGCACTTTTAAAATATTGCACAAATTATTCATAATCATAAAAGAGCAGAACACAATGGGGGATGTTATAACAACTGATTTATCTAATTTTTCCAAACTTGCTAGCTTTTCATAGTCTTCAAATTCATCACAAAATATTTTAGACATTCTTAAATAAGTAAATGATCTTACTAAAATTTTATCGCTTTATCTATTAGGATTATTTGGTAGTCCATACATATGTTTTCCAATATACCTGTCCATAGATTTATTCAAATCTATGAGGGGTGCTTCTAGTCTTCTTTCCAAGTCATTGACTCATTTAAAGAATAATTTGATAGTTAGCTTGTATTATAATTGAATAATTTCTCTCTATCAATACAAAAATCCTTCATAATAAAAAAGGGTGGTTTAGCCGGTTAGGGCAGCATAAACAGAGTCTACTTAATACAGTAAAACTATCCCAATATTAGATTAAATAAAAACAATTATTAAGAAAAACTCCAAAAGATTTCACAACTTACTTTTTCACTCCTCACTCCCTAATACTTGTCATCCATCAATATAATTCCCATCTTCATCGTAATCCTCGTTGCCACTACCAACTCTAGAACTTTGTGTTATTTTTGATGGTCGTTCTCTTTGTTGTTCTTTTGCAATAGAATCAAATAGCTCATCTGCCTCTTTTCTATAGTTATCTGCAATTTTCAACAGAGCTTCATCTGATACGTTACTTTGGTTGAACTGATCTAGGTATGTCAAAAATGTATTTTCATAAGATAACTGTCTTTGTTCGTTTGCTTCATCCAACGCCTTTCTAACATTATCTAAATTTATTAAAGGGTTATGATTGTCCTGTATTGACATTATCTGTTCTTACGACAAACCATTCACTTGATTATACGCCTTTAACCAATCTGACAACTCAAACGCTGTTGCATAATCTTCACTTTTGCATGCTTTTTGATAATCTTTATACTTAGATTGTACTTCCTTAAAAGTAACCCACTCGTCACTGTCATTGTAAAAACCATCTTTATTTTCTTTTGTGTCTTTAGTTTCTGTTTTTACTTCATTAGTGACTTACTCTTGTTTTGGATTTTTATTACCACAAGCACCTAACACAGTAATCGTTAAAACAATTAAAGTGATATAACATATTTTTTTCATGATGATACTCCTATTCTTTTTAAAGTTTATTATTTAAACGAGTTAATATTTTTATCTTCAATAGCTTTTTTTACAGTTTCTTCATTCACATTCAAATTGAAGTAGCTAATAGCTAGATAAGTGTTGCTAGTAAGTACAACCAGCCACTTAAACCAAATCCTGAGTTAATAGATACCGCATAATAAGCCACTGCTGCATTCCCATCACCAATGTTGTTTCGTAAATTAAACTTCATAACCATCAAAATAGCTAACGAAATCATTGGTGCCACAAAACGAATTAGTTTTTGTTTTGAATTTAATTTTAATTTTTCAAAATGATGTCCAAATAATAGTAATAAAATCGCATAAAATGTACTCCCATTAAAGATTAAATGATATCCTGAGATACCGTAAGTATCTGTGTACTTACCAAATTTTTCACCATAGGTAAATAATTGCCTAACAAATAATGTTACTGAAATTTTTAATGACAAACTCTTTCCAATTAGTTTCTTTCATTTTTTTCTTTATCCTCCTTGATATGTTGGTTCTCTTACTTGTTTCCTCCTGTCATATATATTTTGGAACATACAAAAAGCCCAATGAAAAGCATTGTTATTGGACTCATTGTTATAATATATATTTGATTTTAAGTAATAATACATTACAATTCTATTTTTGCTTAATACACCATCAATTAAACAACAAATATGGTACTATTAATACAAGTTGTATACTAATATTTTTATATAATAGGGGGATTAACTTTGGTAAATAAAAGAGTTGTATATGGAAATAGATTAGAAAATAATACAAACAAAAAAAGAGAACGACGTATTGAACATAATAAAAGAAAAGATGCCTCCATAGAGAGAAAGGAACTAATTTTCAAAAAAGAACAGAGAATGAATGTAGGTCAACAAGCAGGCACTACATTTGGAAGTATCAGTTCAAGTGGTAATATGTACAATCACGATAAATATGCTACCCCTCGTGGTCACGGGTTCGCTGCAGAGGATGCTAATCATTTACATGATACTATTCATGGAAAAAAAGCAAGTTTGGTTGGTGCTGACAATGCAAAACATGGTGCTGATAGAATAGTTAATGGCACTGAAATTCAAACAAAATATTGCAAAACTGGTAGCAAATGTATTTCAGAGTGTTTTGAAAATGGACAACTTAAGTATTTAAATTCAGAAGGAACTCCAATGCAAATAGAAGTTCCTTCTGATAAATACGTTGATGCTGTAAAAGCCATGGAAAATAGAATTCGCAAAGGAGAAGTAAAAGGAGTAACTAATCCTGCAGAAGCAAAGAACATTGTTAGGCAAGGTAATTATACGTATGAACAAGTTAAAAATATTGCGAAATCTGGCAATATAGATTCAATAAAATTTGATGCAACTAATGGTGCGGTTATAGCTACTACAGCATTCGGAATATCTGCAACTATCAGTTTTGCTGTTTCAATTTGGAATGGTGAAGATGTAGATATCGCATTAAAAAGTGCCGCATTTTCAGGAATTAAAGTCGGTAGTGTTACATTTATATCAGCAGTAGTTTCATCACAACTTTCAAAAGCTGGCCTTAATAGCGCTTTAGTTGCAAGTAGCGAACAAATCGTTTCACTTATTGGGCCTAAAGCATCTGCAATTTTAGTTAATGCCTTAAGAAGCGGACAAAACATCTATGGAGCTGCTGCAATGAAAAGTGCCGCAAAGCTTCTTAGAGGAAATGTTATTACTGGTATCGTAACTGGGGTCGTTCTAGAAACTGTAGATATTGTTGATATCTTTCGAGGAAGAATCTCCGGAAAACAACTTTTTAAAAACTCCTTGGAAACAGCTAGTACTATAGCTGGTGGTAGTGCAGGTTGGGTTGCTGGAGCCACTGCTGGCGCAGCCTTAGGTACTCTTGTGCCAATTGTTGGTAACGCTGTAGGTGGCATTATTGGTGGTATTGTTGGTTCTGTAGATGGTGGAGTTATTTCTGCAAAGGCGACTAAAACAGTAACTGGTCTATTCCTTGAAGATGATGCTGAGGAAATGGTCAGAATTATTGAGAAAGAGTTTAGTATAATTGCAAATAACTATTTACTAAACCGCGAAGAAGTAGAAGAAGTAGCTATACAGATGCAAAGTGTACTAAAAGGAAAAACTTTAAAAGACATGTATAATTCCCCATCTAAGATTGATTTTGCAGATAACCTTATAATTCCTATTGTGGAAAATATAGTTACAGGTCGTAAAAAAATTATCTCTCCTTCAGTGGAAGATTTCTCAAAAGGAATTCAATTTTTACTAGAAGATAATTTGGAAGATCATTTCTTAGAAACTGTTTAGTTTAAATAATTCATAATAATAATTGGTTTGATCATAAAATTAACTTTATGATCAAATCAATTTAATTATAATCAGAAAGAATTTTCAGTAACTTCTCTTGTGCATCCCGATCTTCTGATACTTTAAAAGGTTTCTGTTCATCAGGCCAATAATCAAAGTTGCCTTCATCATCTGTCACGTAGAAACCATCACTGAACGCTACATTACTATTATATTCATATACAACTCCATTATCTGCTAATAAATATTTTACTATAGGTTTATCTGTATTTGCTACTTGGCTAAAACCTATAGCTAACCCAGGTGTGTTTTCACTATCATTAATCTCATCAGTTAATCCTGTCGTTCCAAATTCGGAATAATAAAATACAACTCCTCCCACAGCATGTACTAGATAGATACTATCATCAATACTAATACTTGGATCTTGTCGCTGAACTAAAATATGCTGACCTTCAGTAGTTTTGGCATACCAATCTCCCCGACCGCTTGCCCCATGAGTAAAATAAGCACCATTAACAGCCATACCACCTATTTCAGCTCTTTCACCTGCCCAATTAAGAAATTCATTAGTTATTGATCTTTGTTCTTCAAATGAATATCTTTTTTGAGCGATACTAGTTATAGAATTCTTATTTTTTGCTTCAACGGATGAGTCTAATACCATACTATTACTAGTAACTTCCGAAATAGATGAACTCGATTCGCTAGCAGTATCTAAATTTATGATATTTGGATCTTCTTTATTCCCACATCCTGTAGTAAGTACGAATAGTCCACTTAATAATAAACCAAGCTGCCTTTTCTTACTAAACAACTCTATCATTCCTCCAATCTGTACTATCAATTTTACAAAAACCTCATCACTTATGATACGCATGCCCATTCGTTATCCGAAAACACCGATAAACTTGTTCACTTAAAATCAAGCGCATCAGCTGATGGGGATAAGTCACTCGGCCAAAGGAGATGTGTTGATTGCTCCGATTAAGAACTGCTTGAGATAAACCTAAAGAGCCACCAATGACAAAAGTGATCGTGCTCTTCCCTTGGGTCGTCACTTGATCCATCGAGGCTGCGAAAGCTTCTGACGTATAATCTGTGCCATTAATGGCCAAGGCATAGACGTAGTCGCCTTCGCCGATTTTACTTAAGATTTTTTGACCTTCTTTTTCTTTAATCATTAACATCTCTGTCTCACTTAAGGTTTCTGGGGCTTTTTCGTCAGGAACTTCAATGATCTCAAATTTACAATATTTCGTTAGACGTTTCGCGTATTCGTCAATTCCTTGTTTCAAATATTTCTCTTTTAATTTACCAACAGCGACTATTTTCACTTTCATCTACTCAATCCTTTTCTCTTTTATACTCTCTTTAAATAGTAAGCTACTTAGATCAAAAAACCAAGGGAAAGTTATCCACACTTATCCACAGTTTTATCCACATATCAACAATTCATCTCTTAACTTTTGAGTGATTTAAGCCTATTCTGACAATCCTTCGAAAAAGTTATCCACTATCCACAGTTTCTGGGGATAACTACTGGGGATAACTTCGTTTTTTTAGTGACCATTTATTTAATTTCTTCTTACTTCTTCGATGATTGTTATCATTTTTCAAGAATTGACAGTGTTTTTATCCTATTTCTTTCATAGAATATTCAAAGTCTCAGATTAGACTAGAGGTATCAAGTAAATGTATACTACTTATAAAGAGATTGAAAAAGGAGGAAAGGTGCTCAGCACCGCATATTATGAGAAAAGATGTTACCCCATACACACCTAAGAAAAAAAGAGGTTCTTTTGCTGGCGGCTTACTTGGCGGGATTATTGGTGGCGCCCTGACTGTTGGCGTTGGTTTTCTATTACTTAAACCAGGTCTTTCCGCAGTAACCGACGAATTAACGACGAACCCAACGACACCAGACAATAAATCTGCCCAAATCAGTAATATTAAATACGATGTTGAATCAGATACTTCCAAAGCTGTGGAAAAAGTCCAAGACGCTGTCGTTTCTGTTGTCAACTTAAAGAAAAAACAACAAATCAGTGATTTTGGTAGTTTCTTTGGCCAAATGGAAGAGCCTCAAGAAAAAGCTGAACAAAGCAGCGACGAGGCCGACTTAGAGGCTAGCAGTGAAGGTAGTGGCGTCATCTATCGAAAAGATGGTGACAAAGCTTACGTGGTTACTAACAACCATGTTGTTGATGGTTCTGATGCCTTAGAAGTTTTATTAACAGATGGTTCAAAAATCAAAGCTAAATTAATTGGTAAAGATGCTTATTCTGACTTAGCTGTTTTAGAAATCGATGCTAGCAAAGTCAAAACAACAGCTGAATTCGGTGATTCTGATACTGTCAAAGTTGGCGAGCCAGCCATTGCCATTGGTTCACCTTTAGGTTCGATCTACGCTAATAGTGCCACTCAAGGGATTATTTCCGCTAAGGATCGTAAAATTACTAATAAAAACGAAAGTAATCAAGATGTGAATATCAATGCCTTACAAACCGATGCGGCGATCAACCCAGGTAACTCTGGTGGGCCACTAGTTAACGTAGCTGGCCAAGTTATCGGTATTAACTCAATTAAAATTACTCAAGCCGCTAGTGGCGTTTCCGCTGAAGGCATGGGCTTCTCGATTCCAAGTAATGATGTCGTAGCGATCATTAGCCAATTAGAAAAAGATGGCAAAGTCTCACGACCAATGCTTGGTGTGACGATGACCGACTTATCCACAATTAGTAGTGAACAACAAGAAAAGATTTTAAAAGTCCCAGCTGAAGTCACTGCCGGAGTCGTTATCCGTAGTATTCAACCAGCTTCCCCAGCTGAAAAAGCCGGTATTCAACAATACGATGTGATTGTTGGGATTGATGATGCTGAAATTACGAGTGGTACTGATTTACAGTCTGCTTTGTATAAGAAAAAAGTTGGCGATAAAATTAAAGTCAACTTGTATCGTGAAAAAGACAAGAAAACGATTGAAGTTGAATTAAGCCTCGATCAAGATGCCTTATCTAAAAGCGAATAAGCACAAAAAAAGAGCCTTAGGCTCTTTTTTTGTGCTTATAATACTAATTAAGCGATTAAATGGCAAACAAACTAGATGCTTGATCCGGGTCAGTATCGTAAACCATAAAGTCTTTACCTACACCTAAGCCATTTTCTCGCAAGACGTTTTCCATTGTCATATGAGCAAGTTCTTTAATATTGTTCTCACGACTTAAGTGACCAAGATAGATTCGTTTCGTCTTATTGCCAATTAAATCTGCCATCACCAGTGCGCCGTCTTCGTTTGAGAGGTGACCTTGATCTCCGAGAATCCGTTGTTTCAAACTCCAAGGATAATTTCCCATCCGTAACATGCTGAGATCGTGGTTACTTTCCATTAAGTAACCATCGGCATTTTTAATTGTGCCACGAATCCGGTCACTACAATAACCAGTGTCCGTTAAAATGGCAAAAGCTTTATTATTGCGGTGAAACTGATAAAATTGAGGATCAGCAGCATCATGGGAGACGCCAAAACTTTCAATATCCATATCACCGAATGTTAACGTCTTACCCATTTCAAAAATATGTTGATGCTCAGGACTAATTTTCCCAAGATTTTTAGCCATGGCTTGCCATGTTTTTTCGTTAGCATAAACATCGATGTTATGTTTTCTTGAAAGAACACCGACACCGTGAATATGGTCCGTGTGCTCATGTGTGACTAAAATGGCATCTAAATCGGCTGGGGTTCGCCCAACTTCTGCCATCAAACTTGTAATTTTTTTACCACTTAAACCGGCATCCACTAGAATTTTTTTCTTCTCTGACTCTATGTAAAGAGAGTTTCCAGTACTACCACTGGCTAAAATGCTGACTTTAAATGCTTCTTCACTTTTCACCCTTGGTTTCTCACTCCTTCTATGCTTATCAATCAATGATTGACTAAGTTCATGATTTGCTTCCTTAGTATACGCTATTTTTTCATTTCTGGCACACTTGATGAAATAATGGAATTCGTAAAGCCATTAATTCGTTCAACTAAGATATTTTTCTTATTGGTTTCAATCCAAACAAACCAGGCTGGAATATAGACATTTTTGCCTCTAACAGTGAAAATTCGTGAATAAGCCAGTTGGGTTTTAAGAATTTTTGACTCACTAGGTATCCGGTTGTTCAAGTAAAGATTTTCAATCGCTGCACTTTCACTAATGACTTCTTGTTTTTCCCGTAAGGGATCAATTTCCGTCAGATGACTTTGACTGTAGCCGATAACTAAACTTTCCGCTGGGCTCATTTCTTCAACTTCTAAAGATAACTCCGAGCTTTCATCATTAAAAGGCAGTCCTTCAAACTTTTGGGTAAAGACATACTTAGTACTATCCGGTAAACTTTCATTTAAGAAACCATAGTCTTTACTGTATAAAATAAAGTCATCTTTCGTTACTAAATTTAGCAGTTCTTGATTGGCTTCGGACTTAGTAAAGGGAACTTGTTCGCTACTAGTTAAGCGGCGATTTAAGCGCGTGTCTTGATTGCCAGCTAAATTCGTTGTACCAGGAAAACGGGTTCCTTGGGCACTTAAATAATAACCTTCTGAGACTTCTTGGGAAAAGCTATTATTAAAGGCAATCTTGTCGCCTTTCAACCGGGTTTCAATTTGCGCCAAGTTACCAGTTTCGGGAATCGGGGCTGTTTCAATCATGCCTTGGCGGTATGTCACTAGTAAAAAGATATTGAGGCTGAGGAAGGCACATAGGAAAATTAGTTCGATTCGTTTAAAATCCATTAATTTTCGCCCCCTTGTCTATTAGTCTCTGGTTGCAAATCTGTGATGGTCGTCCATTCCCCTTGGTACTTGATATACCACTCTGGAACTAAATCTACCACTTGTTTCGTTTCTTGGTTAGTTTCCCAAGTGTAGCCAATTTGTAACGACTCCATGTCTTCAAGGGAGACCCCTTGAGCTTTTAAATCAGCGATGACTTTTTCCGTACTTGGTAAAATCACTTCTTCATCAGAGGGAATTGGTACTTGAATCGTTTCTTGGTTAGTCGCAATTTGGACATTTTGATTTTGTTTCGTGACTTCCACTCGTCCCCGGCTATGGTCACTAAAAATCGGGTAACCTTCGACATAATTGCGATAGACGACTTGGTTTTTTGACCTTTCAAAATAACGTAAGGTTCCCATTGAGTTAGCAATTTTTTCAATATAATAAAAACTACCGTCATAAATAGTCGCCGTTTCTGTTCGGTCTGTGTCATGATTTTTCCTTGGGTTGTAGCGGCCATTAAAATTGATTTCCCCCGTATTGTAACTAACATTGAGACTACTGCCTTCAGCATTCATCAAGTTGATGTCACGACTTTCTTTGTTGTCATCATTCGGAAAAATCTCCTGACTATTATCAAAGAAGGCTTGAGAGAAAGCGGTATACGATTGGGTCGCTAAAATGTAACTGTATTTTTTTAATTTTAAATCTTCTTTAAAATGATAGAAAATTGGTAATTCGGTATCTTGATGTAAGACTTCTAAAAAGCGATTATTGTCATCTCTTAATAATTCTTTGATTGTGCTCAAACTACCTTTATAAGTTGTTTCGTAAATTTGATAGTCATTATCCGTCATTAGATAGAGCTTATTGTCATCAAATGATAAGACCATGCGCTCAAACAGCATGTCTTGATTTGGGCCTTTTTTTGGTTCACTGCCATTAATTTCATAAAAGTAATTTAAAGGGAGGGGATCAGAAAAAAATAATTCAAGGGAATTACGTTTAAGTTGCTTCTCAAAAAATTTATTTTTATCTTTGTCACTATACTGGCTAAGACTACCAATTTCCAGCTTGATTAGCTCTTTATTAACATTGACGATTAAATTTTCTTTATTCGTAAAGAGGTGCTTGCCTTCTTCATTATGATAGATTAATTTGACTGGTAAAAAAACGTCTTTGGCTTGCTTTAAGGTCACGGTACTTTCCGTGCCTTGATTCCCTTGACTGACGTCCTTACTGCCAGAATTAGTCCAAATTTTGGCTGATAAGTAGAGACTTAAGAGAATCATGCCTACGAGTAAGACACGGATTAATTTGTCGATAAATTTCATAGCCAATCATCCTCCTCAATAGGTTCGTAAGGCAACGATAAGTAAAAGGTCGAGCCTTTGCCTTCTTCACTTTCCGCCCAAATTGAGCCGCCGTGGTCTTGGATGACTTCACGAGAAATCGCCAAGCCTAAGCCAGAGCCGCCCATGGCTCGAGAACGGGCTTTATCCACTCGGAAGAAGCGATTGAAGACCCGTTTGACATCTTGTTGAGGAATTCCCATCCCTTGGTCGGAAATCGTAATAATCACATTGTTATGGGTTTCTAACAACGTACAAGTGATTTCGCCACCATCTGGGGAATATTTCAACGCATTGTTCATAATATTATCTAGGACTTGAATGATTTTATCTGGGTCCACTTCCGTCCAAATCGTGCGACGGGTAAACTCTTTTTTAATCGTGTAATTTTTATTTTCACTTTTAATCATCATTTCAAATCGTTCTAAGACAAAGTTAACCATCTCGTTTAAGTTAACAAGTTCTAACTGAATCGGACTTTTTTGGGAGTCAATTCGCGATAGATGGAGTAAATCATTAATCATACGAATCATTCGGTCAGTTTCTTCTAAAGTCACCCCTAAAAAACGAGGAGCGATTTCTGGATCTTGCCAGGCACCGTCTTGTAACGCTTCAATATAACTACGCATACTCGTTAAAGGTGTCCGCAGTTCATGAGAGACATTGGAAACGAACTCCCGCCGTTCTCGCTCATTTTTCTCTTGCTCGGTGACATCATGTAAAACACAGACTAGGCCACTAATAAAACCTGACTCCCGACGAATCATGGCAAAATCAGCTTTTAAGATTGATTGGTCTTCTTCCGACTTACTGACATCAAGTAACTGCTCATTTCGTTCTTCTAGTAGTTCTCGCAAAGTATAGTTTTCTTGGATATTTAATAATTCTAAAATCGACTTACCGATGGCTTCTTCGTTAGTGGTTTCTAACAGCAGTAAAGCCATCTCATTAACGATAACCACTTTTCCTCGCCGGTCAGTTGCGATGACACCATCAGTCATATGAGATAACACGCTGTCTAAACGATGGCGTTCAGCTTCTAAAGTATCTTGGGCTTCTTCAACTCGGTCAGAAAGTTCATTAAACGTTTCCGCAAGCTGACCTAACTCATCTTGGCCATGGACTTCAATTTCTCCTGAGTAGTCTCCTTGGGCAATTTTAACTGCTTGTTGTTGCATCTCACCAATTGGTTTCGTAATCGTTCGGGCAACTAGTAAGGCGACTGCTAAGGAAATCGAAATGGCAATCATTGAGGCCGAGAAAAAGATTAAGGCCGTCTCACTGATTTCAGTATATTTACTTTCAATGTCACTTTTCACATAAAGGGCGCCAATAACAGCGTCCCCTGCTGGTGATTTAATTTGTTGGACGTTAATATAAACTCTTTTTTGAGTTAAGTAATCTTTTTGTTCTCGTCTTTTTTCAGTAAAATCATTTAAGTCGGCAATGTCGTTTTTCTTACCGACATCCCCTTGTTTATTAGCATCTGAAGTCGCCCGGACAATCCCTTTATCATCAACGACTCGGACTTCAAAAACGTCTCGTTTCGAAAATTCATTGACCGTGCGCCGTAAGGTTAAATCCCCTTGTTCATCAACCGTCATTAATTCGCCACTTAAATTCGACGCCAATTGCTCGACTTGTGAATTCATCGTTTCTTCAAAGTTAGTAATATTGTTTTTTTCTAGTTCACGAATAAAAATAGCCCCGATGATCTCCACTGAAATTAATAGCAGTAGGACAAACACCATGGCAATTTTAAAGTGAACAGATTGAAAAAAACGAATTTTCTTCCTCATGTTCTAACCTCCTGATATAAACTAAAAAACAGCTTAGCTCAACTAACGTCAGCTAAGCTGTTTCAGATTTTGTTTTAATCTTGTTCTGGGTTTCTTAAATAATAACCAACACCACGACGAGTAACTAACCAGGCCGGATGACTTGGACTATCTTCAATTTTTTCCCGGAGACGACGAACGGTTACATCAACTGTTCGGACATCGCCAAAGTAATCGTAGCCCCAAACGGTTTGTAGCAAATGTTCTCTGGTCATGACTTGACCAAGATGTTTGCCTAAGTAATGGAGTAATTCAAATTCACGATGGGTTAATTCAATTTTTTCACCACGTTTAGACACAATGTAAGCGTCTGGATGGATTGTTAAGGCCCCAATTTCTAATTCATTAGATTCATCTTCTTCTTGGGCTTTGGCACTGACATTTCCTTGGCGTCTTAAGTTAGCTTTGACACGAGCAACGAGTTCTCTGTTTGAAAAAGGTTTAGTTACATAATCATCGGCACCTAATTCTAAGCCTAACACTTTATCGATTTCTGAGTCTTTAGCAGTCACCATAATAATTGGCATGTCGTAATTTTTACGAATTTCACGGCAAACTTCTAGACCGTCAATTTTAGGTAACATTAAATCTAGTAAAACTAAATCAGGTTCAACTTCTTTGACTTGGGCAATGGCTTCTTCCCCATCATAGGCTGTAAATACTTCATAGCCTTCTTTAGTTAAATTAAATTTGACGATATCTGATATCGGCTTTTCATCATCTACAACTAATATTTTTTTCATACTTATCTTTCCTCCTCTTGCTACTCTAAGTTTTTTCTTCACAAGGATGTCACTCTTTATTATACCTTACTTTGCCTTGAGATTAAACTCTAGACTCTTTTCTGACGAAACTCTTAGCTTTTTTCAGTAAAAAAGGTATCTTTTTCGAAAAAATAGCGTACCATTAAAGTAACTAATTATTTAAGGAGGTTTTTTTCTGTGTTCGAAAAACCAATAAATATCCTGGCATGGCTGCTAGCTCTATTTTTCTTAGTTATTCTAGGAGGGTTAGCTTATTATTTGACGACTCGTGTTAAGGAATTAGAAGCAGAAGTAATGGTTTTAAAAGCTGACCGCCGACGCCACTTAACGAAACAAACAGCCCACTTAAAACATCGCAAACTGGGAGATGATACTGAAATCCATTCCAGCAAAAGCGGTGCCCCTGACATTGACTGGCTTGAATCATTCGCTCATTTAACAGATCGCTTAAATAACCAATCAATGATTTTATTCACGGCTTCAAAAAATATTATCGATGCCCATTTAACGATAAAAAATAATTTAGCAACGACGGCGACCCATATCTTTAAAGGTGATAACATGGCAAGTTACCAAGAAACCGCTATCGGCCTTGAGGAGATTTTTTTAGACTTAAAGCGAACTTGTTCAACAGACCATCACTATCACCATCAGCTGCTACACATGCTAACTCAACTAGCTAGCTTAATCGATCGAGAGTACACTTCCCAATTAGAGTCAGACCTTAAGGCACATCAGACTTGTGTTACCGATTTTTCAACGTTAATGACGACTTTTTTAGCTGCTGCTAGTGAGATTCGTGAGCTTGAATGGTCGAAAATTAAAGCTCTTTCTCACTCAGTCTAAAGACCATTTTACTGAGTGAGAAAGAGCTTTTTTTATTAATAATCGAGTCCTTCAATCTTTAGTAAATACCGTTTTAAAGCTAAGCCTCCAGAAAAACCACCAATGGAACCGTCTTTGCGTAAAATTCGATGGCAGGGAATCACAATTGGGATTGGATTTTTACCAACAGCCGTGCCAACAGCCTGATTTGCTAATGGTCGCTGAATGTTTGCTGCTAAGGCGGAGTAACTACTAATTTCGCCGTAAGGGACTGCTACTACGGTTTGCCAAACGGCTCTCTGAAAGTCTGTGCCGAACCAACTAAGATCTAGTGGCTGTTCAAATTTTCGGCGCTTCCCTTGAAAGTATTCAACTAACTCCCTGCTATAAGGAGCAGTTACTTCAGGCTTTTGTAGAAATGTCACTACATGATTACGAGACCCAAGACTCTTTTGTAAGTGACTCAAATCGGTTTCTAATAAGCCAAGATACATTAAACCTTCTTGGCTCACGGCGACTAAAAAACTCCCGACAGGTTCAACTACATAATCATAATAAATAATATTAGTCATCTTATCCTCCTAGCCGCTTTTTTATCAGTTTACCAAGAGTCTCGTCATAAACCAACGATTAACTCCCCAAGTAACAACCGATCTTTTAATTAAGCATAAAATAGTGTTATCTATCAATGAGCAGCAGTAAAAGGCTGTATAATTTTTGGTGTGGATGAAGAAATTCATTCACACCTATTTTTATGCAAAAAAATAGAAACATATGAACTTTCCAGTTAGAATAAAGTTGCTAAGACCAATTCAGGGAGGAAGATTCATATGTTTCATAATGATTATATCCGATTATCACTAAATTTAAAAGACCCCAATATCACATTTGCTGAAAAAGCATGTGTTGAACAAAAAATAAAAGGGGTCACCGCGACTCTTTATTTTGCTACGCTGACTTATATACCCACTCATTGTAATTGTTGTGACCGAGAAAATACTGATTTTTTAATTGTTAAGAATGGCTTTCTAACTTCAAGGGTCAAATGGCTTCATCTGGCCAATCGGCCAGCTTATATCGAGTTAAAGAAACAACGGTTTCTTTGTCGTAAATGTAAAAGAACCTTTGTCGCCCAATCAGAAGAAGTTGCCCCTAGCTGTTTTATAGCTA